>JAEOSR010000032.1 GCA_016840285.1 Candidatus Hodarchaeota archaeon | reverse complement strand
ATTCCTGAACCTAATCCTACGCTTAGAAATCTTAAATTACTTGCACAGACTAGAATTAATCACATAAATGACAGTATAAACGGTCTCCCTCAACATTATGGCCATTCTTTGAGGGACGCCCAATTTGCAAAGTCTGATGTTTCTGATAAGATAAAGAGTATTAAAATTGATTTAAAACAATTTGGAAACTATATTGAGGAGATGAACAGAACTAACGAAACCCTTCCATTGGAATATTTAAACGCTGATATTACCCAACAGGAAATTAGAATTGTAAGAATCCTCCGGAAATTTATGGGCAAAGATTACAGTAATCGGCATACTGTTTTACGAGGCCCACAAGACGAAGATTTCTGTGAAACGTGTAAAAAAGTGTTTAATGAAAATGAATATAATATCTATAGTGATATTTCTGAGTGTTGCTATTGTTTAGATTGCTTTTTCAGGGGTATATGGAAATACTTTAAGCTAGGTCGAAAAGATCGTCATTTGATAAAGGATCTATCAAAACGCACGCTATAGCAAGGCCACTAATCGCACCAGGGCTAATTTCTCCCAGTAATTATGGAAATTGAGATGGTTCTTTCGTCAGGTAGCTTAAAGAATCAGCAGCTTTAATGGGAGAGTATGAATGATCTGATGTCTGTATCCTACAACTCATTTCTGGAGGATGAGGTCACTCTGATGAAAAGTGATAGCTATAAAAACTAGTAAATTCTGTAGAAGTTGAATGGTGAGTTGGGTGAAATCAAAACAGCTACTATTCTTAGTGGCTTCGTTTGGAATTATTCTCCTTATATCTAGCCAAGTTGGACTTACACTTGTCCTGAAGGAATTCAGCCCCTCACAGTATGAGATAAAAAAAGAACTGACAACAGTCATTAGTTCTCCTGTCAATTCTTCCCCTGACACAATCACGATTGAATTAGAGGATCCTAGTGGATTCTTTGTCAATTCATCCTATTATAATTATGGCATTTATTGGTCAGATTGGAATTATTCTCATCACTTATTCAGATTTGATTTTGATCGAGATTATCAAAAATTAGTAAATTACTCAATGTGGCCAACACCCATTGATCTTCTTTCCATTTCCATTTCTGAATTTACGGGCAATGGCACTCATTTCTGGTTCCTAGAATGGCGTAATGCGTCTCGATCAAACTTACAATTTATCTACAGTTTTGATTTGACTGATTTTCAGCTTACGAATTATTCTCTTCCTATCCTTGAAGACTTTCACTCTGCTACAAGATTATTTTGGCGTAAGGATTTGGCCTATTGGAATGATTCTTTATGGGTGTTAGAACAGTGGGATTTAAATACTAATGATGTCAATTCTGATGAGATTGGTACTAAATCTAACGTTACTGTCTATTCAGTAGAAAATTATGAGCGAATTCGAAGCTTTGAAGTTTCAGTAGACATTTGGAATATTTGTTTTGATGAACATGGTCAATTATGGGAATCATATCCATTTAGGGAGGATAGTGTGAAACAGATCTCAAAAGTTAATGGATCTCTGATAAATAGAATTAAAGGGAATTTCCGGAAGATGTTTGATGAAGTTGATCCACTTCTTTATTCCGATTACAAACACGAATTATCGATGGCCTTAATTCGAAATCACTCTATTTTCAGGTATTTTTTCATCGGGAATGGACAATACCTTTCTGGCTTTTTATTCACACCGTTTGTGGCGATCTCTTTCCCCCAAGAGGCTTTTCTCATATCGACCTCAATGTTTTGCCTCGGCATTATTTGTGAAATTTTTGTGGTGATACTGATTTACAAACGCTTTAAGAGAGATAAAAAGGAGAGGTTAAATTAATTTTCAAGAAAATGAAACCGTTTTGGTGTTTCGGAGTGACAACAGTTACTTTTGTGGAAATTGAGATGTTCCTATCGTCAGTTGGCTTAAGGAGTCAGTAGCTTCAATTTACGAGCCTGCGGTCTGGTGTTTGTCCGCTGTTTTCTATTTACAGGAGAAATAAACATGTGAAATCCTGTATCTTCTCTTTTTCAATCCGAAAATAGGACGAGCAAAAGCTTTTTATGAGGAACGCTCTCATATTCTAGACAATCCCACTCATTTTTCGCAGGAGGTACGATGTGTGAGGGTAAGAAAAATCGTATTATGTTGTTTATTCATGTTTTCCGTTCTATCTTTCCGCCCATTAACAATTGGTGCCAGTTCTGCTTTATTTCTCATCCCTGATGGGACTATGGCATTTCAAGAAAATACATTTTGGCTTAGTGAGGCGGCTAGTGACCCCAATGGTATTGAATGGGTCATGGATTACAGTATCACTGAAGAAATCGTAGTTACTTCTCTTTCGAGTTCTATTGTGAAATTTGAGAAAGATTGCACTTTTTTAATTAATGATGCTTATCAAAAGCGAGCTTCTGTAATCTACAGTCCGACCCATTATGGCTTAAAATTTCTGGATGAGGACTATTACGTACTTGCTGATGATAATTCTTCAACGTTATCGTTTAGTCTCACTCGGAATGTCAACAAACACACTGGCGAGCGCGTGCTAGCCCAAAATCCGTATGGGGCAACTCATGTAATACTTCTCGCGTTTTATGATAGTACTCAAGTATATAGTTACACCTGGGACTCTGCATCTAGTTTTGGGAATGTAGGTAGTCTCACCAATATTTTCGATGTTAATGCCACCAACTGGGAAATTGGTGATATTGTCGATGAGAATTTTACAGTAAGTGGAGAGAATACACGCCAAGGTTACGAAACCTGGGTTCTTGAACGTAATAGCATCCCTGAAGGGTACACGGAATATAGTAGCAGTTTTGAATATGAGAAGACGAGTGGTCTTTATGTTAAGGGAGCTGTCCAATCTAGTAAAATTGATGATTTCTACTATGAACATACCCGACAAATTGACGATTTAGCGGAGCTTATCGATGATGGATTCCCTGATATTTCCGCTCCTCCAGGACAAATTGTCAATTCTCTTGATCCTCTTGAGATCATTTTTCAGGGAACCGATAACCATTTTGACCATTACAACCTCTATAGTAATGGGTCTCTATATGAAACAAATGACGTGTTAAGAACAGAATGGAATTTTTCGATAACACCTACTCCTGAAAACACTTCTTGGACCTTTGAAATTGTTGACACCTTAGGATACTCTGCTAATGCTACAACGTGGTTATTGTATAGAGCACCTAGCAAGTCACCTATTCCTGGGTTCAGCTTTTATTTGGTTATTATTACAATAACTGTTGCAGCGATCCCATTCGTGAGGAAACAACGTTAATATTCAGGAGCGCTTTCGTCAGTTGGCTTAAGGAGTCAGTAGCTTCAATTTACGAGCATTCGGTTTGCTGTCTGTACGCTTTTTTTGGAAATAAATTTGATTTTCAAACAATATCCTCCCGTGTCCCTTTCCCTTGCCTTCGTTTGGATATTCCTGTCCAATTCCGCAGCTGACTGAAATGCCCCGCAGCGTGGAATAGATTCTGTTGAATTGCTTTTGCAATTGTTGTTTTTTCTCCCCATTGGAATGTCAATTCACTACTAAGCTCCTTATCATTGAATTTTTCAAAAGCATTTATCATACGACTTATAGCACTGGTCAAATCTTCTGAGGGGATACCTATTGATACATATTTTCTGACCTCGTCCATAAACCATCGGCCTGCATCTTCATAAATTGCTTGGACTGTGTGGTGGAATGTTTCCCTCACTGAATATTCCTGAGGAAAGGTTCTAAACTCCCAAGCATCTTCTTCTTCAATAATCTCGATAGATTTTCTTGGTTTTATTACTACGTTTTTAAGGGATATAAGAAATCAATCTAATGTCTTTAATCCTCTAAAAATACCAGCATATTCTCGTGAAAACCTCCCAATTAATATCCAATTTAGTTTCCATCCAGACGTAAATAACAAGGGGATTTCTTTAAATACTTGATATCAAGTCTTGATTAGAATGGAAGTAAATTTCGTGGGAAAATACTACTGCAGACTCTGTGAAACGAGTCATCCTGACCTCAGAAGACATGTCCAATGTCCTGGATGCGCCCAGTTCTATTGTGAGAAGTGTGTGGAAGAAATAATCAATGTAAGACGCTATCAATGTCCGTATTGCGATACCCCTTTGTCGGAGTTCCCAATTAAAATAAGTGATACTCAAAATCAGTCTACTATAAGAGACAGATTGAGCCCTGAAGCTTCGACCGAAAAAAGTACGCGGATCTGGACTGAAGATCAAGTAGGGTTATTGAAGTACAGTCTAGAGAACGTATTCAAGACTGTACCGAAGGAGTATCTATCCAAGAACTACTATTTATCCACCCCCTATTCAGAGGGATATCAATTCCTAGATGAAGAGACACCTTCCCTAACCGAAATAATTTTCAGTGCGACGGAGTTCTTGAAAATTCAAAATCTAGACCGCTTAAATGTGGAAACCCAGGAAGGAATCCCGATCTTAACAATCTATCTCGAAGCAGGCCCCGTAGTGGTAATAAAAGATCATATTTCAGAAGAAACTATCGTCTCTATCTCGTTATAACATGAACCTTCGTAAGTTACAGTCATCTCTCTCGAGAAGGTTCATTCCATGTGGAAATTGAGATGTTCCTATCGTCAGTTGGCTTAAGGAGTCAGGAGCTTCAAGTACACGAGCATCGGTCTGGTGTCTGTACGCTTTTTGTTTATTTTCAGAAGAACATAGTAAGTAGGATTGTGGAGCTAACAATGGTAGGGGACGAATATCTACTCAAAATTTGTGTTATTTGTTACGTACTTCAAGTAGCGGGCATTCGGTCTGATGTCTGTTCACTTTTTGTTCATTTTCGGAAAAATTGAAATGAAAGTTGATCCTTCTCAAACTAAGTCTTTATAATATCAATAAGTTGTAACAAACTCGTGATTGATTTGAAGGGGAATGAAAATGTCACGAGATCGTATAACTACTGATCCGAAGTTCTTTGGTGGCCAGCCATATATTCGAGGTACTCGTATCTTGGTAGCCAGAATCCTCCAGTTACTAGCCAAAGGGAAATCATTTGATGATATTATTGAAGAGAATTCTCACTTGATCACAGTTGAGGACATTGAGGCTTGTCTGAATGTTGCTATTTCTAGCCTCTCTAAATTTTCAGAGTTTGAAAATGCTTACACTCGGACTATGGAACAGAGGATCCGTGAGTTAGAAACAGAACGGCAATTACATGAAGTTCAACGGAATAAACTACAAAAAGAAAGAGATCATCTCAAGCTGCAACTGCAAGAATGTTCCTCCTTGGCTATTCGAATATCTAAGGAATTTTCGTACAATGATTTTGCTGATTCATATACACGCACAATGGAACGTCGGATTCGTGCATTAGAAACTGAACGACAATTGTTGGAAGTTCAACGGAATAAATTAGAAAAGGAAAGAGACAAAATCAATCTTTCTCTCGCAATGTCTCAACTGAACCTTGCTAAGGTATTATTGAATAACACGACTCCACAGGGGAGTAATCTTGTCCAGGCAAGCTTCTATCTTGAAGAAGCCCACCAACGGTTTCACTCGCTCCAAGATAATGCTGGGCTTGAACTGGTTAAGGAGTTACAGGCTGACCTTGAAGTACAGCAGAAGAAAACTGAACTAAATGATATCCTCTCCACTTTACCTATCAATTTGACTCCCAATATTCTTCTCCGATCTGGATCTGACCTCAGATCCGTATTTCTAGAAACTGTCAGGGGTGAATATCAATTGGATGTCCCTCAACTAAATACCATAATTAACCTGTTACAGCTGATTCGAGATAAAATAACTCTTGAGGATTCGCCTCAAAATTAGTTCCACTAATCGCACAAGGGCTAATTTCTCAAAAATTGTGGAAAGTGAGATTTTTTCTAAAAAATCTATCGTCAGTTGGCTTAAGGAGTCACGAGCTTCAATTTCAGAGCATCCGGTCTGATGTCTGTACGCTTCATTTTTATTTTCGGATATTGAATGTCTTTATTAGAGTGATTATTCTAATCGTTCATCTTTCGTCAGATGGCTTACGGAGTCGAATGTTTCATGGAGAGTTGTGATCAATCAATTATAATAGTCTTTGAAACTCGTCATACACATGTTTGCGATGTCCGATATAGAGGATTAGTACTCGATTCGGCTTGGTCTCAATCTCATATATTACTCGATAATTTCCTGCTCGTATCTTCCAAAAATTCGTTCCTAATAACCTTTCCCCTTTTTTTGGGATATCTCTTAGTCCCCTGATCTTCTTTTTGACTGTAACTTGAGTTTTTTTATCTAGTTTCTTCAGAGCAACATCTGCTTTTGGATGTAGAAAGATCGGGTACGACATTCGGCTTCAATCATCAAAAGGGATTAAAATCTCTGGATTGTTTTCCACTTCTTCGCTTCTCTCTTGTAGCATTTTATAAAATTCTCGTGTTTTTTCCCGTTCTAAGTACACCGTAATCATTGTTTTGATGGCATCGCTTCTGCTTCTATATCTTCCTTCTATCACCCATTTATCAATGATAGACAGCATCTCATCAGGAATTCTTAGTTGTACTTGGGCCAAATATCTCACTTTCTTGAGGACTTAAGCTATGACTTGTAAACATTTTTGTTTACATCTGTATAAAAATCTTTCTATAGTTTTTTTCTCGCTTAACAAAAAGAATAATTATGATTTCATTAAAAGTAATAGGAAAATATCCTCTATTTACATAATAGGGGCTAAACTTTTGTGAATGTGAGCAATTTCATTGATTTAAGGTATACATGAATGATTATTGGATGGAAATTAAGCGGAACTATCGTCAGGTGGCTTAAGGAGACAAGTGCTTCGAGCACATTTTTTTTTATTGTTGTTCAATGAAATCAATAAACTAATATACTACAAATAAACTTGTATATTTAGTATGTCTATTGTTAAAATTGGTGATAAAAAGCTGCTAGAACAATTACAAGCCCGACTTACCATGAGATTAGGGAAAAGGCCCACACAACAAGAAGTACTAGATTTATGTGTGAAGCTTGGACTTTCACAGTTAGATCTCTTAGCAGAATTGGTGGAAAAACACCCCGTTCTCGATGAGAAGAAAGTTCAGAGCATTTTAGCACGGCGAGAAAGTCGAGTAAAGATTCCATATGATACTGAAACAGATTCGCTTTCTCAGGATGATTCTGACATTTACTCATAACTTGGTTAGATGATTGTTATGGGCGTGTTTTTAGATACTAATTTTTTTCTCAGTTTGGTTCATCCCAAAGACTCCAATGCCCAAAGAGGAGGCGAGATATTACAGGAATTAAGTACAGGTATCCATGGTTTGCTATATACTTCTAATCTTGTTATTGCAGAAGCAGCTACACTTACTGCTGCACGAACCAAGGGAAATTCCGTCATCTTACAGGATTTAGAGGATTTATTTTATGGAGAATCTAAGCTGGCTGAAATATTAACCGTCACTGGAGACATTGAAAGGGAAACGTGGAAGCTGTTTAAACAAGTCAACGCAAATCTTCGTTCTAAAGAGAAGTTGATGAGTTTTATTGATATCAGTCTTGTTATTCTTGCACAACGACACCAAGTGGAAAAAATAGCTTCTTTTGACGATCATTTTGACAGATTTTTAACAAGACTATTTTAGCCAAGACTGGGTACCACTCTTTGCTCTACAACTTCAATTTTTATTTTTTAACCTCAACCTGCGGCTCCTAATGGGTTTACCGAGTCTAACTAGAGACGAATAAAAGAAGTAAAATTATTAGGCATCATTTACTCCTACAAATCCTTTTTATACTTGTAATCATTGATTTCTAGAGAATAAATTTCTGGTCGTGAGGGTATTTGAAGGTGTATTCAAGAAACCTACTTCCTTTACTCGGGATAATTTCCTATATTTCATTTGGTTGTCTCCTAACTACAATTCCTGTGGTTGTCATTCAGGCTACTGATGTCCCTCCTTCCCCTGTTGTGGAAATTAATGATGTTGTAGACCTTAATTACACTCTCTGGGTGGATAATATTCTGTATGATGAGCAAAGCGGCTATGTCTATGTTCACGACCCGAGCGATCCTGTGATTCCCTCTGAAATCTTCGACCAATTCCCTGCCATTTATCTTCCCCCGAATACTGGCTTTTTTGAAGCCCTTCTGGGCATGAAACCGGGTGACTCCAAGAATATTAATATCCTCTTTTCCCAAGGAAAAGCCTTCAATAATGTCAATGATCCCTTATATGGGGAGGACCTCTTTTATACGATTTATCTTCTCGAGCTGATCCTTGACGCTTCTACTCTTACCTCGAGTTTTAGTAGTAGTGCTACTACTGGTTCTTCAATCCCCTCTCTCACCTCTAGTTATACCTATTTCTCTACTTTGGCATTAATGGTTATTTACCTTTATTATCGAAAAAGACCATGAGGAGCTCTTTAAGCTGACCTACTCGGGAATAGCTTTCAGTTCAGCTGGCTCCCACTAATCGCACCAGGGCGACTTAGTGGAAATTGAGATGGTTCTTTCGTCAGATAGCTTGAAGGAGTCAGGCGCTTCAGTTTCAGAGCACGGAGTCTGATGTCTGTTTCTTTATTTTCGGGTAGTGACATTTTATATAGGAGTAAGCTTGAGGATATAGAAGGAATGTGGAAACAGTGTTCGGAATACAAGAATTCCTCTTAAAGATTTGGTTTATCAGTTGTGTTTTTTTATTGGTCATTTCTCCTGTCTGTGGTTCGAATCCCGTATTTCAAGGTGAGATTGTTGGCCATTTAGATTGCATGGGGCTTATTGGAGAACCAATCCCTCCCAATTATAATGGAACCATTGCTCCTGTTGATGTTCCCTCCTTTCAACAGGTGGTCATTCGTCTCCATTATAGCGGTGAGACCCTAGTGGAATTAACTAGGTTGGAAATTACTCAGGAAATCACTTCCTATGGCCACACTTGGAATTATACCCGTGTAATTATTAATTTATCTCCCTCTATAATTTTATTAATTGGTGATTCTTACACTTTTCTTGTAAACGGATCAGCAAATGTTAATTTCATAGATGAGGGGCTTTTTTATATTAAGATCACAACCAAAAATATGGGGATTGTCTGGACTTCATTCAGTTCCCAAGGCCTTTTTCACAGCCTTCCCACCTGGCCCTTATCTACTTCCCCGTCAATTACTACTAGCTCCACCCCTGGATGGTTTTTTCTTCTTCCTTTCTTCGGTGCTTTCATTGTATTGTTCCACCAGCGAAAGAAAAATGCCTCCCACTAATCGCACGAGGGTCTAATTACTGAGTTTGTGAGAGATGCATTGGTAATGAAAGATTGACAGGATTATCATTGGAGGTTGGTGATATCAATTCATGAGTTGTTGAATCAATGACAAGGTTCTTTCTTTCTTCGCTATTGTGTGATTTCAGCTCGACTAGAAATCTAGTCGGATCAGCTGTTGAACGAAGGTTTTCGAGATAAGGACAGGCATGATAGTACTCACATGCGAGGCCGCTCGGCAAATTGATGAGGCCTACTATTAGGAGTAATACAAAACCTACCACACGCATAGATTTCCCTCAAAAATTTTTAGTGATACACTCATAAAGGAAAGAATTTTTATCATATAATTAGATTTCTTTCCATGAAATGGTTGGACTGGCTTAAAGAGTCGGTAACTTCAAGTAGAGCGTGAATGATCTGATGTCTGTACGCTTTGTGTTTTAATTTTCGTAAATAGGGAATTTCTCAAACAATAATCAACTATTAATATCCTGCTCTTCTATAATGAAATGCCTCTTTAATCCCTCAATATTAATTTTTGGAAAGGATGGGATCCTACTGTCGCATTTGAAAAAAAAATCAAGCTTAAATGGAAACGATTAGGAATCTGTAACTCAAAAATCCGAATTTTAAGTTCTTTTCATTTTTTCTAAAGACCAAAGAATATTAGGATGCTTGGTAATTTGTGGATGGAACATCTCTTTCTTTCCTAATAAACCAATATTCAATTCTTGGTCATTTATAAAAGTTGAAAGACAATTCTTTTCATTCTCTGTAAATTCCATCTGCAACTGATCCAAGAAATCGATAGCTGTTTTCTGATAATTTCGAAAGGTTTCCTTTGAAAAAAAATCCCCTAATACAACCTTAAGGTTATCATCAAGTCTTATATTCCCGAGATGAGTCGAAAAATTAAGAGTGGTAATATTATAGCTTGGATTCATCATATTTTTCAATATTAGAGCTTTTCGCAGCAATTTTCTACTAAATTGTAGTTTGGCGATTATTGCTGTGTCAAAGAGATCTCTAGGAATTCTCCGTGAAATTAATGCTGAACACTTTCCAGCTGAAATTTCTTCTATTTTTGGAATAAGTATTTTAAAAGCTTTCCCAGTCTTCGGATGAATAAAATTCCTAGTTTCATCTGAAGTAAAAAGCGAATATCTATTTAAATACCCTATTTCAATGTTAAATGATGCTCTCAGCTCATATTTCACTATAAAGCGTGTTAAAGGATATTTTGCATCAATCCTAATGTTTTCATCTTCATACTCTAGATCTCTCAAAATCCCTTTTATATTGGAATCAATTATATCCCTTGTTTTTTCCCAATCATTTTTCGACTCAATTTCACGAAAATCAAAATCTAAATCAACAGAAAGTCTTTCAATTTTTGGAAAAATGACAAGGTTTAAAGCAGTGCCACCAATAAAAGCCAAACGATTTTTCAAAAAAGAATTCTTGCTGATTAATTCTAATACATCAGCTATTCGATATACTTTCTGAATTGTTGCTATATTAAACCCTTCATTTTCTAATTTCATATTTAATCTCATTAAAGATAGTTCCAAAGATTATTGAAAGTTTAAGGTCATTTTCAAATTGATTGTTATGATTGTTACAGTACAAGGTAAAACTTTTTAAAGATATTGGATATTATTTCAACTGAGTGCAATAAATGAAAAATTTGTTAGTATTACTATCGTACATCCAAAAAAGAAAATCTGTGACCGTAAAAGAGCTACAACGATTTGCTGAAGTCCAATTAGGAATCAATAATAGCCGTTATTTGTACAAAACTTATCTACGTTACTTATTGCAGCATGGTCACATTAATCGATATCGAAAAGGTTTATACTCAATTGTTGATGTCGAAAATCCTGATTTGTTACCTGAGATGATCATTATGGCGTCACGGCTCCGTGATCCTTACTATCTTGGTTACACATCAGCATTAGAGATGTGGGGAGCAGCTCCAGTTATCTATTCTACTTATATTGTATCTGTACAAAAGCAAGATTACTTTAGCTCATTTAATTTGCCTGAAAAGAACCCTAAATATACTATTAATGCCACAATGTCTAGTGATTTCATCCATGGATTGCGGAAGGTGAAATATCAAGAAGAAGAAGTCATTGTAAGCTCCCCAGCTAGAACTCTGATTGAAATCATTAATCGGCCTCAACTTGTTGGAGGATGGGCCGAATTGATTCGTGCACTGTATTTACTAACCATGGACTTCAGACCCAATGATCTCAATGAGGTCATTGAATTGTTAGAATTAAATCTTTTCAAGAAGAAATCATTAGTTGGAAGAGTTGGATACCTACTTGAAGTCTTTTCATCTGTTGGAACATTGTCCAATTCCATGGGTCCTTTGAAAGAACTCCGAGATTGGGTTAACGATGGTTCTCCTGTATATTTAGTAAATCGTAATGTACCTGAGAAGGTGCATCGTGATAAAAGATGGAATATTTTTATTCCAATGGACTTCCATGAAAGATACATTGAAGGACAACAAATTTATCCGAGTTTAGAAACTTTGTCAGTAAGCTGAGACAAGTGAAGGACGTGTTGGATCTGTGAGAGGAACACGCTCTCAGTACGAGAGGAACGGGGTGTGAGCGCCCCTAGTCTACGGGTTATCCGGAAGTGTATCGCCTGGCGATTTCTCAAAAATTGTGGAAATTCAGATTTTTGACCAAATCTATCGTCAAATGGTTTCAGGGTTACCATTCTTCGAGTAGAGGAGCGAGATAAAGTTATAGGACCTAGTCAATACGAACCCATACAATAACTTCAAATAACATACAGATATAAATTAGAAGGATTCTTTTGATGGAAAATGGTTGTTGGATAGGGAATACGGAAGGCTTTGATTGAACACGAATACAGCTGTAGATTGGGAGGAACAGTATAAGCGATTTATTACCGCGAGAGAGAAGAGGAACAAACAAGAAAATGCTAAGATCAAAGAAGCAGTTCAACATCATTTCCAAAATCCATCTCGTGAGGATTTAGTGTGGCTTGAAAATGGTTTAAAAGATCCAAATATGAAATGGTTTATCGTCATTATTGCTTCTCAAGTAACTGGTCTTTCAGATAATCTATTTAACCCATTAATGGATGCAGCAATAGATGAGGTAAATCCTAGTCTTAATAGGGCTTTTATTGATCCTTGTTTGGTTAATTTTGGTCCTAGACGGGTGAATGAGTTTCTTTTGGATGTTTTAGAAACAGGAACACCATTTGAACAAGCCGGTGCAGTGAATGCAATGTATTGGGCCCAGATTCCATTATCATTTAAGATGAAAAATGTGGATTTGGAGGCAGACCCTGATTCCCAATTTACATTAGAACAGGCCACAGAAGAATCACGAAAGAAAGTTCTCGCTTTAGCAGATATTTGGAAACGAAAACATCTTCTTCTGCTTGAACACTTTGTAAAGAGTAAGAGTGTCGAGGTACAGCAGAGTATAATTCCTTCTTTGGATCTTAATGTAAAAAATTACCCAGAATCTCATAAATCCCTAGTGCATGAGGCAATCAATATTGCTCACTCACATCCAGATGACTACATTCGGCATCGAGTAGGAGTTCAATTAGGAACAGGGAAATCGTTAAAACCATTACCCCACAGAAAAAAGAACCAAACGCAAGCCAAAAATTCTCTCCTCGATAAATTACGAAATAAAATCAGCAAGTGAATAGACTACTCCCTTCTAGTAAGTAGACTTGCTCCGTTTGTGCGGTATTATTCGTAAAATTTGGCCACAGTATAAACACTGCCTCCCTCCCAATGCTGACGTTATTACGTCCAGACAAGACTTACAGGTATGTCTTTTACATTCAGGGCATTGGATCAAAATTTTATCTACCCCACAAATCTGGCATTGATAGAATTGAGAAGAAATCTGAAGGAGGATGTCCACCAGTTTATCTGTCAGGTTGGTCTTTTTGCTCAAAGTGTCGATTTTCATCCGAGATTTGAGATATTCTACCTCATCTTCTAGCGACGAAATATGTTTTATAGAGAAATTGACATTGTTATGAATTTCTAAGAAAAGCGACTTAATGAGCTGGTCCATTCGATTATATCCGTCTTCTAATCCTTTTACTCGCTCTTCAATCACTCTACTCACTCTTCTCAACCTCACTCTCTCTCACTTCAGTATCCCTCCGCCTCAAACGTGGTGTTAACTCTGAGCTTCCTCCCATGCAGATTTTGTTTGATCCTTCATGTCTCACTAGCTAACTCCCTTCTAGTGATTTAAGTTGATCATGTTAATAAAAGGTTATCTCGAGAAATTCTCCGAGTATCTTGAGAACTTCCTGTGGTTTTCGGAAAAGAATCAGAAATTTCTAATTTTTTGTCGGAATTTTTTTCTAGATTGATTAAGGAGTCACTAGGTTCAATTTCAGAGCATTCAGTCTGACGTTTATAAGAGAGAAAAAACTAGATTTCATTATACACAAGTTGTATTGTGAATATTTTTAGCCAATACTCCATTTATACTATATCACATTTTATTTGAGCTTCTTCAACCACCTTTCCCTCACCTCTTGGAGTTTATCATATCGGGGGCGACATTGGCCTTTTGGATGGATATAGAATAGACCCCCATTTGGATAACAAATGCTGGTACAGGTTTCGGTATTTATTGGATTTCCACATCTGTCACATTTTATTTGGCCTGGAGTGATTATAATTGTTTCTTGAATTAATTGAGATTGTTCCTGAAGCCCCTCAGTTGGACTGAAATTGGTAGGTTCGGTCAGGTCTTGATCTACCGACTCCATTGCATCATCATGGTTACTGTTAATTACCTCTGCTGACTCTTCATACTGTTGTGGTACTTTGGGGTCTTTTTGTGTAGTTGTGACAGTAATAACAGTCGTTGTTTTTTTCATAAGTCGTTCTTTTTGCTGAGTTCCCTCATCTTGACTTCTTTGAGTAGTTTTGGGTATCTCTTGGTCACTCGGTGGAATTCTCTCACGAACTCTATCAAAATGATCAATAGATTCTTTGATGTGTCTTGGTATTCTCGGTTCTAGCTGCTCGTTGAATTGCTGGGAAATTATGGGACAGGTTAACTGATGACATTGGGTTTTTCTAGTCCAATAAGTGCAATGTTGTTTTTCTCGATACTTACACGTTGAGCGTTGTTCGTTAAATGACTTCATCCTTTTATTCTCATCATCAAATCAGTGTATCCCCCTTTTAATAGTTCGTGTTTTGACATATCCGGGTGGTAGTTGTAACGCCATCCTCTTCCATCTTATGTTGTTCTGGATGGTTTGTACGTGTTTAACCAATTATCTAAGCGAATTATTGGAAAGATCTTTTTCCGTTCACTCTTCTGCTTTATTGCATCCACTCCTAATATATAAAGTTTCCATGAATTGGTATAATGCAAAGGTATCTTGACATTGAAACGCATATAGTGACGTGTTGGATCTGTGAGAGGAAGGGGGTCTCAGTACGAGAGGAACGGACCCTCGGCGCCTCTAGTCTACGGGTTATCCGGAAGGGTATCGCCCGGCAGCCACGCGCTAAACGATAAGTGCTGAATGCATCTAAGCACGAAACGCCCCTCGAAAAGACAGATCCATTTTACTCGCATCGAAAGACATGGGGATCGGCGACGATAACCATGAGCGAGTAAACAAGTGCTGGGATAGACGATCCCGTTGATAGAGCAGCCGTGTACGCGTGAGGAAATTAAGATTTTTAGGCGTCAGGTTTTTCATTCTTCTCCTCTAGGGTTGTAATGAAAAAGAAAGATTTTCCATGGTC
The DNA here is from genome assembly GCA_016840285.1 of Candidatus Hodarchaeota archaeon. The sequence continues at coordinate 68,024 of JAEOSR010000032.1, read as the reverse complement.
TTTATGCACTGTATCCACTAATTTCTTATCTGCTGAATATGCGCAAATTCCCATGACATCGGTTAAACCCACATATGCTGCATCATAGATGGAGATGTTTTGTTCCACTGCTAATTGCATTGTTTTTTGCGCATATTCCCCATTTAGTGGTAATTGAATAATCCCATAATTTTCTAATGAGGTGACTGCATCAGCTAGATTCTCTCGAGAGAATAAATTACTGTATTTTAGTGCATTCAGAACCTCATAATGCAGTAAATTAGGCGCATACAACTCTATTTGCCCATCAACAAAATGGTCTCTAATTTCTAGGGCTAGATGACTGTATTCTTCGCTAATGAACCACTTCACCACTAGACCTGCATCCACGACTATTTTTTGCATCTGTTTCACCCTCCTGTCGATCTTTCAGTGCTCTGACTTCTCCGATCTCTCCATTCTCGAATGATCCTTGTACTGTCATATCCGCTTGGGGCTTTTTTCCGGATTTTTTCGTTAATTAAAACCGCCTTTGCAAGATTTTTTTGTTTTTCCTGATTTAGGCGCTCTTTTATCGCCACTCTGATCACTTCACTCCAATTTACTTGCTTTAGGCGCTCCATTTCTTTCTTCATCCTTGCATCTACGCGTACACTGATATTAGCCATAATAACACCTCTTATGTATATACATGTAGTACAGTATTAAAAATATTATGGTTGAAGCTGCTTTGTTACTGATTCTGATGGGTTGGACAAACATCATCTGGATGTGAAACGATTACCTCAACAGCAAGTTCGGTTCCAAGCACTGTGTCGGCTGCAAGCACATGTTTAGCTCCCCCAAACATTGTTATTCCTTCCCTATTTGCTTTGACAATTGTAGCTGTTGGTGTGTCTGTGGTTCTTGTTATTTCAGGACGATTTTAGTCTACCTAATAGGGAGGTATGAAAATTTAAAGCACAAGGACTCATTTTTGAGAAAATTGTGGAAATTAAGATTTTTTCCAAAAATCTATCGTCAGGTGGCTTAAGGAGTCGTTAGCTTCAATTACACGGGCATCGGTCTGGTGTCTGTACGCTTTTTGTTAATTTTCGGAGAAAAATGGATAAAGAGGTACATTATTCTCCAGCTAAATGGACAATGCAGAAGTGCTCAATTTCTTGTGCTTTGAATAAACCTGGGTTCAAATTTTCGTTTTTTTCCCCATTTTTTTCTCTCTGAACGTAGCTGGAATAAGTCTACGTCTTTGTAAATCAATCCTTCTTTTCCCGCGGGGATAGTTCGATCGATTCGTTCTTTTTCTGGTGTATAGATGGAAGAACCCCCAAACTCCCCGATATTGGCAAAGAAGCAGTAGGCATAAATCGATCGTCGAGCGTCAAAATGAGCAGCTTTAAAATCCGCAGTAACTGGTGTAAATGATAAATTGATAATCAGATCAATTGGAGGTTCAAAATTTTTCAATTCTACTCTCAAGTCCATATCGAGGAAATCACGACAAATTACAATTGCTATTCTTCCATATTCTGTGTTTCCAATTATCATTTTTCTTTGACCAGTTTCCACATCAATACCTTCAGTGAATCGTTTGTCTGCATATGTTATTGTAGCAGGGATATGTTTTTCCTGTTCCCAAAGGATTCCATCTGGTGTGATAACTACACTAACATTTCTTTTTGTCTCTTTCTTGTGATATGAACCTGGAATAATGTACATTTGAAATTGTGTTGCATATCTTGAAATTTCTTCCATGAGCTGAGAATAATTAAGATCAATAGAGAGCTCTGGAAAAATTAAAATGTTCACTCCTTTGCCCTGAGCCTCCTCAATCATTTCCTTCACTTTTAATCCGATGATATTCACTTTCTCTTTTTTCAAGCTTAATAGTCCTGGGTGAAATTCTTCATAGAATTCACTAAGAAGATCCTGTTGTGTTGCGAGGCCAATTTGAGCAATCCCTACTCGACATTTACTTTTCTGATCGTCAACTTGTTCTTTTAGAACGTCTTGATAGATCAGTTGGTATTTTTCTTGGAGATCCCTTCTTGAAATCGGGAAAAATTGTCGCCCGAGATCTTGGATAAAACTTGCTTTCAGGGTTTCAATGATATAATCTTGGAGTTGAACTCCTTCTAGTCGCTCCTTCAGATGGGGTTTATCATAATACTGGATTGCTTCATTATCGAATGCCTCTTGTTGTCGAATAATTTTTGGTAATAAATAAGAGAGTTCTTTATCTTCTGCAGTATTTTGAGCTTCGTTAAGATAAGCCTTCGCTTTTTGAATATCTCCTTCAATTAAACTCACTTTAGAGCTTAGTAGAAGAGCATCAATCTCAATGAATGGTGCATTTTTGGACCGACTTAAGTCGATCAGCTTTTGAAATAAGTCGTTAATTTCGTTTAAGACTTCTATTTCGCCAGAGAATTTTAATTCAGCCACTAACATATCACAATAATTCAGAATAGCTATCACTGTTAAGCTATGGTCCACCATTCTTTCATTTACTAATTCATTTAGGATTGTTTGAGCTTCTATTTTTCTTGGGAGTCGAGTACTTCGTTTCAAAATTAATGCTTTTGCTAATCTGGTTTGATACCGAATGAGGGAATTAGTTTCTCGCACATGAAATTTTTCCAATCTCTCAAGGTACTCTTTTGCTTCCTCAATTAATTGTAATTCTAGAGCGACCAATACAAGTTGAAAAAGTGTTTCGGGATAAGCGAACGCGTGGAGGGGAATTTCATCTGTTGGTTGATTATCATATCTATTCCATAAACGATGAATGAAACTGTTTTGAAATTGTTGATAAGCCAGTTTTAGTTCCCCTAAAAGCATGTAAGCTTTTCCCAGCTTCAAATTAGTATCAATAGAACAATTTGAATCTTTTAATCCTCTAAAAATGCGGAAGCTTTGATGAAATTTTTCTATTGCTCCATGAACATCCCCATTAACCTGTAAAATATCTCCTAAATTGAGGATACTTTTTGCCTCAAGATGTTGGTCACCAACTTCCTCAGCTAACTGAATACTCTGTTGAGTTTCATCCTGACTCTTTTGGAACTCTCCCTGACAATAGTAAACCTTTCCCAGAAGTAATCGCAACTCCCCCTCAAACCATTTGTGTTCAATGTCACGGATTAGATTCATTCCTTTCTGTATCACCTTATGGGCAGCCTCGAGATTTCCTATAGAAAGATAATAGTTCCCAAATCGAATCAACGATAAGACTAATTCACTCTTAATTCCTTTTTCTTCAGAAAGAGCTGAAGCTTGCTCTGCAGCTTCCTTAGATTCCTCCAAAAAGCCTTCAAAGAAATATATTGAACTCATAAAGTTCAGTGCCCGAGTTGCGCCCCGATAATCTCCCATCTCGGTAAAAAGATCGTATGCTTGCTGCTCAATATTTATTGCCAAATCTACTTCTCCAAAAAATATTTCAGTGAGAAGTCCTTTGATAAGATTCAGTTCTGCGCCCCAAATCTTCTCGCTTTCCAGAAATGTTGAAGATAATTTATCAATCAAATTCTCGGCCATATTTACCCCTGAAAATGCGTCTCGCCATTGCATAAGAATAAAACTAGAATGTGCTTTCACAATACGAGCTTTGAATTCATCTTCCAATTCAATGTTAGAAGGATCTTCAGTAAGCACTCGATCTGTTAGTTGATAGGCGTCTTTAAATTGTCCTTGATAATAAAGAATTAAAGCTTTCAGGAGTTTAGCACTATTTGATTTCTTTCTTTCTCGATTTATTTCCTGCAAAGCCTTTTTCAATTGACCTTGTTTGAAGAATTCAATGGCTTCTGTTATCTCCATGAATTTTACCTTTTTTAATCTGTTTTATCCTATTTTTCAATAGTCTTCAATCAATAAGATGTAAGGAATATTATAAGCCTAATTAGCTTTTTCTTTACGAAGATGGAAATGCTTTTATTTATTCAATTCATAATTATCCAGATTTCAACTGGCTCCCACTAATCGCACCAGGGCGAATTTTCTCAAAAATTGTGGAAATTGAGATGTTCCTATCGTCAGGTGGCTTAAAGAGTCACTAGCTTCAATTACACGAGCGACGGTCTGATATTTGTCCTTTATTTTTCCTTTTGGGAGGATTCCGTTATATTCACTTACCACCCTTTTTTTAGGGGGGCTATCCAATAGTAATAGCAAATTAAATAATGATCGACTTCAAAACTGGGAACTTACCTTTATAAAAGTCATACCCCAAAGTGGTGTAAGACCGTTTCCCACCCAGACGATGGTAGAAGGGCCAAAGGGTGGGGTGAGAGGGATACATCATGAATTTCTCGAGATGAGGTTCCTTATGATCAAAACCATTATCTTTAAATACGGTCCATGTTTCATTTAATATGAGAGATGAAACATGAAGTTTAAGGAGAAAGTTGTCCAAACTACCCTTTCGCCTGAAGAACATGCGATTCTGGTTGACTATGCTACCCAACATGAGATATCAATCAAGGAAGCAGTTAAACGAGCCATTCTAAGTCTTCTCAAGAATGATACTATTGATGAGAACGATCCCTATTTTAATCTCGTCGTTAAGTCTCATATCAAAGATGAAAAAGCGTCTCAAGAAGTAGATCAGATTATTTACAACACGGAGTGAATGGTTCGACTTTGCTCTCCATCAAGGTGATCTCATGATTTTTATAGATACAGGAGCTTTTTTTGCGTCTAAAGTGAAAAATGATATTAATTATCCCTCTGCGGTTGAAATTGAGAGCCAAATCAGAGAAGGCAAATATGGAAAAATGATTTCAACCAATTACATCCTTGATGAGCTTTTTACTCTCTTAAGGGGAAGAGTATCACATGAAGAGACAATCCGAATTGGGGAAACAATAAGAAACTCACCCAATATTAGAATTCTCTGGATTTTAGAAGCGTTGGAGGAATCGTCCTGGGAATTTTTCAAAGAACATCATGATAAATCTTATAGTTTTACTGATTGTACCAGTTTTGTCGTTATGCGTTCTTTAGGAATGAATATTGCCTTTTCTTATGATTCTCACTTCGAACAGGCAGGTTTTCAGATCATCGGGTAAATTATGGATGCTTTTTGGCCAAATTTGTTTAATTCTCGGTAATAATCTAGATAAGCTCATGAGAGTGCATGAACAGAAGCTATCAAGAGCTAGTCATTCTACAAATAATCAATATTGTCGGGAAAAACAATGTTACCATGGTATCATGAGAGTAGCTATCTAAAAGAACGTGCTACTACTAATCGATGTACGCTTTTTTTAAGGAATAAATTATCATTCTCTTTGCTTGATGATGGAAATTGAGATGTTCCTATCGTCAGTTGGCTTAAGGAGTTGTTTGCTTCAATTTACGAGCATTCCGTTTGCTGTCTGTACGCTTTTTGTTTATTTTCGGGGAGTGAAAATTAGACAAATGGGAGGCCCAAAAAGATAACTTCAGGGTAGTAATGCTATTATTCCACCTTGTAAAATACATCTGATAACAATTACTTACAAAGGAGATTGTAAATGAAAAGCGTAAGAAGTCTCGCTTATCCTGATGATGGTAAAAGAGTTGAAACTGGGGCAGTTCAATTTGGTGATGATTGGCCAGGGTTATTTATTCGTGGAGATGAAGCCTTGTTTTTTGCCATGGATTTAATAAACGCTGCGGATATTATAGATAGCCCGGATAAGAAATATAACTTTATGTTAACCCAAAAATTGCGACATTACGCTGAATTAATTCGTACTCATGTTTTTGTTGAAAAATGAGATTAACTTAAACTAGATGAGAGCGGAACTATCGTCAGGTGGCTTTAAGGAGTCGTTAGCTTCAATTTACGAGCATGCGGTCTGATGTCTGTCCACTGTTTTTGTAAATTCGAATATTCTAAAGAGAGTGGTGATCTATCCCTTATAATAGTCTTTGAAACTCATCATACACGTGTTTTCGATGGCCAATATAGAGGATTAACACCCTGTCGGGCTTGGTCTCAATTTCATAGATTATTCGATAATTCCCGGCTCGTAGTTTCCAAAAGGTTGTCCCTAGTAACCTTTCCCCTTTTTCTGGGGAGTCCATTAATTCCCTGATCTTCTTTTTGACCGTGACATGAGTTTTCTTCTCGAGTTTCTTCAGAGCACCATCCGCTTTTGGATGTAGAAGGATTTGGTACGTCATTCGGGTTCAATCATCAAAAGGGATTAATATTTCAGGATTATTTTTCGCTTCCTCGCTTCTCTCTTGTAGCATTTTATAAAATTCACGGGTTTTTTCCCGTTCTAAGTATACCGTAATCATAGTTTTGATGGCATCACTTCTGCTTCGATATCTCCCTTCGATCACCCATTTATCAATAGTGGAAAGCATTTCATCAGGAATTCTTAGCTGTACTTGGGCCAAATATCTCACTTTCTTGAGGACTTAAGTTATTACTTGTAAACATTTTTGTTTACATATGTATAAAAATCTTTCTATAATATTTTTCTCCCTTAGTAAGGAGAATAATTCAGATTTTAATCAAGCAATAGGAAAATATCTTCACTGGGCATAATAGAGACTAAATTTATCCGAAAATGAAGATTTTCATTGATTTAAGGTATTTTCAATTAATTATCGGGTGGAAATTTTGCGGAACTATCGTCAGATAGCATTAAGGAGTCATTTACCTCAATTATTTTCAATTTGCGAGTATTTGATCTGTTGTCTGTCCACTGGATTTGCTAAGCGATTGGGAAAAATTATTGACAATGTGTGGCACAAGGGCTAGTCGGGTGGAAATTGAGATTGCTCCTATAGAAATTATTTAAAATCTCGCCTTCTGGCCGTTGACAAGATGCCAATTCTTGACCGTTTTCTATACAATGTGAAAAACACTGATATTACACTAAAAGTTGCCAGTGTTGCCATGAAGTGTGATCCTTCTCTAGAAAGAAATCTACAAACAATTAAACAATACATTACAAGGATTATAGCGGCTCACCCCGAAGTTGAATTAATTTTATTTGGTGAGGTAATCTTGAGTTGGTATTATTTTCCTAAAGATAACAAAGAGTACCATCAAAGGATTTCTAAATCCATCCCAGGAGAAGAAACGACTTTTATTGCCGACTTAGCCAGAGAATATAGCATTATCATTTGTTTTGGCATGACAGAAGCGAAGAATGGAAAAATCTATTACTCTCAGGTGTTGATTGATAGAACTGGGGACATTCTCGCGGTTCATCGGAAAAATTATTTAAAATCATCAGCTTTTAATCTTGGATCTACTCTTGTGACGATAATTAATATCAAAATTTAGGTAGCCTTGACATAAAGAGTCGAGTTTAGAAACTTTGTCAGCAAGCTGAGACGAGTTAAAGAACGAATAAGCTGGGGAGCTTATATTGAAAAAGAATTAAAGACGTTGAATGGCAGTCGAGAAATTTCAGCTCATAATTAATTCAATTAATGGCCCATTGAAAAATGTTGGGTGTTCTTAAAGGCGGTACTAAATAAAGGAGCGGTGAAAAACGAAATGCCTCCTCAAGATGGCTCTCCTCCCAGCCAATAAGGTTTAAATTCTTTATTCACTCCCTTCTTTTTCTTTTTTTCTTAGGAAGGAAAATCGGGTGGAATCCACATGAGATTGTTTTCATCGAACCATTTGTATTTCAATCCTTGTGGAGGATGAGTTGGTAAGATTTGATATATTTCCCACAAGAGGTCATTTTTAATCCATTCCCTTAATTGGGGATTCAATCTTGTCCATACTAGGATAGAAGAATCAGTAATATAGTATTCACAGTATGGTAGTGTGTTTAAGAATGTTTTTAACTGAATTTGAGGAATTTGGGGTATTTTAATCCAGTAGGAATCTAATGCAAATTCATAAACAAGACGATAGGGCACAAATCCAATATGAACTACTTTGTTATAGAATAATTGCTTAAGTAGCCCGATTTCAGATCGGGAGAGTGTAAATGTGCTTTGGGTACCTGTTTGGATGGGTAACGATGTAAACGAGAATTCTCTAGAAAATTTACAATATAATTGAATGATTTGAGAGGGTAAGGGATGATCCCTGAAGTTCCAGTCTGTGTTATAGTCTGGAGTGGTGAATGACAATGAAGGTGGTTTCTTTTTTTTCCGGGGATGTTTCACCTTTATTTGATTTGTTAATTGTCTCGTTTTCGTTTTACTTAATTGTACCCATCCAGTGCCTACTTTATAGTTTTCAAAAGACACATTTCGATGAATACTATTAATCTTTGTTAAATCAATAAGGTTTAGAGCTCTTTCTGCTTCTCGTCGGTGGAGATATGCTGTTAATTGGTTAATTGTTTCTGTGGGGACAACCAATGTTCCAATATGGGTATTTGGATTGTTCCTATCATAGTATACTGCACTTAAACCTAATACAGTGGAACCTGGATCAAGAAAGTTGAATATTTCATTTAGCGATCTTCCTTCATTTAGTTCATAATGAAAAGCCAGACGCTCCAATCCAAACACAGGATTATGAAAACGTAAGTACCAAGAGCCATCAATGAATTTAAAAAACCGTGAGAGCTCGGTGGTTGGTTTTACATTGGGCTGAAAAGGTACTTGGCTGATTATGGCTTCTCTTATTTTTCGTGGATTGAGTGCGTCAATGCCTCCGTTAATGAACAAGTAGAGAGCTATTAAGATCTGTAATTGATACTCTGAAAGAGGATAGAGGAGCTTATTACTTTCATACTGTAATTGTTCCCAAGCAAGATTTGTCAATGGAATCTTTTGCTGAATCAGATTATATACTCCTGGTGTCCCAGAACTACCACGGAGATGTTTAACTAAGTATTCATAAAAGTGATCAGCGTGAAATTCGGAGACGTTTAATATTAGATCTGCATTCCATATATAGTTGTATGTAAACCAAAGAAATGCTTTTCCTAAATATTCTGTGGTTTCAGAAACTCTATTAATGTATTCTACAAGCCGTTGTGAGAGTTTACTTCTTTTATAATCGGCCTCCTCGTGATGTTGGAGAACTGAGAGGAAATCTGTAAGTAAAACTTGATCTGGTGGTGAGTATCCCTCAATATGGGGTGTAATTCGTCCGAGAATTGTATTGAGAAATCGTTTAAAACTCTCTCGACCAGGCCGAACCACTTCATTACTCACCTTTCGAAGGGAGAGAATTAGAAAAAAAATTAATCCCTAATTTTACTTTCAACCGACTAAAAAAAGAAAAGATTAATTTAAAAGATTTTGGAAGCTTATAAAGCTTTTATAAAAGCTAGAGTTTCTCACTAAAATCAGCATTAGATTTAAACATGCTTTTTTGAAGATAAAGGTAATAAAGAGAAAAAATAATCATATACTGCCACTAATCACACAAGGGCTGATTTTTCAAAAAATCGGAGAAATTGAGATAGTTCTGTTAATCTACTGCTTTCTCGAGATGTTCAAAAGAAAGAATTACCTCCTGCTCTCGAGGTGCGAAGAACAGAGATTAATTGGACCGAACCTCGCGATCTTATCAAACAATTGCGTCAGATAAGTCTTTCATGCGAAACTTTAAGTCTTGCTGAATTAACAGAGTTACTCAACTTTAAGACTACTTCAACTCTGAAAAAATGGTTGTTAAAAGAAGTAGTTGGAAAAGTAGCCTTCAAATTAAAAGAAGATTCGGTGGATTTTAGTCACATTACTTCCGATATTGCTTCTATTCATAGGACTAGTTTTTTTTGTGTTTTAGATTCTGAGGCTCATCCTGCGACTGAATCAGCGTATCAATGTAAAGCTTGTAAACGCTTCGTATGTTCTTCGTGTTACAATCTGATGGTAATGACTGCAGTATCTAATTGTCCCTATTGTGGGGATGATTTATCTAAAATCCAGTAATGTGAAGAGTTGGGCTTTACACGTTTTCTCTTCCTTTCGGGATAAATTTAATAAATTTTCGTTCATAAGGGTATTAAAAGTTGTATTCCAGAAACCTGCTTCCTTTAATAGGGATAATCTCATTTTTTTGGTTTGGATATTTCATATGTACGGTTCCTGTTGTAATCGTCCAAGCTGCTGATGTCCCTCCTGACCCTGTTGTGGAAATTAATGATGTAGTAAAGCTTAATTACACATTATGGGTGGATACTATTCGTTATGATGATCAGAGTGGAACAGTCTATGTTCACGACCCTAGTGATCCAGTTTTTCCCCCTGAAATCATCGAGCAATTCCCAGCCATTTATCTTCCTCCGAATACTGGCTTTTTTGAAGCCCTTCTGGGCATGAAAGCGGGGGAATCCAAGAATATTAATATCCTCTTTTCCCAGGGAAAAGCCTTCAATAATGTCAATGATGCCTTATATGGGGAGGATCTTTTTTATACGATTCATCTTCTAGAGTTGGTCTTTGACGCTTCTACTGTTACTGCAAGTTTTAGTAGTAGTGCCTCTACTGGTTCTTCGACACCATCTCTCACCTCTAGTTTTACTTATCTCCCAACTTTAGGATTAGTGGTAATATATCTCTGCTATCGGAAAAAATAATTGCGAAAGTATAAAGTGCAAATAATCCACCAGTGTATTTAGAAGTAATTTGTAAAACCAATTCGTTTGGTACTCCGATAAAACATGCTTTGTATAAATCTAAGTCCACCTTTTTTACCTCTTACCTACTTTTCATATGTCCATATACCTTTAAGAAAAATCAACATCTTAAATTTTAAGCAGCAGAATGTATCCCGTAAGATCTATCTATGATTAAGTTGGTGGCAAAATGACCGATGAAGAATATCTGCTCAAAATTTGTATCGTTTGTTGTCCTGATGAGTTATTAAACCCTTCCTTATGTTCTTATGCGGGAGTATCTATCCCACCCAGAGCTGGAGGTTGAATTGTGAGTTTTACAGATAAGAGTAGTGGAAAAATTAAATGTGGTTCCGAAGCGATATTATCTGGTGTTCCGATTGTATTAATAGGAGCTAATGTCAACAATAAACCTACCTACAATGTTGTTGGAAACTTCGGTGTGCTTCGGATTTCTTCCCCCCCCACTATCTATATTTCTACCGGAAAAGAACACTATACAACTCAAGGTATCAAAGAAAATAATTCTTTTAGTGTGAATATCCCTTCAGCGGAATTAGTACAAGTAACTGATTATTGTGGTACTGTCTCGGGACACAATGTAGATAAATCAACAGTTTTTCAGTCTTTCTACGGAGACCTTGGATCCGCACCTATGATCATAGAATGTCCTATTAACTTTGAATGCAAAGTTATTAGACATTTATCCGATTTCTTTCCTGATGGAGACATCTTTTTTGCTGAGATAGTTGAGACATATATTGGAGAACAGTATCTTACTGACGGCACTATTAGTAGATGTAAAGCAGATATCAAAAAAGTTAACCCTATACTTATTGGATCAGACGGGAACTATTGGGTTTTAGGAAACACCATTGCAAAAGCGTTTAGTGTTGGCAAAAATTATAATAAATGAGACTTTCATTGTTTATGAGGTAATTTCACAAATATAATTAGTACGCCAAGAGCGACTTAGTGGAAATTGAGATGTTCCTATCGTCAGAGGACTCAAGGTCCTTTTGATTGCTAGAAGTTTTCACAATCCCCTTCTGAGATCAATCGTTCTTTTATTTGTTTGAAGCCATGTATTCTTTCTATTTCTTTCCAATCCTCGATCAAAGTATTATAAATCCCTGTTTTGTCTCCAGTCAGTTTAAATGTGAGATAGTGTACAATAGGTTCCCGATGGTCTGCATTGCATCTTTGGATTGAATGTAACATTTCATGCATAATTGTTGGTAGATTTTCTCCTCTTCCTTCAATCAACCATATTTCCGGTGTTGCCTTGAAGTATTTTCCATCCAGATATCTTATTAAAGGTTTTATTTTTTCAAAAATGGACAATGCTTTTGGTGCATAGATCTGATCAAGTCGATTAGTCATCTCTTCAATGGTACAAATAAAGATTTCATCGTCAATAGTGATTTGAAAGTGTTCGAAAATGAGTTGTTTTGCCTTGTCTATCGCTTCTAGCAACTGATCAGAGGGGTGTCGCATAGAATCCCTTAAATCTGATCAATTGTAGTTTCGACTAGGGATGAAAACATTCGTGAATAATGGTTCTGGATTATTGGTCCCCACTTCTCTTGGAGTTTTCCTAAAATGGCTGCTAGTTCCTCTGGTGTATACTCGTTAATGGTTTTCATTATTTTGTAGAGCTCCTCTCCCACGGACTGAATAAGAATGGAGGTATATGCTTCTTGAATTTTCTTTACCACTTCTGTTTGTGAAAACTGGTAATACCCGCGTGAGGGACTGGTTACAATCCCAATTTTGATTAAGTTCTTTAATGTCGCATGAATTTGGCTTTCGCTCAAGTTTGTTTTTGTAATTAAATCTTTGACGGGTAATCCTTCCCAACATGCGAGAGTTCGGATGAGATTTTGAGCACTAGGTGTCCCAAGAATTCGATCCAAGTCATTTTCTCTTTTCAGGGAAATCATCTTGCTCCATTCTAACAGAGGAAATTCTCCACTTATAAGGGTTTTCATAGCTTGGAAAAAAGTAATTCTTGATCCAATGAAATAGATTAGCCTTATTTTATCAATAAAATGTGGAAATGCTGTATTTTTAGAAAAATCTATCGCCAGATAACATTGAGATTTTTCAGCAAGGCTTTCGTCAGTGCTTTATTTTTATGTACCTCAATCAGACTGAAGAAATAAATTGACTGATGATCAAAATAATATTACTTTTGGTTATTTCTCTCTCGTTAAAGAAACTACCAAAGAAGTGGATGAAAAAATTCCTATAATTGTGAATCCTGGTGTACTTGAGTGATTAGATGATTGAGTGACTTGTATTTCAAAAACATGAATAATTCCTTCAAAATCTACAAGGTAAAGTTTAGTTCCATCTAGATGTAAGCGATAAGCTCGCCCTATGTCTTCAGTTGAGTGGTACACTTCACTAGGGTCATTTAGATCGGCAATATCTATGATCCTTAAATTCAGTTTTCAGAAAATACTATCGTCAGGTAGCTTACGGAGTCCTTTATTTCGAGTTGAGTAGTCGGTCTGGTGTCTGTCTGGTCAATTTGTTTTTGCTAGTAAATCATGAACTCCGACAAAAAATTAGAAATCAATCATCTTCAGCTCAAAATTGAAGAAACTTCTCTGAATATTCGGAGAGATTCTAGAGATACCCTTTTATTACCATCATTACCTTTAATTACTAGAAGGGAGTTTCATAAGACATACAAAAGAAGGGAAAACATGCAACATTGCCAGATATGTGGAAGAGATACCTATCTTATTCAGTGTTCTACCTGTCAAAGATATACTTGTGAGTTCTGTATCTCCTTAATTTCACAAACAGGTTGGGATAGGCGACAACATTGTCTATTTTGTGGAACTAGATTTAAAGAATTCTTTAGAAAAAGAAGTAATGGAAGAATTAAGTGTTTAAATTTAGCGTGTAAGGCATGTTACCCCCCCAAAAAGGAGGTTGCTGAGAACCGAGTGACACCGCTACCATCGAGTAAATAACTTTCAAGGAGTTCTTAAATTCGAATGAGGGAGTTATCTGAGGGATCAGGAGTTATATTCATTTCCAAAGTAGATTCTTTCTAAACTTTCGCTTTTAATTTTTGGTTCTCAGTCCCATTCTGTTCGCTTTCCTGTACTGCTTCCTTGGCTACGGTTAACGTATCGTTCAGCTCTCCCTGTCGTGTTAAGATTCGAGTTTTCAGGATTCTTCCATCTAGCGTCTCCCCTTGGGTTAATTTGGCTATTTCTTTTAGGGCCTGATTATAGTTCGCTTGCTCGATCAACTCTTCTATTTCTTGTAAGCCCATAATAGATCTTTCATCCTTCATGTGCCTTTTTCCCCAAGACTCAGTTTCAGATATGAAAAGTTTTCGTCTTTGTTGATGTAATCCAGCTATTTTCCTAATTCTTCTTCATTCTGACACTTAGAGCATCAATGGGATATTCTGTATTAAGCTTCAATCTCTCGATTTTCAATATTTCTAGATTGGTGGAAATTCAGATTTTCTAAAAAAGCAAGATCTATTTATTACTAAAAGTGAATTAGAAATTGAGGGGTAATAATGTTTAGACAGGCAACCTTTGAGGATGTCTTCATTAGTGTTCTGATTAGTGTTGTTTTAATCTTATTTATGGTTGGGTTGTATTTTCTGAGTGGTAAGCCAGATGTGACTGTAGATAAAATGAAAGAATTATCATTGGCTATCCAGATAAGTGCTGCTTTGTGGTTGCTTTGTGGAATATGTGTATTCCTTTTTGGTTTTCTTGTTTTCTTCGTGGGGATTCTAATTGGACTTGTTTTTGGGATCTATACTTTTCTTGTGATTATTTTATTAAACATATTTTTAGGTGTGACAGGGGGGGTTTGTCTCCGGATAAGATCAGGGTATAGGACGTTAAACTATTCTGCTTGGAAAAGTTCATTGATCTTTTCTTTTGTTATGGCTATCCCTTCTCTCCTTATAGCGATTGGGAGCCTTCTGGCTCTCCTTTCAGTCTTAAAGCTTCCTTGGGTAGAACTATGGAATAATCAATGGACCATATTCCATCTTCTTTCTCTAATCTTACTAGGTAGTATTCCTATATTTTTATTTGTGAATTCCTTATTTGTCCGAGACCAATTCGTTCACCACTAATCAAGGGCAACTTAGTGGGACTATAGTCAGAAAGCCTTAAGGAGTCAGGAACTTCAAATAGAGCATAAACGCTTGTGGAGAGTTGGTAAGACCCGGTACTCCTGGGCACGACTCTATGAAGCAGGAATGAGTTGTTTTTATTGCTTGCAATAAAAGCCTAGATCTCAAGGAACGGTTCTGGAATCACATTATTCGGGATGTACCCGAGGGTGGCCTGGTATACTGCACACATTGCTACAGCAATGGAAGTGTTGACCATGGATGTCTCATAATACCAAAGGTGTTGTGTAATATCTTTGAATAAATAATCTTTGATGGTGTGATATACCTCCTCTCGCATCTTCGTTGGGATCAGATCAATCTTGTGTTGTAAAATGAAGATAGCCGCCATCGGACTATATTTTGTTGTATTCTTCAGACATAAGTTTAGGTACTTTCTACTCCGGGAAATATCTTTGATTTCAATAGAATCAACTACATAGACTAATGTATCCATTTCCTTAAAGATCATGTTTGAGATATCATTGTCAGGATCTAGTCCTACAAATCGATCTAAAAGTGCTGTTACTCCCGCTAAATCCCAGAATACTATCTCCGTGTTATTAATGATTTGTGTGTGGATTTCATAATCTATTGTTGCGAGAAAAGGTGGTATACTTGTTATTTCATTAAATAACCATTTAAGAATCGTGGTTTTCCCTGATCGTCCTAATCCACACAAAACAACTTTTTTGGTTCCTGTCAATTTAAACCCCTCATCTATTTGCTCGATTGGCTTGAGAGATAGGCAATCAGGTGTGTAATGACGACCCCTAAATCGTAGATATTTAGGACGCCTTCCCCTTTATTATTTGTCCTTCAGATTTATAAAGTTTCTAAGAGTTGTTCTTTTCTCGAAATGTGATTTAACTCCGTTTATATATTCAAAATGAGGGAATCTTCTCGCCATTGCTCTTGTACTTCTTGTTACTAGTTCTAACATATTACTATTTCATTTATTGAGTCACAAAGGCAACAGTATGGAAAATTTTTGTTAAAATATTATCCATCTTACAAATTTACATCATCTATATGCCTGATGCGTGTCTTACTTTCGCTGCTTCAACCACTTTTCCCTCACCTCTGTGATTTTATCCCAACGGGGTCGACATAAGCCATTTGGATGGAGATAGAATATCTCACCACTCGGATCACGGATACTTGTACAGGTTTCAGTATTTATTAGATCTCCACATCTGTCACATTCTAATTGTCCTGGGGTAACCATGACTGTTTCTTGGCGTTCCTGAAATGATTGTGGTTGTTGCTGGAGTGCCTCAGTTGGATTGAAGTCGGGAATTTCTGTCAAATGTTGGTTCCCCGACTCATGTACGTCATCATGACCACTATTTATTGTTTCAATGTTCTGTTATGGCACTTTGGTTTCTATTTGTGCTTGCTTTAGTTGTTATTGTAACAATAAAGATGCATAAAGGGATGTGTTGGATCTGTGAGGTTTTTTCTACTTTTCTCTTCTGGCGGACTTTTTCAATGTAATATTCCGTTTTCTATAGCTTCTTAAACTGAGTCTCTTCATAGCTATTTGGTGATCGAAATGGCATATAGTGCAGGTGCAGCAGGAGCAACTGCAGCATCAATTCATACAAGCTCCTATCGAGTCAAATTTCGCAGAAAGGAATTTCTGGATTTAGTTGAAATTGCTCGTCCTCAAATCATCTATCAGGTTAAGCGAATCTTCTTTTTTGCTTATGATGGATTTGTGATGTATACCTTCGACTGTCAGGAAAACGATTTCTTGAGTCAAAATATTCTTCGTGCTATCGAATTTTCCAACACACAATGGGCTGAATCTTAAAGTTCTTCTGGTTCAGTCTAAGCTCCATTTCGAGTATATAAAGGAACCATCCTATAAGATATTGATCAAAAGGTAAATGTTCGATTCTCATGTGTATGTATGATAATCTTGGGAAAAAAATGTATTACCTGCGAAGGAATCCATTGGGATTCCAATATTATTCATTTAGAAATCTTTTAGCGTTGTCTCTAGAAATTTCATTGGATTTTTTTTCCAAGTTAGTAATAGTGAGCGATTTCATTATCTCCCTATTTTGCCTCTGAAAAATTGTTGATCGTTTCATGAATACGCCAAAATAAGGATATAGCTACACAATGCGTTTAATTTTTGGTATTTGATTCTCCTGATATTGTTAATCGTGTTGACGTTAACTGACTAGTTTAATCAATTTCCGAGTGATTTCTTTAGTTTGGTTTATTAATTCGAAAATCTAATTCTCAAAAGGAACTTCACGTAAGAAGCCCAAGAGGAGTAAAAATGCTAGTTAATGAGATGGAAAAAATAGAGCTTTTTCAACTCTCTACTAAGGTCTCTGGTGATCTTGAATCCTATAATGATTCTTCTCAGTTGTTAAAGCAGGATTCTGTTTATATTCTTCTAGATAGCGCTTTAAAGAAAATATTTTTATGGATTGGGCGATCAGCAGAGGTTCGTTCTAGATTTATTGCAACAAATGCTGCTCAAACGTTACAGCGGCTTAAAGGCCTTACCCATCGAGTGGTCACTATTGACCAGGGTGAGGAATCCCAAGAATTTGTTCAATCAATCTCCTTTCTTATCCCTCCCGAACAATTTCTATAATAGATTAGGTTAAGGGGGTAGATTTTCTCTTATTATTCCTTTATGATCTTATTTCTGTCCATTCTTTTATATTTGCTTAGTGACTTAATTAAAATGAGATTTTTATGAAAATCTTTCGTTAAATGGCCTCAGGAGTGGTTTACATTAAGAAAAAAGCCTGTGGCCTGATATCTGTCCGCTGGGGTTCTCTTTTCGGAGAGGAAGAAAAGATGTAATCTTTTTAAGTTGTTAAATCGCTCATAATGTCTACTATACTCTCTAGGAAGGTGATGTAAAATGGTCGTTGTTTATCCAGAACATTTTATCTGCCTGAACTGTAAAGAAAACATTCAAGTAGACCATTCTAAAGATAGAGCCCAGACTGATGATTTGATGGCTATGAGAGTGGAAATGCCTCAAAGCCAATAATCGGGATCAGACGCGAGGGAGAACAAACAAGTTAAAAAAGACGATTACGATGTAATTTTCTGTACTAAAGGTAAAATAATATTAGGATTTAGCTGGAATACTGACAATCGAGCTTTTATCATTGGTGGGGTCTTCATAAATAAAGAATAACTGACTTTCGCGTTACAAGACAGCTTTGGCCTTTTTTAGGTCATCTACTCCAATAACTATTCTATTATTTTCAGCTAAGTAAATCAAATTAATATTTATACCTTCAAGGGCTAATTTACGGAACAACGTTCCACCTGTGCCAGGTTTTTTCACTATTTCTTTGATATCAATGACAAGGACTTCTCGTTCTTCTTTTATCTTAAACCCCGCTCGTTCAAGTACATTGTAAGCCTTTCCAGATTCTTCTACCAAAATGTGTATTAAGTCTTCTCCTTTGCAAGAAATCCCACACAAACCTTCTATATTAATGTTGGCCTTCCCTAGAGCTTCTCCTAAATCAGCAAGAGTACCAGGTCTATCTTCTAATACAATAGTAATATCTTTCATTCTTACTACCTCACATTGATCAAAAATTGTTTAGTACATTTCTTTGTGAAGATTAGAGGTTTGAATATAAGGGTTTTAGGGTTAAGGTTTTCGCGTCTGACTTATTGTAACGTAAGACACGAAGACACCAGTGCGAACTGTAGGTATCTTTATTTCGAAGTCTGGCCCTTAAACATCTATCTTCAGGAGGACTTTACCTATATTTTTTCTCGATTCAATCATTCGATGTGCCTTTGCGACCTCCTCCAGCGGAAATATTTTTCCAATAACTGGAGTGATCTTATGTTTTTGTACTAGATCCACTAGATCCACAAAGGATTTTCTGATTTCTGTGTAATTATTGTCTAGTAATCGCCCGACATGAAAAGCTAGGATTCCTTGAGACTTACCTAACATCTCTAGTAAGTTTACCTTGGGAATTAATTTGTACGTTGACCACCAAGTCAAAGGATTAAATTTGCTAAATCTAACACTACTAAGACCAACAAATATCAATCTCCCCATTGGTGCCAGACATTGTAGAGATTCGTTGAAAATTTTTCCCCCAACACTTTCTAGGACGACATTAACTCCTTTATTATCCGTCCATTCCATTATTGATTCTTTAAAGCTTTCTCTCGAGTAATTTATGGCTAGATCGATATCAAATTTGTGTAGTGCGGCGAGTTTCTCCGTATTACTAGCTGTTCCAGCGACTTTTAACCCTAAAGCTTTTGCTAGCATTACGGATGCGGTTCCCAGAGCTCCAGCTGCTGCTTGTATTAAAATCGTCTCCCCTGGCTCAACACGAGCCATTTTCACTAGTGCAATATAGGCTGTCATGAATGATCCTGCAAAGGCAGCATTCTCTTCCAAGGTGAACCTTGGAATTACAGGAAAAACGTATTTTTCTTCTAGAGCAACATATTCAGCATGGCAGCCAAATCCTCTTGCGGCAATTACTGGATCTCCTACCTTACAATTGGTGACCTCATTTCCAACTTCTTCTACAACACCTGATCCTTCCATCCCTAAAATAAACCCTTTTTTGGTTGGCACCCACTTGTAAAGTCCTCTTCGAGCAAGTATCTCTGCGAAGTTTATTCCTGAATACTTCATTTTGATTAAAACATCACTTGGATTAATTATGAAGGCTTTTGGAATATCTTTTACTTTTAGGACATTGACTCCACCTAATTTGGTTAACACAATCGCCTTCATTCTTCTATTCACCCATATTGAAAACTCATTTCCTATATCGTTTGTAGAACGCACGAAAAATCCTTGCTCTCACTTATACTTTTTTCTAATGACATATCAAATGATAAGCTGAAAAAACTTCTTTTTCCTTTTCTAAATTTTTTTTATAAATTCAAAAAAAAATCATGTGGTAAGAAGGATGTTTAATAACCTGGTAAGAACTTTTCCTAACTGTTCTCATTGGATTGGTCTTTTAGAACGGTGATAGAGATTTCAGCGGATGAAATTGAGACGGTTCTAGCTGAGATTGTAGAGCTTGGTAAAAACGTTTTAACCAGCCACGATTTAAGGATCTATTCGGAAAAACTATCTTTTCTTTGTTCTATTATTCTAAGAAAGCGTTATGGTGAACGTTTTAACGGTATCTATCCGTTTTGTGGATTAGATGTCCTTACTCCTTATTTATTAGGTGGTAATTGGTTACTTTTCGATGCTTCTTGGAACGATTATCAACCAGAGATCCCCAGGTATCAAATCCCTTATTTTGAGGAAGCGATTACTTCTGACCGACTTAGAATTATTGATCAATCTATAGAGTCGTCAAAGGAGGAGGTATTTAGTTTCCAGCCAGAAGTTATCCTGATAAAATACGCAGGGGAGGGGAATTATGAACGAATATTCGATTTTTTAAGTCATCATTTTAAGAACTTACCATTATTACTCATTTCTTGCACTTCCCGAAAATTAGAGAATTATCTTAACCAATTCTCTGTTTATCGACTTTCTTTAATCAAAATTGGTTCATTGAAAGAAATTTCCATCGGGAGGCAAATACAACCTGCATACCAAACATTTTTCTTTCTAGATCGTCTAAAGCTTTTTGAATTTACTAAAAAAGTCTAACCTTCATCAAATGCCTGAGAATCGATTTATGCTCTCATCTTTATTTTATAGACATGTCTATACATCTTTAATCGATTTAATAATATATGAAGAGTGTTTATTAAGAGGAGGAAAATTATATGGTCATGCCCATATCAGTTTAAATACATTTAACCAAGATTTAGTATGTTCAATAGGATTTAAAAAGTTTTCTTTAACTTAGCCTTGCCTATATCACTTAATATTACTAAAAATCAGTGGTTTATCGATAGAAGTCTACTAACAACCGAATCGTTTCAAGAAGTAGAATGATTGTGTCAACATATTAAGGTTGACATTAACATGTCAACATATTAAGGTTGACATTAACATGTCAATAAATTAAGGTTGATATTAATATGTCAATATAATAAGGTTGATTTTATAAGGTCAGCATGATAAGGTTGACATAATCTTGTAGTTATTCTACGATTGAGATGAAAACTCTATTGCAGATGATTACTAAGGATGTGGTTTTCTTTGTTTTTTATCGTGACATGTGATCTTATTCAATCGAAAAAAGTTCACGAAAGATCTAAAGTCCAACAAGAATTAAGGCAGGCGGTGAATATTGTCAACGAGAGGTATTCAAATGATCTTTTATGCCCTTTTACCAGTGTTTGGGGTGATTCTTTTCAAGGGGCTCTAAAATCCCTTAATGGATTTTATAACATCATAGAGACGTTTGAACAGCTGATTTCCATTGATTTTAGATGTGGAGTGGGAATTGGGGAGATTTCCACTGAATTTTCTCCGAATACCTTAGAAATGGATGGTATGGCTTTTCATCGCTCCCGAAATGCACTCAAGATCGCGGAAAAAGAGCGGTATTATGTCTGGGTTCAATCTGGGAATAGTTATTTCGATACAATGATTAATACCATCTTGACGTTGTTATATGCAATTAAAACCAAGTGGAATGCTCACCAACGGGAAATTATTGGTTTTAGACGAGAAGGAATGAAATATAAAGAGATCGGTGCCAAGAAAGGGATAAGTAAGCAAGCTGTTTCCAAAATTCTTAAATACACACAATCGAAAGCTGTCTTCTTTGCTATTGATACATTGAATGACCTAGCAAATAGTATCTTTGAGCATCTTGAGGATGATCTCTAATGAGCTGGATACCTTTAATACTTCTATGTGGTTATTATATTTTTGCATATCTCATTGCAATCGTTGTTGGGGGACTTTTTGTGGGATGGTTCTTGAAATCTCTTAATATTTCACTTGATACTTCTTCTGAAGAAGGTTTACCTGGCGCAGGAAAAATAATTGGCATGTTGGAGCGAGGTATCATCCTTACATTTGGTTTACTTGGAGAATTTGGTGCAATTTCCTTTGTTTTTGTTGCAAAATCAATGGCACGATTCAAACAGATGGAAAAACGCCAATTTGCAGAATATTATCTTATTGGGACTCTTTTTAGTTTCTTTTTCGCACTTATTGTTGCTCTTGTAGCTCAAGGTATCTATATTGCCTTTTTATTGCCTCTAATTCCAGAATGAAGCACGAGCTCCTGACAGAAACGATCCTACAAGCTTTTCCTCCAAATGAATAAATTTGGGGTTTCTTTATAGAATTGAATCAATCTAGGTATAGGAATGTATATGATTAGAGTTGCATCCAAATTTCTTTCTATGAATTTTTGGGTGTATTTAAAGGCGAATAAAACAAGGAAGAACTCACTAGAGTAATTTAAGGTGTTCATAAAGTCGTTATGGAATGGAGGGATGGTGTGTTAAGAAATGCCCCCAGAAGGTTCCCCTCCAGGTCATTAATCTCTTAAAAAATCCCCTTTTCTTTTTTTTTATGTTACTATCAATGGATATCTGGTTGGATCCACGTAAGGAGGTTCTCATCAAACCATTCAAGTTTTGGGCCGTATGGAGCATGAGTATCCAATATTGGATATATTTTCCACTTTAGATCATCTTTTACCCACTTTATTAGTTTTGAACTCATTCGTGTCCATATGTGAATAGAAGATTTAGTAGTATAACATTCACTATAAGGAATTATATTCAAAAATCCTTTTAATTGAAAAAGAGGGATTCGGGGAAGCGTGATCCAGTAAGAATCCAATGAATACTCATATACAAGTCTATAGGGTACAAATCCTACGTGAACTATTTGATTATAAAGCAGTTGTTTAAATAAACCAGTCTCAGACCGTGAGAGGGCTAGGCCTTCTTGTAAACTGGCTGGTTGTATTGGTAACGATGAAAAGGAGAATTCTACTGGGAGTTTGCAGTACAGGCAAATGATTTGATAGGGAAGGGGATGTTTCTTAAAATTCCATTCAAGATTAAATGCAGGGGTAGTGTAAGAAAAGGAAGACATTTGGGGCTTCTTTCGCAGATGTTTAGCCTGTATTTCTTTTGCTATTTGATCCATTTTCGTTTGACTTAAGTCAAACCATCCACTATCTTCTTTATAATTATTCAACGAGATATTTCGATGGATTGTGCTTATTTCTGATAGATCTAAGAGGTTTATATCTCCTTCCTCCTCATGATGTTGTAAAGACGTTTTTAAAAGTTCAATTGAATTCGTAGGGAATACCAATGTCCCAATATAGGTATTGGGATGATCTCTAATGTAGTATACCGCACTTAGGCCCAAAACAGTACTTTCTGGACTATGAAAATCGATAATTTCTTCTAATGAAATTCCCTCATTTAGTTCAAGATGAAAAAACAGCCGGTCTAATCCGAAAGCGGGACTATGAAAGCGTAAAAACCATCGTCCCTCTACAATGCGAAAAAACCGTGAAAGCTCATTAATTGGTTTTACACTGGGAGAAAATTTTACTTGATTGACAATTGCAGTTCTTAATTTCCGAGGATCCAGTACGTCGATACCTCTATCATTAATTAATGAGTAAATTACTCTCAATATCTGAAACTGTTGATTTGAGAGTGGATATAGGAGTTTATTACTCTCATATTGTAATTTTTCCCATGCAAAATCTGATAGGGGGGTGTTTTTACGTACCAATTGAAAAACTCCTAATATCTCACCCTTTCCTCGTAATTGTTTTGCTATATATCTATAAAACGAGTTAGCATGAAATTCGGACACACTCAATATTAATCGGGCATTTAAAAGAAAAATCCCAACAAACCAAAGGAAGGGAAGAGAAAAATACTGTTTATTGTTTAGTATACTAAGTCTAACTTTCTCAAAGGCTTCCTCTAGCTCATTCCGATTATATTCAGCCTCTTCGTATCGTAGAAGTATGGAGAAGAATTCATCCAATAGCTTTTGATCATTTAGTGAATATTTCTCAATATAAGGTGTGATTTGGTTTAATATCGTTGGAATGAAGCGTTTAAAGCTTTCATGTCCCTGTTGACGGTTTACCACCCTATGATTCACCTTCTAAAGAAAAAATATCAGAAAAATAGATTTCTTTGTTCAACAAGTAAAATATATTTAACCTAATTTATATAATTTTTTAAGCTTAAATAGTCTTTTTAAATATTGATTTATTGAAGAGTAATAAAACTGATATTGCTGTAAATTGAAGCCAGTAGTCATTGAAAATAATTTTAAGACTCATGAATTAGGTCTATAAAAAGCATATTCCAGAATTGTTAATGGATGTTAAGTTCATGGCTTCAAAGAATAGTGTAAGACCTCCTGTTGCTAAAATAATACCCAAAAAATCCATGTATCATGGAGAAGAGCTAGTCGATAATTATTATTGGTTACGAGAAAGAACTAATCCAGAAGTAATTGATCATCTTGAAGCGGAAAATAAGTATACAGAAACAATGATGAAACATACTGAGAACCTACAAGATCGTCTTTTTGAAGAAATCAAAGGCCGTATTAAAGAAGACGATGTTTCAGTCTCAGAGAAAGCAGGAAAGTATCAATATTATTTTCGTATGGAGAAAGGAAAACAATATAAGAAATACTTTCGAAAGAAAATAGCTGAAGATCTTGAAGAAGAATTACTTCTGGATGAGAATGAACTAGCTAAAGGTTATGGTTATTTTAAGATTGGATCATTCAAGATAAGTCCGAATCACGATTTTTTGGCATATTCTTTTGATGTAAATGGGTCCGAAGAATTTACGATTTATATTAAAGATTTAAGAGACAATACAATCCTAGAAGACAGAATTACAAATGTTGCTTATGGAGGCTCCTTCGAAAAATCTGGCTTGGAATGGACTAATGATAACAAATCCTTTTTCTATACGACTTTGGATGAAACTAAACGGCCTTTTAAATTATACCGACATAAAATTGGATCTGATCCTAAAGAAGACCGATTAATCTATCATGAGAAAGATAATGCTTACTTTCTGTATTTAACAAAATCAAGGGATCAAACATACTTTATTATGACTCTTCGGAGTAACATCACATCAGAAGTCCATTTCTTACCGGTTAGTAATCCTGATGGAAACTTTACAATAATTCGCCCTCGTCAACCAAAGATGGAGTATTATATTGAGCATCAGAAGGAGTATTTCATTATACGGACAAATGAGGAAGCACTTAACTTTAAACTGATGGAAGCACCAACAACAAATCTGGAGAAGGAGAATTGGAAAGAACTCATCCCTCATCGTGAATCGGTTTTATTGAGGGATTTTGAGGTCTTTGAGAACTTTCTTGTGTTGCATGAAAGGGAGGATGGCTTGACGAAGATTAGAATAATCAATCGTGAATCGAATGAAGATTATTATGTGGATTTCCCCGACCCTGTTTATACTTGTGGAAAACCCCTGATTACCCTTGTTCATCCAGAATTCAAGACGAATTTATTGTGGTTTATATATACCTCTCTTGTGACTCCTAATTCTGTTTTTAAATTTAACATGGGCACGAAAAAAAGAAAATTAATAAAACAGGATGAGATACTGGGAGGTTATGATTCCTCGAAATATCACACTGAACGAATTGCAGCTCAAGCCATGGATGGAAAATTAGTCTACATCTCGTTGGTCTATAAGAAAAAAACACTATTAAACGGAAAAAATCCCCTTCTGCTTTACGGTTATGGATCATACGGATACAGTCTTGATCCAGAATTTTTATCATATAGAATAAGCTTATTGGACAGAGGAATTATCGTTGCTATCGCACATATACGTGGTGGAAGCGAGCTTGGCAGAAAATGGTATGAAGAGGGAAAACTCCTGCATAAAAAGAACACATTCACAGATTTTATTGCCTGTGCTGAGTATTTAATTACACAACGATATTCTTCAAATGATAGATTATGCGTCATGGGGGGTAGTGCTGGAGGTTTATTAATGGGAGCAATTACAAATATGCGACCAGATCTCTTCAAAGCAGTTATCGCACGAGTGCCATTTGTAGATGTCATCAATACAATGTTTGACCCCTCAATCCCTTTGACTGTGACCGAATATGAAGAATGGGGCAATCCTAATGAGCAAGAATTTTATGATTATATGAAATCCTACTCCCCATATGATAATGTCATTCAGCAGGATTATCCAACTATGCTTATAACAGGTGGTTTGAATGACCCACGAGTCCAGTACTGGGAACCAGCTAAGTGGGTGGCGAAACTACGAACATTAAAAACAGACTCAAATTTGTTACTCTTAAAAACAAATATGGGAGAGGGTCATTCTGGAAAATCAGGCCGATATGAGATTATGAAGGAAACAGCATTTTATTATGCTTTTATTTTAGATTCAGTTGGATAATTGATCATCTTTTAAGCAGAAGTTATCACTCATTCAGAGACCATTACCTTTATATTGAGCGCTTTTCTTCAAAGTCCTCGATTGCATCAAAAAGCTTCTTTTTTATTCGCTTAGGGGTATCTAGAGTTATTATATTGAAGATAAGTCTTTCATCTTCCATACTTTCAATTTTAATCATTTTCGTCCTCTTTTCAATCAAAAATTCCTTCTATCTATTCCTAATTGTCCACCATTGCTTTTATAGTCAAAATTTTTGTATTGCTTTAGTGGGTCTATCCTCTAATTTTTTCAGTTCTCTCAAGTTTTTAACGTTCGTCTTGGGAGGGTAAATTTTCAAAGAATTCTTGATCCTAAATGAGAAGTAAAATTTCATTACTCTCTCCTTTTTTCAAAAACTGATTGTTAGGAGAAGAGGAGATGAATTAAAATTAAAATGGTGAAATTATAACATTCACGAGGCGAATGAAAAGATAATTAGGTTGAGCTACTATAAAATCTCTGCAAATGCTCTCACAGGCATTGCTGCTACTTTTTTTCCTTTAATTGGGACTGCAAAGAATCTGAATTCTTTTCCATATAGAGTATCTAAGTTCGTCAAATTCTCAACAATGAGAATGTCTTCTTTCAATAAGAATGAATGAGCTGGTCTCGCAAGATTCCTAGAATCATCGATATTCATTGTATCCACCCCCACTAGCTTTACTTTTTGGGTAATAAGAAAAGAGATTAGTTCTTCAGAAATGTATGGATATTCAGAGTATTGCTCTCTTCCCCAATATTTGCTCCAATCAAAATTGAATAAGACAGCTTTTCCAGTATAATCAATATTTTGAGGAAAGTTTTCAATACCAATTGATTGAAAAGGATTCAGGCCGCGAGCATCAATAATTTCACCCATAAGGATGACTTCCTCAAGGGATAATTGACTGATATCCTTTTTATCAACATACCTATGAAATGGTGAATCTAGGTACGTTCCTATTGAGGTTTGAAAAAACATTTCCGTGATTTCGAATGATGCTTTGCCTTGATATCTCGGTTTTGTTTCTTCATGGGTTAAAAAGGGGTGGATTTTAGCTGTATATGTGGTGTACGAACCGTTGACATTTTTTAATTTAAATCCTGGCATTCCATCCTCGAAAATGTGACTAAGATCAACGAATCTCATTTTTTCGATCACCAGAACGCGATCATTTGTAAAATTTCACTTGAATGATTTGAAATAAGATGATAAATAAGTCGTTTGTATATCCAAGAATTGGTGAAATTAATGACTATACGTTTTGGTATTCAGATTGAACCTCAATTAGGATATGATTATGCCACTGTAGAAAAAATTGCTTTAAATGCTGAAAAAATAAGTTACGATTCAATTTGGTCTAGTGATCATTTTTTCCTTGACACAAATTCAGAAGAAAAGAACTGCATGGAGGCCTGGACACTATTAGCGGCTTTAGCTGCCAAAACTAACACTTTACGTCTTGGAACACTTGTAACGTGTAATAGTTATCGTTACCCAGCAGTCCTTGCAAAAATAGCTGCTACTGTTGATATGATTTCAAATGGACGATTAGAATTTGGTATCGGGGCAGGATGGAAGGAAATCGAATATAACGCTTATGGTATCCCATTTCCCTCTGTTAAAGATCGTATGGACCAATTAGAGGAATCTATCCAGATTATCAAAAAATTATGGCTGGAACCCAAGGTAAGTTATGATGGAAATCACTATCAAATCAAGGATGCTTTTTCAGCTCCCAAGCCCATTCAACGATTACCACCAATTTTCATAGGAGGAACGGGAAAGAAGAGAATTCTGAATATGGTAGCTAAATATGCCGATTATTGTAACTTCGGATGGTTTCATGATCCAAAAACTATTCCTGAGTTATTAGATCTTTTGAAACACCATTGTGAGAAAGTAAATCGTGATTTTGACTCTATTGGGAGATCATTCTTTGCCTCCGTTGTTGTTACTGAAACACAGGATGAATTAGAGACTGTGTTATTAGAAAGAGCTAAATTAAGGAACATGACCCTAGCTGAATACAAGAAGTCCATTGATAACCTTAATGTGTTTTTTGGCACACCAGAGGTCGTTCAACAAGGATTTGAAAATCTCATTGACCTTGGATTTGACTATTTCCAGATTATGTTTCCTTACCCGAAAGATTACGAGCAGAGTGAGAAATTTGCACAACTAGTTATGGTAAGAATCTGAAGTCGAAATAGAAGCTGAAATAGAAGTCGAAATGGAAGCTGAAATGGAAGAATTCTAGATAAACTGTATATGAAGAGGAAATAGAAGAAGAAATTGCAGAAGCTAAAATTTTTGTTTTCTTTCCGAATTTTCCCTAAATTTGTGAAATTTTAGGTGGTTATATTTTTCTTTCTCTAGAGGTTACTGATGTGGTAAATTTGAATGCAGTCCAGTTGTTGTTACCTAAACAAAAGAGTCCACGAAAAAATCTCAAAATCAAGAAACAATGTTCAATTAAGCCGATTGAAATCGAACTAAAGGAAGATAAGATGAATACTCCTATTAATCGGGTTTTAAAGACAATTCTCAAATTAATGAATGAAATACCTGTAGAAGAGGAAGCATCGTGGGAAAATATACATCTGATACAACAGAATTATGTTAATTTGCATAACAAGTAAACAGAGGGAGCATCGTAAGATATAATCCAATATTTATTCTTTTTAATGAGTAAATAAATCGCAGGTCAATGAATAGGAGGAAGATACCGAGATCCCTTATACGACGTGACTCTCATGATAAAAAATATCCCAGCTTTTAATTTCGATCATATTCCTCTGAAAGCAGATAAATCTAGTATTAAGGTTTTTCAAAATGCTAAACAAGCATTTTCATTAGAGTACGCGATTTTTGATCCAAAAACTGTGTGGATCAAGATGGTTCCTCTTCCACAAGGTCGACTTCGGAAAAAAGGAATTGAAAGAGGGATGGCAACTATCCAGCAATTTGTTACTGCACTTGGCCTTCATCCTGATTATCATACGATAGGAGAAACTCCTATTCAAAATATTCTAGAAATCCTCAAAACTAAGTTCCAAGTGGGTTCTGATGGTCCTAAATTTTTTTGTGGGGGAATAATTGGATTAAAAAACAGAGTAGACCAATCCATTACCACAGCTAATGGTTTCCCAGATGATATTCTTGAGATTTTAACAGAATTTCCCCAATTTGCGTTTGTTCAGTTGATTTTCAAGCCTGTTAAACTTCCGAAGGAATATCAAGCAGATAAAAACCAAGATAATCATTTGACTCAAGTCCGATTTGATATCCAACATGGAAAGGTGGAACGTCGCTTCCAACCTCAAAGAAAAAGCATTATGGAAGAAACTGGTTGTTTTAAATTTTCACCGCGAATATTAATAGTAGAAAACAGCCAAGAAGCTCTGCAGTCCAAACTTGATAGGGTATCCGTTGTATTAACTTCAAATGGATTCAAAGTGCGTGCTTATCCAGCTTTATGGCATCGTTTTTCTTCCCTTAGAAGTCTCTGTTCAAAACGAAAACTGATTTCTCCAATTATTTTAGATGGTTATTCTTTGATGAGCTTTATTTCTCCTCCTCAACGACAATTCTCACATGAAGGGTACTCCCTTGTCCCAAACAAAGAAGATTACATACTATCATCAGGTGCCAGTGAAACAACACCTCTTCAAGCCATCAACCTTGGAATTCCCATTATTAGCGGTAAAACTGCTGAAGTTCCTCTACTGATTGATGGTAAAGATTTAAACAGACACATGGCAGTTTTTGGGATGACTGGTGAGGGTAAAAGTCGTTTTGTTTATGGAATTATCAAGGAATTTCTTCTACAAAATGTTAAATTCCTTATTTTTGATCCCAAAGGTGAATATCTGGCTCCAATCCAATCCTTTTGTGATAATCTGATTTATTTAAAACCTGGGTCTACTACATCCCCTTGGGGGATAAATATATTCCAAATACCCAAGAATGAAACAGGAGACAGTATTGTTCGTATAGAGGATCATATTCAATTTGTCGTGTCTCTTCTTGAACATGTTTTTGAAGATTCGGATGCTGTTTCGCCCCAAATGCGCCGTCTTCTTCATCTCGCGGTCATTCAGACTGTGAAGGCTCAAGGGGATTTTAGAACATTTCTTAATTTTCTAAATACACCCAATGAATTAGGAATGAAAGGTGCGTATCTAGAAAACACTGCTGCTGGTATTATGAATCGTATTGAAAAACTCTTTTTTGGTAACACCGGTAGATGTTTCACTGTTCAAAAAACAACATTTGAAGTGTCCAAATTATTAGATCAGAATGCAATCATTGATTTATCAACATTTGAATCTATGGAAGACCAAAGTGGAAGACAAATATTTCTAAATGTTGTACTGCAATATATTTACTATTTTGTTCGGAGCACTCGATCACCTTTCAAGGAAGAAAGCCTTCCAAAGAATATTTTTATTCTCGATGAGATCCAAAAGCTCATTCCTACTAGAAGTCACCGAGCTAAGGCTCCAGAGTCAATGATTGCAAAGGGTCCTTGGACCCTACGGGCTTATGATATATCTATGATCTTTATTGGCACTGATCCGATAGTTGAACAGCCCATATTGACAAATACGGGCGTATTAGCTATCTTTTTAACCAAATTTGATCCTTATGTTATATCTAACTTGCTTGGCCTTACCAAAAATGAGTATGAGCAATTTCGTAATTTATTGAAAGCGAAACCTGGCGAGCGACGATGTATTATCTCTATTAATGGGCGAATTTCTCTCATGAAGACACACGAATTCCCTGTTAATATCCCATCCTCTATGGATATTACTGCCTTTCAAAATCTTCCTCAGCAAAAAAGATTACGTGAGTCTTATCAAAATCTGGTTTTTGATCCAATTGAAACTCATATGTAAAGGAAAAGGTTATTTCAATTTTATTCAATTAGTAGTATTCCCCTAGGAAAAGTTGGGAGATTATATTTAAGTGGTGGAGTAAAGGTTTGAGGTAAAAAAAAGTGTCTCCCCCTCTTGGTGGTACTGGCCCAGATCAATAGGAAAATGATCCTCCAGCTGCGTGTATGGTTTTGGATCAAACTTACTTCTTTATTTCTCCTCTCATTTCCTAAATTATCTTTTTGGTCAATTTTTAACCTTAAGTCAAGACGAGAGGTATTTTCCATTGTTGGGCTTCTTGAGCGTACCAGTCCAAATTAAAACTTAGGGGGTTATGATTTCTAATAATCGGCATGACTGCCCATTCAAGGTCTGTACTTAACCATTGGGCAAACTCAGGAGTTAAGTATGTCCATATGAAAATATTATTTTCTGCAAGATAGAGGCGACTAAAAGGAATCCAAGCTAATAACCTTGATAGCTGATCAAGAGGCATTTTGGGAACTTTAATCCAATAATTGTCGAGTGAGAACTCATAGACTAATCCTCTACAAAGAAAACTTATTTGGACTATTTTTTGTAGATATAATTCCTCTAAGAGCTTAATTTCTGTTTTAGATTGTTTTATCTGTTTTTGGTTATTATTTGAGCCTAATGGTAGTTCTTTAAACGAAAAATCACGAGGAATTTTACAAAAAAGATGGATTAGACGAGAGGTTTCTTGACGATTGAATTTATGCTCATTAAATGCGGGTGTCAAATAATAAGATGTAAGTTTCATACGCATTTTACGAGGGTACTTAGTCTTTAACATAGGAACTAATCTACGCCAATCCGTTAGAGTTGGAGTACGCCAACCTTTTGTAGCCTGATAGAGAAGCAACGAGGCACTTATTCGGGAGGTATCGATTTTCGTCAACTCCTGAAGAACCAATTGAGCTTGACTGTGACATTTTTGAAAATATCTCTGGAGGGCATCTACAAATTTAGCAGGTACAACTAAAATCCCACAATACATATTATGGAAACCTCTAATCCAATAGACGCTACTGTTACATAAAGTGGTGTTCGTTGGGTTATGAAAATCGATAATTTCTCTTAAAGAAGTGGATTCATTTAGTTGAAACTGAAAAAATAGGAGTTCCAGGTCAAAGGCGGGGGGATAAAACCGAAGAAGCCATCTAGAATCTAGTCTCAGAAAAAGATTCTCAATCTTTTTAAGAAGAGAGGATGATTTTACCCTATTGAATATATTAGTTCTTATATATCTTTGATCAAGAGCATTTATTCCTGTTTCCAGAGACAGAGCGTGTATTGTTTCAAGAGCATGAAGTTCTTCGCTTTTAAGTGGAACACTAAGTCTATTACAAGCGTATTGAAGCTGTTCCCATTTAAGATCTGTTAATTGAGTTCCTTCACGAATTAGTTGAAAGACCCCCTTAGTGTCGGGGTAACCACGGAGCTGTTTTACAAGATATTCATAGAAATAATCAGCATGAAAACTTGCAACGCTCAATAATTTAGAGGCATTTGTGAAATAACTTTCTACAAACCATAGGAAAGGCTTAGTTAATAATTCCTCACTGGTACGATACTTTGACTGGAATCCCTCGAAAAGCTCAAAAAGCTGCTTACGGGTTTCCCGGGTATCAACTTCGTAATTTTGTAGAATAGAAATGAATTCATTAAGTATAATTTGATCTGAAGGAGGGTAATTTACAATATAAACAGGAATCTGGGATAATATCGTTTTCATAAACTTTTTCCACGTTTTGCGTTGATAAGCCATTTTTAATTTCACCAAACGCAGATCTTATGTTCCCTCTACGTTTCAAAAGTTTTTTGCTAAAGTTCTTATTATGTTTTGATTCGATGATCCTCAAATATTTATAAATGCTTTATAAATATTTTTGCAAATTTCTGCTGTGGGAGAATTGATTAATATTTGAAAGAGACTTTTTTAAAGATCAATTTATGTTTCCCTGGAGCTATAATCTTTCTTCTGGAGGCAAGACTAATGATAAATTCAATTAGTTCTCTAAATATAGTTTTATTAGATTTTTTTAAGGATATTGAGGATGAACTAGCAGAAATATTAGCCTCACCAAAATTAAAGACCCTTTGCGAGCCAATTATATCTCTCACATTGATTTTTTCAGATATTAAAAACAAGAATGAAGTAATTTCCTATATAACAAATACTGACTTACCACAAGAGAAGATTGATGATCTTAAACGTTTTTTTGAAAATCCCTTTCAAACTTCTTTTTCGTATGGTTATAAGGATAAGGAATTTGTGTTCATTCAATTAAAAAAAGAGTCTCTCCTGCTTAAATCAGCTCATCGAAATGGACTCATTGGGTTGATTTATCACGAAATTCTTCATTCTATTCAGCGGCAACGTGGACTTGAGGTTCGATTAAGTAACTCTTTAGTTTTCAGTTTAGAATTTTTCACAAATTTAGCTTCTATCATGCCTCCCGAAAGTTTTGATCATGATGAACTCGTGATTTTTCTTAAACAAATTTCACAGGTTGCCTTATTTTCTCTCAAGGATATCTTTGTCAATGTGGAGATGATGAAGAGACGTTTAAGCAATCCATTAATAGATTTTTATAGTGTAGAACTCCGTTTAGAAGAATCAGAGGTTATAACTCCACCCATTCTTGAAATTCCTTTCCAGAAGGGAGAGATAAAGATTAAAGATCTTAATGAGTTCGCAAAAGCATTCAATTATACGATTTCTCTCATTCCGGTTTGGTTACCCACCATGGTCTTAGAAGATGATTCTATAGATTATGAACCATCTCGAAAACTTAAACATCATATTTTCAACAAGTACTACATTAATCCATCGCTTATTACTCGTGAAATGTGGCATATTGAGAATATTTTTTTGACTAGCTTCTCATTTTCGAAAAGTTTTCATGTAAAATGGTTCGGAGCAATCTTTAACTTAGCATTAGAATATCTTCTAGGAGAAGATTTTGTTTTTTATCACCTATCTAAGGCTATTGAATTAATTGAAGATATTTATAAGGTACAAAATGATCCTGAAAGGCAACGTCTTGCAATTGTTCCGATCTTGAAGGCTGCTCATGTTCATAAAAGGGAGTACCCAGCTGGGATTCAACAAAAGAATGTTGACGAGTTAGAAGCAGCTATAAAGCGTTATAAAATTGATCAGGAAGAGATATTAGAGCTGGAAGAAACTTTCGATGAAATAATTCAAACGAAAGATAGTCACTTCGGTCATTTCTTTGAAAATTTACTTCACGTATCTATTATGATTCTAGCACGAGATTTCCGACAAGATGTCTTCCATGGTCACCAAACACCTATTAAGGATTTTGGACGAGCGATTCTAACGCTTCTTCAAGCCATTAATTATTTAGGGGATCATTGCGATGATAAATACTATCATGATGTCAGATTAACTGTAAAACGATTACTTCGAAGCGATAATGTTTTCAAACAAAAACAACTAGCCCTTCACCTAGAAATGATCACAAAAGAAGCAATTTTCGTTTCAGACCTTGAACCCGTTTCTACAGAGGTGGAAGAACTCCTTTATAATTTTGATTTCTTTGAAATACCTTTAAACAATATATTTGTCGAATTGGGGATATCATTTATTCATAATATTAAGACAGTCTTAGGAAAAGTTCCTTTCAACGATCCAGAGTTCCCACTGCTAGCCTCACAATTTGTCAGTATCCTCCTATCAGATAAAGAACTTACTACTGAAGAAATGGATCAAATAAATATGATTCTGGTCAGCAGTCTCATTGCTACAAAAGGAGTCCCTTTTACGATAATTCAGCCAGTTTTAGAGCACTTTGTAGTTACTAACCACCCAGAGCAAGAGAGTGAATAATTTTTTTGTCTCTGTTAAAAGAAGAGAAACGGCACCAGCAGGACTTGAACCTGCGACCACCCGGTATCTATTTTGTAATTCTATAGAGATGCAAATTAACAGCCGGACGCTCTACCTAACTGAGCTATGATGCCTTTCTGGAGAGGAAATGGGCCTGGGGGGATTTGAACCCACGACCATCCGGTTTCCCAAGCATAATTGGGCTATATGAGCCGGACGCTCTAACCATTTCAGAGGGGGGAAACATCTTACACCCTAAACTGAGCTACAGGCCCAAAAGATGTCTGTTGATGTAAAAGGTTTAGTAGGTATAAGAATATATTTAGTATTTGAAGTTTTAATTATGATTGTGAGCTCGTTTTTTTTAATCTTTTTGCTTAAGATTCTAAATAACTGAGAAAGCTGGTTTCCTCTAAACGATAGAAAATCGTAAGGTTTGTATATCC
This sequence comes from Candidatus Hodarchaeota archaeon, assembly GCA_016840285.1. The sequence continues at coordinate 32,750 of JAEOSR010000032.1, read as the reverse complement.
TTAGTCATTCACAAACTAAGGATGTACCACATAAAGTCCATCTTGAAAAACCGTTGGATCCTTACTTTGCCGTCCTCGCAACCGAGTGGCTTCTGCTAACCTTGCTGCGGTTTGGGAGACCTTCTCAATATCAATTCCAGTCATTGTTACCATATCTCCCTTTATGGTGATATTGACTGATTCTTCAAATGGGATTTTAATGGGATCTCGTCTTCCATAAAGATTCTTTACGAGAATAAAGTGTTCTTGGATTTCAACAGTAGCGGGAAAGTGAGATGTAATCACACGTACATTATAGGTGAATCCTTCTGTGACTCCTTTTATCATGTTAGTTAAATGGCCTGCAATGGTTCCAACCATGGATGCTTCGGCTTTATTACCAAAGAAGCTTTGAATGATAAATTTTTTGTCAATTAGAAATATTTGAACTCTCAGACGTTTGAAAGTTCGCACGAGTTCACCTTTGGGTCCTTTAATCAAGACAGTTTTTCCTCCTCGGACTGGAGTTAGAGTAACTGTAGTATTTTCAGGCACCTCGATGACTTTTTCAATCGCATAGTGTTTCATAATAACTACATCCCAGAATTGAAGCTAATAAACATAAGCCAGTAATCGTCCACCCAGATTTCGTTCTATAGCCTCATGGTGAGACATTACGCCTTCTGAGGTTGAAACTACCAAAATCCCCATATCACGAGCAGGAAGAAAGCGCTTTTCCCATTCGACATAATCTCTCACTTTGACTGGATAACGGGGTTTAATAACCCCAATTTTGGAGATTCGACCTAATAGCTGAACAGAAATGATCCAAAGATCTTCCATTACTTCAAATTCACCAATAGTTCCATACTTCTGTATAACCCGTAGAACATTCGCTATGATCCGACTTGCGGGTCTAATGGTCGCTTCTTTCCGACCAAGAATTTCAGCATTTGCTATAGTCGACATCGCATTAGCTAGAGGATCAAGCATAACCAATTTAATCTTCTCTTTGATGGTGATTATTCGTGAAGAGTTTTTTTGTTTAATCTATTTGATAAGAGAGGTCTAAAACCTTTGAACATCCATCTATTTCGTCCTTGTGCCGAGTTGTTAAAGTTTATCGTGAGATTTAGCTGAAAATTTCTGATCATTTTGTAGATGTTTTCGTTTTAAGGAGACTTATTGCTCTTCTTCCTCTTGATTTTAGCAATCGACCCTATAGTAGTTGACTTGGGAATGAAATCATCAATGAAAGAACCTTCTTCTGCAACTTCTGTTTTAAGCTCAATGTCTAATTCACGTTCAATTTTAGCAACAACACGATCAGTAGGCAGAACTTTTTCAGCTTCAATTCTTGCAAGTAATGTTTCTTTCTCTTTAATCATTCGAGCAAATTCAGCTCGCCCTAATCCACGCTCACGTCTGGTTTCTTGGATCAATTGGCCATACCCATCTACCAAAATTTTATCGTGAAGAAAATCTTTTTGGGGGGATTTAATGTGTCGTGGGGGAGATTTCTTAAGAGGCTGAAACTGAGGAATTGGGCGTTGAATCCTCTTCTTTGGACTACGAATTACAGGTTTTCCAAATCTAGCACACTTAGGACATGCATGCAACTCTACATGGTCAATTTCAATAAGGGTAACTGGTGCTTCGACCCCACACATCTCACACGGTTGTATCCTGCTCAAGTTGAATACTTCCTCTTTGTTTTAGAAATAATTTAAGAGTGTTATAAAGCTCATTTCGCAGGGAAGTCATGAGTCAGTAGAGTCTTTTCCCCTCAATGTCACCTATTTGACTGATAGGGTTTTTTTTCTTATGATTAGGAAACTAATCCCATTTTCAAGTAATATAAGAGAATTGCAAGATATTATGACTTCTTTTATATCAGACTAGTTTTTAGTCTGTTGTGAATGTCGAAAAGAAAAGAAAAATAAGGGATGATTTGCTATGAGACCTTGACAGAATTATAGCTAATCTTATTAGCTAATATAATTTCTGATCCATTAGTCTTCTCTCCACTATTAATTACTATCGTAGCAACAAAGGGCTTCTCAATAATGTAAATTAATCGAACAATAAGTAGGTAATTAAATGCCAGACACTGTGGATAATAAAAAGGCTTCGTTTGATGATTTTGCTGACTCATATACACGTACAATGGAACGTCGGATTCGTGCATTAGAAACTGAACGGCAATTACTAGAAGTTCAAAGGAACAAATTAGAAGAAGAAAGAGACAACCTCAAACTCGAACTCCAAAAGCTTCGACAACCCCCCCTATTTACTGGAACACTGCAGGAAATCTTAGAAAATGGTAAAGCTATTGTTAAAAGCTCTACAGGGCCCTCATTTGTAGTTGTGGTTGATTCTTCAATACCTAAAGAAGTGTTAACTCCGAGTGCACGCGTTGCATTACATCAACGAAATTTTGCTGTTCTTGAGGTTCTACCTCAGTCACTAGATCCCAGTGTTCGCTCTATGGAAATTGAAACAAAACCCTCTGAAACATATGCTGACATTGGGGGATTAAAAGACCAACTTCAAGAGCTTCGTGAAACTATCGAATTACCCTTGCTACAACCTGAATTATTTGAAAAAGTCGGAATTGAACCTCCAAAAGGAGTATTACTTCATGGCCCTCCTGGTTCAGGAAAAACTCTCATGGTTAAAGCTGCTGCTCATGAAACTAAAGCGACTTTTATTCGTGTAATTGGTTCGGAACTTGTTCAAAAGTACATTGGAGAAGGTGCAAGACTAGTGCGTGAGGTTTTTTCATTTGCACGAGACAATTCACCAAGTATTCTGTTTATTGATGAACTTGACGCTATTGGGAGTAAGAGATTGGATATTGCTACAAGTGGAGACCGGGAGGTACAGCGTACATTAATGCAGTTACTTAGTGAGTTAGATGGTTTTTCTCCTCGTGGAGATGTGAAGATCATTGGAGCGACAAATCGTGTTGATATTTTAGATCCTGCTCTCCTAAGACCTGGCCGTTTTGACCGACATATTGAAATTCTACTACCCAACCAAGAAGAGAGATTAGAAATCTTTAAAATCCATACTCGTTTGATGAACGTCGACACAAAGGTTGATTTTTCCTTTTTTGCGGATGAAACGAGACATGCCTCTGGAGCTGATATTCGTGCTATAACACAAGAGGCTGGAATGTTTGCTATTCGTGAAAGAAGAACAGTTGTTACTTTTGATGACTTCAAATTAGCTTCTAGAAAGGTTTTATCCAACCGCGGTGATATTTTTTCAGGTCGAAATGAATACCTTTAGTGCTTCCTCCACCAGTTAGATCTCTTCATCATCATTAATCTTTTTATCAATATATATTTGAAATAAGAAATTTAAGAGATTCTGAAACGATAAGACTGCAGATGAATGTTCTTCTTTTGGATGACGAAGACGATTGGGGTCGAGTTGCGACTCAAGGGGCTCGATCAGCTCTTTAAGATTTAATCCTTCGTGTACCCAAAAAAAGAGGATAAGAGCTTCAATAGCATCAGCTATCCGATTTTTTTTACCAGATAATTTAAGAGTATTCGTTTTATGCCACAGGGACCCTTTATATGCCTCTGAAAGGATCGAATCAGAAACCTTCGTTCCTGTTGGAATTCCAGAGACAATACTCTTCGCTACCGAGTAAATAAAGTTAACTAACGCGTCTCCAAGTTTTGCATTGCTTTTATTATGAACGTAGGAGGTTAAATTTTTATCTTTCCCCACGTTTTCATTTTGAATCTGAAGAGCTTTCTTTAATTCCTGCACTTTGCAACCCAGAAGAGGGTTAAATGGAGTCAGAGAGGGTTTGTTGAAGAATATTTGTCAAATCATCACACTTACTGATGATAGCATCAGCAGCTTGCTGAAGGGCTTCAACTGGATCAATAGAAGAAGTTTGGAGATAAAAAATGGGATTTTCAAGAATTGGGTGAGGAAACCTATAGGCGGCAAATAAAACCCCAGGCTGATCTTTTAATGCCTCACGAAGCATACCCAAAAATGTGTGATCTTCACCTATGACTTCAAATTCCAATAATGCTTCTTCTTTTCGGATAATCCTTACTTGCGTCAAGAACACCTCTACAGACCATTCTTTCTTTTAATCGGCTATTTCAACAATTAGTTCAAAAATATTTCTTTAGGTTTTGAGAAACCTCGTCTGGACTTGTTGTGCTACCGCTTTTGCCATTAATGGAGGTACACTTTCCCCAACTTGATTATATTGCCATTGGATAGGTCCATAAAATTGAAAGTCGTCTGGATAGCTCATTAAACGGGCATGTTCTCGTACCGTACAAAGACGTTGTTCATAAGGGTGAATAAAACGACTTTTCCCCATTACCGTTGGACTTGGTTGATTTGATAATAATCGAATGAAATTCCGAAATGTTCCCCCGTGACTTCCTCTGAAATAAACAATAGCTCCTCCTGGGGGGATATTTGCTATTTTCCTAGAAATTTTGGGAGAGAGAGGCACAGATTCGTGATTTAACATCTCCATATCTGGATTAGGAAGAGATTGGAATGCTTCACTAACTGAGACAGATGAAGAATTAGTTACCGACTTCAATTTAATATTCGAGATGAAAATTCTCTTTCGGTAGCTTGGTACTCCACAAGTCGCTGATTCTAAAATATTAAAATGAATTTTCTCATAATCCGATCTTGAAAATTCGTGGATTATTAATTCTTTCATCTCAATTGAAGCTAATTGGGGGACATTTTCGATTAAAAATACATTTGGCTCTAAATCGATAATAATACGGATTGTATCTAGAACCAAGCGTCCAATCTCGTCAGTGTAGAGCTGATTATATGCTGATTTTTGTCGGTTAGGGTTAGCTATAGAAAATGGCTCACAAGGAGGGCTAGCAATAACGATATCAGGATTATACGGGTTCATTAGATCCAAAATTTCATTAGAATGAATATTTCGGATATCCTTTTCAAAAGTCATACTGACCTCAATGTTCTGGGTATAAGTACGGATTGCCCTAAAATCATTATCAATAGCTAAGGAAATTCTAAATTGGGAATTAGCAAGTAGGAATCCAAGTGAAAAACCACCACAACCACAAAATAAATCTACTATCCTCATTCTAATCTTGAACTATCCTTAGCGACTATATTTAATCCACCTAGAAATAGAGCTGTTAAAGCAATTGGATTTATATCTGTCTTAACTTCATCAACGAAGATACATTTTCCTAAGTCTAATTCTTTCCTAGTAAGCCCTGGAGATGTGCCTCCCACAATAACTAATACTTTTCCAACCTTTAAGTCCGTAATTATCTCTGTAAATGGGATAGCTCTCTCTCCATATCTGCGAGAAACAAGTAAATAGACTTTTTGTGGGCGTAAAGCTTCAAGTATGTTTTCGACATCAGAAAAGAAAAGTAAATTCCCACCTGCTTTAAAAATGGTTTTTTGAGCATCAGGAATGCCTATGGAGGCTGCGGAGGCTGTGATCTTACTAAAGACTATATTCCTGCATGATAAGCCAATACAGGTGTCAGCAAAAAATTTTACGGCCTTTCGACTATGAGAATTGTGAAATGCCATCAATAAGTTTTTTGATATCATTTTTATCCCCAGACATTCAACTATTTATGAGAAAAGATTAGGTTTTTGACTTTTTTGAGCTATTCAACGAAAAATCATAATAAATTCTTTGCTATCTAAGTGTCTACTTTTCAAATAAACATCAATTCATACGAATTAAACTGATTTTTTCACTGGTTTTCGACAAAAATTAAATAAGTATTAGCCTAAACACTTCAAACAACATGTTTATGTGATGTGTCGGGATATCCAAGCCCGGTATGGAGCCAGCCTGCTAAAAATTCTGTTTGCCGGAAGTTGGTGCTCTTTGAGCTCGGGGGTTCAAATCCCCCTCCCGACGTCTTTAGAGGAAAACTAATTGGTAATATATGGTCCTTAAAATGGGAGAGATTCAACGATATAGATAATTACAGAATTCAATCTGAATTTTTTATAAGCTATAAGTAGTGGGCCGACCCAGATTCGAACTGGGGACCTTCTCCGTGTCAGGGAGACGTCATAGCCGGGCTAGACCACCGGCCCATTATTTTCTCAAACATTCAAATGAATAAACTAGTGTAAATAGACTAAGATGACTTAATATTACTAATCTTCCTCTTATGATGAACTTGGAAAAGTTTTTCCTCCAGCAGCTTTGATTTTCTCCTGAGCTCTCGGTGTAATTTTTTCCGCATAAAGGTGAAAAGGATGACTCACAAGCCCTTTACCCAAGACTTTTGAATATCCTAGCTCAGTAACATCAATTTTGATAACAGAACCTTCCTTTTTGGCAATGTTCTTGGCTATTAATAAATCGAATTGGGCATCAATATCACCTACGTTGATTGATGAATCAGTCGAAGGTGAATTTGGAACGGTAAATCCTTTTTGATCTTTGATCATTTCTAAAATTCGACCAATTTGATGATGATCCTTTATTCCAGCATTTCCTTTTCCCCCACGAGAGCCACCTTTCCGATGACCTCCTGAAATTCGGCCATAACCATATGTTCGGCTCCCACGTTGTTTTCTAACTTTTTTTCTCTTTCTAACAGTCATTAAAGATCACTTTAAGCCATTTTTAAGATCAAATTGTTGATTTCATTTCCTCTGTAACCAAGAGATCCGCCAAGAGTAAATGGTTGCTTTACTCCCCGTCGTCGATGGCCTTTTCGGGGAGGATGTAATCGAAAAACTTGTTTAAGTCCTCTGATATCTGACAAATTTGCTTCAAACTTAAGGAATTTATTGATAAAATCATCTATTCCTGAGAATTTAGTGTTATTCTTGATATATTCCTCGGTAATTCGTCCACCCCCTTCTAGTCGCCCTCTTTTCATTAGTAATTCTTTCATTGTTAGAGAGTTTAGTTCACCCCAGGTGATGAGATCTTTGGTTTTCTGTAACATTCCTTTATAGGTCTCACGATCATCAATAATGACACAGTGGTTGATTCGATTCAATCGTAGAAGTTCTAATGTTTTCTTAATGGATAAGCTTCGATCAATACGGCCTCGAATCCTTATTACAACGAGCCTTTTTGTTATTTCTAGATTAACTTTTGAAATATTAATCACCCCATTCTGAGATGTGAGAAATTCGATAAGTTGCTCGTAGTGCTTCAAAAGTAGCTTTACAGAAGTTTTGAGTCGTTCTTGTATCACCAAATGTTTTACTCCAAATATCGGAAATTCCAGCTAATTCTAAAACGCTTTTTGCTACATCACCAATGACTAGTCCCAATCCTTTGGGAGCTGGTTTAAGTACCACACGTACACTACCCACTTTGCCCTCAACCTGAAACGGAACAGAATGAGGATCGCTACATGTGCATTCCCAACTACCACATCCTCTTTTTACAGGAACAATGTGCAATTTCGCTAGGACGATGGCGTTCCTTATGGCTGTACCAACACCAGCGGCTTTTGCTTGTGCAACACCTACAATCCCATTTGAATTACCAACACCAGCAGTAGCGATAAACAAGGTTTTTCTTCCAGCATCGGTCTGCCGTTGAACACGACCTACATCAAGTACTGTTTCATTCAAATTTGGTACAAGAAAGTCCACGATTCGGACATCGTCAATTCTGAGGGAGTCACGAAAAATATCATAAATTGAGGCAATTGTTCCATCTTTGACCATTTGTCCAACTTCGGTACGTGGGGTCCACGAATCCATATCCACTACTGACTGATTTCTTTCCATAAAAATTGACATCCAGATGATTGTTATATATCAACTATATTTATCTTGAATCTCCTGCTTTGTTTTCTCAAAAATGCGCGGAATCTTCAAAGGATCTATTTTTTGTGCAATGTAGCCTGAAAACTGCTTATCGAATGACTCCTCATCAGTTTCTTTAAGTAATTTTGCAAAATCTGCAATATGAGTTCCATTTAGCCGATTTTCAGTAGGAAAAATCTTATCGGAATGTGGAACATCTACTCCCGAGTCGATTATCCCTTTTAGAGCGGCAAAGATTCGAGACCCATAAATTGGAGGATTATGTCCTATATCTAGAATTGCGTCAGCTACTCCTATATTTTTGGCTTTTAATCCTGCTAAAAATCCCACTAAGTATGCGCTAGGGAGGTTGGAAGTTGTGCTACTCCAATTAAAATTCTTCAATTCACGTGAATGAGACGCAGAAAGAGTTAAGTCTCCAGTAATCCGAGCTCTTACAAATTGCACAAGACAATGATTGTTAGTTACACGTACGACAGCTCGATTTCGATTGCCTTTAACTAATCTTCTTCTTAGATGATAATTCGTTTTCCCTTCTCTTCTTCGTCTGAAAGGAATACGGGAACGGGCACTTCTAGCCATTAAAATTATCTCCTCTTCTTTTTAGGTTTTTTAATTATACCCAAATCTTCGACTGTGTTTCGAAGATGAGCTACACTTCGATAATAATTCCCTTTCACTTTAACATAGAGTTTTCTGTATTGTGCTGGAGTAATAAGTTGGTTGTCACGTAAACCCAGGAGATATCTTCTTTGACTTCTTACTTTATTGATCCAAATTCTTTTGCTAGGTTGACGTGCTCCAATCCGTCCTTTACGTTTCCCAAAACCTCTTCGCTGTCCTCTGCTTTTCTGAACCCGTATTATTCGAGTACGTCCCTTTGAAACCCCCTTAATACTTTTCTTTCGAATAACTCTGTCAGAGATTAACTTCCTAACATCATCCCGTGTTAACGCCAAAGAGAGATCCTCTTCAATATTGGGGTCAATCCAAACACGTTTGACACCAACACCTAAGATCTTAGCTGCAATCTTTTTCTGGGGTGTTAGATTCATTCTTCTTCACCAGATTCTTCATCCTCTGATATATCTAGATCCTCAATGTCTATCTCTTCTAAAAGCTCCTCGTCAAGCTCTAATTCTTCTTCGAGATCCCCTAAATCTATTTTTGCGGAGATTGGATTTAATATATGAATATTAAGCAATTCTGCTTCCATTATGATCTGTTCTCTTTTCTTTCTACCTATATTAGCTGCAATACGTCCAACTTGGAGATTAGAATCAATTAATGACAGATCTACAGGCGAAAAAATTAATACTTCTTCTTTTCCTGATGATGACTGATAGCGAATCCTTTTGGGACCACGAAAACCGATTTTTGGGGAGACAGGCCATCCACCTTTTTTCTCTCGTGTTTTAGAATCAATCCCACGCGCTTTTCGCCATCTTTCCTTTACTCGCTTATAACGCCAAGATTCAATTCGATGAAAATGAGGACGTTTATGTTTCAAATTTTCACGGATTTTTCTTAGACGTAAAATTTCCGATTGGGTTTTATCTCCCGAACTTTCAGCCATTTTTCTTTCGTCCTTCTTTCAAACGTGGGATATCATAATATAGCTTCAATATGACAATCTTCAATGGGTTCCAAAGTTTTTACGATTCTTTGTTTTCTATTCACATCATTTGACGGGTAGTCTGTCAATAAAGATCGACCAGAACCCCGAAGAAGCGACTGTTGAGACTCTATTTAAGTCAATTACCACTGATTGATATCAATAGCTTGTAGCTATCAGTCTTTCTAACAATTGAAGAGTTACTGTTGGAAGAACTGCCAATACATTCGGGATATTGACTGAAATACACTAGATACCAACCTTTTTAATATCCGATAAGTTATGAAAAGCCCTGATAGAAACATCAAGCTTAGAAGTAAATACCTTACAAGAAAAGATGACTTGAGAAAGGCGATCTTCTAGGTAGTTCTTCCAATCTGGATATGTCAAAATTTAGCACCTTATTTAATGGCCCTAGATATTATATTTGAATCTCTGAATTCGTGAGATGGTAAGTTTCCAACATTAGCGGAAACCTATCCTTCTTCATAAAAAATTCAAATCACTTTCAGAGTACGTTAAGCTAGCCTAGGAGAGTATTATTTATTCGTACCATTATTGAAAATGCATTTAATGAGATTAACGACTATTTAAAAGATATAATAAAGTTAAACGCACAAAAAATTAAATTCTGTGAAATCTTACGTTCATTAAACCCTAATTTATCAGGTTTACCACCACATTTACGCTCTATGACTTATGATAATCAAATGTTTACAAAAATATCCCCTCAAGATATTTCAGGGTTGACAATTGGAGGAATTGATGGTGGATATGCCTCACGTTTATTCATTGGTTTTGATTTCTTCGTTTTTCGTGCCATCGCTGCGTTTTTGACTTACACACCTGAAGGAATTCAAAAAACAACTTATTATCCTTCTAAAACCCCTCCCTTAGAGATTGCTATATCTGATGTGGGTCTGTCTTCATTAGATTTTGAGAATATGGGTTCTATACGTCGTGCTATCACTGAATTACAGATTACTTTCCAAGTTCTTGAGCAGAGTGATAAAAAGTCAGATCTTTTACTCCTAGACGGAAGTCCCGTTATGAGAAAACCACTTACTAAGAACCAAAGAATTCTAAATTATTATCAGACCTATTTATCTATTCTTTCAAGATTAATTTTTTCTGCAAAGAAACATGGAACAAAATTAGCGTGGATCGTTAAAGATAGTCGACTTAATTTGTTTACCAAATTCCTTGGACATATTTTACCTTTTATAGCAGAAGAATTACCTGAAATTCTTTCTTTAGATTATCGCAGATTAATTAATAGAAGCCGGGATATGGATCTGTTTTACTACCTTTTAGAGCCCAATACTAGATCATTGGCATACTATCGTCCGTTTGACATATCTAAAGAGTTTGGTCAAGAATTTGCTCTATATGCATTTTATCTCAAGACTGCTCCCTTCGATATCCCTCTTCGAATTGAACTATTCCAATCAATTCATAGAGAGCAATCTGATCTCATAAAGGAAATTGGTGACATTTCTGGAGCAATTTTACCTGTGTCACAATATAATAAGAATTATGGAATTCCGGCTCCTATTGTTGAAGCGGATGCACGAGCAAAGATAAAGGAAACTGAAGTTGAAGCTCTCTTCCAGTTGATACGGGTTCGTCATCCAACTCCTGATTTATGGTTATATCGGAGAGAAAGAGCTCCTTGGAAATTTTGAACTAGTAGAAGTGAAAAAATCATGGCTGCAATTGGAACAATAGTTGCTACATCAGACTCACCAAGTTTAGAGAATATTGAATTGATTCTTGATAAAAATGATCAATTTCAAATTGAGAGAGGGCAGTTTGTGACTATCAATAAGAATAAAACACAAATTGTTCTAGGTATTATTACGGGAATAAGGAAATATAATGCTTATTATGAAACATTAGATTCTAGTATTCATGAGATTGCTTCACGAAATTATGAAGCGATTTTTCCAATAGAAGAATGGGAAAGCACATTAGCAGGTGTAAAGCCTCTCGGAGAAATAAATCTTGAAACTGGGAGGATAAATCGGTTGAAGTATCCCGTTTCTCCTGGTTCAAAGGTATATATTGCTTCATCTTCAGTCGTGTCAAAATTTTTGGGTCTTGATAAGAATGGAATACATTGGGGAGATCTTCCTTCTAACAATGTGAAAATTCGAATCAATCTTTCCAGATTACTACGCAAGCATCTTGCTATACTAGCTATTTCTGGTGCTGGAAAATCTTATGCAACCTCTATTTTGTTAGAGGAAATATATAAGCATGGCAAGTTAGCTGTTCTTGTGATTGATCCTCATGGGGAGTATTCCAGTATTGTACCTACTATAGCAGGAGACACGCAAATCGAAGTTGTGAAAGGTTCCTTCATATCGATTGGAGTTCCAGAATTATCAGCATGGGAAATCTCAGAATTCATCCCTGAGATCTCTGTTGTGCAAACTAGAGTCTTAGATAACATCATTTCTGAGATGCGAAAAGACAATAGAGGTCTTTATGCCCTTCAAGACATCATTCGAAAAATTGAATCTTCAGAAACAATCAATACACGAACAAAGGAAGCTTTAATAGGATGGTTATACTCATTACAACGCACATATCTGTTTTCTACGGAATCTAGTCCGAATCTTTCAGAACTCTTTCATCCTGGTAAGATTACTATTTTAGATTTATCTGATATTCAAAATCAACGAAATCGAAGTATAGTGGTATTACATTTTCTGAAATGTCTTTACTACTTACGTATGCGTGGTAATATTCCCCCGTCTCTGTTTGTGATTGAAGAAGCCCATCAATTCTGTCCTCAATCTTCTCGTTCCATTTCAAAACGAATCATCGAAACCATCGCACGCGAGGGAAGAAAATTTTATGCTTCTTTATGTTTAATATCACAACGCCCTGTAAATCTATCAGTAACAGCGATTTCTCAATGTAATACTAATTTGATTCTTCGTATAAGGAACCCTTATGACCAAGATTTCATTGGAAGGATTTCTGAAGGTATTGATCGTTCAACTCTAAAAATGATTCCTGATTTGGAAATTGGAGAAGCTCTCTTAGTAGGAGAAGGTATTAATTACCCTACTTTTTTTCGAATTCGAACACGGAGATTTTACAACGAAGAGACATCGCCAAACTTGGAAATAATGGCAGATAAATATGAAAAAGGTTGGCGTGTCAAACATGATATTAAATGATTTAGAATTACTAAAAAGATATGCTACCAGTCATATTTAATAACTTTAACAATTTATCATTAGCATATAAAAAAGCATTATAAAAAGCATTATACGAAAATATTCCATGCGATAAACAGTGGAGATTGATTTTTGGCACTTATTAATTGGTATTATGCAAGGTTCCTTGCTAGCGCATTAGTAATTTTAGCTCTTCTTTTGATATTAGCATATTTACTGTTTTATAACGAGGAAGAAGAAGAATCTGAAGAGGAAATAGAAATATAAGATTTAACAACAGAACTCTTAAAGACTACTCTTAATCTCGGCTTATTGTATATTTCTGACTGTAAAAAGAAAGGAGTTAATGCTGATTGAGTCATCGGTCACGGTCATCTCGTAGAATGGTAGATAAGTGGTCTGCGAAACAATTATACCAAATCTATACTCCACCTGGCTTTCTAGAGGGTGATGAAAAGATCATAGGGGAAACTATAGCTGATGATCCTGAGAAAATAATTGGCCGTGTTATTGAAGTTTCATTATCAGATATTAACAATGACTATTCAAAGATGCATGTAAAATTAAAATTTCAAATTACTGAAGTTACTGGTAACAAAGCACATACTCGGTTTAAAGGGCATTCTTTCGCGAGAGATTACCTGAGATTTCTCGTTAGACGGCGACGAACCCGTATTGATAGTGTAAGCACAATAAAGACAAAGGATGGAGTTCCTTTCAGAATAACAGTCACAGGTTTCACAACTAATCGCTCAAAAACAAGTAAAAAGGATGCTATTAGGCGAAAAATGCTTGGTGTTGTTGCAGAACGAGCAGGCGAACTTAATAGCGAAGATTTCATTCGAGAGGCAACGGGAGGAAAATTATCTTCACTTGTTTATTTTCAATGTAAATCGATTTATCCATTAAAAGTAGTAGAAATTCAAAAAACAAAAATTTTGAAAGCGATTACGAGCTGAGTAGATTTAGGATCAGTTGAAAAATTAATTTCTTTATTTTTATCTCATCTCTGCAGAAGAGGAATAAGAGCGTTTTCTGTTGCCTGGAACACAGATAATAAATCCATCAATGTAGCTAACATGGTTTCAACAGTTATTACATTATTTATTCTGTAGGTTAGACTGTTAGAAGCATGCCCCGAATGAAATGTCATTGGTGGTTCCGTGAGATTATCTGGATCTATAGCTGCATGAATAATTTTAGCTATCTCGTTGGATTCAGTTTCAATTTCTAATACAACTTTTATATCATTAATGGGCACCTTTCACATACCTTCCGAAACTAATTGGTTTACTCGGGCTATAAAATCAGCCAAAAAACTTTCAGAAATTATAGCTCCTGCAGCAACAGCATGTCCTCCGACTTCTGATTTCGGTTCAACATCCTGAATAACTTGATTTAATAAGTGACCAAGATTAATTTGTATATCTTGAAAACGAGACAACCTCATGCTTATTTTGATTTTTCCTGATGTGGTTTGTGTATATCCCAATAATGGTTTGGGATTTAAGTTTTTCCTAGAACTAAGCAATGAAATAATGGTTCCAATCATTCTCTCATTTATTGATTCTCGTCCATCTAAGAGATGAATTGCGTCTAATTCTTGCAAATTTTCGCTTGCCCACCTCATATTTTCCGCAATTCGTTTTGAATACTCCTTTTTTATCAATTTTAGATCCCGTAAAGCTGTCTGACGGTCTCCTAAACATAGTGAAATCCCAACATCTGGCTGTTGCATTCTCCCACAGGCATTTAAATTTGAGGCAAAAACTCTCGCATCTCTTAAAAAATTGACTTTTTCTTGGTTAAGTTGGTAATCCTTTTTATAAATCTCATTAGGATCAACACCATATTGCACAATTAATTCCGAAGCTAAACGACGACATTCCTCTTCACTTAAATCATAAAACGATCTTAAGATGTCCCCCTTTTTATACGATACATCAACTCCTTCAAGAAAAGCTATAATCTCAAGTTCATTTTCAAACGATAAGAAATCAGTATGCCTCAATATTGAGATAATAGAACGAGTTCTATCGAAGAACCAAACAGAAACAGCGTCAGAAACCATTTTTAACTTTTTTGCATCTTCTACAATTAGTTCATTGAGTCCACACACGGATGACTGTTCCCCCTGATCCTGACGGTCTCCAAGAGCTCCGATAATGGCTAATGGAGCTAAATTCTTATTCTGTTGATTCATATGGATTGAGACAAAATAAGCCACTCCTGCGCCACTTAATTCAGTAGTTCCATCAATAGAATAAAAATGAGGATTGAGATGGTGAATATTTCCTGTAAATTCAATCTCGGAATTAGGGAAATGATGATCAATGATGAAAATTTCTTGAGATTGGTTCCATTGTTGAAATGCTTCAACAACCCCTGTTCCTATATCTGAAAAAATGACTGTACTTCCCCGAGATAAGGTATCCTTGAGGATATTCAAAGTTTCATACTCTAGACGATCAAGAATGCGAATTTGAAAGTTTAAACCTGCGCGAGAGAGTGTTGTTGCCAGTATTGAACCTGCTGTCAGTCCATCTGCATCAAGATGGGAAAAAATATAGATTGGGTAGTTACTCTTGATCCTTTGTATATCTTCAGCAACTTTTTGACATGCCTCGAAAAATGAGGCCTCGGATGTCAAGACAATAGTCTCCGTGGTATTAATCAATCTTTTAAAGCTCTTAATCCTTTAATTGCTTTAGTATAGATACCTTATATACTATTTAAAATAATAGAACGTCGATTTTTTATATTAGTCCTTTGTCAATTAATGTTCGAAACTCCTCAAAGGATAATTTTCGACCTTCTTCGAATTTTTTCCTTGCATCTTCGGTTTTTTCCTCAATCTTTTCACGACGCTGTGCGTCTTGTTGAGCACGAAATTTTTGCTTGTTTTTGTTGATTTCTTGACGAAGATGACTTATCTCCCGAATGTAACTCAGGTACTCATTGTGGATTGCATTTGCCTGTTCTTTTGATTCTAGAAATTGCGCATGTAGCTCATCTGCTTGTTTACGCAAAATATCAGCATTTTTAAATGCTTGAATCATTGTTTTGTGGTGAAATCGGCTTTCACGTGCTTGAGATCGGAGTTCATTTTCTAATCCTCTGAAACGAGTTTTCAACACATTAATCCGACTTAGTATTGTCTTAAGATCACGAGTAACTACATCTGATTCATGAACTTCACGAAATTTTTGTTCGAGTCTGGCAATTTTTTCAACAATATCTCTTTCTTCTGCAATTGAGAGATTTGAGGTTGTCTGGATTTTCCATTCTAACTCTTGAATGTTGCGACGAATTTTTTTGGCGGAAAATTCCGATCGTCGTTTGGGCTGGACTTTTTTCTCCTGGATACAATTTAATTGTTGATCTAATCTTTTGGCCTGTTCATCAAATCCTTCAACTTCTTTTATTAATTGTAATTTTTTTTCTTTAATTTTTGAAATCGTTTCATTACAATTGTCACGTTTTTCACGTTCTTCTTTTGCGGTTGATATTAGCTCCTTTACCTGCTCGTTCAATAGATTCCGCTTGTTAGCTATTGAGGTGACTTTTCGATTGAACCCTTCCCTTTGTTGTTTTATATCCCGAGCTAAAGCCTCCATATTCGAGATTTTAAGAAGTTGTGATTCAATATTCAGTTCTGACAAGGGAGTACCTTCAATCTATTTATAAGAGTATTTGTAGTATGCTGCTCTTTAATGTCTATTTCCGTATTTCTCGTTCATTGATTAATCTATTTCATTTCTGAAGTCAGAAATTAAAACTATCGCAAATAAAGTGTTGCGTTTGAGGGCTCATACTTAAAGTCATGTTCAAAAATACCTTTTTTCCGATAATATTTAACTAGTCGTCTTATTTTAGACTCTATAAGTTGAAGTCCGCGTCTTGAGTGTTTATCTTTCTTATTACCACTATCAAGGTGTTTACGTAGGTTCCACGCACGACGGACAAGATTTAGAAAGTCCTCTGGCATTTTTGGCCCCAGATCATTTTCATTCATGATTTTTGTTATTGAATTTCCAGTGATCTTCTTGACACTTGGGATAGCATAAGTATCTCTGAGGATCAACCCTATCTGAGCGGAACCCAAGCCCTCTTTAGCTTTTTCTATAACTAGGTTTTCAATTTCTTCAGATGAATAGGGAACCCAATCTGGTGTCTTCCTCCATATTGGTCTGGTAGATCCGCTTTTCCCTTTTCGTCTTGCGTGCATCCTTGCCATTTATTACTACACCAAAAGTAATGATTCATAAGCCTACTTTACAAAGTACTAGAAGGTTTAACCTCTAATATCAATCAATTGATGGAGAATTTGAATGATTCATAAATTTTATTTCACCATTCATAATCCTCCCTATTTATGCTTGATTCGACTAGAAATCCAGAAATATTCTTTGTTACAAGTAACTTACACAAATATAATGAGATTAATACAATATTTAAAAAATATACATTAATTCAATTAAAATTACTGCAAACCAACTTAGTAGAAATCCAATCATCAGATTTAGAAGAGATTGCAGTTTTTTCATTAAAGAAATGTGCTGAAACAATTAAGCACAAACTCATTTTTGTAGAAGATTCAGGTCTTTTTATTAAGCAGTTGAATGGATTTCCAGGCCCATATTCAGCTTATATTTTCAAGACACTTGGTTTGAAGGGGATTCTAACCCTGATGGAAAAGTTTGAGAAGCGAGAAGCTTATTTTCAATCGAGTATTGCCTTAAAA
This sequence comes from Candidatus Hodarchaeota archaeon, assembly GCA_016840285.1. The sequence continues at coordinate 15,412 of JAEOSR010000032.1, read as the reverse complement.
ATTAAGAACGAAATTAAAATTTTCACAGAACGAGTACAAGGCCGTATATCTTATAGTATTTCTGACTTAGGATGGGGATATGACCCTATTTTTGTTCCTAAATGTGATGGGATATTAACTTACGGTGAATTAGGTCTTAAGAAAAATACACTTTCACATCGATTTCTTGCTACTCAAAAATTGATTAATTTTTTAAAAAAAAATCTCTTGGTAGATTAAATGTTTCCTTTTAATTCATCCATTCAAGACGAGTCATCTCTAAACCAAGCATATTGTGATTTGATTTACTTATTAGACCAGGATTATCCTAAAAAAAGTGCTCTTACTTTTGTAGCAAACCATTATAACCTCGATAATAAAATAAGAAATATCTTAAACCGTGCTGCTCTCCCTTCGAATTTAGTTCATACAATTCGGAATAATTTAATAAGAGATTCTGATTCATTAAAGGGAAGAGAATTTCATATCGACGCCTACAATCAGCTAACTACGTTTTATTCTCTTAAAAACAACGACCCAGTTTTAATTTGTCGGGATGGCATTTTAAGGGACATATTTTCTTCATTACATACGAAAAGGGATTTGCGGATTGATCGTGAATTCTTATTCCCTTATTTCAAGTTATTAATGAAATTAGAACCAAGTAGCATTCATTTTTACTTCGACAAACAAATCAGCTTTAGTAAAGAACACGCAAAACTGGTTTCTACATTTTTTCAAGAATTTGATCTAACAGGTTCATGTGAGATCTACAAAGCTGTCGATTGGTATCTAAGAAATCAAACCAAGGAAGTCGTATTATCTCATGATTCGACTGTTTTAACAGAGGCACCATATTGTTTTGACTTTTTTTCATGGTTCCTTAAGATAACGTCCCCATGTACTCTCTCTCAACGACTCATTATCGATTTTCTGGATATCACTTGTCTATAACGTCAATTATTACTGATTGAAATTAGCGACTTGACCCTAGCGTTCATTGTAATAAAGTCTCGAGGTTCCTTACCAACCAAAACAATCCCAAAATTTATAAAAAGGAACTTCTTCTTCCTCTCGCCAAGGATTAAGATTATATTCAGCATTCATTGGGGACGTAGCGAAGCTAGTGGTTCCGTTAGCTTCTAGCGGGACCGGACAAGTATCGCGCCGGGCTCCAGAACCCCCTGTGAACTCCACTGGGTTAACTGAAACTCATGATGAAGTTCTGGAAAAATGAGGAAACTCGGTGTCACCTCTGCTAGTTGCAAGGTGTCCGAACATCGCCGGTTCAAATCCGGCCGTCCCCAAGTTATTCTTATTTCAAAATGTCTTTTTACGGAAATCTCTAGCAGAATTGAAATGTGTCTTACATTCTAATGTTCTTAGGTGATATTGACGCCCCGCTATTCTGGGAAAGGGATTAGATCAGTTTTTATTGCAGGACAATTAGAATTCTTTCCGTTACACAGATAAACTAAAGGCAAAAAATGCAAAAAATAGAAGTAAGATAGTTCTAACTGATACTACGAAGTGTGAATATAGCAAAAATAATCAATAGTGTTGTTAGGACTCATCAAGAACCATAAAAAAGAATAGTACTTGTTTATTATGAGGAAGTGAAATTAATTGCAATATTTACATGCTGCTCTAGTTCTACACTCATCGGGTAAAAAGATCACAGAAAAGGGAATTGATGCAATTATCAAAGCTGCTGGTGGAAAGCCAGATGATTCAAAAATTAAAGGCCTTGTAGCAACACTCACATCTATAGATATTGATGAGGCTATCAAAGGGGCTTCTTTAATGACAACTGCAGTCCCTGGAATCTCAGGCGCGTCTAAATCTACCAAAGATGTAAAAGAAAGAAAAACTGAGGAAGCAAAAGAAAAGGAGGAGGAAGAAGAAGAGGGTGATGATCTTGGTTTATCCTCTTTGTTTGGATGATCACTTTCTTTTCTTTTCTTTATACTTCAACATTAATCAGGTAATATGAGTTGAAAGGGAGAGACTAATCTGTTTTCTTCTTTTTCCAGTGGTATTCCGAAAAATTTTTATCAAATTACCTTCTTACGATTGATTTCATGTTCAGATTTGAAAGTGAATTTCAAACTTTTAACAACTAACATAAAGATGATTTTACTCACTTTAAAAACCTAAGAAAATATTTTACTTTTTATTAAAATAGCGGTTTTTGTCGAAAATAAGTTTGTTTCCAATATAGAAAAAAATCAAAGTTTATGTAATCCAGTATATTTACGATTTAGAGTACAATCTAACAACATTCAACAACTTGGAAATGTAACCTGGGCCGATAGTGAAATAGAATGCAAAGAACTAGCATCTACATGAAGTCCGGTCATTCACGCCGTCTTCGCAAGGCGGAGCTCCCGGGTTCAAATCCCGGTCGGTCCATCAAAAGGAAAGCTAATAAGAATGATATTAATATAAAAGAAAAAATTATTAAGATAGAATCATCACCTCCCTCCGTCTTCGCAAGGCGGAGCTCCCATGGGATTCACCCTTGGACGACCATGAAACCCGAGTTCGAGTCTCGGCTGGTCTACTAATTTCAAAGCCTTATTACTTTAAGAAAACTCTTGGAATATCCAATGTCAATCCAGGAACCCATCACGAAAGAAAAGTTGGTTACTCAAACAAAGAATGAATTCCAAAATGCAGGATATTCTTTGTGGAACGAAAATTTTCAATCTAATGCTTTTGATTTCATTGCGAAAAAAAAGGATTTGATGAGTGTAAAATCAAGTGAGCACCAAATCATTACAAAAGTGGTAGTAGACTTAGACCTTTTTAAAAAACAAACTTCAATCGATCTGCAACTGATATCAAAACTCGTCTCTGGGTTTCCCTTATTAATATCTCATTACGCCACTAGTAAACACATCAAGAAAGGAACGTTATATCGTAGGCATAATGTTTCTGCAATCTCATTGAGAACATTACAAATGTTTCTTCAATATGAAAGGGGTTTAGAATCAGCAAAAATCTCAAAGTTTACACATCGGGGAGGAGTTTATGTCAATCTTTCTAAGGAAAAATTTAAAACGCGTAGAAAGCAACTAAAACTCGATATGACCATTCTAGCAAAAAAAGCTGGAATTACAAGGCAGTCACTTTATAAATATGAAAAAGGGGAAAGTTTTCCCAAAACAAAGTATTTCAAAATCATAAGTAAGATCCTTGGCAACAACTTAGACGTACCATTAGATATACTAGAAAATCAGTTCAACGACGAATGTCAGCATACATTAAAAGATTATAAGCAACCCCGATCCAAATTACAAAAAGAAATAACGAATTATTTAGCAGATAAAGAATTTGATGTCCTTTGGTTTAGATCTGAACCTTTTGATGGGCTTTCTAAACCAAATACCAATCCTTCTCCTTCTAAAAATCGAATAGACACCACCTATCCTATGATCACTGGTGTAACATCCTCAAATGATGAAAATGATTCTGATAGGTTTATATTGATTAAAAGTCTTTCAAGATTTCTGCAAAAGAAAGCAATTTGGTTTTTGGATGATGATAATAACTTTGAAGATCTTGACTCTTCAAAGGAAAATTCTTATCTGACTGTGATCAATATTTCCGATCTTGAGGGAATGGGTCATATTGACTTTAAAAACATTTTAAATAAGAAAAAAAAACCAGATGTCCAAGGAAATTCAAAAACTAATTAAATATTTCATTATTCTTTGATTTCGAAAAGAAATTAAGCTAGACTCATTGCTCCCCATCCCGTACATTTATTGCTAGTATTACCCTCTAGAGTCACATTAATCGTAATCTAGTTCCAAATGACCTTCAAACTTGAAATAGTACAATCACGGCCTCAAGAAAGAAGAGCAAATCGAAAATTATTATGTTGAACATATCCTAAAGGTTATCAATATGTCAAAAAAACAACCTGAAAGAGAGAAGGGGTATTTTCCTCGACTCCCCTGGATTCCTGGTCTTAAAAAACCGACAATCGATTTTAGGGTTCCTGATATTGAACTCCCCTATGAAGCTCCCCATAAATATATTCTAGCTTTAATACTCTTTGTCACAGTATTCATTTTAGCTGGAGGACTTTACGATCTTACGGAACAGCCATTACCAATGGGGCAAACTGCCACCCAACTTGTGCCAGTTTTTAAATCAACAAGCGAACAGTTTTTGGTCGAGTCTCTCATTGCTGGACTATTTTTTGGAATAGGTTCAGGAGGCCTTTATTTAATTCATTATTCCACTCGTTTTGCATATGATGTGCGAACTTCCATTACATTATTAATCTTGGGTATTATTATCACTATTATCGCAGCAGCAGGCACTATTGTGATGTATGACTTTAAAACTAGCCCATAAAATCATTAACTATCCATTTTGCCGGGGTAGCCAAGTGGACGGGTTAATGGTTCACCATCACCCTGTATAACGGCGCTGGCCTTGAGACATTGAAGATTTTTGCTCTGTGACCGAAAGCCAGTGTACTTTTGTACTCGAGGGTTCGAATTTCAGGATGTTATTACCCTGAAAGAAAATCCCTCCCCCGGCGCTCTACACGTTTTATCTCATTCATTTCTTTCACATAACCATGATTTCTTGGGTCATTCTTCTATCTTTTCTAGAAAGTATTTGGCTAAAGCATGCTTGATTTAATGATTAGGATTCAAATGCAGCTTTGATTCCTTGAATTGAGAACTCTTAAAGCAATTCCGATGTTATTACTAATTTAGGTAGAAGAAAGGATGTAAAAACCAACAATCCTTATAACTCCAAATTATACTTCCCATTTGAGCAATCTAACAGAAAGAATTACATATACAATCAGGTGAATCTAATCTTGGTGTCCGTAGCGCGAATTCGGTTAATGAGTACCGATGTTGGCCAGCTTGACGGAATCTGCAACGAAATGAAAAGAATTGCAGAGAAGTCTGGAGTAAAGATGCGAGGTCCCATTCCTTTACCAACAAAAAAGTTGAAATTACCTGTAAGAAAGTCACCAAGCGGACAGGGCACCGCAACTTGGGAAGATTACGAGTTGAGAATTCATAAACGGTTGATAGACATCGATGCAGACGACAGAACAATGAGACAAATTATAAGATTGAATGTCTCTCGTTCGATTTTTGTTGAAATCGAATTAAGGACATAAGGACAAGCGGAAGATTAAAATGGTTATTTCTGAAGAAATGAAGATATTTGGCCTTTGGGATTGTAAAGATATCGAAATCAAAGATGTTGGACTTGTTCGTTATATTAATTTAACCGAGAGACTTGTTCCTCATAGTGCAGGGCGTCATGAGCATAAACGATTTCATAAATCCTATGTGCACATTGTTGAACGTCTGGCAAATAAATTAATGAGTCCCGGAAAGAATACAGGGAAAAAGATCATGGCTCTTAATGTTGTGAAGTCGGCCTTACAGATAATTGAGTTGAAAACAGGTGGTAATCCAATACAAGTTCTCGTTGATTCTATTGTGAATTGCGCACCAAGAGAAGAGACAACGCGTATCTCGTACGGTGGAATAGTCTATCATACAGCTGTAGATAGTGCTCCTCAGCGTCGGGTTGATGTGGCACTACGTTTATTAGCTCAATCAGTTAGGAAATCAGCTTTCAACAATGTAAGAGCTTTTGATGAAATCCTAGCAGAGCAACTTATTTTAGCATCTACCAATAATCCGAACTCTAATGCGATAAAAAGAAAGCAAGATATCGAACGTGTCGCATTAAGCGCACGATAAGAGATCATTATTCTCTAAAATGAGAGGGTTTCAAGAATAGTTCTAATTTTTTTAAGCAGAAGCACGTAGTCCTTTAATTCTGTTTTAGTATATCATGAATAACGCCAACTGCGATTGTTTGTCCAGAATGTCGTAATATTATCCTCCCTAATTCTGGATAGTCAGAAAACTTTTCAACGACTATTCCAGAGTCAAGGATTAGGTCCACTTCAATTAATTCACCTTTGAAGGCAATATTTATTCGACCCTCAAAATCTCGAGATATATTCTTGTATTTTGGATTTTCCTTTAAAATTTTGGAAATTGTTGAAACTTGTGTTGTTGTATAAGAAGTTCCACAGTGAAGAATCAGAGAAGAACCTGGTACGAGAGATCCTTCAAGAACTAATAATCTCACTCGAATAAGAGAAGCAAAACGATAATCTGATTGTTCATGTGTTAACACAATCCCTTCTTCTAATGAATCTTTATCTATACTTCGTAATAGAACTGATCCATAATTACCTGGTTCAATTCGTGCTGTTTTATCTTCTTGAATCCAAACATCTTTCACCTCTGCTGAATTTCCTTGGGGTAGTATCGTAACCAAGTCTCCTACATCCAGTGGTGTTCCTAAGACTTTTCCTAATAGTAAAGTTCCAAAACCATGCCTTTCATCCAAATCATAGGTAACAAACCTCATCCCTAACTCTTCTCGGGTCACACGACCTTTTAATGAATTTAAAGCTTCAATCAAAGTAGGTCCTGAATACCATGGGAAATTTTCAGAAGAGCGAGTTAAGTTTTCCCCTGTTAAACCGCTAATGGGGATGAATGGTATTTCATCAAGATTTTTAGCCCAAGATGATTGAATTTCCTGAAATAAAGACTTAATACGAGCGACAGCTTGATAAAAACGTTCTTCTTGAAAGTCTACTAGATCCATTTTATTGATGGCAACGATTGGCTGATTAATTCCTAATACTGACGCTAATATGGCATGTTCCCTAGTCTGTCCACCTGGATTTTGATAACCTCCAGTCTTTAATCCAGATTTAAGGTCATTTGGTACTGCACTGACAACCAATACACACGCATCAGCTAGTGCTGCACCTCTAATCATATTTTTAACAAAATCACGATGTCCAGGTGCATCGATAAGTATAAAATTTCTCTTTTCCGTTTTAAATGGATAGAATGCAACATCTGCAGTGATTCCCCGCTGTTTTTCCTCGGGAAGTGTATCAAGAATATAAGCCCACTGCCATGATTCCATCTGATGTTGTTCAGCTTCTTCTTTCAGTTTTTCCATGGCTCGAGGATCTATGGCTCCTATTTGAAATAATAAATGTCCTAGAGTCGTTGATTTCCCATGATCGACATGTCCAATCCATATAAGAGAAATAGTTAAATTATTTTCAACCATAAACTCAAACCGCCATTATAGGGCTTGTTTGTTAACTTAGAAAAAGAAGAAGAATTCAAAAAAAGGAAATAAATTAGGTGAGTTAAGAGGAATATTTCCCAAACTCTACCTTTTGAATCACTCCCACCGCAACTGTCTTTCCAGAATCTCGTAATGCGAAACGCCCAAGTGCAGGGGATGTGTCAAAAGGTTCGACCACGAGAGGACTTAATGGAGTCATCCAGACCATTCCTCTCTCCTCTGGCAAGATTTGGTCTTTTTCTTGAACTTTTGTTACACGACAAGCGACCTGAGCTGTGCCACAGTGTACTACTGGAGAGTAATTCTCATGTATTCCCCAAGAGGGTTCACCTTTCTTCTTTCCTTTCCTACCTAATCCACGTATAACGAGTACAAATGATAAGAAAGCATCGATATTAGGCTTAAGAGCCCTTGCGGGATTATTAGGATCACTGACAACAGCACCTCGCACAATATCATTTGCACCAATATTCTTTGTTTTTATGTTAAATCCAACATTGTCACCTGGTAAAGCTTGTGGAATATCCTTATGGAATTCCTGAATAGTCTTTACAGAGATGGGGAGAGGTTCGATGCTTTGCTTTGTGGGAGAAATGACTACATCCGAGTTTGGCTTTAAAATCCCACTCGAAACTCGTCCAGTTAGGACGGTACCCACACCACCTATATTTAATGTTTGCTGAATTGGAAGTCTAATTGGTTGTTTTGATAACATTTCCTTACGAACGGCAGGAGACTCCAGTCCATCAAGGGCATCAATCAGAGATGGTCCGTCATACCATGATAAACCCTCAAAACCAGCTTTAATATCTTCCATCTCTTTTTCTAATGATTCAACGAATTCAGGATCACCATTCCCAGCTTTTGCTGCTGCAATATGTCCTTCTAGGTTCTTTACTGTTACATCTTTTGAAAGAACATTCACTCCTACTAAACCACTTGTAGGAACATATTTAATTGCTTCAAGTCGTTTTTCTTTGTTTTCTACTTGAAGTGCGCTCATAAGCATAGTAAAAATGCCATGAATAGCCTTTTTAATCTGTTCATACCGCTTTTGGTCGTAATCTACTACATCCATCTTATTTATCGCAACAACAACATTAGTTACACCTAGAGATGTAAGGAGAAGCATATGTTCGGTAGTCATACCAATAACATTCGCATATTTTCCTGAAGCTGTCCCTGCAACCTTAGTTCCATCCTCAAATTCTCCTTTTCTTGCTGAAACTACTAGAATTGCAGCATCTGCTTGGGAGGCTCCTGTTATCATGTTCTTTATGAAATCACTATGTCCAGGAGCATCTATAAGATTGAAGGTAAAATTTTTCGTCTTAAATTCCATAAAAGATACATTGATTGTTAGACCCCTTTCTCTTTCATCCATTAAAGGATCTAAAATCCATGCATATGACCAACTTCCCATTCCTTGAGCTTTACTCTCTTTGAAATATCTCTCAGCAATACGCCACGGTTGTCGTTTCTTTTTAGGATCATGAATCTGACCGAGTAGGAATAACATGTGACCCAAGCCAGTCGACTTCCCATGATCAACGTGACCTGTGACCACTAAATTCATTCTTTCGAGATCTGCCATTATTATTCACCAAAAAATTACTCAACTTGGTAATTTAGGATTAAATCTTGCGTTATAAACCTAATTTTTTGTTTTAATCCCAATAGTCAGCGAAGTGGAATCCAGTTTATCATGTTTTCGAGGTTTTTTTTCTTGGGTAATTGCTTTCTAGCAAGATTATCCATAATTTTCCATACTTAGATTTGATTACCGTGAATTTCTGTTTCCATCAAAGGTTTTGCTAGCAATAAATAGTGTTCACGTAATGTGAATTCAGCGATGCCCAAGATCCTAGCAATGTGTTTTTGTGTCAAGATACCTCGTCTAGATTTGCGTTTATAACAATGATGAAACATGTTTTGTCGCGCTAACATAATATCTGAAGCAATAATAATCGCAGCTGCAAGAATAAACGGATTTCGGCCCCCACGATCGGATTGTGGAAAATTTAAAAGTAATTTCTTTGCACTGAGCTTTAAAAAGTGAAAATATTCATTTTTCTCAATAGCAACTTTTTTCTGTAACTGTTTTGCGATTTCAGGGTCTTTCTGAAGACGACTAATGATATTATCCAAATATTCCTCGGATTTCACATGACTTATTCGAATCCTAGCATGTTGCCTGATTAATGAGGCTGCTTTGACTATATCTTTACCAAGAATAAGATAACCACGACTTTGAGCAGCAGCAACAAGTCGAGCTAACTCAATATTTTCTTTTCTAGATCGGATTGATAAATAAAGGGAACCCATAATTAGACTAGATAGTTTTAATTCTCCGTGTAGATGAGAATGCACACTCCTGTATAAAAAAAGAGCATCAGCCTTGGCTGCATCTGTTATTTGGAGAATGCTACATATTGTAGTTAGAAGATTATAACCACGATACTCTCGTTGGCGGCCATTAAAATGGAGATAAATATCGTTGAGGGATTTCAACCGTCGAAACTGTTGTTTAACAGGGATTTTTAATTGAGCCCCTTTTGCATCTGCCAGAAATTTCTTTCGGTAAGAACCAATGTATGTTCCTAATGATTTCATGGCACTAGGTCTTTCGCTTATTGATGCATACTGACTTCCAAAACTGTTTTCAGCTTTTATTAGTTGAATCGTTGGTTTTTCATAGATTTTGTTTGCTACCAAACCACAATTCATACAAACTATATCAGATTCAGTTTGTATAAGATTTCCACCACACTCTAAGCATTCACATCTCAATATTTTCACCATAAGAAAAGATGAAAATATTATTTCTAAGTAAAACACAGAAAGAGAGACTAGAACAAAAATGAATAATAAGAGAATAGGAGAATGAAAACTTCAATTATAACTAATTGAAATCAGTTATTTGTCGCTAATATTCGGCCTAACAACTGAATGGTTTCTGTGAAAGGCACTACCACAATATTAGGACGATTAATAGAAGTCCACCGTATAATGGTCATACCATGATCTGACAGAATAGGAGCTACATTTAGATCCGCATTCAGTTCAAATTCACATTTTTTGCACGAGAAAGTGGTCTGCGAGCGATGCTCAGTTTTCACAGGTTATTCAACTTCCACCAGCTAAAGAAAAAATTAATGATCAGTTCCAGTTATTTTAGAATGATCCATATTAACTTGGATTACGACCTCCTCAAATTTTATTTAATTTAATGCTTCTTATCCTTGATATCGAGCTCATAGTTACCTAACCCGCTTCTGATGAGTGACTTTGGGTTGGAGTAATCAAAATAAAAATATAATAATTCTTTAAAAGCATAAGAGCAAGAGGAAACCAATTTCTATCCTTGTTTTTTTGAGGAATTTAATTAATGAAAAGAAGAGATCAACGGAAAAAGGTAAAAAAAAGGAAACCAAAGTCTCATTTCAAAGACTTAGGAAAGAGTTTTGTCATAGATTTTTACCCACATGGAAAATCGTTAAGTCACAGACGTTCTGAAGACTATAATCCGCTAGTAGTTGTTGTTACAGCTGAAGAATTCCAGTTCTATGATGCTATTTTAACTGTAGGATCAGAATTTTCGGTGGATGAGGATTTATTGCTTTCACCTAGGAATAGACACATTATACGATTGAACCAAATCCGTTACAGTCAACTTTCAAGTTCTGCTCTAACCAATCTTCCTGCTGCGATCAAAAAAATAGTTATTACTTATGAATCGCGATATGTTACTTTCTTCAATCAAGCACATCCTCTCACCTCGCAAATGCATCAGCTACAACTATTACCTGGAATAGGCCAAAAAAGACTATGGTCGATTCTAGAAGCCAGAAAAACTAATCTGTTCTCTTCCTTTAGTGATTTTTCAAAAAGGACAAATATTTCTGATCCGATATCAATATTCACAAACCGAATATTACTAGAGCTTGAAGATTCACCAAAATACCTTTTATTCATAAAAGAAAAGCATTAACATGATTGATATTGAACTTCTTCAATTTTCTTGAGAAAGGGAATTTAAAGAAATATACAGAGTCCTTAATTCAGAATTACGCGATTTCCCCTAAAAAATCATGGGGCCAAAATTTCGTTATTGACAAAACAGTGATAGATACCCTTCTAATCGAGGCTAGATTGGATGAAAAAGATACGATTGTCGAAGTTGGTAGTGGTATTGGAACATTGACATATTTTCTCCTTCAAAGTTGTCAGAAGGTTTTATCATATGAACTCGATCCAATTCTATCTACTATTGTTAGAAAGGAGTTTTTTGATTATGGCGATAAATTAAAGGTCATTTCAGGTGATTTCCTCAAGCTTGAAATTCCTCCACATCAGAAATTGATTTCTAATCTTCCTTATGGTATTTCATCACCCTTTATCAAAAAGATTACCGAGATTGAATTTCGTCCAGAAATCGTTGCTGTTACTTTACAAAGGGAATTTGCAAATCATCTCTGTGCAAAGCCTGGTGATCCCGATTATAGTCGAATTTCAGTTTTCTCTTCTTTTTTTTATGATTTTGAGATGATAAAGACTTTCCCACCTCGTTTTTTCATCCCTAAACCACATGTTCAGTCAAATCTTGTTCGGGGAATAAGATTGGAACCTCCTAAATTAATTAGAGGTAAAGCTTTCTTCTTATTTCTAACACATCTATTTTGTCGGAAACATAAAAAAGTTCGAAATAACTTACAAGTATACGTGAAAGAATATCCGCGTGATCTTCGAAAATTATTTAGATTTGAACTTGACAAGCTAGAATATCGAGCTCATCAACCAATTAATCTTTCTCCAAGTGAAATTCTTGATCTTTTCCAACAATTTAATGAAATTATAATCTCCTTCCCGAACGGATCTATCATTACTGGTTAATCGTTTATCATTCATAAATAGAATTTTTTTGTTTCAGAGATAAATTTACTTAAATAAGATATCTCAAATTTAAGGGATGGAAGGATAGATTAGAGAAAAACCAGCTAAGAAAAAAGGAACTGTGACTAGTATGAAAACAATCCCTGTTAGTAAAAGATTGAATTCGAAATCTTTCTTTTTTCGGATTAATCTATCTCCAAGCTGAATAAGAATCATTGTTAGAGAAATTGCACGTACTAACCAAGCTACGAGAATAAGGATGGTCCAGAAGATCTGATCTCCAGATTCGATAAGAAGTTGCCAACCCCGAATATATTCATCCCATTGATTAAGGATTATCGGAATCACAAGGATACTTGTAATTTGTTGAATTATCAAGAGTACAACCTCAGTAACAAGATAAATGTAAGACTTTTAATCTCCTAAATTTTATTAAACTTTTTATTTGTTTAAGGACCAGTTCTGAGATCATTAGGTGTGATTTTTTAACCTCCTTTTGATTTTTTACTAAAAAGATCCACACTAAGATTTCCTTAAACATTTATAATCTCCCAATTTTGAGGAGGTCAGTCTTGTGTTCCATTCCTTCAGATATAGACTGAAATATGAATCGAATAGATAGATTTCTAATTTTTTCGTTAATTATTGCCATTAAATGGACTATCAATGTTCCTGAGTACTTTAATTCGGTATTTCTTCACAAAAGAAACCAGATTTAGAAAAAAAACATTTAAAGCTAACACAATTGCAGCCATATTGTATAAAACACATCTCTACGAGTCACCAATAGAAAGAAGAAGTTGAAATGTCTATTTTTTTCTTTGGTTTTTGCATTAGATCCTAGAGAATAAAGATTCATCAAGGCGGTAGTATATATTTGGAACTTGAGATTGTTGAACAAAGTGAAAATTATGCTAAGTTTATCCTCTCTGATGTAACACCAACTTTCGCAAATACTATCCGAAGAATGGTATTGAGTGAAGTTCCCACAATGGCAATTGATGAGGTTATCATCATAGAAAATACTACTCCTCTATATGATGAGATTGTAGCTCACCGTTTAGGGTTAATTCCTCTAAAAACGGATTTGGAGAATTTTGTTAGACCTGAACTATGCTCATGTGGAGGACAAGGCTGTACATCATGTGAGGTATCTTTAACTCTTGAAAAATCAGGCGAGCAAGATGTAGAAATAGTATTTTCAAGAGATTTACTATCTCAAGATCCCAAAATAGTTCCTGTCTATTCTAATATCCCAGTTCTTAAAATGGCTAAGGATCAAAAGATTTTTCTCGAAGCAATCGCTAGACTTGGGAGAGGCTTGGATCATGCAAAATGGCAACCAATTTCAACAATTTCTTACAAATATTATCCATGTGTTGAATTTAATTTGAATAATTGTACGTTTTGTGGAGATTGTGTTGATGTCTGCCCCCGTGATATTATAAAAATTGAAAATGACGAGATTAAGGCTGTCAATATAATAAATTGTAGCTTGTGCAATCAATGTGTTGAAATTTGTGAACTAGATGCTGTTATTGTATCGACCACAGGTAAAGATTTTATTTTTATTATTGAAAGCACTGGGGCACTAACGGTGAAAAAAACTCTGATTAAATCTCTAGAACTGTTGAAAGAGAAAGCAAAGGAATTTAACGTTCTCGTTGATGATTTTTAAAAGTGTGATTCAATTGAAAATCAAAGGACGGACAGATCCAAATAAGATCGCTCTTATCAGGTTTTTAAAAGGAGCTGCTGCTGAAAACAATACTAATATCTGGGCATTATTAGCATCTGAAATGTCTAAGACAAGGAGAAAGCGTATTGCTGTGAATTTATCCCGTTTAAATAGAATATCTTCCCCAGGTGATATCTTGTTAATCCCTGGGAAAGTATTGGGAACAGGATCTTTGAATCATCGACTTGATGTTGCTGCTGAATCATTTTCAATAATAGCTCAAAGGAAAATTAGTAGTGCTGGTGGACAATGTTTGACTATTGAAGAGCTTGTTAAGAAGCATCCTAAGGGATCTCAAGTTAGAATAATTAAATAATAATAGAAAGAGATGAAATCAATGTTAGAGGACATATTAGACGCCACCATAATAAGTGCTGAGAATTCAATTGTAGGTCGTTTGTCAAGTATTGTTGCTAAACGGTTGTTGAATGGAGAAAAGATCATTATTGTTAATGCAGATAAAGGATTAATATCTGGTGGAGAAGATTTCATTGCAGCTAAATATTTCCAGAGATGGAGAATTAAAACAAAGTCAAATCCCTTAAAAGGGCCCTTTCATCCTCGAGAAACTGACAAAATTCTGAAAAGAACGATCCGTGGCATGCTTCCATATCATAAGAGTAGAGGAAAGGAAGCTTATCATCGCTTGGTTGTTTACAAAGACTTTCCTGAAAAATTTAGAGAGAACAAAATTGAAATCATTCCAGAAACTCAGAATATTAACCCAAAGGCATCTTATATTTCCCTTGGTAAATTAAAGTCAAAAATTTGATGGTTTGTATTATTATGAAAAATCTATTACGAAGTGGAAAACGACGTACCGCCATCGCACGTGCCATTATTAAGGAAGGTAAAGGTAGAGTATTGATTAACGGAAAGCCCATTGAGATAATTGAGCCTGAAATTGTAAGGATGAAATTATTGGAACCCTTTTATTTTGTTGAAAATAAAACTAGAAAAAGTGTAGATATCATGGTTAAGGTCAAGGGTGGAGGATATATGGGACAAGCCGATGCTGCGAGAACTGCTATCGCACGAGCTCTGTTAGCTTGGACTGATTCTGAAGAATTGAGGATTAAATATACTGAATATGATCGCCATATGATAGTCGGAGATCCCCGTCGTCGTGAGCCTAAACATTTTGGTGGACCAGGTGCACGAGCAAAATATACGAAAAGTTATCGTTAATCCATAATATTTATTTAAGATTAAGAGAGAAAAGTTTTTACCTTCATTTATTAGTATATAGGGCCCATGGCTTAGACTATTTGGTTTGAGAACCATTAGGAGAAGCCTGGTTAAAGCGCTCGACGTTCTGAGGAATTTTTGTCAGAACGGGCGATGCTGATAGCGTTACTTGGTTTCCAAGCCACGACAGAAACCGAGAGATCCCCGGTTCAAATCCGGGTGGGCCCATATTCATTCTTTTCAGACCACTTGCCTATTTTAAAGCTAATTCATCTTTTTCCTTTTTTACCAAAAAATTCTAATTAGACATAAGAGAAGGTGAAAATCGTTCATCATTATTGTTTTTCGTAACAATTGATAAATAATCACCTTCTTTATTATTATCATGAGTCTCAAGATTGAGTTTGAAAAGTAAATGGATCAAATCTACAATGT
>JAEOSR010000031.1 GCA_016840285.1 Candidatus Hodarchaeota archaeon | reverse complement strand
TAATCCCAGATAACATTGCGTGAGCAGGAGGTGGAGCTGCAGGATGGGCATCGGGTAACCAGGTGTTGAGGAAGAAGATAGCTGCAGTTATTCCAAAACCGAATATCATACAAAGAATAGCAATATAAAGAATTGGTGATTCCATTAACGGATTCAATGATTTTAGTCCATCAAAACTCAAAGTCCCCGCAATTCCATAGAGTAGTGCAACTCCAAAGAGATAGAGAAGACTCCCTGTGCTACTCATCATGAGATACTTAAAACCCGCTTCAGATGATTCTCTACTACGATAGAAGCCAACCATAGCATATGCACAGAGAACCATACTTTCCCATGCGACGAAAAGGGTGAAATAATCAGTGACCAAAACGATTAAGTTCAACCCTGCAACTACTGCAAATAGAATGGCATAGAAGTGGGCTAGTTCGTCATACTCATGCATGAAGTTAATTGAATAAATACATACTGCTGCATGAACAAAGGTAAAGATAAAGATAAAGAATAATGAGGTTAAATCTGCTTGTAGTACTAATAGAACTGTTTCTGTTATTGTAGGGTGAGGAGAACTAGACTCAAGAAGTTCCATTCCAAAAAGAATGGCGAAGATTAAATCCAGTATTGAAAAAAAGACTGCAATTAGATGTGAAATAGTTTTTTTAACTCTCGAAACATCAAGTAATCTCTCCACACCAATAAGAAGAAAAGTTGTGATAACAGGAAGCGCAACGAATATTAGAAGGGGGATTTCTAATCCTAATATAATTGCCATTGTTTCACCTCAGAAGAATAAAAACATTAGCATTACAGCTAGTATAACTAGCCCGATTAAACTGAAGTTATAATTCAGATCACCAGTTTGGAGTTTTCGTAACCACCAAAAAATATTCATAATGATATTCTGACACCACTGGAAGAAGTGGTCAATGTAAAAACCTTCCGCTGCCAGTGTTTGTAAAGATTTTAGATAGATATTTTTCTTGATGAATACTATTTCTTTGGATCCATCTTTATAAAGTATATAGCTGGTAAGGACGCCTATCGTTACACAGGAGAGTGCAAAAAAAGTGGGAACTATAGTTTCACTTGTTGGGAGGAGGACCAGTTCATAGTGTGAAAACGTATGAAAAAAAGTGGGATTACTAATCGTAAAGTAAGTTTGCATCTTATCAAAGGACAAGGTTACTATTGGTGCAAAAAATCCAGTGATGACGGTAAAACCAGCAAGAACTACCACAACACCCGTCATAAATGGTCCTGGTTTGTTTACTTCTAAATTTTGGGATTTCTCACCCATAAAAACCATGAGGTATAACCGAATAGAGTAAGCAGCTGTTAATCCTGCAGTTATTACGCCTAGAACGAAAAGAATCAAAGCGATTGGAGCCATGGTGTGTCCAGCTCGGAATAATTCCCAGGCGGCTCCTAACACAGATTCTTTCGAAAAATAACCATTAAAAGGAGGAACACCTGAAAGTGCCAACACTCCAATAAGCATTGGGATGGCTATGACTTTCAATTCATGGAAGAGCCCTCCCATTTTTTTGATATTTCTTTCATTATGAATCGAATGTATTATCGCACCCGCAGAAAGAAATAATAGAGCTTTAAAGATTGCATGAGAGAGGACATGAAATTGCGCACTTAAGAATGCATGGTAACCAACATTATAATCAAGATCTAAGAACGATAACCCAGCTATACAAATGGCTAAAAACATATAGCTTAGCTGGCTAACCGTGGAATAGGCCAGTACGCGTTTAATATCAGTCGATACTAGTGCTGAAGAGGCCGTGATTACTGCCGTAATTGCGATAACGAATGCCATGATCATATAGAATGTTTCAATATTAGCAGCCGCAAATACAAAAAAGAATCTGGACATTAGGTACACGCCAGCTTTAACCATTGTTGCTGCATGTATTAATGCTGATACTGTGGTTGGCCCTTGCATCGCATCAATATCGACACTTCCAGGACTTGATAGCCACGTTATCAAGGGAAATTGTGCAGATTTACCAACAGCTCCTGTAAAGATCAGAAGGGCGACTAAAACCTGTTGACCTTCTGCAAGTGTTAAAAATCCATCCATGATTCTAAAGATGTTTACAGTTCCTAATTCCAGCCAGAGAACACCTAGACCACCTAAGAGGGCAATATCTCCCACTAAAGTAGTTAAAAAGGCTTTAATCCCTGATTTTATGGCCAATGAACCTTGTGGATCAGGTTTATGAAAATAATGACCAATTAAGAAGTAAGAACAGACACCCACTATTTTCCATCCTATATAGAGGAATATTAAATCACCAGCTAATACAAGAAGAACCATTCCTCCAATGAATAATTGTAAGAAGAACCAGTATCTGTTTAATGCCTCATCATCTTTCATGTAATCAATTGAGAAAATTGCTATTAAAAATCCAAGGCCTGAAGCGATTATGGCCATAAATGCGGCTAAAGGATCAATTACAATTGATGTATCGAAATACGTTAACATGTGACCATTAATACCCTTCGGAACAAAGTGGATGACATATTCATCCCATGTTGCTTGTAGTATAAGGAGTAGAGCGAATACAAATGATAATCCAGTGATAGTTATCGAAAATATTGTACGAACTTTGCTATGAAACCTACCAATGATAACAGAAAGGAGAGCTCCTACAATTGGAAGCAAGAATACTAAAAACCAAGGTTTCAGAATGAACTCAAGCTGTGCCATTGTATATATTTGCATTTTATAAACACTTACCCCTTCAAAGTTGTGTAGACATCCACATTGGTCGTCCCAAAGTGTTTCCAAAGGTTTCGCATAAATGCTAATGCAAGCCCAATCACAGCAGCTCCAACAGATAATGAAATTATGACAAATGTCTGTGCTTGTGGATCTACATTTGTGTTCTGAGTAAAACCAAACGCTATAAACGCGATATTAGGTGCAGCAACAAGAATTTCTAAAGCCATTATTACTCTGATAGCTGAACGTTTTGTAGTCAGACCATACATACCAATCAACAACATAATAAAAGACAAGGCCAATAATACGTCAAAATCAGTGATAGAACCAATTGAAAGACTCATTGGTGCTCCTCCTTATCTTTTTGTTTTTTTGTAACTGGTGTGAACTGTAAATTAGATCCTAGAAGTGCTGCATAAATTAAAAATCCTTGAATTAGGGTGGCAGTCACTAACGTAGTCCATAATAGTTCTAGACTTTTTTCGTTTGCTGAACTTGGATCTGTAGTTTGTAAAATCGCCCAAGTTCCACTTTCTTGGGCCCCTAAGAAAAAAACAAACAGAAAAAAAACAATGATAATAAAACCGACTTTCCCGAATATGTCCTTATTACTCATAGTTTAACCTCTCTCAATTTGGATTCTTCCACGTCAGTCTTTTCTCCAGATATTTCAGTTAAACTAGCTGCAATCATAAACAAAACTATTAAAACGCCCGCGTAAAGTAAGAATTCAAATACAGCAGCATAGTTAGCCCCAACAAGAAAGAAAATTGATCCAATTCCAACTGATGAAAGGGCTAAAAGCAAGATTCCATTTGTTAGTTTTTCCACCTCAAGCGCTGCAACTGCCATAACTATTGTAAACAATGCAAAGAGTATGATTTCAATCGATGCCATTTGATTAACTTCCTAGAGTTTTTGTTTTGTTTTTCCTCTTAGATTTTTTATAAACAAGTTTTGTTTCAATTGTGTCTTTAAGACTAAACTCAGCCATTTTCCAACGATTGTGATTTAGGATTATTGCAGATTGACCACCCTTCCGTTTGATTGGACATGATTCTTCACAGGCTTGACAAAACATACATTCTGAAAGGTTGATGGAGAACCAATAAGGTGTTCCTTGGTCTTGTGAAAAATTTGAAATTTCAGTAGGATTAACAGGGATCAGACTGATACAACGCGTTGGACACTCTTTTTCACAATTTTTACAAGCAATACATAATTCTGGATTGACTTCTGGGGCCCCTCTGAATCCATCTGGAACAGTGATATGCTCAAAAGGAAATTGTACGGTAACTGACTCCCTAAATAAATTCCTTGTGACTTCTTTAAATATGGGGAAGAGATCGAATATTCTCATCATTTTCAGAGTACACCTACTAGATAGATTATCATTAATAGTGCAAGGAAAACAATTGGTAAATAATACCGCCAAAAATAATGGACTAATTGATCGATTCGAAGACGGGAAAGTACTGTACGACTAACCGTAATAAAGAAAATGACAACTGTAGTCTTAAGAAGAAACGTTGTGATGTTAATGAAATAATAGAAGATATCCCAATGACCTACCAAAAAGATCCCATCAAATATTGAATTTAAGGGCCGAAAACCAGGGCCACCTAGAAAAACGGCTGCAATTATCCCTGCAAGGGCAAATTCTAAAACCAAATTGGCAAGGTGACTAAAAAGAAGTTTTTTCCCAGTAAGTTCTATATTCCAACCCCCAACGATCTCTGTTTCCGCGTGAGCTGGATCAAATGGGACTTTTTCTAAGACAGCGTTAGCTGATAAAACTGCTATGTAAAACAAAATAGATAAGGGGATTATGTAGACTAAATGAAGTAAATCATAAGAATTTGGTTCGAAGATAACATTTAACGGAATATCAATTAAATTGAATCCGCTCTGAATAACATTTGAGAGGCGGAGTGATCCAGCTAAGATAACAGGACCAATAAACGCAATGGTTAACGGAATCTCGAGGGATAATTCTGCAATAGCAGCTCTAGATCCTCCAATTAATCCATATGGATTGTTTGTTGACCATCCAAGTAAAAATATGGATCCTGCGAGTACTGCTAATAAAAATAATAAGAATAGTATATCTCCCTCAAATGATATTAAACCTTCAGCCATGTAAATTGGTGTGAAGAAAGCTAGTAGTAGAGCTATGATCAATTGGATTGGGGGAATAATAGTGAATTCATACTGTTCAACTCCATTTGGAGTAATGTCTTCCTTAGCAAGTAATTTAAGAACATCGTATATAGGTTGCATGAAACGAGGACCCACACGATTCTGCATCCGCGCATAAGTTTTTCGTTCAAACCAACTAAAAAATAAAGCTCCAGAAATAATAAAAGCAATCCCTGGGAAGAGAAAGTATTTTAGAACTGTAATTATCATAGGTAAGCCCTTAAATATAAAGAACGGGCCTACAAGAATTAAAGCGTAAATCGTTGAGTAACCTATGAATTTGAATGTCGTTTTTATTGAATTCATTCTCTTCATTCTCGCCTAAAAGTCTAGAACTTTTGTGCCAAGCCGATATGCCCGATTTCCTCGACTTATTAGGTGTTCACCTGATAACTCCATTGTTTTTCCTTTCTTTAAGTCCACAAAGGTGACTCTATCCATACAACCAATACAAGGATCGATAACTCGAATGACTGGAGGAATATCTGCCACTTGTACACCTATCAATCTATGTATCAAGCTGGGCATATTAGCAAAAGTTGGAGCACGAACTTTAAATCGCTCTGGTCTAATTGTCCCATTTGACTGAATATAATGAAAATTTTCACCCCTTGGTGCTTCTACACGACTCGTTCCTTCTCCTTGTGGAATATTTCGGGGAACTTTAATTCTTAATTCACCTTGTGGTAACGTTTTAAGTGCTTCAATGGTCAAATCAATCGCAACTAGGGCTTCCTCCAAGCGGATGACTAATCCACTGAGAATATCTCCTTCAGTTACAAAAGGTACATTAAATGAGAAATGATTATAGGCTGCATAAGGGTCATCCCTCCGAATATCTGCATTAATCCCACTAGAACGGGCATTAGGACCGACTGTACACAAATTTAAGGCATCCTCCCTTGTCAATAAAGCAATTCCCTTTTGTCGGACTATAAAACTTCTTTCGTTCATCATCATTTTTCGGTGTTCAACGATACTTTTGTGAAGCTTCTTCAATTTTGGAATGATTTTAGCTACTTGTTCTGGACTAATATCCCGTCTAACTCCTCCTATGGCATGCATGGCGTAATTTACTCGGTTCCCTGAGATTTCCTCTAAAATATCCATTACAATTTCTCTGTCTCGCCACGTATATTGAAATATTGTATCAAAACCAGTATTATGAGCTAGTACACCATACCACAACAGATGTGAATGAACACGTTCAAGTTCAGCTAAAATTGTTCTAATGTATCGAGCTCGTTCTGGTATATTATATGTTATTTTGGCACACTTTTCTACAGCTTGGACATAACATAATTGATGAGCATCACTGCAAATACCACATATTCGTTCAGCTAAATAAAGATTTTTTTGCCATGTGCGGCTTTCAAACGCTTTCTCTATTCCTCGATGATTGAATCCAAGACGTAAATCAACATCTTTCACAGTTTCTCCCTCAATATGGAAAATAAACCTAATTGGCTCTTCAAGGGACGGATGTTGAGGACCTATAGCGATCGCATAATCAGATTTTTCAGAAATATATTCTAAGTGCTCACTTCGGATGTATTCCTTAAGTTTTGTCTCAGCTTCTCTTTCTTTCCTTGCTTCAGCAAGTCTTTTACGGATTTCTTCAGAACTAATGTTTTTCCTCAAGGGGTAGATGTCTCGGGGGAGGGAATCAGGTGTTAGTATTCGTTGGAGATTAGGATGATTATTAAATTGCACACCCATCATATCGTAGACTTCTCGTTCATAATAAATAGCTCCGGGAATTTCTTGTACAACTGAATCGATTTTTGGATCCTTTTTATCAATTCTAGTATCTAGAATAAACTTCCCCATTTTTCCCCCTGTTTGATTTATGGAAAATGGATAAAGTAACTTGTAATGATCTTCCAGTTCTTGAACGACAATAGTTGATAAATGCGAAACATTATAATCTCCCTTAAGATGTTTGATAACTTCAACTAGCCTTTCAGGTGGGACTGTAACATACAAATCTAATGGATAATCTGTTGGTTCACGAATTGTAAGATTCAACGAAGTGGCAATTTCTTCTAATGATTGGAGTCCACTTTTTGTCATATTTGGAATCACCTATTCGCTAGTTTCCCCGTCTTTAGAATTAACTTCACCTCGTACCTTTTGAATTAATTTTATTACACCATCGACAATAGCTTCAGGACGAGGGGGACAACCTGGAATATATAAATCAACAGGAATCACCTTATCTATCCCATCTAAAGTATTCCAAGTATCTTGAAAAACACCACCAGTACTTCCACAATTTCCGATTACGATCACGAATTTAGGTTCAGGTATTTGTTCATAAATACGTTTTAATCGTGGTAGGGTCTGATTGGTAACTGGACCAGTAGCTAATAAGATATCGCAATGCCTTGGTGACCCCTCTAAGAGGATACCAAAACGTTCAATATCATATCGTGGACTAAATAAGGCGAGTGCTTCAATATCACATCCATTACAAGACCCAGAATTAATGTGTCCTACCCATGGGGAATTTGTTAAGGAATTAATTACTAATTTCTTCTTATTTATCAGTTGTAAACACCTCAAACATGAATTACGTTGTTGGGGTCTTTATTGCTAGCATGAAAATTGCATAAGAAGTGATTATGAAATATAAAAGAGGAAAAAATGTATCGATGGTTGTAACCAAAGTAAGAACCAATAATGTAGCAAACATAAAGGAAATAACGTGTGATGTGGCAAAGTAAGAAATCCAGATAAACGTTTTCTCTAAATACCGTCTCCTATGGGGTAATATTGTTTCTCCACTTTGGTATAACTGTTGTTTTAATCGTGTCTTTTGGAAGTCTGAAATTTGTAACCACTGAGCTAGACCATATAAACATATGACTGTGATAATTGCAGCTATTAAAGCGGGTGAAATCTCATTTAAAAATTCCAAGGACTTATCTCCATTAATTATTTCTGAGAAAGAAGTAGTAGTTTCATTCTTTTATTGATTGAAACCTTTATATTGACAATTAATGACCATATTTAAATAAATGGCCTTTTCTAAGGATTAGTTTGTTTCTTAACAAATACCACCATAGATTTGTATCAGATGTTTATTCAGCTATTTTTACCTCAACTAATCGTCCCTGACGGAATAAGTCGACGTTTTTCCGAAGTGTTCCATTAGTGCCTAAATAGATTCTTATTCCTGCTTTTTGCAGGATGTTTAAGGTAAGAGAATCGATTTCAGGTGTAATTATTGTTTGAACATTTTGATTAATAATCAACTGAGCTGTTAGAATACTCGCACCTCTGGCAGCTGTTTGGGCATCATTCAAGATAAAAGTTAAGATTTTTTGTTGATTTGCATCCACTATTACAAAGTAGGAACAATATTCAAAGGAACTAGCTAATGGTGTTGAGAGGTCTGTTCCATTCGAAGGTAAACAGGTTTTCATCATATTTAGTTCGAGATTGAAAGCTTTAGGTAATTCTTCAACATGTATTTTTGCCATATATCATTCTTCCTTTTGGTTTTTTGGTTATATTTTTTCAGGTAAGTTTTGAGATCAATTCCATTATTCATCAACTGAGGGGGCTTTCGAAATATACCCCAAATCCATTAATGAATGGGTCTGTTCTCTTGCTCGCTTAATGAGGGCCTCGGCACGTTCAAATGCTTCTTGACGAGTTAATTTAAGTCTAGCAATACCCTCTTTGATTGCTTGTTGACCAACAGCTACGGCTTCTCGAGGGAATACCTCCCACTCATCCATTGAGGGGATAATATAATCAAATGCTAATCCCTTATCTTCAGCAGTTTTTGCTAACTCTTTGGCGGCAGCGATACACATTTCATCTGAAATAGTCGTTGCCATTACATCAAGTGTTCCTCTAAAAATACCAGGGAATCCTAAACTATTATTTACTTGATTTGGAAAATCAGATCGTCCAGTTGCTACTATCACGGCCCCTGCATCCAGCGCTTCCCAAGGCCATATTTCAGGTACAGGATTAGCACAAGCAAAAACTACTGGATCAGCAGCCATTGCTTTGATATGCTCTTGTTTTATTGTTCCAGGACCGGGTTTACTAGCTGCAATCACCATATCAGTATCTTTCATCCCATCAAACATATTTCCTTCTCTACACTCACCATTAGAATTGAGACACATATCCCATTTTAATTTATAATCCTTTTTATTAGCTTCAATATCCTTTCTTCCTGGGTGTAATATTCCTTTAGAATCCATCATAATGATGTTCTTTTTGGGAATGCCTGAACTTACCATAACTCTCGCAACCGCCATATTTGCTGCCCCTGATCCAACCATAGAGAAGAGAGTCTCGTTCAATTTCTTATTTACAATTTTTAACGCATTAAATAGTCCTGCAACAACTATCGTTGCCGTCCCTTGCTGATCATCATGCCACACGGGTATTTGCATATCCTTGGAACGTCGAAGGATATCGAGAATTTTGAAACATTTTGGTTGTGAAATATCTTCCAGATTAATTCCACCAAAGCTGGGTTGAAGGCATTTTACAGTAGTAATAATATGGTTGGGATCATGACAGTTTAAACAGATTGGAAATGCATCTACCCCTCCTAGATATTTGAATAATAATGCTTTTCCCTCCATCACAGGCATGGCAGCTTCAGGACCTATATCACCCAGTCCTAGAACTCTACTACCATCTGATATTACAGCCACATTGTTCCATTTATTTGTTAAGTTATATACTTCGTTTGAACTAACCTTATTTTGTGTTTTAATATCTTGTTCAATGAGTTTACATGGTCTTGCTACTCCAGGTGTATACCATACTGCGAAGTCATCAAAGTTATCAATTTTAACTTTTGACGTAACTTCAATTTTACCGCGATAATACGGATGCCACAATTCTGCTTTCCGATTGGGAAGATCAGCTTTTTTGAGGAGTTTATCAACACTTACTTTTGCCATTAATTATTCCATCTGATCATTTTTGGCGAGAGACTTCCAATAATGGTCAGGTAACTATGAAAAAAACAGAATAATAAATCGTGTGTACAAAATTCGAGTAATATCTGCAAAAAATAGTCAAAAATGCTGCAGAAAATGTATGTTAAAAGACCAAAATTAGCATCTATTGTACGATAATGTTGAACAATTTTGATAATTTGTTTACTACTTTTGAAGCTTTTATACTCTGTTTGTGTACATTTTTGTCACTTCTACACTCATTTGACCCTTTGTTTTGATTAAACACATAGAATGGATACTTTTATCTAATTTTTATCGTCAAGGATTTTATACGTAAGATCAACATCTTCAATATTTATTCTTTCGATGATAATTACCTTAGCACAATATTTTTCACATAATTAATGCTTCGATAGTAAAGGATATGCGTCACAACAGATAGGTTAAGAATTTAGCCAAGAGAAAAAATTTAATACTGAATTAGAGAGAAAAATACTCATACTTATGTAAAAGCTAAAAATATAAAAATGAATTATTTTAGCTGCAATTTTACTGTAAATAGTATGTCTTCAAAACAGAAAATACTTTCATTCATTAAGTCGGCGAAAAAGGGGAGATTATGTATCTTTTGTGTTGGTAATGATTTGAGGGGTGATGATGGTTTAGGCCCTGTGATCTACAACAGATTACGAGGTCAATTAGGAAATAGAATCCTGCTATATAATGTAGGAGGATCTTTAGAGAATTTTCTATCTGTTCTATCAAGAGAAAATGTTACTCATTGTCTAATAATTGATGCTGTGAAACTTGTAAATGACGAGATTCCAGCTGGTACTGTTGGTTTTTTTAAACCATCAGACCTTGAAAATAAGCAAGTGACGTTCAGTACCCATGTCATCCCAATGAAGGTATTTGTAGATTACATGAATAATGATAAATCGGGAGTTATAATACGGATATTAGGAGTACAACCAAAAATGCTTGACTTTGACTCTGAAATGTCCCTTGAAGTACTGGATGCAATAGATAAAATCATTGACTTTTTAGTTCCACTATTACGAGAGTGATATGCAAATACTTACAAAAAATTACCCAAACAAAGGTTGAAATTTGTATTAAAACTCAAAATAATGAAACTTTTCCAGAAAAAAAGGAGAGATAGGCTGCGATTTAACTTCCACAGTTCATTCTATGTTATATAACTTAATTTTCTTCTTGTAACAATGCTAATTTCCTCTTGATAAGTTCAAGAGAGATAAAATTCGGCCTAATAGAAAAAGTCATTGCAGGAGAAAGATATGTGTTCTTGATTCCATCTATACAGGCTTTGAACCTCTGGTTATAGTTTTCTTGCCATTCTAAATGTTCCTCAATGGTAGTGAAAGTACTTGCTACAAAATAGTTGTATCTTCCAACATTAGCCTTGATCAGGAGGGGAACATGCGGGTCATTTCTAATGAATCTTTCAACAATTTCACATTTCTTCCTGATTTCAAATAAAGAGAATATTAGCATAAAATCAGGTGGGACTATAACTCTTGGGAATCTTGAAACAGGATTCCCAATGATTCCTTCTTTCAGTAAGTTTTGAATCCTTCTAATAATAGTATTTCTATTTACGTCTAAAGCCTGAGCTAGAAAATTCTCATTTGTTCTTATTGATTTTCCGTTCAGAGCCATTCTTAAGATTCTTAAAGATAATTTGTCTAGTTCAAAATCAGCAATCTTCTTAATATCTCCCTTTTTAAAACCTAAGTTAATAATTCTAAACGGAGCTGAAGGATCATACTTTAAAATACGCTTTGTGCTGAAGAGTAATGCATCAGGAGGATGTCGATCCTCCTCCTTGATGATTTTCTCCTCCTCTAGGATATTATCATTCCAAATTTCATAAGAAAAAAGATCTTCATGGAATTGAATAGTTAATGTATTATATAGCTCTTCCTGGAAGAAAAAAGCAGCAAAGATATGTGGATCGTGTTCAATAAAAGTTTTAGTCGCTTCATCGCGATAGAATTTATCTTTTGAAATAACCAATAGAGGATATTCTTTAAATAGCCATTTCAAAGGAAAAAGCGGCTTATCAATAATTTTATATTTAAAAAGTTGTTTTATTCTCTCATTCACCGTATTTCTGTGTTTATTGAATTGATTAGAGAGAGCACTGACATTAATACTTACTCCTTCTCCAGCACAAAGGAGTAACAACAATTTTAAGTTAAGTTCATCCTTCAGTAATTTGGTCATTAAGTCTCTAATTCTCCTAATTATTTTTAGGCTTAGGAATTGAAAATCGTAATTTCTTAAGTTTTCTTGAATCTGGATTTGGAATAATGTTTGGTTTTATTTTCTTCTCAGGCTGAGTTATGAGTTTAATTTCATTTTTTTTCGGATTGAATGAATTACATATCGATGTAAGTTGTTTTAGGATAGCTTTAGATTTTTTTTCTATAAATTCCCCAACTTGTGAATTCTCTGTTTTTTTTAGAAAATCTTCTACTAAAAAGCATAAATCTTCACCAATATCATCTTGTATTCTTGTTTTCATTTCATGTAACATTTCTTTAGTACTGAAGGAGACTGATGAAGGGGTTTTTACGATTAGAACAAATCTTTCAGGCTTCCATTTGTTTGAATCCATTCCAGATCGTCTTTTCGTTCTATAGGTGTGACAAAGAAATAATGTGGCAGAATAAATAACGCCTCCTAGTTCAAGATCGATGGAATTAAACTTGAAAGGTGTTAAGAACTGATCCTGGTGCCACCATATACTATGGTTTGAGAGTATCTGTCTTTCATTCTCATTGATTGGTATTGATGGATACATGAATAAGGGAATATCTCCTCTGATCTCATCAAAAAAATAGAGAAAAACCCTATAAGATGAGATTTGTTTATTCTGGTTAAGTTTATAGACATTCCTATTGTTTTTGACTAAAGAATTTTCATTTAAATAGAATTCTTTGATTTTTTGCATTTTTATTTCTTATCTCATTTATTGATTTTGTCTTAATTAGTTCTCATATATTTTCTTCATCAAAGACTTCTTATCATATCAATCGAGCATTTAAATCCCTTAATCTTTAATAAAACTCATTTTTAGTTGGCAAACACCTTGAATTATTCTTCTATCTAGCTGTGGAAACAATTTCTCAAATAAATGAATCATGGTTTTATTTTCTAGTAGTACTTCAGCTGTAAAACCTAGTAGTCCACTACTCTTGGCTAGATATGTCAAATAACTAAGCATTTCATTTCCTATGCCTAAATTTTGATATTTGTCTCTAACAACAAAAGCGACTTCTGCGGAGTGAGAAGATTGATTTATTGCGTATTGTGAAACACCCACAATCTTTTCTATCGGTTCTTTTTTAGTTACAGCTACTATTACCATTTCTGTTGAGAAATCTATTATACAAAAATCTTGTAAACGTTCATGTGGCATATATTTCCGTGCAGTCATAAAACGGCGATACAAAGATCTATCAGATAAGTCATAGAAGAAATCCTTTAGCAGTGGCTCATCGCTTATTTTCACAGGTCTTAATAATATTTCAAGTCCTTCTTTAGTGGTTCTCCATGCCTCTAAATGTTCAGGATAATCACCTTTCTTACCTGGAACAAAAGCTTGATTCTTAAAGATAAGATTATATTTTTTTGCTTGTCTAATGAGTTCTGGTCTGAATTTGGGATGAGCTATAGAGATTAATTGCATGGCTCGTTCCCGGATGTTTTTTCCATGAAGATAAGCAATACCATATTCAGTTACAACATAATGTATATCCCCACGATTCAAAGTGACACCCCCTCCCTCAGTAATAAATGGTACAATCCGTGATACTCTCCCATTTTCAGCTGTTGATTGAAGGGTAAGAATTGTCTTACCCCCCTTAGCTAGCATTGCTCCCCTCATGAAATCAGATTGTCCCCCTATTCCGCTGTAAAAAATATTACCAATCGATTCTGCAGAAGCTTGCCCTGTAAGATCAATTTGTAAAGCACTATTAATTGCGGTCATATTATTATTTTGGGCAATTATCATTGGATTATTGGTGTAATCGATCCTTCTAAGCTCAACAGAAGGATTATCATGTAAAAACTCATAGGTTTCTTTTTTTCCCATACAGAAGGAACCAATGGTTTTACCTTGGTTTATCGTTTTTTGAGAATCGTCGATGGCTCCTTTTTTCATCAAATCTACAAGACCATCAGATATTAACTCTGTATGAACTCCGAGATACTTCTTATCAGAAAGATTGGCCATAACGGCATCGGGGATGCTTCCATAACCAACTTGAATTGTATCCCCATCCTGGATAAGGCGTGAAACATAATTTCCGATTTTTGATGAGACTTTTGTATGTGATGCATCACTATTAGGAGTAGGATCATACTCTAAAATGGGTTCATCAAATGGGATTACATAATCGATATCCTCTATATGAATGAAACCGTCTCCATGAATTCGTGGAACCCAGGTGTTTAATTGGGCGATAACTAAGGATGCAGACTCTATTGCAGCCTTTACAATATCAACTGAAACTCCAAGATTAAGATAACCGTGTTCATCAGGGCTAGAGCATTGGATTAATGCAATATCGAGAGGAACAAGGCCAGAATAAAAAACTCCAGGAGTATTAGAAAGAAATATTGGTGTATAATCAGCCAAGCCAGTGTTAACAATTTTTCTAGTAGATTCACCAATAAAAAAGGAATTAATCCTAAAATTTGCACTAAATTGAGAGTCTGCATAGGGTGCTACTCCCAATGTCCAAACATGAAATATTTCCGTATCAAAAAACGCTTTGGGATTTTTTTTCACATATTCAACCAAAGTCTTGATAAGATACTGGGGTTCACCACATCCAGTGTGAAGAAAGATTCGATCACCTCTATGAATTCTTTGAAATATTTTACCCTCAGAGGCAAATTTTTCTGGATAAGATGCCCTTATCTGATCATATTTTACACATTTCTTTCCTAGGATCATATTACCATCTTTAACAAATTTTTTTTGCATCAGAATCTTGCAAGAGTTTCCTTTGGTAATGCATAAAATCCTACAAGAATCATAGTTAAAGCAAGGTTAAATACATTGAATAAAGTGTAGTAAATGTACTTAAGGTCTTCAAAATGCCAAGGTGCCCATGCAGCATAAACTAATCCAAGTAAAAAGAAACCTAGAGCTAAAACCTTTGGTGAGCTTAAAGTTGAACCTTTACCATAACGATACCAAAGACATGCTAAAATAAAGGCCATTGGAATAAATTCGCAAAATAAGAAACCATACATTGTTAGCTCGATATTTTTTAAAATTAGTAAACCAATAAAAAACAGACTTTGTCCTAGGAGAAGTATTAGGAAAGCAACAATATTAATTATTCTTTTGTTATCTGTAAAAAGCTGGCTAGTACCAATCCAAATTCCACAAACAAAGATTATCATTGGAGTTCTCCATATGAAAAATATGATAGGATCACTCATATCGGTGAAAGGAAAGCCCCAAGCTTCTAGACAAAGGCCTAGAAAGGTTATTGCATAAATAAGGAATGATACACCCCAAATAACTTGATGACTAACATCACCTTTCAGTTGTAGTGGTTTAAAGTAATTTCGATATATAATGTATCCACCAATAACTAGTAACAGTATAAGAGCAGCAAAAGATGGGCCAAATTGATTATAGGTATCTTCCAATTGTGGTACAGAAAATCCTCTAGGGATTATCAGTACGAAAGTTACTATCCAAAAGTATATTATTCCTACTAAAAGCAGGATACGCCAATTTTGGTTAATAAAACTCAAAGTATCATCTTTTAGTGACATGGTTGTCCTCCAATAAATTCTGTAAAACTTGTATTTCTCCCTTACCAGCATTGAAAGATACTATTGATTTTAGGAGAGCTTCATCATTTGAGAATATTCTCATTAAATTTCAAATACTCCTACATGACAAACTTACTTTGTATTTAATTAACTATTATTACTTTTAATTAACTATTATTTAACATTTTCTATGATTTATATTGGAGCTGTGAAGAAATTGTTGATTTTCATACATTTGATAATAAAGAAGTGTCATATATATTACTAGATCAAAAAAAATTGTATAACATTATTGTACACTTAAAGTGTCTATTATAACTATGATTGTATGTTATGAGGACTAATAAGCTGTTATTATTCCTAAAAATTATTCCTTTTTTTGTACTCACATTTTATTAGTTCGTTATTCATATTATTACTTGACCTGAAAAGGTCAAAAAGAGACTAAAAGAGTCTATGAAAGGTATCAGTAAAATAAGAAGAGAAAAAAACTAAGAAGGTGTGAAATAAATGAGAAAATATGTAAAGTCTGTAAAAATCAAAGAAAAAATTTGTCAAGATTTCTATCCAAATTGCAGATATTGCACATGTTTTTCCGAATGTTTCCCCGATAATGCATTAAACGATGTGTTCTCTGAAATTCTTGTTGTACAGAAATCAGTATGAGGTTTAAAATATCATACGTCTAATCAAACGTTGAAGATCTTGTAAGTGATTCTTGACAGCGATCTACTGGCTGTTTTCTCTTCGAAACAAAATAAGAGGTCTTTGCTTACTTAAATCATCAAATGCTGAAGGTTATCATGAAGAAGGTGAATAATCATGTCTATTCAAGACAGAAATACTGATCTTTTGAGAAATTTGGAAATCCAAAAGGAGGAATTATGCCCAGTTTGTATGTCCAATATCTGCACATGCTCAAATCCTAGCTATAAACAGTACAAAAATTGTTTGGCATTATTTAGACGTAGAGCTAAATCAAAGTCCTGGCTTATGCACCTATTAAGATAGCAAAAGGTCAAAGTTGAGAAGAATTTTCTTGAACTTCATTTTCATTTTGGTCTCTTGTAACACCCAAACATTACCCAGAGTCAGAAACCTAATTATCCATGAAGATATAAATGTGGTTAGCGATTGATTCACAAATTAATCCTCGTAAAAAATCACTATACTAAAGATTACCTTCTTAAAGACCTATTGATTTTTGCTTTTGCATTTATACCTGATCTCATTCTTATATGCGGAATCTCAGACTTTTTAAAGAAATTTGATCCTCTAATTTACCTTGATAACCCATTAGGTTCCACACTTGCTTTTTTAAACTTATATCCTACTTCAAAAATCTTTCTCTTAATCATATTCATCATCTTCCCTTTTCTAATGCTATATTTCTCTATCATTGACAATTTACACGAAATTTCATCAAAGATGGAGAGATAATACGGACAGATTAAATCTTTCGAATCTATTGGAGTGACAATCAACAAAAATAGGAAAAATTATCATAGATCACGAAAGAGATTCTAAATTAGGCTTTTGTTTCACAGTTGTAGTTTTCTAATTGAATCCAGGGGAGCTATAAAAACCAGGTTTTAAACAGGGTTAAAAAACCCAACCCAATGGTGGTGAAACCCATAAGTGAACTCAATTTTTCTATAGGTAGATGTTTCACTGTGATTACTGCAAATGGAACTGAAGCTAAGGCCCCTATCAAGAGGTACAATGTAATCTTAACATCTAAAAAGGATCCCCCCACAAGAAAATAGATAATCAGAGCTGAAATGCAAACTACAGCCTCGGAAAGAGATGTTGAGGCAACTGCTTCCTTAGGGTTACGATTCACGATAATTTGTCCCGAAGAAACCAACGGACCATACCCTCCACCACTTAAGCCTTTGTTAAATGCAGCAAGAAGACCAATTCCCCAAATTCGAAACCATGAGAAATTCCATCGAAATTTAAGAAGAACAAATATCCCCACAATAATTACTAAAATCCCAATATATGTTTTGACAATTATGTTAGAAATATTTATTGCGATTAAGGCTGCTAATGCACCTCCTATAATTCCACATCCAGCTAAAATTAATGAAATTTTAGTATCGGGAGAGAAAAAGAAGATATCATTAAGACTACCGTTTTTTAAATCTACTTTTGCTTCAAAATTTGCATTACCTACAAAATGATGAAGAAATGCTGAAGAAAAACCAGACCAGATTTCAGTGAATAATACCGCGGGGACTATTACTCCATTTTCAAATCCCAAAATAAGAAGTAATGGAACAAGAATTGTCCCATAACCACCACCTAGAGCTGAATCGATATATTCACAAAGTAATGCTATTAGAACTAAAAAAATTCCAAGATTGACTAAGTCAACATAGAGAACCATGATTTAAATTCCTTCATAATTCTAATTAGCCTGGTTTTCCTGGAAATACTGAATTTGTTTAGAAAATATTAATTTTAATTAACAATTATTAGTTTTAATTAACAATTATTTAACCTTTTTTCCCACATCTAATATTATTCCAGATGATTCCCCAAGGTGTTTAAGTATATTTTATAAAGAAAACTGGTCTTTACAGCATTGATTCTTGAGAACGACAAAAATTTCATTGATTATTTTTTATGAATTCGTTGATGAAGATATTTCTACACGACTTTCAGATGTTTTGGATTTCACAATGACTATAGACGTTCGGAGACGAGACTTTATTAAATCTAGATAAACGGTTCTAGATGAATCTAAAACAGTGATGTGAACCCTCTGTGGAATCCAATAAATTAAGAAGGATTTATCTTCAATTCTTCAAAGAAAAAGACCATGCTATCATCCCTTCAGCATCTGTTATGCCAGAAAACGATCCTACAGTTCTTTTTACCACAGCAGGGATGCATCCATTACAAGTATACTTGATGGGCCAACCCCATCCTTCTGGAAATCGGTTGGTAAATTGTCAAAAATGTATCCGTACTGGGGATATTGATGATGTGGGAGATGCTACTCATTTAACATTTTTTGAGATGTTGGGGAATTGGTCTCTCGGAGATTACTTTAAAAAAGAAGCTATCACAATGAGTTGGGAATTTCTGACAGATCCCCGTTGGCTAGGGTTAGATCCCGAGAAAATTTCGGTAACAGTCTTTACAGGAGACGAGGAAGTTCCCCGTGACGAAGAATCAGCAAATTATTGGCATGAAGTAGGCATTCCTAACGAAAGAATTTATTATCTCGATCGAGAAGAAAATTGGTGGGGGCCCGCTGGAGATACGGGTCCTTGTGGCCCTGATACGGAAATGTTCTACGATACAGGCAAGAAACCATGTTCTGAAACGTGCAGACCTGGCTGTCACTGCGGGAAATTCTTCGAAATCTGGAATGATGTCTTTATGACATATAATAAGAAAGCTGATGGAACTTATGAAAAACTCAAACAACACAATGTCGATACTGGAATGGGAATTGAACGTACAGTCGCGGTTATAAATGGAATGAAAAGCGTTTTTGAGATAGATTCTTATGCCCCATTAGTCGAAAGGATAACGAAGCTCACTCGAATTAAAGAACCACTGAATCAAGAACAACAAAGAGCTGTTCGTATTATTGTTGATCATATTAGAGCTGCTACGTTCATTCTAGGAGATGACAAGCACCTTCCACCATCCAATCTAGGGCAAGGTTATGTATTAAGGCGATTGATAAGGCGAATTATACGTCAAGGAAATTTGTTAAACATAAAACAACAATTTCTTCCAGAACTAGCCCAATTAGTCATTGATTTTAACAAAGAGCCATACCCAGAGCTTGAACGTAATAAAGAATTCATAATAAATAATCTTACTCAAGAAGAAGAAAAATTTTCTAAAGCACTACGTCGAGGCCTTCGTAAATTCAACCAAATCTTTAAAGAAAAGGAAATTGTTACGGGAGAAGACGCATTCCTTTTGTTCACTTCATTTGGTTTCCCACCTGAAATTACTTCGGAACTAGCCGCTGAGAAAGGAGTTTCCATTGATTTAAAGGTATTTAAAGAAGAATTTGAACGCCATAGAGAGCTTTCTCGAAAAGCCACTGCTGGAACTTTCCAGAGTGGACTTGCAGATCATTCAGAAAGAACCACAAGGTTACATACAGCAACACATCTACTTCAACAAGCTCTTCGAGAAGTATTAGGAGATCATATAGAACAAAAGGGGAGCAATATTACTCCTGAACGAACTCGATTCGACTTTAATCATCCTAAAACTTTGACGGCTGATGAGCTTAAAAAAGTTGAAGATCTTGTGAATCAAAAGATCAAAGAGGCTCTACCTGTTACCAAGGAGATTATGACCCCTCAAAAAGCAAGAGAGCAAGGAGCGCTAGGTTTCTTTGAAGAACGCTATGAAGGTAAAGTCTCTGTTTACTCTGTGGAATCTTTTTCCAAAGAAATTTGTACTGGACCTCATGTTACGAATACCCAGAAAATAGGTCATTTTAGAATCCAAAAGCAAAAAAATATTGGGGTTGGATTAATGCGAGTCAGAGCGACTGTTGACTAAACATCGCTTGGTTTTACTAAGGGAATTCGCCAGTCAATATTAGGTGTTCTTATTCCTAGCTTAAAAATTAATGGCCCTCGTCGTTTGTGTTCACTTTGATATAACATTGATCGTACTCTTTTTACCTCTGCAACGGGAATTTCAAGATAGTCAGCAACTTCACCTTCAGTTTGAAACCGTTCTAGACCATATAGAATACTATCTAGGTGTAGATAAGACATACCAATCTCTGCTTCATCAGTTTGGCCCTCCCACAAACCTGCCGACGGTGCTTTAGTGAGAATGTTTCCTGGTATATCCAAATATTCCCCCAATTGATATACATGTGTCTTGTAAACGTCCCCAATGGGTAAGATATCGACTGAACTATCCCCAAACTTTGTGAAATAACCAATCATTAACTCACTCTTATTCCCTGCTCCACAAAGTAAATAATTGAGTCTATTTGCAAAAAAATAAAAAATTACTTGACGTATACGGGGTTTTACATTCGCCCATTCCATTAGGGAGGGATTCTCGCTTTCTTTTATTTCCTCAGAAAAATTATCAATTAAGTTTTGAATGTCAATTTTAGTAAGTTTAATCTTTAAATGAGAACATAACAATTTTACATCCTTTAAATCGGCATTTGGTGTAGTCTTACTAGGAAGAAATAAGGCGAAAACGTTTTTTGGGCTTAATGCGCGGACTGCAATCGAAGCCACTATTGCAGAATCAATTCCACCACTTAATCCGATTATAACTCCTTTAGCTCCTGCTTCAAATACACGAGTTCTGATAAAATCTTCAATGAGTCTCACTGTATGAGGAACATCAATCGGAGGTATTTCTTTCATTTATATCATCTCCAATATTAAAGGTTCTGACTCTCTTTTTTCAACTTTGAATAAATCCATGGTGGTACGTCTCTAAGAGTGGGAACAAAAGGTCTAGATGTACGTACATCAGAATCTAATTGGGTAATTCCAAAATCAGGTTCGTCATACTTGAGTTTTAATAGTTGTTTTCCTGTTGCGTTTCGAATCTCTGAGCCTCCCCAAAAGACTACATCATCTTGGATTCCTGATTGGTTGACATATACCATATTGATTGTGTTTTCCATAGCCCGAGCAGGTAAAAACGATTCAAAATATTGTCTTCGTACTCCAGGTGAGGCAGAAATACAAATGCTTGTATGCGCACCTAATAAAGCGTGAGCTCGCGTAATTTCTGGACTAAATAGATCATAGCAAATCTGTAATCCAATTTTCCCGAGTGGACTATCAACAACACTAATTAATGTAGCACTTCTAAAATATCGTCTCTCATTAAAGACTGAATGATTGGGAATGAAAATTTTCCTGCCTTTTCCTAAGAATCCTTCTGGACCAAAGAATACAGCTGAATTGTATAATACACCAGGAACTGATATCTCTGGTATTCCCACAACAAGATAACAGTTATTTGTTTCAGCGATTTTTGCTATCTTCTGGCTAAGTGGGCCTGTAGGTACCTCCTCTGCTAAATTGAATACATCATCATGCATGAGATAACCTGTCACTGCAAGTTCAGGGAAAACTACAATCGTATTCGGATCAGCAGCAACATCTTTCCCTTGACATATTTTTGAGATTTTTTCCAAGTTAGAATGAGGATCTGCTTGATGTGATTGTATTTGAGCAGCAGCAATGTTAAACTTCATTTATATCACAAACAATTTTGTTAAATTAAACATACACATTTTTCCTTAAATAATCACGTAGTTTTTTATACCCAATAAGCTTTATCTTATGTTCTTTGATGCATTTCTTGACACGTTTATCAGTAAATGCCATATAATCTTGGTTTCGCCATACTCCAGAATCAGGGGCGATTGCTTCAAGTTCAGAACTCATTTTAGCTGGGTGGAATAGGAAGTGTGTTAATCCGGGTTTTATTTCAGCCATCCTGTCACAATAGTATTTTGATTTGTCAGGTTGTTCTCCCCCAGTATTGATGATAATCTGATCCATTAATACAGTACCACCTGCTTCCAACTGAGGAAGAAGCTCCATATACATATCTGCATATTCAGCAAATCCCATATCAATGATCTCTTTCCGTGATAAACGAGGCATAAAAGCTGGTATTTTAAATTCGGAAGCTAGTGTCAGATATGCTTGTATAAATTTAGGATCTAATACTGTTCCCATATGAGTATCGATGTGAGTAACATCAATTCCATGATCCAAAGCTCGTTGAATTTGTGTACGCATCTCTTTCTCCGCTGCTTCAGGTGCTACATGCATAATAGCTTCTTCTGTTGTTCTCCACAAGCATCCTTCATCGTCTAGTAAGCCTGTTTCTTTATCAACAGTACTCAACGCTCGCCAACGATAAAGATCATATTCACAGGTAAGTGTAAGATGGACTCCCATGTCATATTTTGGATTATTTCTGCATATTGATGCTGTTTCTAAGAACCAAGGAGATGGAACGATAACAGAACCACAAGTAGCAACTCCAAAATCTAAACAATCAAAAGAGCCTACGTTTGCTGCGTGTGAGAATCCTACGTCATCCATGTGAAAAATTACAACTTTATCAGTTTGTGAATATCCTAGTTTTTCGATTAAAGATTGATCGCTCACGTTCATTCACCTATTATTCTGTTATGAACTTGTAGATTTCATTATTCACATCTAAAGGTTTCTCTTGAAACACGTAATGTCCTGCTTCAGGTATAATAGTAAGTTGAGAATTCTTTAATTTTTCGTGTAAGAAGGTTGAATACTTGACAGGTGTCATCTGATCGTCCTGTCCCACTATAATCAAAGTTTTTTTAGTAATTTTGTTCAACTCTGAACGAATATCAAACATATCACAAATCTGAAAATCCTGAAGAAAGATTTTTCCTCCATTTCTTCTTATAGCTTCTTCATTATCAAGTTTAATTTGAGCCATTGTATCTTTGTAAAATGCTAACCTTCCCAAAAGTTCCAAAAAACGGTTAAAGTCTGTTTCTATTGCGTCAAAAAAAGCTGGAGCTACCTTCAATTTTGCTCCTGTTCCAATCAGAATCAATTTCTTTATTATTGACCCAGGGTATTGTAAAGTAAATTGAAGAGCTATGGCTCCACCCATTGAATGACCAATTAAAGTTACATTCTCTAATTTTTGATTGGTTATTATTTTGTAAACTGTTTCTACATAATTGCCCAGGTTTAAGGATTCAGAGGGAGAACTTTGTCCATGACTTGGGAGGCTAAGAGAGATAATCCCCCACCCGTGTTGTTGAAAAAAACTCTTTTGTTTTTCCCATTGAGTTTTATCTCCGCCAGCACCATGAATAAAAACTAGATTTGGAGCATTAGGTTCTTTCGGAGAATAGTAGTCAAAATCGATTTGTGGAGTCATTTTTGTTTACATACCATTTAAGCACTTAAATTATCTTTTCTATCTCTCCCTTTCCAGGGGGAGAAATTCCATTTTGCAGGTCGCTTCTCTAAGAATGCTTTTAGTCCTTCTTTTCCCTCATCAGAAGTCCTGAGTTCAGCAATTTGGGAAATACAATATTTCCGTAATTCTTGAAATTCTGTATCACGATTTCTTGCCAATAATTGTTTAATTCTCGCCATAGCAGCAGGGCTACTTGATAATATTTGATCAAGGATATCGGCTATCTTTCGATCCAACTCAACATCATCCTCGGCAAGTTCGTGAATCAAACCAATTTCTTGAGCTTTTATGGCATCAAAACGCTCACCACTTAGAAAGAATCGAGCTGCATTTGAAAAACCAATTTTAGGGATTATATATGGACTTATCACAGCAGGTAGAATTCCAAGATTGACTTCAGAAAACGCCATTTTTGCAGTTCTTACTGCTACTACAATGTCACATACTGAGATTAACCCAAGACCGCCTCCAAAAGTTGCACCATTAATTCGTCCAATAACAGGTTTCGGAGTGAGGTAGATTGTATTGAATAATAACTCTAAGCGATTAGCGTCGTCAAGATTCTCCTCGTAACTAAAATTTTTACTTCTTTGCATGTATTTTATGTCTGCTCCTGCTGAAAATGATTTTCCTTCACCTGTCAGCACAATTGCTCTAACAGTCACATCATTACCCAAATACTTGAATATAGTGGTTAATTCCTCAATCATTAAGGGATTGAATGCGTTGTGGACTTCGGGACGGTTTAAAGTAATATATGCCGTATGGCCGATATCTTCCCTGAGAATTGTTTCATATGATTTCAACGTTATCTCCTCATTTCTTTGATCACATTCTAAAGACTCCAAAGTTCGTATCAGGAATTGGAGCATTTAATGTTGCGGAAATACACAGAGCTAATACAATTCTCGTGTCAGCCGGATCGATTATTCCATCATCCCACAATCGAGCCGTAGAATAGTAAGCTGATCCTTCCCTCTCATATTTCGCAAGAATCGGTTCCATGATCTTTTTTCGTTCTTCTTGGGAAATTTCTTTGCCTTGAGCCTTATACTGGGCTTCCTTAACAGTCGCTAAGACGTTTGCTGCCTGTTCACCACCCATAACTGATATTCGCGCATTCGGCCACATGAAGAGAAAACGGGGGGAATAAGCTCTTCCCGCCATTCCATAGTTTCCTGCCCCAAAGCTACCCCCAATAATAATTGTTATCTTTGGAATTTGAGCATTACTTACAGCCATGACCATTTTTGCGCCGTCTTTTGCAATTCCTCCCGCCTCAGCATTACTACCTACCATAAAACCTGTGATGTTTTGAAGAAAAATTAATGGTATTTTTCTTTGAGAACAAAGATTAATGAAGTGGGTTCCTTTTAACGCACTTTCAGAGAATAATACGCCATTATTTGCAAGAATGCCGACAGGATAACCCATAATATGTGCAAATCCACAAACTAAAGTTGTCCCATAGAGAGATTTAAATTCATGAAAACCTGAACCATCAACCACTCGGGCAATGATTTCATGAACATCGTAAGTTATTTTGGGATCTTTTGGAAGAATTCCATAAATTTCGTCTGTTGGGTACAAGGGATCCTCAGGAGGGCGAATATCAAGAATCGTCTTAGATGGCAAGTTAAGATGTTCGATTATATCACGAGTAAGACGAAGAGCATGTTCATCATTCAAAGCGTAATGATCAGAGACTCCAGAAGTACGACAATGAACATCTGCTCCTCCTAAATCATTTGCTGATATTTCTTCACCTGTGGCGGCTTTAACAAGAGGAGGGCCTCCCAAAAAGATTGTTCCGGTATCTTTTACAATGACAGTTTCATCAGACATGGCAGGAACATATGCACCACCAGCCGTGCACGATCCCATTACTGCACTTATTTGTGGTATCTTCTTTGCTGACATTTGAGCTTGGTTATAGAAGATTCTACCGAAATGCTCTTTATCAGGGAATACATCGGCCTGTAGGGGTAAGAAAGCACCACCAGAATCAACTAAGTATATACACGGCAATCGATTCTGCTCAGCAATTTCTTGAGCTCTTAAATGTTTTTTCACAGTCATAGGATGATATGTTCCGCCTTTTATAGTTGCATCATTTGCAATGAACATCATCTCACGACCACCCACTAAACCAATGCCAGTGACTATACCTGCATAAGGACACGCATTATCGTACATATTATAAGCCGCGAGTGGGCTTAACTCCATGAAAGGAGTGTCAGGATCCAGAATCATCTCAATTCGTTTTCGAGCAAGGATTTTTCCTCTTTGGAGATGCTTCTCAATAGACTTTGGATTCCCTGCTCTTACCTCATCACAAATCTCACGATATTTTTGAAGCATTTTTTGATAATACTCAGAATTTTCTTTAAACTCCTTTGAATTAACATCAACTTTACTTTTTATTACTACCATGGGAGAACCATCCATTGAGGAGCATTCGAGAAGAAAAAAGGGATATACTATAAAGCGTTTCTGAAAGATATAATTTAATATTTCTTTCTAGTAAAATCAGTACTATAAAAAACCAAAAGAATTTCTAAGAGTGTTATGGATTCCCAGACCGATACACGACCGTGTTGGAAGAGGGAGTTATTCCATCTCAGCTAAAATGCTTTTTCATTCTATTGTCATTTAAAAATTTAAGAACAATAATTATATCAGATTGATTTCTTAGGTGGCTATAAGGAAGTGTCTAATTTTCTTCTTGGTCAATAGTAACACCTCTAGAACCTATATCTTCAGAGAACGATCAGAAGTGATGCGGCTTGACCGAGCAGATGAGAGTTATCAGAACTGAGCGGGTATGGTTAAAACCAACAGTGAACCTTAGACAAATTTGCCATATATCGAAGAATCTGTTTAATGAAGTAAACTATCTAGTTAGACAAGCATTTTTTAATGAAAAGAAGTGGATTCGACTATCTCAGCTCCACCAGGAGCTGTTATCTTCTGTCAAGTTCCAACAATTGCCTATTCCTACAGCTCGAAAAGTACTTCAGCTTGTAGATAAAGCTTGGAAGTCATTTTTCGCAGCTTTAGCTGATTGGAAATCTCATCCAGAGAAATATTTCCAACAACCTCGAATCCCGAAATATAAACCCAAAAATGGCCAGTTTCAAGTAGTATTCGAGAAAAACCAGGTTACTTTTTCAGATGGGGTGTTGATGTTACCCCAAATAACTGGTATCCAAATAAAACCACGATTCGCGTCTCCAACTTCCCTCTTAGGTGTACGGATTATACCCAGAGGGGTTGGCTATGTTTTAGAAATCATCTACACTAAATATGTCCCAAGAGTTTCGAATTATCCTCCTAAACACATTGCCGGGATAGACATTGGCCTCACCAACCTCATAACCATGGTAAATAACATTGGGGAAAAGTCGATTGTTATTAAGGGTGGAGTAGTGAAGTCAATCAATCATTACTATAATAAAGAACGGGCACGATTACAAAGCGGTTATGCTAGACAGGGGATAGAAATTGGAAAAAAGATGAAAAAATTCTTTCTCATCGCCTTTTTTTCCATTATACTCTTATCAAGAACCTTCTTTTGATAAACATAGTACTGGATCTTTTCATGAATCACCAGTACAGAATTATTGTCCTTATAATAATTCCAAAAATAAGTTTTTCAGAGAACCAATTCAACAACCACAAAGTACACCTCTCAATATGAACAACTGCTTGTTTAATAATTATTCACATAACTTGAAAAAAGAATTCATCGAGAGATCTGAGGTATTCAAAAATTGAGTGATGAGTTAGATTTTTTCTCCGACTTCTATGAATGTTCGTTCCAACTGGTACCATCTTCTAAAGGAACAGATCTAATTGAGGATATTTTTGAGCAAATGGAAGTACAGGTAAAAATTATCTATCAATTACTACATTGGAAGCGTAAGCACCTATTATTTCCTAAACCAACATTAAGCACTGATCAAATCTTTGTTTTCTGGGTATATTCCTCTGTTTTAGATTCTGCTTTACTTTTAACAGGAGTACAAGGGGGATTTAAAGTAACTCAAAAAGAACCTAAACTCAGTGATTCTTCAACTTATAAAGGGAAAAAACAGACGCCCCGTCCCCGTCGGGTTCTACTGGACATTGGTTGCGATGATCCTGCTCTTATCAAAGCTTTAACTCAACTAGGTTTAGAAGTGGAGCTTGTCTGGCGCCATGCAGCTGATCTCTTGAATTATGAAATTATCGAGATTTGTACAGCCCAATACATTGATATCTTGGTGTCAACTAATAACCAGTTATTGACTCCCCCTGAAGAATGGCTTACTTATCTCATGCCTCATCGCACAAGGCTTTTTTTTCCTCCTCCGCAATTGTTGAGAGAGCCAAAAGTCCTAGCCCAGAATATCTATAATCATGCTTTTACTAGACTTAAGCGAAAAAAAATAAAACAACCAAATCCACACCAGTTACAAGATAAGACTGTTAAAACTGTTAAGAAAACTGGAGGGATACTCTAGTTATGATTATTACTCGGACAGAGCAAATCTGGATCAAAGCTTATAAAAAACTTTCATGGTACTGCCATTTATCAAAGAATCTTTACAATGAAAGTAATTACAAGGTGCGTCAGGCATTTTTCAAACATGAAAAATGGGTTCGTTATAATAGTCTCTATCATTCCTTAAAAACATCCAAAAACTATCAACAATTACCAGCACAAACAGCCCAGCAGGTCTTGAAAGTTCTTAATAGGAACTGGAAAAGTTTTTTTGGTGCCATTAAAGAGTGGAAAAAGGACCCATCAAAATTTAAGGCTGAACCAAGAATACCTAAATACAAACCCAAGAATGGGGAGTTTATACTTATTTTTACCAACCAACAAGTGAAGCTGAAAAATAATACTCTTAGATTCCCTAAAAAAGTTAGTCTAAAAATAAAAACAAGACTACCAGATAAGACTGACATCAGAGAAGTACGAATTATTCCAAAAGGGGTAGGATATATAGTAGAAATCGTCTATAAGAAAGAAAATCATTCTAAACCTTTGAATAAAGATAATATTGTAGCTATTGATTTGGGGGTACGCAACCTCATAACTATGGTCAATAACAATGGTTTAAAACCGTTTGTTATTAAAGGTGGGGTTGTTAAATCCATTAATCAATACTATAACAAAGAACGTGCCCGAATTCAATCAACTTATGACCGTCAAGGAATAAAAACAGGGAAAACCATGCAAAAATTAACCATAAAACGTAATAGGAAAATACAAGACTATTACCATAAGACTAGTAGGAAGATTATCGAG
The DNA here is from genome assembly GCA_016840285.1 of Candidatus Hodarchaeota archaeon. The sequence continues at coordinate 10,933 of JAEOSR010000031.1, read as the reverse complement.
TACTGTGTACTTCATGACATTGGAACAGTTGTTATCGGTTACAACCCCGATTGGAAGCAAAACTGCCACCTAGGTAGAAAAAATACCCAAAATTTTGTCACCATTCCGTACTACAAGCTAATCAAACAGTTGGACTATAAAGCCACAGAGCAGGGAATAACGGTCATTAGACAAGAGGAAAGTTATTCAAGTAGGTGTTCTTTTTTGGATAATGAGCCAATTAAACATCATAACAAATATCTAGGCCGAAGAATGACTAGAGGGCTATTCAAATCTCAAAAAGGCACTGTTATTAATGCTGATGTGAATGGTGCCTATAATATTATGAAAAAAGCATTCCTGAACGCAGTTAATGCTGACAGGATAGAGGATGTTGGGTTACATCCTACACGATGGAGACTAGCTGCGGCAACGAGTTAGTTGATGACCTCATGTGAATAATACTGAATATATTTTTATCAGTTTTAATAACCTAAAGCGTTTCCACTCCCTTCAGTCTTATTCCTATGAAATTCAAGTGAAAATAATTATTTTTTCTAGATAAATTCCCTTTTAATCCTCAGTTCCACCCTTAATTTCTTCTGGATGGTCAATATCTTCTTCTATTTCGATTAGTGGCACATTTGCCTCAATTTGGTCTCCTTCAGGAAAAAAAATTTTGGTTACCATACCATCAAAGGGAGCAGCAATTTTATTTTCCATCTTCATAGCCTCAACCACAATTACATCTTGACCCTTTTTTACCCAATCTCCAATTTTGACTAATAATTTTACAATTCTACCTGGCATAGGACTAGATAAACTCCCCAGATCTTCCTCTGCTTCACCAAAATCTTCCGTAGCTTCGCTAACTCTTTGAATTTCGTAGTCTTCTCCATCTAAATGAATAAATCTGATATCTCCATTCTTAGCTATTGAACATTTGAAAATAGTATTTTCTAATGTAAACTGAAACTGACCAGCTCCAAGAACTTTAGCACTCACTTGAAGTTCCTTCTCCTCTTCATCTTCCCTATTAATCACAACTACATAGGAATTATCATCATTCCTACGTAGACGAACTTCAAATCGCTGTTTTCCGTCATCAAAATTAAAAACTTCGCTCATGCTTGCTCCTACTTTTCATTCTCATTAAATTTCCATGAGCCCAATCTTCTCCATGGAGAATAAGGATCTGAATCAGGGAGGAATGAAGATCCAATATCTTTTCCTTTAACAGGTATAATCTTCTTGATGGCTTTTTTACCTTTACCTAAGGTGCCAGTAATTTTATCTGAAATGACATCAAGGCTTTCTCGACCCCAGGTTCCCACTTTTCTCCAAATTACAGTTGTATGTTGATCTATACCGTTTAGCACTGTAGATGTGCTAGCATTGTTATTCGTTGTCATGAAAGGTTCCATAACTTCAAAAAGGGCAGCTGCTAATAAGACTTCGTTAGGGGTTTCTTTAAGTTCTTTCCACCTATGAAAATGAGCATCAACGAAATCCGTATGTATATCTCCAGAAAGAAAGTCTGGGTGATTAATTACCTCTTTTAAGAAGGGGATATTCGTCTTTAATCCTTGAGCAGTATAATTACGTAATGCCCAACGCATTTTCTGAATTGCTTCTTCACGATTTTCTGCATGCACAATCAATTTGGCAATCATCGGATCATAAAAAGTAGAAACCTCCCCTCCTGAGGTAGGAATCCCTAAATCAGTACGGATATTTACACCCACTGGGAATTGCATTTGATGAATCTTCCCCGCAGTGGGCATAAATTGATTTTCTGGATTCTCAGCATAAATTCGGAATTCTAGTGCGTGACCCCTTCCAAGTACGTCCTCTTGCTTTAATGTAATCTCTTGACCAGCGGCAATTTTGATTTGCCATCTCACAAGATCGATTCCTGTGGTGGCTTCAGTAATTGCGTGTTCCACTTGCAATCGAGCATTTATTTCCATGAAATAGAAGGTGTTATTCTGATCAAGAATAAATTCAACAGAGCCAGCATTAGTATAATTTACAGCACGAGCAGCTGCAATCGCTACATCTCCCATTTGTTCTCTCAAATCGTCATCTAAAGCTTTAGAAGGTGTTTCTTCAATGATTTTCTGATGACGTCGCTGGATTGAACACTCCCGTTCATTTAAGTGTATTATGTTCCCAAAATAATCTCCAAGGATCTGAAACTCGATATGTCGTATATGTTCAAAGTATTTCTCTAGAAAAACCTCACCATTCCCAAAAGCCGCTTTGGCTTCGCGTCGTGCACTATCATATAATGAAGAAAATTCTTCCTTAGTGTTGACAATCCGCATTCCCCGTCCCCCACCACCAGCAGCGGCTTTAATCAAGAGGGGAAAACCAATCTCATCTGCTTTCTTCAAAAGAAAATCCTTATTCCGAGATCTTCCATGATAGCCTGGAATCACCGGTATATTCGCTGCTTCCATTGTTTTCTTGGCTTGGATCTTATCCCCAACAGCATGTAAAGCTTCTGGGGTTGGACCAATCCAAATTAACCCTGCATCAATGACTTTCTTTGCAAATTCGGCATTTTCAGACAGAAAACCATACCCAGGATGAATGGCTTCTGACCCACTCTCGAGAGCTATATTTATAATTTTATCCATATTTAAATAACTTTCAGATGGAGTGGGATCCCCCAGTGGATATGCAAAATCCGCTGCATGAACCTGAACGGCATCTTCATCAACATCAGAATAGATAGCAACGGTTTCGATTCCCATCTCTTGAACAGTACCTATAATACGACTGGCAATCTCTCCTCTATTAGCGATGAGAATCCGATTAAACATGAAAAATCACATTAATACTTTTCTGTACTGAGGATAGCCCTCTACTAATAGTTTACTGAGTTTGGATGGGAGGCGAAACATTCTGGGATCTCTATAAATAGGAGCCCCTATTATGTTCATAAAAGTAACCATTCGTAACGGATAAATAAAGATATCCTCATTCAGAGTTCACCCATATTCTCCATAGGGGTGCTATTGTTGTTTGCTTTTAATTTGAAGAGGAGTATATTCAGAATCTAAAAACAATTGTAATTATTAGATATGAAACTCTACTACAATAATCCTCTATTTATAAGGTGAAATCGCCTATACTTTTAGATTAAGATCTAGTTTTAATACCATTCTTGGAAAAAGGTTAAAGCTCTCTAGATAATTCGATAAAATACTTTATCCCACCTTTATGTAAATAACATAGAATACTTCTTATAATTCAAGGTGTTCAAGGAGCTTCAATATACATTTATCATTTTTGTACTATTTAATTTACCATATTTTCTGCAATAAAATCAGGTATGGATTATAATTGCATATTAGTAACAATTAAAGGGTATAAAGTGATCAAAAATCCTTTATTGCTATAAGGTTACAATAATACAAAATCGAAGTTCTGCAAAGTAAAAATATAAGAAGGAGTTTGATCTAAGAGCAAGTGAACATCATGGCACAGTTAGAATTAGATCTTTTTCTCGTAATTCTGCAACAGATTTGTTGGGGTAGTCTAATTTCAGGATTAATCATTTTCTTTCTAACACTCATCCTTCAAGGAAGTCATCTATTCCAACATGATTTAGATCATGATATTGATCATGAGATGGCTCTCGACCATGATGTTTCTGTAGATCATGGCATTACTTTAGATAAGGACTTTTCTTTAGACCATGATGTTTCTCTAGATCATGGCATTTCTTTAGATAAGGACTTTTCTTTAGATCATGATGTTTCTGTAGATGTTGATACAGACATCGATACTGATCTTGATATTGATCATGATACTAGCGTTGGAGTTGATAAACATCTTGATTTCGATGATCATGGTGTCGACACTCCAGCACCACTAATGCTCTTACTAGGGACGTTTATGATAACCTTTGGGGGTTCAGGAACAGTACTAATAGAAGCTGCTATTCATCCCCTCATTCTGATTGTAGTCATTTTTGGATTACCTTTTGGTACCACTTATGCGGTTTCTAAGATTTGGGAGAAAATTGCTGTCTCAGAAATTTATGAAATCGCTTTAGAAACCATGAAGGCCGATGATCCCGTCAAGACACTGACTACTGTTGATGAAAAGGGTGGTCTCGTGGTGATTGAAACCTCCTCAGTTCATGGACCCGTCAAAATGGCCGCTAAAACAAAATATGGAGCTATTGCCAGAGGTATGATAGCTTATGTCATTGAAGTCCAAGGAAACACACTAATTATTGATGAGTGGTCCACATCTGATACAGAAAAAAAGCAAATTCCCGAAGGTACCGTAAAATGGGAGTGAGATAAACTCAAAACAAATTATAGGTGATAAAAAAATGAAAAAAGAATTATTATATATTGGTGGTTTGTTTGTTGGTTTTATAATTGTTACCATGGCACTTATAGCGTTCTTTCCTGAACAAGTAGAAAGTTTAGTCCCTTTCATCGCAGGTGCCTTCGTTTTTTTGTTTTTACTATTTCTTTTCTTCATCATATTTTATCTCTCTCGTTTTAAAAAATTTAAAACCAACGAATATGTAATTCACTTCCGACGTGGAAAAATTAAGCGAGCTGGCACAGGTGGGACAGTGATATTATGGCCTGTCTTCGATGAAGTAGTTGTTATCCCTACTACCGTTCAACAGACCTTATTGGAAGCTCGTGAAAAAGTTGTTTCTTACGAGTACCAAGACGTCGCATTAACAGCATTTGTGTATTGGAGAGTCACGAATCCCGAGATCTCATTTTCTAAAGTAAGCTGGAATCCTAACCGATCTGATTATGTTGAAAAGGCAATAAAAAATGCTACAGAAGCAATAATTCGAACAACTTGTGCCAACATGAAAATAGAACAAATTATTCGTAATCGTGCCGAGATTATCAAAAACGTTACAACAGAACTCCATGCACTCACAGGAGATTGGGGTGTTACAATTGAATCTATTGAAATCCGTGATGTCGAGGTTCTAGATGACCGTTTAAAAGACAATCTAGAAGCTGTGAAAAAGATCGAAGAAGCTCAGAACGCGCAGCTTCGGCAAGCTGAAATGGAAGAACGTGTTCAACTCCGCAACCTTGATGTGCGAGAGAAAACAGGTTCATCGGATCAGGAGGTCAAACTTATCATCGAATCGAAAGCCAAGACCAGAGAAATTCAAATTGCTCAAATGGAACAAGAAAGAGCAATAATTGCAGCGGAAACAGAGCGGAAACAAAAAATAATTGAAGCAGAAGCAGAAAAATTCCTCCGTGTCACACAAGAAGTTGGGGTTGAAGCAGAACGTATCCGTCAACAAGCGTTAGCCCGGAAAGATCAGCTACTTGCCGAAGCGGAAGGTGAGGCAGCTAAAATCACTCAAACTCAGATTGCTCAGGCTAAAGGAATTCTTGAACAAGCGAAGGCATTAAGTCAAGCTGATGAAAAATATATCCAATTAAAGACACTAGATATGCTTCCTGAAGTCTTTAAGAATATCCAAGTTGACCGAATGATATTATTAGGAGAAGGACAAGATGCCTATAAATCAATAGCACAAATGGTCCTACCATTCATGGAACTGGCTAAAGAAGTGGGGTTAACAGGAAAATTAACTGAAGGCAATCCTGAAAAAAAAGAGCGAAAACGTAGTACGAGTTGATCGAAATCCCTTTATCAGGGAGGGAGTTCACCGGATGTCTCCAAAAAGCATATTTCGAGAGAGCCTTATTGACTCTTTTCGTTTTCTCATCCGTGAGAAGCCACCCTCGATCCAACTCTTTGCTTCTCCTTCTCTATCTATTTTGCTATAAATAGAACCAATTGTCAACCATAACACTGAGTCATCCCTGAGCTGGTTTGCTCGAATATAGAACTCTATAGCTTTTTCATATTCTAGCGATTGCTTGGAACTAAGAGCTTTCCAATAAAAAAGATTACCAATCCTTACTAAAATGGATGGTTCCACGATTTCTCGTACAGTTTCTTTATTTTCCCCATCTAACCGCGCTAAAATCTTCTCATAACGAGAAATTTGTGGTAAGATTTTAATGAAGTCCTCAGCTTTAATAGTTGGACGCATATAGAAAGCGCCCTCTAGTATAGGAGGATCTGTGAAAACCATGCACTCGTCCAATATTTTTTCCATTGATGTTTGAACTTGCGTTATATCACGAATTATTACCGAAAGAATTTGAGAACGATCGTGGACAACTTTAAGTTGTTCTAAATCAGCTGTAGACTGTTTAATCGCTATTGGAGTGCTCGCACCTTCCCTAGTGGCTACAACACTTTCAATATTCGTGTAAATTTCTTTAATGAAATCAGCTGAGAGATCATCTTGTTTATTCACATCTTTGAGGGTTCTTGTGATTATTTGTTCAATTACTTCATAACTTGCTAGTACTCTCTTCTTTGTCTCACGTGAAAACAGAAGGAAAAGAGTACAGTATCGCCCAGAGGCTTGAATGCGAGGATCCGCAGATACAGTAGAAGAAACTATGAATGGATAGGCTAAAGCTAATTCTTTACGGCCTGGTACTGGAAAAGAACCATGAAGCTGATTCAATTGATCTTGGCTCTCACCTAGACCAAGGGCAGTCATAAGACTGATGCTTAATTTCATTGCACTGGTATCATCAAGCTTTGAGAGGTTAATCTCAGTCAATGGCCCTGTGTCCGCCATTACTGTGAGTAATATCCCTTCAAAGAGCATACTGACACCAGATTGAACCATTAAATCTCGTCAATTTTCTTCTAGTTCTGCTTCGTCTTTCTATTGTTAGAACTAGAATCTCACAAGATTAATTAAAAATGTTTGCAATACATCGACTTGGCTAAAATGTCAAATCTTTGGTGTACAGAATACCTTAAAAATTCCGCCTATTTATAATCAAAATCTTTAATTCAATTAGAATAGCAGGAAAGGGAATAATTTCTATCAAAACCCAATAAACGATAAAAATACCTAATCTAATCATTTTGGAAAAAAGTTCTTCTTGTTGTCAATTTAACCTCTTCTTGATTTTTACTTCTTTTCGTGGAGGACTAGGTAAGTCTCTTTCAATCTTTTTGAGTTTTTTACTTGAAAAACGGGTAAGGGCAAGATTAAAAGTAGCTTGATCCGTTGTTATTCGTTTATAACTGCCAATTGTGGGGGAATATAACGATTTAACATCCATTTGAAAATTATTGATTAAATTCCAAGAATTCCGGATAGCAATTAGATCATAAAGATAGAAGGAGGCATCCATTAATTCAACAACGCGTTTTCGGGTTTCTAAGTCTAACTCGAAAACTCTAGGACGATTCAAAATTTCTAAAAGAATTTGGATAAGTTCAACGATCTCCTCAAGGTCTATCTGTGAAGATCCTTTCTTCTCAAAATAAGTGATGAGAAGCTGGAACTCAGTTATTAATCGATCAAGCTGGTATTTCAGTAACTGAGTACTTTTGACAAACTTCCTTTTATCCAATCTTCTTATCAACAGTTTAATGTTACGAAGAGAGGTCTCTGGTTTGGAAGTTCTAAACCCAATTTTCTTTAGAAATCGCGCCAGCCTTCCATCTACCCGTAATTGTCCTGCCATTTCTTTTGTTGAACCGATTCCTTGTTGTTGGTGTCGTTCTATTATCTCTTTTATGAAAGTCGTATTTATGTCATCAGCTATCCCCATTACTGAGAGTAGATAATATGCTTCAAGCATTCGTGTGGGATCTTCAATCCTTTGAAGATTTTTTCGTAAAAATGAACCCAAAATCAGACGATCGTTTTCCGATAGAAGTCCTAATTTCCCCAAACGATGAATTAAGAAACAAAATGAAATTACGGAATCTTCAATAACAGATGTCTCCACTCCCTCATTTATCATTTTAAAAACAAATTCAGACACTAAACTCTCTAATTTTTCATTTGGTCCTACTAACAATGTTGAAATATCCATCAACGTACTTAAATTATTTATTTCATCACGAGTGTTTGTAAATTTCTTTACTAACCTAGTAATTTCTGTTTCTCCAACTGTACTAACACCTTTTATGAATTCATACTCTTTTAGAGGAGTATAAACATCTTTTGGTATTTGATTCTCATCGGTGAGTTCAGTTAATACTTTTTGAGACGATCCGTGACCTTGAAGACTTCCCTCGATGATTCCAGACAACAATTCCTCTGGAATCTCCTCTTGACTCTCTTTAGTGAGACTATAAGCGAGAGGAATTGAAATTTTTTGAAGAAGTGACTCAACATTATCCAATTTAGTTAATATTTGTTGATGTTCATCACTCAATTTTTGGGCACTCTTAACAATTAATTGATCTAAGTCTTTCCGAGGAGAATAAGCGGCTAATTCTTCATGGATTATCTTACGGACTTCCTCTAGATTATCTGGATTCAATTTCTTTTTTAAAAAGTCTTTTCCAAACTTCTTTTCCATTTTATTATCTAATCGGTCAATCAGAAAAGTTTTTGCCAGTTTTTTCTTTGCCATGTTCGCTGTATAATCTGTAACGACCTGTCTTACCAAAGCAAATACTGTTAACCCCACAAAAGGTAAAAACGGAGCTGCGATAATTACTCACCAAGGAACCATATATGAAAATCATTTTAAAATATATTTGATCCTATCTCTTATAAGCAAGAATTCTTCATGTTTGTCAATTGATCTGGTTCATTTCAACTCTCATGATTATGAAAAAGATTCAAACAGTTTTCAGAGGAGTTTACTTATGAAAAAACTTTCAATTCAAGATTTATGGATTCGTGTCATTCTATTTTTCGCTATTTGTGTAATCTTAATCTTTAGTTTTCAAATATTTGCGTTGCGGATAGCCCGAGAACTCTTTAATAATGGAAATCCTTTCCCCTCAACCTTAGAGATTAACCTTGTCCGTGCAATGAATGGGGTGGTTGGTATTGGCCTAGTTTACGTTTTTTTACAATTTGATAGACAAAAAATGGATTCTGCAGGTTTTTCGTGGAATCGAGAATTAGGATGGGAATGGATCCTCCTTAGTATTCCAATAACAATAGCTGGGCTTATTTTTACAGTTATCATCGAATGGTTTTTTGATATCATTTACATACCTAGCACAGTAATTGAAAATCCAGCAGTACTTATTGATCCCATTGGAATAATCTTAACCTTTATTGTAACAATGTTTGCCATCGCACTTGGGGAAGAGATCCTATTCCGAGGTTATCTTCAAACTATCTTGGAGACTAAATACTCATTCTTTTTTGCAGCTGTGGTTTCAGCCTTATTATTTGGTATGCTCCACTTATTGCTATTAGCGCCTGGAGGGGATTTACCCAGTATGTTTGCTATTCTTTTCAGTGCATTTGCCATCGGATTAACCTTTTCCTATGCATACAAAACTACAAAACACAATTTAATCTTCCCTGTAGCAATCCATGGAGTCTGGGACTTTATTATCTTTGTATTTCAAGCTGAATTCAGATATAAAGATTTTTTTGCAGCTTCCATGGAAATCTTTGCCTCGATTGTAGGAGCCTCAATTATTTTCCTTCTTATTCATCTATATGCAACTAAACGTCTTGCTTTAGTAATGACTAATGATGACGAATCCTATGAATAAGCTTGGATTTATTTATGAAACCAACACAAGTTTCACTCATCCAGATGGATATTAAATTTGGGGAAAAGAAGACAAACCTCAACAAGGCAAGTTTATTGATAGAAAAAGCATTCTCTCAAGCCCTTCCTAAGATCCCTCACATTATTTGTCTGCCTGAGCTGTTTTCCACTGGATATGATCTTGAAAATGTCCAAAAACATGCAGAACATGTTCCTGGAGGCGAAACTACCACTTTTCTTCAACAAATAGCTAAACGCCTCTCAGCAGTAGTTGTAGCGAGTTTTATTGAAACAGAAAGGAAAAATTATTACAATACAGCAGTAATCATTGATGAAACTGGCGTTTTAATAGGTAAATATCGAAAAATCCATCTTTTTCCTCCAATGAATGAACCTGAGGTTTTCTCAATTGGAGGATTTCTACAGGATAATCTTTCTTTTAAGACGAAGAGTGGAAATTTAGGTTTATTAATTTGTTATGACTTGAGATTTCCAGAACTGAGTCGTCGTGTAACACTGGGTGGAAAAACAGATGTTTTATTATATCTGGCTGAATTTCCACGTCCAAAATATGAAGTGTGGACAAGGTTACTTCAAGCACGAGCAATTGAAAATCAGCTATTCGTGTGTGGAGTAAATCGTGTGGGTAGTGACCCCAAGTTCCAGTACTTTGGCCGCTCAGTTATTTATGACCCTGGTGGAAATATTATAATAGAAGGAGCAGACAGAGAAGAAGTTCTTACAGCGCAACTCGACCCATCAATGATAGATAAGATTCGATCTGCTCTTCCTTCCTTACAACACAGACAGCCAGAATATTACTGAGAATCCATCTCGAGTTGAAAAGGTCTGAAATGATAATTATTATTAATAGATCTTTTACATCTTAATTTAATCTAGATTACTTTCTGAATTCTTCGCTTACAAAATTACAAAATAATGAAATTATTCGGGAATATAATAAGATGGGCCAATGGGATCAAGACATATCGGAGAAAAAGTCTCAACTGATGAATAGTATTCAAAAACTACGCTCCAAAAACTTATCTTTAAAGCCAAAATACCAAACATGCTTTAGATACATAGATAAAGCACTTATTAAGCTTTATGATAATATAATAGAACTTAAATCGCTTATTAGAAAGAATGAATTAACTTGGGAAGAATTTAATGTTCTTCAAGATATACTTCAAACCCAAATTCCTAATTATTGTGATCTAACATGTGAAATAGTTTCTAATAATTTGGGATCAATCGCATATAATCTTGAAAAATTATATTCAACTGAATATTACCATCCTCATCCTCGCCATTTTAAGGGAGCTTCTGCCTTTTATCGATTAAATAAGAATGAATTATTTACTATT
>JAEOSR010000030.1 GCA_016840285.1 Candidatus Hodarchaeota archaeon | reverse complement strand
GAATGAAGGCAGATACCATCTTATGTCCTTCTGTCCGACATTATTGTATTCTCTTAGAATAAATTTCTTTGCTTCCTCAAAGTTAATGACTTGTTTCCTAGCATATAATTGGGGAATCATCGTATTCCAAACATGATCTTCAAAGCTAGAATCTAGGAGAGTGCCAACCACATCAAAAGAAATAACTTTTAACATGGGATTCACATTTACATGATTAGTATTCTTTAAAAATTATTGGTGCTAATCCATTCTTTTACAACTTATTTTGTGGATCACAATCTTTTTATAATCTCAGTGTTCTGGGTTACCTGGTGTTCCCAGTGTCCACAGTCAAATTTGATTTACAAGAAGATTTAGAGGAATTACAAGCCCGTTTATATCTTGATACGAAGAAAAAACTGAGTAAAAAAGAGATATTAGAGCTTACATTTAGAATTGGGGCCAAGCACTACGAACAGATAATTCAGGCAATTCAACAGGAAAAAAATTCTTTGAATGATAATATTATCAAATCTGTTTTGGATTCAGTAACAGATTTTGGCGAAGGAACAGAAAGATTATCATCTCAAATTAACAAAATTATTTATGATCTGGAGAACTAGAATTATCATGTCTACCTTTCTGGATAGCTGTTTCTTTGTAGCTCTTCTAAATACACGAGACGAGAAACACGATGATGCAAAAAAACTCTTGCAGGAGCTTAAAAAAGCCGAATATGGATCTCTTCTAACTACAGATTACGTTGTCGATGAAGTACTAACCACTATTTGGGGCCATACTCATCGAAAAGATTTAGTTATCACTGCATATCAAGTTACATGTCAGATGCCTGAATTTGTTCAATTTAAAACGTTAGAAGATCAACATTTCGGTATATCTTGGCGTAAATGGGAACAATTAGCTGAATGGCCAAAAAAACCTCTTAGTTTCACTGACTGTACAATTTTAACTTATATGGAATCAGAAAAAATTGATTTCCTTGTTACGTTTGATACTGAATTTGAGGGATTAGCTAAAATCGTAAAAATCTGAATCCTTTTGTTATCATATTTTCTATCATAACCAGCCTAAGAAATAAAAATTAACGGTAGCTTTACTATTTTACTTATATACTATTGAGTTTTCAATGCTTCATTTTGACTGATTTGTCGTCTATGGACGATTAAACGATAAACAATTTCCAATTTTTCTGTTATTGGCAAACATTATTAACAACTATTTAATCAATTTATATTCAGAATGATTTGAAGTTCCTGAAATTGGAATAACTCTTTCTATAGCTTGCTTAAAGAAAAAAGTAACCTGTTTTGATTTAATCTTGAATTTTGCGATATAATCTTTCGAAAGAGAGTATTCCGCTATATCATGAATATCCGCAATCTCGCCCCAAATGTTAAGTAGAAAATCAGTCAGCACAACATGGTTATCTAAGATAAAGATTTCTCTATAAACTTCATAGATTTTGATAATGAGTGTTTTAAAGATTGGATTCCTTGATCTTCTTATCGCGAAAATATCAAAATTATTAATTTGAAATTTATTCAGTCTAGATTTATTGGAAGTCCCAATAATCCATTCTAATTGGTTTAATACAAGGTTTAGCTCATGAAGATAAAACTTCGGAGCATAATTGATCTTTAGGTTATATAATAGATCGATCATTGAAAAAATTAGAAAGAATAATAATTTGGTTTCTGGAGAATCTTCACTTTTATAGAATTCTTCAATTCTAAACTTAGAGGCATCAAATGCCGAATTCAACCAAGTCTTGATCGTACTTGGCCAATTAACTGTACCACGAATACCTCTACTAATAACATCCTTTTTTTCAGTCTGACTTGGTAGTGATTTCATTAATTTGGGGAAAATTCTTAAGACAACTTCAAATATTAGTAATGGCTGCATTTTCGGTGGTTGTACTGTATAGTAAAAAAAAGCCAGTACTTTTAACATTGGAATATCATCATGGTTAAAAAATAAAATAATAATTATAATATAATTATAATATCACTCTCTAAAGGTACATGTTTAATCTGAATATCTATCTGACATAATTCAAATAATTTTATGTTTTCCATTGCATATATTTGTGGTTATTTGCATTCGAATTCTTCTAAATCTACCTCAACAGGTTCTGTCATTCTTAGAACAATAATTCCTAGAACACAGGAAACAACAGATGCGATTAAAATAGAAAATTTCTGCATTGATAGCAGTGCAGGATCTGTGATCGCTAGATTTCCGATAAATAATGCCATAGTAAAGCCAATTCCTGCAAGCATGGATACACCAATTATATGAGTCCAAGTTAATCCTTGTGGTAAGGAAGTGATTCCTGATTTCACAGCAAGCCATGTTGTAAAAGTTATACCAAGAGGTTTCCCAAGAACCAATCCAAAGAATATTCCTAGTTCAATTGGATGAATAGAAGGTGGAATATCACCTAATAAAACTCCAGCATTTGCTAATATGAAAACAGGAATTATCGTAAACGCAACCCAATAATGTAAAAGTCGTTCATATCTCTGCAAAGGGGCTTCAACTCTTTGACATGCAGTTTCTAGTGCTTTTATAGCATTCTGTTGTCTCTGATTCAAAAGTACTCCTGAACCACATTTTCCCGATTCTTGGAATTCCTCGATAAGTCGGTGATTCTCTAAAATGAACTGATCTGCATCAATCTTATTCCGAGCAGGAACGGTTAGTGCGAGTAAAACGCCTGCTACAGTTGCATGAATACCTGACTGAAGGATAATGAACCAGAGAGCTATCCCAAATAAGAGATAGACTAATGGGTTATGTACGTTAAGTCTATTGAACAGGACGAGTATTAAAAATATTATAAAGGCGATAGTAAGGATAGACCAGTCAATATTAGAGCTATAAAACACTGCGATTACTATAACGGCTCCAATATCGTCAATTATCGCTAATCCAGTAATAAATACTTTTAAGGGGAAGGGAGCCCTTTTTCCCATTAAAGCAAGAATTCCTAGCGTGAAGGCAATGTCAGTAGCCATAGGAATACCCCAACCTGCAATGCTTTCCGGATTATTTATATTAAATATTATATAAATCATTGCGGGAAGAATCATTCCTCCTAATGCTGCTATTATTGGGAGAGATGCTTTTCTTAATGAATTTAATTCCCCAACGATAATTTCCCTCTTAATTTCAAGTCCTATAACAAAGAAAAAGATAGCCATCAGTCCATCATTTATCCACAAGGATAAATATTTACTTAAACCAAACTCGCCAAATTTGACGGTCAGAGTTGTCGCCCAAAATGAATTATAATCTTCAAATAAAAAAAGATTCGTTAGAATTAGAGCTAATAATGTACATATAATTAAAATTAAACCACTTAACTGTTCCGTCTTTAAAAAGAAATTAAATGGTCTAGTAATACGTTCCGAGAGTTTTGAATGAACAGAATCAGTTTTAGTAACCATCTTTGTTCCCTTATAATGAATATTTCAAGGAAGATTGTATTTTTTAACTAATTTGTTTAAATATGTAAATATTTGGCATCAAAATCAACAAATTATTGATAATTTGCGATTTTTAAGCTAGATTACATCGTTTAACAGTCAAATTTAGCTTAAGTTAAGATAGCGATATCGGAATTTTTAACACTTCTTCGTTCTGAAAAAATTCAGGTAAAAGATAAATTCTTCTATAAAAAAGTAAAAATATCCAAACTGGTGAATCTATATGGAAAGAGTAATTCTAAAGTCCGAAGAAAAGAAGTCTCGATCTGAAATTGTTAAATTTCTAACCGATATTGCTCAAAAAATTGATAAAGGGAACGTTACGCTTATTCAGGCCGAGGAAAGTGTTGAATTATCAATACCAGAAGAATTAACCCTTGAGATCAAGGTTGAGGAAAAGATAAAGCAGAATAAACCAAGAAAACTCCAATTAGAGATAGAATTAGAATGGTCTGAGGGAGCAAAAGAGGAATCTATTAAACTAGGTTAGAATGGATTAGAATGGTTAATTAATTGGATCTTTGGTTGAGATTTTTATTTTTGATTGAAAAGCAGCGAGAAATAGAACTCCTCCAGGCAAGAGTAACCAAATGCTAAGAATGCCATAGATAAAAAAAGTCTGAGCATCAGATAAGAATGTAACCAAAGCATGTAATCCTAAAAGCGTGAATATACTTGCTAACATGAAATAGATTTTTTCATTCCGATTCATATCTTTTCTATATACTCAATGGTAATTCCCTTTTAAAGGTTTAACGCTACTAGATAGGT
>JAEOSR010000029.1 GCA_016840285.1 Candidatus Hodarchaeota archaeon | reverse complement strand
ATTCCTGAACCTAATCCTACGCTTAGAAATCTTAAATTACTTGCACAGACTAGAATTAATCACATAAATGACAGTATAAACGGTCTCCCTCAACATTATGGCCATTCTTTGAGGGACGCCCAATTTGTAACGTCTGATGTTTCTGATAAGATAAAGAGTATTAAAATTGATTTAAAACAATTTAGAAATTATATTGAGGAGATGAATAAAACTAACGAAAAGCTTCCTATGGAATATTTAAACGCTGATATTACCCAACAGGAAATTAGAATTGTAAGAATCCTCCGGAAATTTATGGGCAAAGATTACAGTAATCGCTACACTGTTTTACGAGGCCCACAAGACGAAAATTTCTGTGAAACGTGTAAAAAATTGTTTAATGAAAATGAATATAATATCTATAGTGATATTTCTGAGTGTTGCTATTGTTTGGATTGCTTTTTCAGGGGTAAATGGAAATACTTTAAGCTAAGTCGAAAAGACCGTCATTTGATAAAGAATCTATCAAAACGTTGGAAAATTGCCTAACTTTGTGCTTCCCAATATTTGGGGGATAAAGAGGAAGTTCACCTTCTTCGCACTATGCTCTTAAATCTCTCAGAAATTTTTTGGTGGAAAAAAATACACCTTAAACGATAGATGGATGATAGGGAAGTGGTGAAATTACGGAAGAGGATATTCACTCTAGATATATTGAGAAGGAAATAATTGTCAAATATAATCCAAAAAATCCAGGAGAAGCTTTTATCATACATTGATGCACTTTTCACAAAACTACTTCAAAAGTCTATACTGCAGGATTATTCGAAATGGAAGACGGACAACCTAATGAAAGAGATCTCTCCTGAACCTAGAAAAAATTCATATACAATTTACCCTTTTTTTTGTATCATGCTGGAAAATTTATCAAATTGGCTTCCTAAAAGACAACAAAGTTCTTTAAAATATTATGCCCTTTACTCATTTCTAATTTTTCTAATCTATACTAGCATACTGTTATCGATCACATTTCTTCTATCCTTTTTTATTTTGGCACGGAATCTAAACATAGGCTCTGTTTACCGTTCAGTAGAAACAGGAGTATTCCTAGGGGTGGTGATAGGCTTTTTCGGGTGGATAGTGACCTTTTTTGCTAAATTTAAGCCCCAATTTTATGCAGAAGATAAAAAATCAACTAGACCATCGCCCCCTGATGCGGAGGAATCCTTGATTTCTTATATTTTAGATCTGATTTCCTTTCTTATTTTGACTATTATTGCCCATTTATTTTTCTTTCCCGCATATTATGTTA
Organism: Candidatus Hodarchaeota archaeon; assembly: GCA_016840285.1. The sequence goes on along the minus strand of JAEOSR010000029.1, from coordinate 14,739 downwards.
TTCTAAAATTTAATTTCAGAGCTACAGAGGCAGAAATAATTGCTAGAGAAGAACGGGCGTGGAAGAAGGAAGAAGAAGAACAGAGAAAGTTCTGGGAGAAACATGGAGCAGAAATAACACAGTCACGGAAGAGAGATTCGTACTGTACGACCTGTGGCATATGGCAGAAGTGTGTGGAGGAAGATTACGAAAAAAATCCGAAAAAACCAATTTGTTGTCGATGTAAGGTCATAGAAGGCATCTTAACAACCGATGCCATGTGTGAGGACTGCCAGAACCTTCCATGGTGAAATTTTGTTCCTGGTTTTGTTATGGAAGAAGAATTTCTATTTTTTTGTCGGAGCTATTTTTGAGGAGAATGAATTTTAATATTAAGAAAATCAACTGCCACTAATCAATTACACAAGCAACGATCTGATGTCTGGTTCTTAATTGTCGAGGGATGTTTTTCAAAATATTGATGCATTTTTCATCCTTTCCATTACCATTCTAGTTAAATTCTTTAGAATCTGCTTGGTTTTTTCCGTATCATCTACTTTTGTTTCTTCATAGCCTATTCCTAACGTATCTGCGAGATTCTGTCCCTCTTTTGTAGTCACTTCTTTATTCTCAGTAATTAACCCAATTAACATGATAGGAGTGTCATACTTCCCCTTTATTTTTCCCTTTTTATCTATCGCACGACTTTTTAAGTGTGTAGCTGCCTTAAATTCTTCATACCAATCTTGAACAGCTTCAAACGAGTTCCGATCCTCCATATCAAATGTTATTATTGCTCCTGAAGCCACTCGATAAGCTTTCTCTCTCCATCTCTCAGGTGTTTCCTTTGCGATAGGATACATCGTGAATAATAATACAGGTTGGCTATCCATTGTTATTTTAATAAGGTAAACTCCAAATCCTGGAACCAAATGAGAAGATTCAAATTCCCCTTCTGGATACTTATCAATCCATTTTGATTTTATTTCCACAGGTGATCCTATAAAACAGAATCTAAATATAATTTTGTCTTTTTCCATCTTTCACACAATCATTTGGATGCTGAACCCTTTTTTAAAACATTATCTGATTTTCTAAATGATGTTTCTTATTCTATTCAATCCCTCATAATCAATGAAATTTCCCTGTAGGAGGGCTAAACACAAGAAGGAAATTGTAAAACTAAAAATTAATATGAAACTATCTGCCACTAATCGCTGTGCGGAAATTCAGCGGAACTGTCGTCAGATAGCTTCAGAAGTCGTTAGCTTCAAGTAGACGAATATCGATCTGATGTCCGTCCGCTGCTTTCACATTTTCAGAGAAAAAAAAGCTTTTATATTTATAACATTCAACCTGTTGTTATCAGGAGGTTTGAAAAGTGAGGGTACAATTTTTTCGTAGAAAGCAAGTTTTCTTCACCATTATGTTTCTCGGTCAGTTGGCTTAAGGAGTCAACAGCTTCAAGTTCAGGACCCCTGTTTTTTTATATCATCAAGGCAATAATTACAAACACAGTAATCAAAACAGGCCCAGAATAATCCATATGTTTCTTGGTTACAACGATCACATATCAGAGGAATTGATTTTTCGCAATTCATGCAAGGATTTAATTCTGAGGGTATCAACCTCATTTCCTCTTATAGATTATAGTAAGGACTGTGGAGAGTTATTCCAATCTTCCAGAATCTGTTCACATACCCAAAATATTTCACAGGGAAGTCCACCATTTATAAATACCATTTATTTTAAATCCTCTTTGTCTTTCTTTTCCCACCACTCCACCTGAACACGTCTTTTATTATCCAGCTGTAGGAATTTTCCAACGATTGTTAAGTTCCCACATTCATGACAGAAAAGGGCGTTTAGGTCCGCATGTAGAGTAGTTAAGTGCTTGCATCTCGATTTCTTTTTTCTTTTCTGCTTCCATATTTGTTGAAAGTCCTGGTGACTTCTTAGTGTTGTTGGAGGTGAGGAAATTCTCCTCTTCGCCTCTCTTCTTTTCTGTTCCTTCCATAGATTGAGTTTTATTCTGTATCGAATTTCATCTTCGGGAGGGGTATATGGATAATACCAATAAATTGGCCGTGTTTCATTTGGATCACTGAAATGTTGGCGAATTATTTCACAGATAATTTCACTTCTTTTGACCGTTTTCACCATCCAATCATCCTGTGCTTTCCAAATCTACATCTGTTACTTCTACCGTAACAATACTAGGCATGGCTAACAGCTCTGATTTTAATTGATCTTCGGAGATAGGTAAATCATTTGTATCGATATACCCTTCATAAGGCATTATATCATTGCATGGAGGATCATGGATACAGATCCCTGTACTATAAAGGGTCTTAATGTTATTTCTGTTGAAAACAATCCCAAGGTCATGTAAGAACAACTTCCTAGTGTAATACTCAATTGCAAGTTTTTTAACCATTGAACTCTTCGTGGGTATAGCTCTAATTATTTTTGTCGTACAGGGGGAGAAAAAGATCATAACAGCCCATTCTTCTTCCATGTCCTTAGATTTGAGTTTTTCAACGAATTTTGATGGTATGAAAATTGGATTGTCCTGTTTTATCTTGATCATATGTGCCATAGTAACAGTTGGTGTGTTTAATGGGATTCCTTCTACCACGTTTCTCCCTTCTAGTTATCTGAGTTGCTCGTTGTAATAAAAGGCTATCTCGAGAATTTCTCCGAGTATCTAGAGATTATTTCCCTAAATTTTAGTAAAGAATAAATATTTCTCCTTTTTTGTCGGAGCTATTCTTGACAGTCCAAAAAGAAATGAGACTTTTGTCAGTTGGCTTAAGGAGTCGTTAACTTCAAGTAGAGCGTGAATGATCTGCTTTCTGTATCTTTTTTTGCATTTTCGGGTATGAAGCGAGAAAATAGGGAAATGATTGTATAACATTATATAGTTGTTTTTTCCATCTAGCCCATTAGAGTCATTCTTAGCTTGTTTCATTTCATATTATTTCAATTATATTTAGAGAGTAGATGAATGAGAGCATCAAAAAGACTCATAATAAAGCAAGGGTTGCCAGACTTATTACGACGGCTCCTTAACTACACTGGTGAAGTTTCTGAGAATATTGTAGCCACCTTAGAGGAAGATATGGGGCATTTTGGTAATATTCTTCAAAGCTGGTTATACCAAGAGGGGGATAAGACATTCTTTTGTTCTTCTCATGCAAATGAACTACAAATCGCTTTTAGTGCGAAATGGAATTGTGTTTGCTGGTTCCATAATATTTGGCAACGGAGACGCTTCCTAAAAATGAAGGAAGATGAGAGAAAAAGGACTCATTCTAATTCTATTAAGGAATCGTGAAAAAAGTGTTTTCTCTTCTTTTCATTTCCTACTACTAATCGCACCAGGGCTCATTTTTCTCAAAAATTGTGGAGATTGAGATGTTCCTATCGTCAGTTGGCTTAAGGAGTCATTAGCTTCAATTCGAGCATGATCGGTCTGATGACTGTTATTCTTCCTCCTGTTTATTATAATTCCAATCTTCAATTTTTTTAATCATTTCTTCAGCGATTTCAGAGATGAGCTCCTCGGGAGCGTCTATACTGGTGAGAAACTTTTTCAATATTTCTTTCATTGGTACATCCTTGAATGCTGAACTCAGAAAAGTTTGTCCCTCTTCACTTCGCATGAGATCCCAAACACGACGACCAGCCTCATTCTCTTTAGCAAGCTGTTTAGGATCTGTATTTAAGATATATTTTCTTGCCTCTTCTAGTTTTTCTTTATAACATTCCTCTCTAAACTTTCTTCTAAATTCTTGAATTTCTTCGTCGTTCCTCTTACCTCCACTTCTCTCATTATAATCGGAACTTGCACAAATCTTCCTCCATTCGCTTCTAGGTTTGCCTGAAATGATAATTCTGAGTGTCAATTGGTCCTGTTTCTCAAATAACTCGGGATATAAATGCCCCCATATTCTTCTTCTTCTTCAAATGATGGTCGAATTATAATATATGTATTAGGATTAATGTAGTCTTCATTATTTCCAAAATACAATTTTTCTGCATAAGAAACTGTAAATACTGTGCACCCGAGAACACTTGTCAGAGGAAGGCTTACGAAACATAATATTATTGATCCATAGATTTTCCGTCTAAAATACATGATGAATCCCAAGTTTTAGTTATTTGGAGTAGAACGTCTCATTTTCCGACGGTAATACTGGAAAATACCAAGTGGAAGATTCCATCTGGGAACTTTTTTCATATATTGCTTATACTCCAGTCCAAATTTGTCAAAGAGATCATTTTCCTCTTCTTTTGTCATAAAATATAATAACAATAATGCTACAATTCCTAATGCTGTAATTATGGAGTGTTGCCTGATAAGAATAACGGAGAATATAATAGATGCCCAACCCAGATATTGAGGATGTCTAACCAATCCGTATATACCCGAATTGACGATTACTGTTGTGTGGAGAAAATTTGCCCCTTTTGGTACATTTCCTTTCTTAGGGAAAAGTATGAATGGCACTGGTACCAATAAAATTCCGATTATTAAGAAAAGAACACCAATTAATGAAGTTATTTCGCTTTTATTAGGGTTGACAAAAATTTCCCCCAATAATAATTCAGCTAAGAATAAAATCCCCCATCCCCACTTAAACAAGGCTGATCTCAACGAATAAAAATTATTGCCATCTTTCATTTATGCTGCTTCCTCCTTTCCCTGAGAATAATGAAGAGTGAAAATAACATCATTAGAGGAGAAAACCAGTGAGTATTAGCAGAAGTGGTAGAGGATATACTAGTGATAGATATACTAGTTGTAGAAGATGTTCTAGTTGAAATTAAGAAATATACAAATTCAATTCCCATTACAGCTGTTTCACTCCAATTTCCCAAAGTATCGTTTGCCCACATCTTTACTTCAAAGAACCACCCCGTCATTCTATCTACTTGCCATTTTAACGTAGTATTCCAATATCCCCAAATAGAATTACCTTCTGACTGAGTAGCCGAGATATTAACCCATTCGTCTTCTGGTTCCCATAATAATCTTAAAATAACAGTATCTATGCCATCAGAATCATTTATATAGGAATCAACCACCAAAGTTTGTTCCTTTTGACCGTAATATATTGCGTCTACAGCCATTATAGAATAATCATCAGACCATGAGAAGGTTGGTCCTGTGTTAGAATTTCCAAAAACCAATGAAACATTAGTTGTGCAAATGATGAATAATAAAATGAAGGTTATTTGAGAAGTAATTCGTTTGTTTAAAGTCTTAAAATTTGTAGTATTATCATTTTTCATTTATTTCTCCTCCTTATTTCTCGAGTACCATCGCATGGAGTATTTAACCCAAATTATTGATAATATGGTCGGGAAAATACCAATGTAAAACACAAGCATCAATATCAGATATACAGAGTAAGATGAGAAGGGTGCGAAGGGTGTATACCACCAGAAGCTGATGAATCCATTACCCACATAATGTAATACCATATTTGGAATCAGGTTACGAGTTTTAATAAATAGATAACCATAAAATAGACCATATAAGGTTGTATAGATGACCTGTGCGAGAACTCCAGCTAAGAGAGCAGTAGTTAATGATCCATTCAGCAAATTCATGAAGTGGATTACTCCAAAAACTCCAGCAGATAGTCCAATGGATTCACGCTCAGAATACTCCTTGTCTAACAACATCGTGATGAAAATCCCTCGTAATACAATCTCTTCAAATATAGATCCAATTGCGGTTACTATAGCCCAGTTCTGGGGTGGAAGGGCACGTGATGGATCTAGTAGGTCACTTATGAAGTAAAAAAGATCCCATCCAAGCACTAGGTGGTTGTAGATGAACGATGCCAGTAACCAACTTAAGAAGAGGATAACAATACATGGTACGAAGACTATCAGGAGTCTTACTGATGACTGAGGTCGTCGAATTCCAATAGTATATGAGAATCTCCGTAAAGACATTTTTCCTTGTGGTAAACCAAGAACATATGGTACTATTAGAAAGAATACGATAAATCCTATCATAAATCCAATCAAAGTTTCAGTGATTGGATTTATCACTATTCCGGCGATAGATAACCATTGGAAAAAGGTTTTTGATAGAATTGCTGAGAATAAAAAAAAAGCGATCAGTATTACAATACTTTCCCAAGGTCGTCCAGAGAGTCTAGACGGTCTAAATTCAGCTTCTAAGACTGTAGACTTTTTTATGTATTCCATTTCAATCACCTCTAATTTTTCAAATCATAACTGTAATCGTGTTTTTATTCATTATTACAATTTTTATCATTTCATTCCCAATTTTTGTTCGATATATAATTTTGTTCAAGCTTTTCTACCTTCTGTTGTTTCTATAAAATTAACATGTATCATTCGTGGTGATAGCATAATAATGCCGACGACTATCCATCATATCAGGAACTTGAATGACTAGACGGACATTCTTTAATTGTCGAAGAGCATACCGTATAGTTCGTGACGAATAGGTGGTTTTGGACTTAATTTCCCCTACATGCATTTTCTTGTTCAATTGTAACATTCTATGCACCAATTGAGCAGAAGGAGACAAACAATTAACCAATTTCTTATCTACCACATTTTTACCAGACATTGTTGAAAAACTCACATTTTTATTAATTATCTCATTTTATGAATTAATCAATCTATTTCATAGAATAGTATATATATTTTATGTATTAGGCAGGTCAATACATATAAGTATATATAGTATTTGTGGAAAAACAATAATAAAGGAAATAAATAAGTTAATAGATTTCAAATATTCTGCTAAAAGATTTAAAAAGAGAAACGCCTTTGAATTTCATAGTAGAGTTATTATTATATTTATTTTCATCTGTATCGGAGAAATTGACTAATTAAAATCAGTTCTAATATATCAAAAAACTGTTTATTCAGGTAAAAGCCTATGGAACACAATTCTCTAAAAGAAAAATATCAGGATGTCATTATTAACGAGCCAGAACTAGTCAAAACTACTCTGAATCCAGACCAAACTAAAATTCTCCGCAATCCCCGTTACTTAAATCTTCTAAAGATTCTGTATCAAAAAGGTCCACTGACAATTAATGATTTGACAGAAGAATATGCTATTTTAGTGGAAATTGCTAAAGCAAGGAGTAAGACCACAATTTATCGCTATATAACCCTGTTAAAAAGGAGTAATATAGTTCAAGAAGCGGGTCAGCGAGTTGTTGAGGGGAAAGTCCATAGTAAAACCCTTTATTCACTCACAGCAAATTACTATATTGTGGACGAGGGGGAGAATGGAAGCCGTGAACAGATCATATTCAAAGAACTGATAAATCTCTTAAGGTTGATTTACCCTCACAAGATGATTAATGAAAAAGCTCTAAACCAGTGGCATAAACGGTTAATACAAAGTATCGAAGAAGATAAACAGCGGTTGATTAGTTCAGGAAATACAGAGATCCTAGAGATATTGTCTATCTGGACACCATATAGTTTCAATGATATTATTGCATTTCTAGGATGGGAGTCGTTTCTTCTAAAGGATCCACGAGCCCAAGAAAAATTTTCAAAGTGCTTTAGCGAATCTAAAACGAGTGATACTGAATACCATCCTTCCATTGATAGTAAAAAACAGAAAGAGGAAATGGGGAAATTTCGAGACGTCATTAAGCAATTTCCAGAATTCTGGTATGGATTACCAACAAATGACCCCAGACGTCGTTATCTAGAGAAATCATCTTACTTTCCACTTTTTCATGTTTTACAAGATGGACCAATGACAATCAAGGAACTTACAGAGAGGTACAATAAAGCAGCATCATTACCAAAAACAGAGAAGACCATATATCGTTATGTTAAAACCCTTAAAGATGCCAACCTTGTTATCGAAATGGGATACCGTGTCATTCAAGGAAAAAAAACAACTCAAAAGCTCTACGGACCAATAAGTCGGAATATAATGTACATAGGTGAATTCGATCCAGATTGGGAAACTGACCAACGTCAATGGTTGCTTGATTCATTGGTCAAAATCATAGAATTCCTCCACCCCGATCTTCCTAAGATCAACAGAAGATGTTTTCATGAATTCCGTGCTTTTATGTCACATCATGGAGATAGAGAATTAATCCAAAAGCTAAAACTTCAAGAGAATCGAAAGGCATATGAGGTACTGCATTATTATTCTTTGAATGATTGGCTCACGATAATCGAGATGCTTTACGATTATTATTTCTTTCTAAACATCCCGGATCTAAATGAACGCTTTCGAAAATGTTTTTCTGATTGAAATGTTTTAAAACCAATAACGATAGAGCATTAGCTCTTTTTGTATTACAATAACTGAGGTGTTCTTAATGAATAATACTCAAAATCGAGAAAGTTGGAACGCTATTTCAAGATCGTATCAAGGTGAAAAACGAATTTCCCTAGAGGATGTTCATTATGGCCCTGTCGCTCCTGGTGAAAGAGATTTAGAGTTGCTTAGTGACGTAAAGGGTAAAAAAATATTAGAACTTGGTTGCGGGGGTGGTCAAAACTCAATTGTATTAACCAAATGGGGGGCGGAAGTAATCGGATTAGATATTTCGGATGTTCAGTTGGAACATGCGAATAGCCTAGCAAAAAGAGAGGATGTAAAAGTTAGGTTTGTACAGGGAAGAATGGAAGACTTAGGACAATTTAAAAATAAAAGTTTCGACATAGTAATTTCTTCTCATGCTATTGGTTATGTAGACGATTTAAAGACAGTATTTGAGGAAACTGAACGTGTACTAAAACCTGAAGGATTCTTAGTATTTTGCTTTGTGCATCCAATTTGGTTAACTGTTGGACCAGTATTGGAAGATGGGGATTTAAAAAAAGTAAAAAACTATTTTGATAGAATTCGTGATGTGTGGGATTGGACATGTTTTGACGGAACCAGAGCTACGTTTAATCAAGGCAATTGGTCAATTACTGAGATTATCAATGGATGTATTGAAGCAGGATTGCATATAGTACGAGTAGAGGAACCTCAAGCCTATGATCTTGCTAATATGGATGAAGAAGCGATCTTAAAAATCCCTTTCATCTCTGCAGTGAATGATACGTATGAGGAGTACGTCAACAAATTTGTACGTGTAATTAGAATAATTCCTTTTTCAATGATAATCAAAGCTAAAAAGCCATAATTAGAGGGAAATTAATTCGAGATGCGACCTGTATCGATATGTGGAACTGGGAGGAAGAGAATACACAAGGAGGATAAAAAATGAATCATGTTAAGAGTTATTTGTTATTTTTGGTAGGTCAGGTGCAATCTCAGCTTGGTTCGATTATAGTTCAATTTGTTATCATCCTTTGGATTACTCTCGAGTATCAAAGCACTTTTTATCTTGGTTTAGCATCATTCGTAGGCTTTGCCCCAATGGTCATCGCCACTCTTTTCACAGGTGTCCTTGTAGATCGATATAATCGCAAGGCCATCATAATAATAGTGGATTTTCTTCAAGCACTTGTAACTTTACTTCTAGTGTATTTATTTTGGGCTGAAATAGTTACAATCACACATATTTTACTAATTCTTGCAGCTCGAGCATTTTTACAGGCCTTTCACATGCCAGCAACAGAAGCCATAGTCCCTTTAATGGTACCAAAAGATAAATTAAGTCGGATCAATGGCTTAAGACAGTTTTCAGATGGAGCTAGTGGAATAATCGGGCCAGTATTAGCAGTTTTTCTGCTAAATTATTGGGAAATACGTTTAATTCTTTTACTCGATCCACTCACATTTATATTGGCGATAATCCCAGTCTTATTCATTGAAATTCCTTCACCAAAGAAGAAAAAGGAAAAAAAGGAGAAATTATCCTTTAAAGTCGAATTTTCAGAAGGAATTTCATTTATTTTAAAAAAACCTGGTCTTTTACCATTGATTCTACTGTTTTCAGTGTTAAATTTCTTTTTCAATCCCTTATTAGTACTTCTTCCTATGTTTATCATTCAAACGCATGCTAAAGGAAAAGACGAGATAGCTTTCATGATGGTTCTTCTCCAAATAGGATATATTTCTGGATCCATCCTTATGATGGTATGGAAGGGATTCAAGAGGAAAATATTAGGCACAATTTTAGCTATGGTCGGAATATTCATCGGAATGTTGATTATAACAATTATCCCTCCCAATACTGAGTATTTTTATATTATAGGAATAGGATTTTCTATTGTTGGATTAACTCTTGTTATACTGAACACAACGATTCTCACACTCTATCATTCGGTAATCCCTCCTGAAAATTTGGGTCAATTTACTGCAGTTAGAAGAACTATAATTTGGTTCACAATTCCAGTTTCTTCACTTCTCTCTGGAATTATTGCCGAATTTCTTGATATTCGTTTGATATTCTTTAGCTGTATAGTGTTAGGACTTATTGCAATAGTTTACTCATGGTTAATGACAAAACTCCCTGAACTTGAACAATATATGACAAAACCTTACACTGATGCTGTTTCACAAATCCCATAATGGAAAAAATTGTTTTTCCACAATGGGGTTCTTTCTTTTTATCACTTTTCTGCTCAAGAACTAGCTGAACTCACGAAGTCTGAGGAAAGCTATAACTCTCGAAAAATTCGTAGAGTCCTCCAAACAAAAATTGGTTTCCTATTTAGAGGATTAATTGGCTAAAGTATCGCACAAGGGCTAATTTTTTCAGAAATTATGGGAAATTGGGGGATGATAAAAATAATTACGTATGGAATTAGATTCGTGTGGGTTACTCGTCTATAATATCAAATTCTAGTATCACTTATCGTACAAAGGTAGATTTTTCGTAAAACTGTGGAAATTCAGCAGCACTATCAGATAGTTAGAAATTTCTCTCTTAACTCGCGTAACCCATTACAACTAGAAGAGTCTCTCTTGCCATTCCTGATCCTCCCCCGATACATAGGAAATAGTTCCTAAAGTAAAACTTCTTTATTTTTCAGTAAATGATTTTCTGACACTAATGGAGCCGATTAAAAGAATTACTACCACGATTGGAGGGAGAACCCACTCCCATGACCCAGTTTGGAGAAATGAAAGTATTACTTGAGAACTAAGTAAGTATCCTAATGTGATTAGTCCGCAAAGAACAACGGTAATTAACCAAGAAAGAAAGTTAAGTTTCCAAAATCCATATCCTATCCCCAATAGAATTATCCCACTAATTACCACGATTACTCCAATATTAAAATCCCCAGAATAAGGTCTCTGCTGTAAATACACGAATCCCCCTCCAAGTATTACGAGGATGCCTATCCCCATCCATATGGCTGCAATAAGCCTGATTAACTGCCTTTTCTCTGATGTCAAATCATGTCTTTCCATTAGTTTTAATAATCCTGATTGTTGAGGTTAATGGGTCAGGAATATTATTTAATTTCTATCGTGCTTCCCCTCTATTTCTGGGTCTCGTGATATATTAAGATTCTATCAGTTATTCTTTTCTCGAAAATGTGATTTTACGCCTTCTTCTAATGTTTAGTAAAGTTTAACAAACATGTTCAGTGCTGCCACTAATCGCACCAGGGCAAATTTTTGTCAAAGAGTGTGGAAAGTGAGATGTTCCTATCGTCAGTTGGCTTAAGGAGTCGCGAGCTTCAAGTAGCGAGCATTCCGTTTGCTGTCTGTACGCTTTTTGTCTTAAGCTTAGTAATGCTTTAGAGGCTTCTGAATACTGGTGGGTTCTGCGTGCTTTCATCTGGGCTTTTCAGGATTTGGGGAAAGAGTTTCCCTCTCTTAGTGTGTATGGCTTGTTTAGGAGTCAGTGGAAAGATGCTCCTTTTGATGTTCTGGAGGAGTCTATGTCTTTATCCCCAGATTTTTGGTCATGGTTGGAGCAAGAGATCAAAGAAATGTAGGCTGCACTAAACGCACCAGGGTTATTTTTGTCAAAAATTGAAATTAAGATTTTTCAAAAAATCTATCATTAGGTAGCTTGAGGAGTCGTTTGCTTCAATTAGAGAGCAAAAAAATTTATTCTAAGAAAATTGAAAATAATTCAGCTATCAGTATATTCGGTTTTTGAGAGAGGAAAGAAAATGCTTTAATTTTCCCCTTCGAATCCAGGATTCTGGATGAAAATTGTACAAATGAGTGGTGTAAGACCTTTTTCCGCCCAAATGACGGTAGAAGGAGCAGAGAGTGGAATAAAAGGACTATACCTAGACTCCTCGGAAAAAACGAGGTATCTTATATTGTTATTCCGTGTTCTCCCTTTTTAGTCTTAGTTTATTTAAAAAATCATTTACTCGCATGTAAGAATCTGTCATCACTCGTAGTTGTGCGTCTGGGTTATTTGGATACATAAAACTCCCAACTAGGGTAGGGCCTAACGACGTTTCTTTGGTGAAGTTCTTTTTAATTTCAGCTATTGCCTCTTTAATATCCTTATCGTGCAGATAGGGGTTTACTTCTTCAGCACAACTTGATATTCCGTTTTTATAATAAGAAATCAGAGAATAGATGTCATAATAGTCTTTTGACACTGATCGGCCCCCGAGGGCAATAGCTTTTGTCACAAGACTTCCTACAAGATTAGCGATTTTGCACTTAACCTCCACTTCAGCCTTATTGGGCAATGTTCCTTCAATTTTCTCAAGGTAAAAGTGTTTTAATACAATTCTTGCTCCTTTTAAGGTTCTAGCTTGTAGATCTGGTTGAACAGTTCTATGTCTTCTTTTAGGTCTGTCTGGATAGATAGTACTCAAAAAATCAACATGAATAGTTCTATCTTGAATGGCTTTTTGAAAGCTAAATTCGATGATATTTCCTAACCGATCTTGTCTTGGAGAATAACCATTCTCGATGAGGATCACTACAATAGAATCATATCGTCCTTGAGTAATAAGCTCTGGATCCAAAACGAGGTCTATATCCACAGACCCCACATGTTGGAATGAAGGATTGGAACTATGTTTTTTTAAAAGAAAATATGGTACCCATCCCCCAACTAATACTATGTCATTAGAATAGCCTTTTAATAAAACCATTAGCTCGAGTAATAAAGAGAGGGATAATCTCGTGATTTCATTATTGTAATTGTTGACATTTTTCTTCATAGTTAAAACCTCAATCTTTGGTCCCTCAAGAATTCCGCTTGTTCTTTCCCTCTTTTAGGATAATTGATCAAATCGAGATACAGCAACACATCATTAACGACAGTGATTCCATCAACTGCTTGTGTTTCGTTAAAATACCACTTATATTGGGGAATAACGAGATTAACATTGCCTCCTAGTTCTGTCTCTTTTAAATTCAAGGTTTTTTTCCAATTTTGAATATCTTGTTCTCTGACATAAAGATAGACATCATTATATCTTACATAAGGAGCAACTTGAGATGCTCCAGCATGTTGAGTTAAAGCATAGGGAAGGTTTGTCTGTTTACTTACTTGGACGATTTTTTGGATTAATGAGGTGGGGTTTTTTTCAAAACTATAAAGACTAAGTATCTTATTATCATTAAACTCATATTTTTTTGAGATAATTTCAAGAACCTTCCCAGGGTTTGTTATTTGGTAATATTTAATAGGTTTTTTCCTGGGGGAGGGTTGAAGGAGTTCTGGGGAAGATTGTCTAGTAGTTGTTTCTCCAATGACATAAAAATTAGGGATGTTTATTAAAACGGTATCTGTAAAGTCAACTTGAAAGATTATTGTCTCTCCATCTAGTTTTATTCCATCCTCAAAGGTCTTTAGAACCCGATTTACATATCCTTTCGAGATATCTAACATCTCAGACAATTCTTGTTGAGTTATATATCTTTCTCGATTGATTAACAGGTAAAGAAGAACACGAAATGAGGTTTCGGAAAATGGTTGTTTTACCCGTCGCTTTTTACGTCTAAATTGGAGGGGAATCTCCCGTTCTCCGACCCGGTCAATAAGAATATTCTTATATTTAATATACACGTTCCCTTGTAAATCTAAATATCCCACACCAGCTTGTTGGCATAGGAATTTGCCCTTTTCTGACATTTTCGGTGTAGCAACTATCAAACACTCATCTTTGGATGTTTGATAGGACTTAAGCTGGGAGATTGCCTGATATATCTTAGAGGGTTCACTAGATATTTTTGCTTCAATCAGACAAATATCATTATCTTTAGTCTGTATTAGGAGATCCACAACTTTGTTCTCTACTTTGACTTGATGATCAATATTAATAATATCAAGTGAGGGAAGCAACCCTTCTATATTGTCTTTAATGTATTGAATTAGTGCTACTTCGCTCATGGCTTCTTTACCACTCAATCATATGCTTGGATAACTCAGGAATCTTTCTTTAGTCTAATCCTAAATAAATTTACCATAAATATAAAATTTACCATTTGGTAAAAATACTTTTTTTGGTAAATTTAATACATCATATATTAAGTTGATAGAACATCAGAGTACACATGGAGGTTTTGACAAACATGTTACGCTGCCCTTTTCTTTTTTTTCTTTCTTCTGCCACTAATCGCACCAGGGCTCATTTGTCTGAAAAATTGTGGAAACTTTCAAGAAAATCTTTCATTACCAAAAATCTAATATAACTTAGCAAGACAAGAATTTCTAGTTGTACCGATAGGTGAGAAAGATAAGTACCCTGATTGGATTCTGTCCCTCCTGTAAAAGAGCAGTCAAAGAATCAGAGTGTTCTGAAACTAAACGTGGATTCGTGCATAACTGTACCAAAACAGATAATAAAATAATTTCTACTCGTATTGATCATTATAATACGCTTAGAAATCTT
>JAEOSR010000028.1 GCA_016840285.1 Candidatus Hodarchaeota archaeon | reverse complement strand
GCCAAATAATCTAAAGAATATCCCTTACCATGTAAGGACGAAGTTGGTAACTCAGTTATTTTTTCAAAAATTAATTTTGCGTCTTCCACTTGTTTCTGCTTTAAATAACACTCACCGAGCTCAAGAAAGATATCTTCTGAAGGATTTAGCTTAATGATTTGATTATAGATGGTAATTGCTTTGTCTAGCGATTCAGTAGCTTTTAAGGAACGAGCTAGCGTTATCAACGCCAATCTTTGGCCAATATTATTTTTTTGTTCATCATAAAAAGATTCTGCCTTAGTACTATTCTTTATAGCCGACTTATAGTCTTGACGAAGTAAATAGATTTCCCCAAGATTGTGATATGTAGCGGCAAGGCTCGGAATATCCTGAATTTCTTCAAATAATTCTCGTGCTTTTTCAAAGTGAAACAAAGCTTCATCAACCTCTCCATTCTGATAAAACATACTACCAATATTTAAAAATGAACTAGCTATTGCATCAAGTTTCTCTTCTTGTTTGGCGGTTTGAAGGGCTTTGAAGTGAAACTTTTTAGCCTCTTTGAAACGCTCAAGGAATATATACACATTTCCAATGTTGTGATAAATTTTTGATAGGCCTTCGTTATTTTTTACAATTTTAAATGTTTTTTCGGCATTTTTGTAATGAACTAATGCGTCTTGATAGCGTTGATGTATCCGATAGATTTTACCTAAGAGGTTTTCAGTATTCCCCACCATAGTGTGGTTGCTATGCTCTTGAAACATAGGAAGTATTCTTTCAACTAATTGTTTAGCCTTTTCAAATTCCCGAATAGAATAATAAGCTTCTGCCAGCTGGTATTCTAAACGAAGTTTCTCTTCCTGTGAGTCAACTTTAGGGATTTCTTCTTTCAACATCTTCACTAGATCGTGAAACCTTCCTTGACGAGTAAATTCATCAATACGTTCGTCGACTGTTGACATTTTATTCAATGGGGGATATAATTTCACATTGATATATTTTCACTTTCCGAATCAAGTAAACACAAGAAATTATAATCGTTGGAGTAAAAAAAGATGTATAGTCCCCCAAGGATTGTAGTAACCCCGAGTTTCCAACTGATTTTCAAGTTCCTTAAACATTTTCTTTTTAATTTCGATTAAGGCTATATCAGTGTCTTCTGGTGGATTCTCGCTGTCCATTTCCTGCTGTAGATAACCTTGAGCGTACATTTCAACTGCTCTGATGCCGATTTCTCGTGACCACTTACAGTTGGGTTTGAAGGACCTATGTAAAACTAAATCGCATTTCTGTCTCTGTTGAGCGAGAATATTTTCAAAAACCTCTTGTGAAAAGTTATCTAGAAGTGCTAAAAATCCTTGTGGTGTTACTAGCTGAAGGAGTACTGAAATTACCTTTACAAGGTTCTCATGCCCCCGAGTGATAGCAATGTCTTGTAATCCGAGGAAACATGTTACACAATCGAAATTCGCCGAGAATGGTACGTTTAATGCGTCAGCTGAGATAAGCTGAGCCTTAACATCACTCTGAGATAATAGGGACATAATAAGATTGTGTGGAGGGTCAAAATCGAGGTTCAACCCAATCAGTTCAGCTTGAGGAAAACGCCAACCTAATTCGACTAAAAACGTTCCATACCCACAAGCTATGTCCAAAATAGTATGGTTGTCTTGAGGATCTAAGTATCGAGATAAATGTAAAGTACTCCACCGAGCGGTACCTCCCCATCCAATATCAAATCCATCAATTACACGATCATTTTCTGGAAGACCTTGGGTAAACCAAGCTCTTAGCTTATTTTCCTTCTGGATGATGATCTCTTCTTTTGAGGATATTCTCATCGAATATCGAAATCCACAACAATTATTTTAATCTCTCCCCTTAAAAAATAAAAAAAAAGGAAGGGAATTATGCCTATTTTATTAGACTGGCTGCATTCTTTACAGCAGCCTCAGCATCTTTCATTATTCCTTCTATAATATCAGAAACGCTTTCAATACTATCAATCAGACCTATACTCTGTCCAAGGAGAACAGCTCCGTCGTTAATGTTACCCTCATAAGCTAATTCGTAAGCTCTAATGGTCTTAGCTATTTCGTCAACATCAAAAGCAGCCTCCTGAGCCATTTTCTCTTCTTTGCTAGTAATTGGCTTATGCTCTAATGCATATTCGTTTGGCCAAAGCCTGATTGGACCAAAAACTCCTGTTGCCATTATAGTATCTTGAGCTTTCGCAGGTGGTACAACTTCTTTGTATGTATCATGAAATTCACTCTCTCTTGTCGCAATGAATCTTGAACCCATAGCAACGGCTCCTGCTCCTAGTGATAATGCAGCAGCCAGTCCTTCTCCCGTGGCAAATCCTCCACAGGCCACTACGGGTACCTCAGGAAATTTTTGATACACCTGTTGAAGAAGTACTAGAGTACTAACCCCTTCATACGACTGGTGTCCACCTCCTTCACCACCAGTGACTACTAAGCCGTCAACCCCAGCAGAAATACATTTTTCAGCTAACCACAAAGCAGGAGCAACATGGAAATGTTTAATCTCTGAATTCTCTTTCAGTTTTTGAAATGGTGGCGCGTTCGGGAGAGTTTTGGCTGACCCAGCGCTTGTTACAGCATATATACATTGATCTCTTATCTTTTGATTCTCCATAATGAATTTTGGGATTTCCCAGCAGAGCATTTCTGCATTTGGTTCCATCCGGGAGGTTCGAATATTGAAGCCAAAGGGCTTATCGGTGTGTTCTACGACTTTTTGCATATTTTTCTTCATTTCATCAACGGGATCTAGATCCGACAAGCCAGTATGTGAGAGTACACCTAAACCCCCTGCTTCAGATACAGCTATCGTCAAATCAGTGGTATAGAAGGGGCCCATAGGTGCTGCGATAATAGGATGTTTAATTCCCAACATTTTTGTGATATCAGTTTCAATTGTCATAACTATTTCACCTTACTTTCACCCTGTAAATCTGAATCATTATTAGGTTTGTCCTCGGTTACTCTAGAAAATAGTTGTAATGTATCTACTTAGAATTTTAGTATGAATGGTATCAGTAGGATATTAATATCATAACAGATTGATAATCCTATCCCCAAAAATGTTTAGAATTAAGAATAATTTGTAATTTGAATCTGATTTGAAAATCATCTCGATAAAGAATAAAAATTTATGTCAGATTACGTTAACCAGAGGTGTATCTCTCAATACTGAGGATTGAGGGATTATATAAGTGAGGTGGAAGTATGACTCTTACTGGTCAAGAATAACAACTGTTCCTGCAGCATGATCGCCAATACGCCGCCCATCTTGATCGATCAATGCAACTAAGAAGCAACAACAGTTATCAAGGCAGCCAGGGCAACAGTTACGAATGAAAGATTGACCAATTGTAGCTGGCATGCCTGTTTGGAAGTCAACGACCCTCATATTCATTAAACCTTTTCCCAGTCCTTGTCCGTCTCTTACTCCGTCTTTAATGGCAGTGTATACACATCCAAGGAGCGAGAATGAAGTAATAACAGCTGAAACAACAGAATCAGCTAGATAAGCAATACATCTTTCGCCCATAGGCGCTTTCATGCTAGGATGATAGGGCTTCGGTTGATATAACGGTTTATAAGTCACTGGCTGAGCTGGACGAGGAGTATAGGTAGGTTGTTTAGGAGTAGTTTCCCAAGCAGCTACTCCTGTTGGAGGTCGTTTTTCTGGTATTTTTTTTCCACAATTCAAGCAGTACAGACTATCTGGTTCGACTTCAGCACCACAAAAGGGACAGAATGCCATATTAATTTTTTCCTCTTATCTAAAGTTATATACATGTTCACAATTATCGATCTATTATAAGCATTTTCTCAATGGTATGAAAAAACTCGCTAGACATAAGATTTAAATCAAGACTTCTCTCTCTCTCAATCATTTGAGGAATTCGCCGCTTCTGTTGAAATGAATTAAAATGTGGCAATTATGGCTCAAAAATTTCCTCCTCCACGATTTAAGGATATAACTCCTGAAACTGAACGCTTGAAAGAACTTGATCATTTTTGGATCCTAATGGATCATTGCAAACATCTCAAATTATTTCGTTTCTCTTATCTCTCGGACGATGAAACAGGGGAATTTATTCCTACAGGGGAAGCAAGGTTCTATGAGCCTATTCTCATGATTCATGGCTCAGGATCTTCTCACACAATATTTAATTGGTTAGCTCGAGAATTATGGTATTTTGGTTTTCGTAAATTATTCGCTATAGATAATGAGCAGCTAGAAATACACGTAGCTAGTGGACGACTTGCTCAAATAATTGATGAAATAGAACAAATCACAAATGCACATAGGATCTCATTAATTGCTTATTCTACTGGGGGGATAACTGCACGGTATTTCACCAAATTCACAGCTGGAGCCGATAGTCATATTCGAATTCTAGCTATGTGTGGAGTACCTCATGATAGTGCTCAATATTTAAGGTATCTCAAAGAATCTCAAATAAGAGTAAATAAAATCCAACTCCGTAAAACACTTGACTATTTAGAAGATATCAATTCAACAATAACAGAGAAAGAACTCTATTATCTCACCCAAGTCAATCTAGGTGGATTGTGGTCCAAAAGTCGAGATGATGCCCAATTTATCCCTCTTTCTGATGCTATTAATATTACTGTTGGACAAACCCATTTACGTGTCCATAAACATAAAGTTATCTTCGGTACTCTCAGAAATTTTCTTATTCCGAATATTGCAGCCTTTAAAATCCGATTATTAACTATTTCTAATTTAAATAATTCACTATTAGGATTAAAAATCTATTATAAAGGACGAATAACCCAAAAATATCCTCAAAGGGGATGGATTCAAATTCCAAAACAAGAGGGTCCATATATCCCAAAAGTTCCAGTCATTATCTTTTGCAATAGTGTCTCATTAAACCAATGTAAAGAGGCAGAACTAGCATTAACTTTGTATGAAAAACAACGATTTAAACAGAGAAACATCGGAAGGGTAAATTTTACATTAAATTGTGATCAACTTCCGCGAGTGGATTATATCACCATTAGTGGGAAAGTAAATGAACGAGTGGACTTAGCCATTTACACATATATACCTTGAGGTTTAGATTTGAGTGAAAAAGAAAAGATAGAGCAAGCTGCGAAATTAATTAAGAAATCAAATTATATTGTGGCATTTACTGGTGCTGGAATAAGTGTTGAATCAGGAATTCCCGATTTTCGCAGCCCAGGAGGACTTTGGGAAAAATATGATCCAAACGAGTATGCTACTTACTCAACTTTTCTAACTCATCCTGAGAAGTACTGGATTATGCATAAAGAATTGAGAGATATGGTAATAGATGCTCAACCTAATCCAGCTCATATTGCTCTTGCAGAGCTTGAACTAGAGTACGGTAAACTTAAAGCAGTGATAACTCAAAATGTTGATTTTCTTCATTCCAGGGCTGGAAACACTAGAGTACTCGAAATTCATGGAACTACCCAAACTTCTCGTTGTTTAAATTGCAGTAAGGGATTTCATTACACCGAGGTTGAGACTTTTCTTGATCAAGGCCAATTACCTCCCCGTTGTCCCCAGTGTGATGGGTTAATTAAAACAAACACTATTTTGTTCGGAGAACAGATGCCTTATGATGTTATGGAGCAAGCACGGGAAGAGGTGGTTGCTGCTGATCTTTTAATTATTATAGGTAGTAGTTTGACAGTGTACCCCGCAGCTGCTCTACCATCTCTCGCTGTTCAGGCTGGTAAGCGGTTATTAATTGTCGATAAAGAATTTACTCCGATGGATACGTATGCTAACATTGTCATTCGTGGTATGGCGGGAGCCATCATGCCAAAGATTATATCTACTTTAAAAGAGATCAGCTGATGTTCCTTAAAGGTTGTCATTGAGAAAGAGTTTTTTTTCCATCAGGTAGGCGTGTTCTTTTCGTTCATAGTAATTACGTAACAATCTCGCATTTTTATAGCCATTTTTTTGATAAAATCTAATTGCTTTCTCATTTTTGAAATGAACTTGAAGTTCGAAGCCTCGAATTCCATATTCTTCATGAAGCTTAGTCTCAAGCTCCAATAACAGCCTTTTTCCGATACTTTTTCTCCAGAATGATGGGTCTACCTGAATCGAAATGATTCTTCCCAAGGACTCATCATTATCATCCTGTTCCCCGATAGCAAAAGCAATGATCTCTGATTTTTCAGCAATATGAACAGTTAAAACAGTGTAAATAGGTGTCATTGAAAGGAGAACTGCCAAAACAGAAGGTCCATAACGAAGTTCGCTTGGAAAACATGCCTTCTCAATCTCGTTAAGTCTATCCGCGTCTTCTATCTTCCCAGCACGAATTCTGAATTCGACATCATCAGGGGGATGAATAGATTTTGTCATTTAGTCACCTATGTCTATAATCATGATTTTTGCTAAATTCCATACTATAAGAGAAGGACGATCAGAGATTTCTTGTTTTTAATAAAAACTATGAAAAAATAAAAAATTATATCCTAAGAGAAAAAGATAGAAAGCTCCTATATAACAATGATCCGTGAAATGTCTGGCACAAATTGCTGAGTAGTGGATGAATTTAGGGATTAAAAAGATGGTCAAACACAAATTAGCTACATTAGCCTATATTACTTGCAATGATGAAGTTCTCTTGCTTTACAGGAATAAAAAAGAAAATGACTTCCATCAGGGAAAATTTATAGGTATTGGGGGTCGCCTTGAACCAGGAGAAACTCCCATTGAGTGTATAATTCGAGAATTAAAAGAGGAAACAGGATACATCTTAAAACCTGAAGACGTTGAGTTTAGAGGATATATTTACTTCGATGAAGTTAATCGAGATAAGATCAATGAAGATTTACCTGCATTTAATTGGCTAGTATTCCTTTATTGTGTTCAAGTAGCTAGGAAAATCGAGTTCGAGAATCCAGAGGGAAAACTCTCCTGGGTTCCAATCAATAAAATTCCTTATGAGAAAATGTGGGACGGGGATAAGATATTTACCCCTAAATTACTTAATACAAATGATATTGTGGAAGCCAAATTCCTATATAATAATGAAAAAATCGTTAATTGGAGCTTTGGAAGAGATACTTAAGACCATGAGTTAAATTGATTTTCTGGACTGATCTATCAAATGCCTCGATCAAGATTATTCGTCTGGCTATTAAAAAAAGGATTTCCTCTGAGATCCGTTTTTGCAAGATTTACAAGAGTCCCTCTTCTCGGTAGAATAATAGATTATATGCTGTTTCATGAAGATGAAATCATATACATACCGAAAGATGAAGTAAGTATTATTAAGATCGATGAAGAAGTAGATCATGGTGAAACAATTGTTCCTTCACAGGTAATTGAGCATTTCATTGAAAAAGCAGCTTATCACTGGATTATGGATTGGTGTATCTGCCGTTCAGCTTCTTCCTGTAAGGACTATCCAATAGATCTTGGCTGCTTATTTCTTGGTGAGGCAGCAATACAGATAGATCCGAAATTAGGAAAGCAAGTGACTAAAGAAGATGCCTTACTCCATGTACAGAAGTGTCGTGAGGCGGGATTGGTACATTTAGTTGGTAGAAATAAGCTTGATACTTTTTGGCTTAAAATTGGTCCTGGAAACAAGCTACTTACTATTTGTAATTGTTGTCCTTGTTGTTGTTTATGGCGAATACTACCTCATGTATCAAAGAAAATTGCAGGAAAGGTTACAAAAATGTCAGGTGTGACTGTAACAGTTGGGGATGGATGTATAGGATGCGGAAAATGTGTTGAGGTGTGTTTTGTCCATGCAATTGAAGTTATAGAAAAACGAGCCGTAATTAGTGATTCATGTAGAGGATGTGGGCGATGTGTTACTACTTGTCCTCAAAATGCCATCACACTTACTATCGCTGGGATAGAAAATTTACAGAGTTCAATCACAAAAATCGAATCCCTAGTAGACGTTACGTAAACTAGACTATTCCAAAAATCTGACCTCAAACTCCCCAACGGGTCTTGAATGGCTTTATGCGATTTTTTGAATCTTGAAAGCACAACCACATCGAAGACAGCGATAAATTTCCCTAGACTTCTCTTCTGGGAGCGAGCTACGTACTAGTTGGTGAAGACAGTGAGTCTGATATTGGAGAGTACTCTTTGATTTCATCAATACAAGCTCCGGTATGGAATGTAAAGGTATGGACATTTAAAAATTCGTGTGATACGCACTGTGCTCTAAATACTAAACGGTTAAGATTTTAGAAGAGAAGAAGAAATTTAAGTAAAACAACTTCGTCTACAAGAATGGGGTAGGAGACAAAAATAATTCGAGATTTAATAGAGTGATACTAATTTATGATAAAATCAGGGTCAAAAAATTTACATACATAGTCTATACGGATGGTTTTCTCGATATTACAAGAATTCTCTTAGACTCATTTGCCTTTTGATATACTTATCATCCTTTTCAAAACCTTGGGTTGAGATATTCTCCCTGGTTAGAATTTTTCGCAAAGAAATAGCATCATTAATTGCATAACCAGAAAATCTGTTGTTGATAAGCACAAATATTGTGTCATACCTTTTACTCAACTCAACAAGCTTCAGCGCCCATTGTTTTCTCTCTTCATTTTTCTCTAAGAATAATTTTCCAAGTTTTTCGTCAGGAATAACCTTACGGTCTCCCAACAGCCGAATATAGTATAATGGAACACTCCTATTTTGAAATTCTTCTGGAACACTGAGTGTAGTAGTTTCCGCTAATGCAATAGACATATCGTCTAATAGAGCTTTCACTTCGTCAGTGAACCAAGACTCATTCCTAATTTCCAGTACTATTTGCCCTGAAAAAAGATTAGAGCACTTTTCAAGGATTTGAATCAAAAAAGGGAAAGTTTCTTTAGTTTTACGAAAGCGAGGAGGAAATTGGATTAAAACTGATTGTAACTTCTCTTTAAGTCCCTGCATTCGTTTAAAGAACATGGAAATCTTATCTGGTTTGATGGTAGGACGTGAAACATGAGTAACTTCTCTAATGAGTTTAGCACTGAAGATAAAATCATCAGGTGTTAGGTGATACCATCTGCTAATCATTGTTTCTGAAGGAATCCTATAGAAAGTTGTATTAATTTCATTTAGAAGTGAATAATTGCTATAAAACGCAAGCTCATTCTCAACGTTCCGTGGATAAAAAGTACCCTTCCAATGTTGATAGCTCCAGCCTGCACATCCTAGGTGAATCATTTCTAAATAAATTAATTAATGAAGAAGTATAAAAAAGTTTCACCACTGATTTCATAACACTGATTCTAGGGTCATTAATTCTCTCTCATAAAGCAAAACCGAACTTCTGATGAACATACCACGGATTTTCGGTAAGAAAAGTTCCAAATTTTTCCATTGATTCATGAAGATTGACTTGTGTATGAAAACCTCTTGATTTTGACTTTTTGTTATCAATCCAGATATCTTTCCCAAGTTTATTAAACAGAATCGGGAGCAGCATTGATTTTTCTTTCGCTGGCTTAATTTTTCGAATACTTCTTGCAAGATGATGGAGTGGTTTGAACATAAATAGTGGTATGGGGATAACTGAAACCTTAGGCCTCTTCAGAGCCCACCCTAATTCTTCTACAACCTCACCTAGGGTTGGTATGAAACTTACTAGGTTAAATGTTTCACCATTTCCCTTATTAAAATCTGAGAAAAAATAAATCGCTCGTGCGACATCTTCAACATCTACTAAACTAATCTTATCTTGTCCTCCGCGCGGAAGGGATACAATTCGACCAAAAAACATTCTAGAAAAAACATCTAACGTTGTTCCACTACCTCCAACAATTCCAGAAGGACGTAAGATCGTTACCTTTTTCTCTGGATGATTTTGCTGATAATCTTGGACAAGTTGTTCTCCGAGAGCTTTTGTGAGTTCATAACTTTTTTCCATCATTAAATCAAGGGATTGGTCCTCGGTTATCCCAGTCCCTTTTGTTACAATCAAAGCACCATAAACAGCAATAGATGAAAGATGAATTAATTTTTTTATTCTATTTCGATGAAATGCCTCTAATATTCTTTTAGTTCCATTCACATTCACGTCATACAAGAGTTCATATGGTTGCCACAGATTAAATATCGCTCCTGAGTGAATTAATACTGATGATTGAGGATCAGGCACTCTAGTAAATCTCATTACATCTTTATCTTTTCTCAGATCACCAGACACCATATCGATCCCTTTTTTCTCACACCATCTTAAGAAACTCTGTCTGTGAGGATTTCCATTTCTTTTCCTAGATAATACTCTAATTTTACTAGGATCTTTAGCATAAGTTGTTTCTTCCACCAAAAGGTGAACCAATATTTGCCCTACTAACCCCGTTCCACCTGTGATTAGCAAAGTCAAAAAACAACCCTCAAAATTAATATCAATAATCATTCTACCTCCCCCATTAAAAAACTGGTTCTACATTCGATTTTCTTCATAGGAAAACAATCTAGTAACAAATCACAGAGATAACTGATTCCGAAAATTAAGAGCTCGTTCTACTTCATCAGTAATAATCGCATTAACTTTCATCTGAATTGTAGACTTTATAGATCTCTCATCGTTGACATCATATGGATTGAATAAGATTCCTGATCTTTTAGCTGCTTTAAAGCTCTTATGAGCATAGTATTTATGAAACCTGGTGGTTAACCAAAAAGAAAGTTTGACCCACTCATTTGGTATAATGCCATAAAAGGGATGTAAAGCATTACAATTCAATTTTTCAGCTATTTTTAATTCTCCCCTTGCAAAGTGACATAAAAGACCTGTTGGAATGGTGAGATCAAAAGATTTTATGTTTCTTAAGGGAGAATGGTGAAATGAGGAGACGATCATTTTCTCTGGCTTTAGATCAAATTGTTTAATTACTTCTACTAATTCTTTAGCTCCTTTTTTTGGTGATTTCATTTCCAAATTTAAATAGACCTTATTACCAAACGTTTCAAGGATTTCTTCAAGAGAAGGAATCGTTATTCCTTCGATAAGTTCTATCGAGGTGATTTCTTTGAGGGAAAGGCTTTTTATCGGATCAGGTCGGCCTAATTTTTCGAGAGTGTAGTCGTGAAAGCAAACAAATCTCCTATCTGATGTTAAATGAACATCAAACTCGAAACCATCAGCCCCGTGATGAATTGCAGTCTGAAAAGCAGGGATAGAATTTTCTGGTTCACTATTAATCAGATAACCTCGATGAGCAATAATTTTGGGGTAGCTCATTTCTTCCCTCCAACCACATTTTACGAAAGCAGTTAAAGAATAATTATTACGATTGTGGGTTCATATATTCAGTCTTAGGTATTTCTACTTCCAAAGATTTAAGTTCTTTAGAGTATCTTTTAGCTAGGGGACGAATTTCATTCCTTCTATAACGATAAGTAATGTCTGCTTTGTCACCCCCTAAGTCCGCCCATGGTTCAACTAATACAACATCATTCACACTAATTCTATACCCCCGTCTAAATCGTCCTGGAATACGCGCAGTCCGTTTCACTTGATCAGTGCAAAGAACCTCCATTCTTCTTGCGCCTAAATTTCGAATGACAACACCAATGACTTCATCCCCTTTGGGGTAACGCGTCCGCCTAACGATTTCGGTTCCTGGTCTCACTTTCCCTTTTCCTCTTCGTACCACTTAATTTACCTCAATAATTGTGATTATTTTCAATATAATTTATCTTCATAAATATTATTTGCTGAAAGATCCTATTCATGTCTTAGTGTTGGGAGTATTCTCAGATTATTAATTGATAGACTAGATAGCTAAATCTGTTAGTTGAAGATCTATGGGATCCCTTCAAATAGTTTTGGGATTGATTCAAGAAAACAAAGTTGAGATTTATCTGTGAAGCAGTTATTGAGAAGGATTATCTAATTTTTATTGTTTTAACAAAATATTATGCGAAATCTTATCTATTTTCATCTGTTCTATCTTTGGAGTAATTTATCCTCTTTATATTTCAATATTAGATTATCTCAATCAGAAAGAATCATCATTATGAAGAAATATTCAAAAATTAGTGATTATGATAATCTCATTGACGTTTAATGGGAAATAACAAAGAATCAAAGGCCAATCCGTTGTTTATTGTTATAGACGGAGGTGATGGTTGTGGGAAGGATACCCAGGCGAGACAGGTCGCCCGATATTATCATAATAAAGGATGGAAAGTTCGTGTTAGAAGTCATCCTTCTATTGATAATCCGTTTGGCCTTATTACTAAACACGCTTTAGAAAAAGGTGGAAAGAAAGGTCACCTAAAAGCCGCATTTTTTTATGCTATTGATGTTATTAGGAGTTTAGTGAAATACTACCGACACAATGAGAAAGAGGCTATAATATTTTCTCGTTACCTGTTTGGTGTGTGTTATCTTCCAAGATCTCTAGTATTTTTTGGTTATAACTTTTTTTCAAGTTTTCTCCCAATAAGTCAATATTTTTTCTTTCTAGATGTCACCCCAGAAGTTGCAAGAGACAGAATCGTAAAACGCGGAGAAAAACAAGAAATGTTCGAAAATTTAACACGGTTGAGAAAAATGAGACATAAGATGCGATCAGTCGCACAAAAGAAAAATTGGTTTCAAATTGATGGTGATGTTTCCCCTTCTCAAGTATGGATTCAAATACGTAATATTTTGATTCAACTTGATTCTGAAACTACAAGAGACTTCTAAATTAGTACTCAACTAGTGCTATCTCAATTCGAAATTGTGTTCCAACAACTTCTATTATCAAAACCGAGCTCCAACGTAAGTTGGTATATAATTCTTGTAAATAAAAAGAATTATGATAAGATAGTATGATAATTGAAATATGGAGCTTCTGGGATTAATTCGCAAATGGGTACATGAATCGAACAATCCAGAAATTCACACATTAAAGTCTACTCTAACTCCCACAAATCAACATTACCTGCGGGAAATTATTCGATACTGGAATAAAATTCAATATATCACAATAAAAACCTTACGATCTTTATCAAATGACAAAAAACGTCATAAAAGGAAATTGGAGTTATTTTTATATATTACCTACAGATATATGTGGGAAAAAGCTTCCTTTACAGCTATACTTAATGAATTAAATTATGAGTATGATGGTTTAGGAAAAGAAAATCTCAAGGACTTTTACTCGAAATTAGCTAGTTTTAATTTAGACATTGCATTGGAAAACAAGAGTAAAATTGAGCAAATCAGTATTAGATACGCGATTCCTTCTTTTACAATTCGAAAGCTACTACCTGTTCTAGATTATACACGTATAAAGAATAACATTGTCGCCATGGATAATAGAGCAAGAAAAGGAATCATGTATCTAAGAATTAATGTTGGACAACATAATATAGAATCTCTAGTAGATTTATCATCTACAATTATGAGGGAATTTAACAAAGTCGGGGTTACTCTCCAACGTGATGGTGACGTACCTTTTTTACTAAAAGCGAGAGTAATGGATAAATATAAAGTAATTAAAAGCGACTTTTATCAGCAGAAAATATTAATTTTTCAGGATAGAGCATCTATTGCTCCTGTAATTGCACTTAGTCCAAAATCTAATGATCTAATATGCGATTTATGTGCAGCCCCTGGTATGAAGACAAGTTTAATTTCTCAACAATCGAGAGGGAAGTCAAGGGTAATTGCTGGGGATTTTCATAAAGTTAGAACTCAGGAGATGGTTAGATTCCTTTCAGATTTAAAATTAAAAAACGTACATCTAGTACAATGGGATGGGCTAAATCCCCCGCTACAGCTAGAAAGATTTGACAAAATCTTACTAGATGCGCCTTGTACAGGTAGTGGAACATTTACTACTAATCCTGAATTGAAATGGAGACAAAATGAACGCTTTCAACAAAGATTTATCCGTTTACAAGAGCAATTATTGATGTCCGCGTTTGACCTCCTAAAAATAGGAGGAACTCTTGTTTATTCCACATGTAGTCTATATCCTGAAGAAGGAGAATATCAAATTCAAAAGATAGAATCTGATAAGGTTAGACATGAAGCAATTCCGTCATGGATTCCCTCTAGTTATAATATCAATGGATTTTCTCAAAAGGGCACTGGGAGATTTTTACCAGCAGAACATGACACAAATGGGTTTTTTTTGGCGAAATTAACTAAAGTGAAGTAAAATAGGTGTGACTTAAGAGTCTGTCACGTATGGATTCAAATTCGTAATATTTTGATTCAACTTGATTCTGAAACTACAAGAGGCTTCTAAATTTGTACTCGACCAGTGCTATCTCAATTCGAATTCAATTCGGGTTATCTTCATTTCAAATATTGGCAATGTTTCGTCGTGGTCTTTTTTATACCTATTTATCGATATATCTTCGGTATTTCCTTGGAATGAGCGTAACTGAAACAACGCTGTTTGCTACTATTCCAATGATTCTTAATGTTTGTTCTCAAACTTTCTTATGGGGTGTATTATCAGATAAACTCCAATTACGTCGTACTTTTGTTATCGTGGGAGAGCTTCTTGCAGGGATTGGAACTTTGGTTGTCTTCTTTACTCATAGAATGGTAGATCAGCTATTTATTGCTGGGTGGATAATCATTATCGGCTTGTC
Organism: Candidatus Hodarchaeota archaeon; assembly: GCA_016840285.1. The sequence goes on along the minus strand of JAEOSR010000028.1, from coordinate 4,476 downwards.
AATCGTTGAAATCTTTTGGTCAATGTCTAATAATGGTTGGAGTGCTCTCATATCTGATTTATTTCCATATGAAGAGAGAAGTACTATTCAGGGGAGACTTTCCAGCATAGGAGGCTTTGGTCGGATTTTAGGTGTGTGGATTGGTGGTTTACTCTATGATGGATTGAATCTTCAGTATGAGGGTTGGGGTTTTTTTGAAGGGAGCTTATTTATTGTAGCAGCATTAGTTATGTTTCTTTCAGCTATCCCTATGGCATTTGTACCTGAAGGAGGGATTCAACGTGAATTTAAACCTGAATCTGAAAGGAAAATGTCTTCTACAGATATTATTATCCCCTCTACTCACATATTCATAAGTTTTCTCATAGCAATAACTTTGATTAATTTTGGTAGGAATAGTATCGCTACGATCTTACCCCAGTATTTGTTTCTTCCCTCTCCTGGTTTTGCAGTGTCTAGTGAGTTGTTATCTTACATAATGAATACTCAATCACTCGCGATAATTCTACTAGGTCTTCTTGTAGGGGGAATAGGTTATAGATTGGGAAATGGGAACACAATTTTAGTGGGGGCGTTAATGGGAATAACTTCTCTAATTTTGTTCGCTATATCAACAGATTTATATTTTATTTTCATTGCGAGTTTCCTAAGAGGATCCGCTCAGGTAGTCATCACAGCATCAGCATATGCATTTGCTTCTGGATTGATTGAAGCGAAAGATCGTGGGAGATTGTTTGGCATTTTTAATGCAACATTTTTTCTTAGCTGGGGTTTAGCAGGAACCGTTATCGCTGGCCCAATCATCGACTTTCTTTTAATGTCAGGTACAACAGAAGTTTTTGCATATCGAGCAGCATTCTTGAGCGCTACATTCGTTACATTTATAGGAGTCTTAATACTTATATTTTTATTAATTTGGATTCGTAGCAAAACAAACTGGGCTACATGTAAAATTGAGAGAAACACTAACATATAGAATAGATCAGGATAACAATCTGATAGGTGTGCCATTTTTAGGACTGAAACTAGCAAAATGGAATTGAAAGGCAAAGAAAATCAGTGAGAACGTACCCCTTAAGACCCTAGGTACTGAAACAACAGCGATGATCACGTGAATTTGGTTTGACACAAAATGATCAAATGATTCGTACTTTAAAGTTCCTCTCCTCTATTCAGTTTTCATATGGTTTTTTTATGAAACTGACGTTAAATTGTCCCCCATTCTTTAATGAGATTACTATCAACATCGTACTTAAAAAAATTCCCTCCTAAAAATGGTAATTCCTCTATTTCCTTTTTCATTTATTCAACTTCGATGAGGTCAGCTTGAATTATGTTTCATTGACTATTGTGCTAGAATACCTCCATCTATTGGCAAGGCATGACCTGTTACAAAGGATGCTGCATCTGAGCACAACCATAGCACCACTGCTGCAACCTCTTCTGGCCTACCTATCCGACCTATCGGAAGCGTCTTTGGAGCTTGCTTCCCAATTGCTTCATCATAAAAAAACACACGATTTACAAATTAAACCTTCGATTTCTCCATTTCAATCATCTTATTTTATCTGTACTTTTTTTTCGTAAAACTCAATGTTCGTAGCAATCATCTCTCGAATGGGGAGCTGATAGGGGCATTTCTCCTCGCATTCACCACACTGAGTGCAGTTCCTCCCTGCTTTTACTATCCTGCCCATCCACTCAGAGAAAATATCCACGGGCCACAGTTTCCACATGATCTGCATGATCATCAGCATTGGGATAGGTACTCCCTGTGGACAGGGCTGACAATACTCGCACTGTCGGCAGAACCGCGTACCAATCTGCGCGCGAATATCTTCCATCTTCTGTCGCTCCTGTAAAGTCAGCATCCAAGGCCCATTGACGATATCCACGATCTCTTCGATCTCTTCGACCTTTTCAATGCCTGGGATCGGGAAGACGGTGTCAAACTGCAAAAGGTACTTAAGAGCGAGGTTGGCATCCTTTATCATTCCTCCTGCAAAGGGTTTCATAGCAATGAAACCGATATTGTGTTTTCGGGCTGAAGGAACCAACTTGTCTACAGGTTCGTTGCTGACGAAGTTGAAGGGGAACATGATCGTCTCGAAGAGGCCTGAAGAAATTGCTTTCTGCGCAACGTCCAGGGAGTGACTTGAGAGCCCGATGTGTTGGATCTTGCCGACCTGCAAAGCTTCTTGTGCTGCCTCCATAGCCCCATCAGGCCCGAGTACCGATTCGTACCTTTCGAAGGTACTGATGTTGTGGAATTGCCACAGGTCGATGTAATTTGTCTGTAAACGTTGTAGGCTCTGCTCAAGATCTTTCAGAGCATTAATTTTATCTGTCCACCCTGTTTTGGTGGCAATGACCACCTGAGCTCGTCGACTTACAATCGCTTCTCCGATACGTTCTTCGCTGGTTCCGTAACCATTAGCTGTGTCGATGAAAGTAACTCCTAGGTCGAGACAGCGTTGTATCACCTTAATCGCCTCTTCCTTGGATGGACGTTGAATCGGAATACCACCGACCCCTATCCTCGAGATCTCCAGACCAGTTTTACCAAGTTTTATGGTTTTCATTTGTTTCCACTCCTTCTAACTCAAGTCTGATAACGTGGAAATAATGGTTCTTACTTGTGTAGAGTTAGTTTTCCCTACAATCAGTGAAGCAGAAAGAAGTTTTATTAGCATTATACCCGCATAAGGAGGGTGATGCTTTTTAGTATGGTAATGACGCGAATACAGAACGATTTTTTGTCCTTCATAAGCATAATTTAAGAGTATTTAATCATTCAGGTGCGTTTGTGTGGGAGACAAATTACACAGATAGTGATACTCAGAACCTTTTCTTGGTGTATGATTTTTTAACAATAATAATGAAAGAAAAAGATCTGACTGGAAAATCTTGTAATAATCAAAAATGGATCTAAGATCAAACAGTATTATAATCACTTGAACCAACTAGTGGAACGGGCAATGGATCAGGGTCTGAATTACTAATGATCAATATATTCCTTTTCGGTTTGTTAATCTTTTTAGTTATCTCCTATTAGGAGGAGGAAGGGATAAATAAATAATTCATCTTTTCGACTAAATCAATGACTATATAAAAACGATACTTAGAGATAATAACAGGATAGCTGTATAGTAGGTACTCATAATTCCAAAAACATTCTTGATTTCGTGATGAAATTCTTTGACAGCAATGATTGAATCAGAAATCACAAAGAGGAGCGCACCTAGGACAGAAATCCCAAATTCCATAACTCCTGATGTGAACCAAAGCAGAACAGACGAAACAAACATCATACTTATGAAAATGCAATACACCAATACTGGAATCTTGAATTTTCCCAAACCAGTCTCCGAAGTTTCTAGATATCGAATAAAGAAGATTATATAGATTGCCATCACAAGCGTTACTAGGCCTGCAGGAATTAAAGATTCAATAGTGATTCTTAGTGTTAAGGATTGACCAATAAACGCCGCACTAAAAAGAATCTGGGCAACCAAAAACATTAGAAGACCAGGTATTAGTCCTTCTTCCATACCCAGATCCCCAGCGAAGCAAAATAATAATGCTCCGACTAATACCAAATAAAATAAAGAATCATCTGGTCTCATAACGAAAACAAAGATGGATGCTAATCCTGTAGGGATTCCTTTAATGAAAATACTGATTTGAGTCAATCGTTGAACAGATGCATTGTCAACGTGTATTTCACCTGCTTTAATACTCTTGATAATAATGTAAATAACTGAAAAAAAGCAGAAAACTAGTAAATAAGCAATTTCTCACATAGGATTCTGCTGAGAAACTCCCCCTTTTAAAATCTTAGTCTATCAGAGATAAGCACTCCGAAGACAGATTCCATAGCTTAATTTTGAGGTTTTCTTTCTAAGGATTTCTTTAATTCATCAGGATGATATTTCGATAACTTGAAAAGAATTTTATCAATTTTAGGTTTGAATCTAGCGGAGATGTGTATTTTTTCGATAGGAACTCTAAACTTCCGTTCAAGAACTTTGATATAGTGCCTTTCCTGAATTAGCATTTGATTTCTGATGCTTGTCATAATTGTATTGACTATTTTACGGGCATTCTTATAATATTTCGGATCCTGGTCGCTCCACCCTCCTTTCCGTGCGTACTGAGTGAAAAAAAGTGGTTTGCAAATAGAGATCGAAAGGAAGGCTTTAAACTTCGGAAGAATTTTCCCACGACTTAGTGCTTCACGGGATCCATGGATATACATTGGCACAACTGGAATCTTACCATTCGCTCGTAACACTAGCCGTCCTATTCCTGATTTGCCTTCACTGATAAGATTGTGATAATCCTGTACTGGATTACTCGGAATTCGCTTTCCTTGAGGAGCCATAAATACCGCATATCTCTCTTTTAAATATTCAAATGCATGATTAAGAGCTGGTTCTGGGTTTTCGGGAAATACAGGAAATCCACCTAGATGTT
>JAEOSR010000027.1 GCA_016840285.1 Candidatus Hodarchaeota archaeon | reverse complement strand
TGGGAACGAGCAGTAGAACTTTATAGGATAAGACTTGCCACTCTAAACTTGTTAGAAGAGGTAATAGATATTCCTGTTTCATACTATCCACTTGACGCGACAGAGACAGAAAGGTTCCATGCAATTTACCCAGATATTCAGCGAAATGGCGTCATACTCTGGCAACAGAAGGATTATATGGAGAAATTGTTTGACTCAATGCGTGAGGAATTAAAGCTGGAGGATAAAATCCATATTACAACTCCAAGTGGGGAAACACTATGGATAGCTCAGAAAGTAGCACAGAGAAATATCTGAGGATAGCCAAGAAGGCGCAACAACGCGCAGCTGATTGGATACGCAATGCAGAAGTCGCGCTTGAAGACAAACGCTGGAATGACGTAGTTTACAGCGCGCAGATGGCCGCAGAACAATCGCTGAAGAGTATTTTGCTGTCACTTGGAGTCACATACAAGAGAGTCCATGACATTACTGTGCCCTTTCGCCTACTTAAAGATGAAGGAGTAATCTCCGATGAATTTCGTCAGAAAATTCCTAAATTCGCTGAATGGCTAATCCAATTAACACAGGAACGACATCTGGCTGGTTATGGGTTCGAGGAGGATCTAGAAGAGGATCACTTCAAAGATTATGCGCCTCAAAGCCTAGCCAAAGGGAAAGAGATCCATAACTCCTGCAAAGATGAGTTAGGCCAAATTGAAAAAGAGTTATCTGATAGAAACAATGAAGCTCAAAATGACCGTATTATTGAAGGTATAAATGAAGATTAAACAAGATCTAGAATCCTTAATATTTCTCGATAAATCTGCTGGAGAGATAGAATGTTAATTATTTCATCAGGATAAAAGAATGTATAAAAGCTTATTGTCCTTTCTTAGATTCCTTCACATTCAGAAGACTTTACATCTGATTAAGTAAATCAGGTTGTTGTAAAAGCAAAGTTGGATTATTTGGAAGAAAAATTTGTAAAAATAAATCCTTTAAACATTGTAAATACTCCAATCGAAATCAATCTCATGTAAGAATGCTTGAAATTCTAAATCTCTACCCTCTGGATCTTTGGCATAGAATTGGTAGATTTGGTATTTATCGTTTTTACTAGGTTTCGATACTGCTTGTGCTTTTACTTTATCATACATTACGTCCACTTCTGCTATAGTTTGATAGAAAAACGTCATTAACCATCCTGCACCAACATCCCCTTCTCTTTTACAAAGACCAAATAAAAAATTGTCATGTTTGAAAATTACACAATCTTGTTGGTCAATCCAGATGGTTGCCCCAATGACATCTGTATAAAATTCTTTCATCTTTTTCAGATCATTGGTCTTAAGAAATACTATTCCTGCCATTCTTTATTCCACACTTGTTGGTATTATAATCAATACTATTCTTTTAGATCTATTATCATTGTTTTAATCATGGTTCTAATTTGTCTAGTGCCTCAAAAGCTGCTGAAATATTTTCTGGAGGAACATCAGCTAAAATATTATGAGCTGTGGCAAAAATATATCCAGTATGATCACTAGCTAAAGTACTTAGTACTCGTTGAACTTCATTTTCTACCTCTAATTGTGAACCCCTAGGTAGAACTTCCTGAGTATCAACTCCTCCATGGAAACAAATTTCTGATCCAAATTTTTGCTTTAGAGAGGCGTGATCCATTCCCTTGGAAGGTTGAACTGGATTGAGGACATCGAAACCGATTTCTATTAAATCAGGAATGATTTCAGCAATTGAACCACATGAATGTAATTGGATTTTAACCTGAGGGTAATTCTTTTTGATTGTTTGTATTAATTTCTTGACTCTAGGCTTAACTAAGTCTCTCCACATTTGGGGATGTAAAAGGGGGCGTTCCTGAGTTCCATAATCATCGCCATACATGGCTATTGTTGTCCATTCTCCCACTTCACTTAACCAGCTCTCCCACATTTGCAGTTGGTGTGATAAGTTCCTATCTAATAACTCGATTACTATTTCTCTATTCTCATACAAATCAGAAAGAAATTGTTGGTTACCTCGTAACCAAGTTGTTTGTTCTAAAATTCCTCCTGACACTGGGTCTGCAACAACTGCATACCCTTCCTTCCAGTACGTTTGTGCTATTTTTCTGCAATTGGAAAACCATTCTTTAGTGGGAGTGGGAAATTTATACTCCCTAACTCCAGTCAAAGATGCTTCTGCTAATGGATAGGAAACCATTTCGTAATATAAAGGATCATACAAAGAGGTTCGAGTCTTTTGATATTTCATCCCAAAAATATTGGTGAAGGATTCTATCGTTCCATCCTCGCTGAAACTTTTTCTGATTGGAGGATTCATTCCAATGTGACGGGTGTCAATCTTTAATTTCGTTAATACATTTTCATGGATAACTGCAAGCTGTTGTTCCAAATCAGAAATTTGTATATTATTGATAGGCATTTTCCAATAGCGTAGAAGCTTCTCATAAGCAATTTTTGCGATTCCACTAACGGGGCCGCCAAAGTCTCTAGGGATCCTATCAATATCTTCATGTAGGATAGAGTTTTCTATACGCTCTCGTGGAAGCAATTTATTCACCAATTAAAATGCAATCAGTTTGAAATATTGTGAAATTTTTAATTCAATCTTGATAAAGAAAGATTATCATTTTTACTTTTGGGATATATTACTTAGAATATTATTCTCTTTTTCGAGTAAAAACGATTCTAGAGAAATTGTTGATCAGAATATTGGTTTTAATAGAAGAGAATGATCAGGGATTGAATCCAAATTAATGCCTCCTCTGAGGAATATATCACGAGTAAATTATGATTGTGGACTTTGGGAAGAAGAAGCTGTTTTAGAATTAAATCCCCGAATATATTTCTATATGTTGACAGTATTTTAAAATAGATGTTTCTTCAATAAGAAAGAGTATTATCTCCATTACTTTAAATTCTGAAACAGCACGACACTTAATTGGAATCTACACTACCTTTTTCAGAAATTATTTACGCAATAGGTGGAAAACCAAAATTCCTTAATGAAGCTAATATCATTCAAGATAATAGTTAATACCAAGAAATTTATATTTAAAGAGAAAACGATTCAGTATTCCCGTGTCTAGATTTTTCCTTTTTTAACGATAAAATGCCGACAAAAAGGTTTAAATAGTGGTAATTCTGCATATAGAAGTTGGAGACAACTTTATATGCATTTTGAAAGAACTACCAAGAAAGCATTAACTCGTGACATTTATAAAGTTTGTGACGGAGAACAAACAAAGCAAATTATTGGTGAATATTCGCCTAAAAGTACATGGCAACCTAAAGATATTATTGGGACAATAATTGAAGCCTGTTTGCAAAAAACATCCCTAGAGGATATCTGTGAATCGAAAGAAACCCCCTCAGCCGACCGAGTGCAAGATCGGGTCAATGAGTTAGAATTAAACCAAATCGACCAATTACTGAATGGTTGGATGAATGAGCAAGTTTGTCGGTTTCGATTTCATAAAAATACTTTCTTAACTATTTCTATTGATTTTCATCAACAACCTTATTATGGAGATCCTTCTCATGACTGGGTTATTGGAATGAAACGCAAAAAAGGCACTAACTATTGTATTTGCTTTGCTTTAGTAACTATTACGACTAATAAGATTCGCTGTCCTATTTATGTGAAGCTGCTGACGAAAAAAGAGTACAGTGACAAAATAGGTATCTTTACAGCGATTTGGTCGAAGTTACCGCTGAATCTTAACATTAAAAGAGTTTTCCTTGACCGTTGGTTTAGTGATGACCCCATCATTGAATTTCTGGAAGATAGACGGCTTAAATACGTGATGGCGACCAGAAGAGTTTCAGCGGTAAAAAAATCCCTCGTCACGATTCAGGAATGTCTGAAACAGTTAGCTGGCTTTTCAGGTATAGATTTCACGGATAAAAGAGAACTGGGGAAATGGGTTCGTAAGCGTGGATTAGATACGTTCACAGTAAAGGACATAACGCTAAAAAAAGGTGGAACACCGACCACTCTTGTAGCTGCATTTGTCAGGGTTAAAACTCATAATCGAGATCCAACGAAACGTTGGACATATGCCTTATATCTGTATATAACCAATTGTCGTGTCTCCCCTCGTTATATTGTCAAATTATATAGTAAAAGATGGATAATTGAGACCGATATTCGGTGTATTGGCACATTTAAAGCTGTAACGAATAGTACTAGCCCTCAGCTAAGATTGTTATTCTTTGGTCTTGCAGTGCTATTCGACCTGCTGTGGATCTTTTATTCTACTCTAACTAATCGTTTACTTGATGGTTCTACCGAAACTTTTAATAATCACTTTTTTATATTCATTAAACAATCAGATACTTTGCAATTCACTGCTCGAAGATTTCTTCGACATGTTCGTGACGATATCTTTCCGGTGCTACCTTTTCGAGGAGGTGATGCGTGAAGACTGAACGATTTTTAGTTTTTAAATAAGAGTATTTGACTACAATTGGTGTAATATGGTGAAGTTTTATAAAGATCTTTATGGCCGAGGAATCCGATTGAGTCCTGAGAGAATACAACATATTGAGGCAGACCATCCAGAGATGAAAAATCAGATTGATAAAATAAATGAAACATTATTGAATCCAGAAATGGTCATTCAGTCAAGATCAGATTCCACTGTTCAGCTTTTCTATCACCCATACAAAGATACACCAGTCACCGAGAAATATTTATGTGTAGTAGTTAAGGTTTTAACAGATAATTTGTTTATTATCACAGTATATTTTACTGATGCGATAAAGAAAGGAGAAATATTATGGAAAAAGAAATAAGAATTTGGTTTGATAAAGAAGGAGATTATCTTGAAGTGCTTTTTGAGAGGAAACCAGGTTATTTTAAAGAGACCGAAAAAGATTCGATCATGAAGAAAGTTGATTCAGAGGGCAATATAATTGGTTTTTCCATTCTTAAGGTCAGTGCGTTAAAGGAAAACGAACCTATTTCACTTATTCTCAAGGGTGTACCAATTAGTGGATAAAAAGATTTTCCATTAATTGAGGTAATACCAAAAAAAGAATACTGGTACTTTCCTATAGCGTTAATTGGGTACGTTTGTACTGCTTTTCTACAATTGACAAACACTTCTTTAGCTTAGGAGGGAAATTTACCCTCCCTGACTCCAGTCAAAGAAGCTTCCTCCAAAGGATAGGAAACCATTTCATAGTATAAAGGGTCATACTCTAATGTTCTAACCTTCTGATATTCCATCCCAAAGATATTGGTGTATGATTTTATCGTTCCATCATGACTGAAACTTTTTCTGATTGGAGGATTCATTCCAATGTGGCGTGTGTCAACCTTTAATTTTGTTAATATATTGTTATCTATCACTGCTAACTGCTGTTCCAGGTCAGAAATCCTAATTCTTTTGATAGGTATTTTCCAGTATTCTAGAAGTTTCTCGTATGCAATTTTTGCGATTCCACTAACGGGACCCCCAAAATCTCGGGGAATCCTGTTTATTTTCTCATGTTGAATAGCGTTTTCCATACGCTCTCGCGGAATCAGATTACTCACCAAATAATGCGTAGAAGGTGTGTTATATATAAGAACAAAGAATAATTCTTGTGAAACATGTTAAAAAAGAAAAGAAGAGAGAAAGAGCGGTTTAACGCCTTCGTTGTTTTCGTACTACGACTATAATTAGAACAAACGGAACTATAATTGAAATCAACCCTGAAAATGGTGCTGTACCCGACGTTGTTGGTTCGCTTGTTGTAGTAATAGAGGTAGTGGTTGTTTCAGAAGTACCTACTTGAGTGGATCCTTGGATACTCAACTGATAGGATCCTGATTGTAAAGCATCTGGATTTGAGACCGCAACACAATAATACCCTGTTACATCTGGTTTAAATCCTGTTATGGTCTCATCTGTACCTAGATTGTCTGAATGACTCGAATAAAGGGCATTCTCCTCATTACTAGTTCCATAGCATAGAAAGAGGTCAAATGTTTTGTCTCCAGGAACGTCTAAAGTGAAATTATAAGTGTTTCCAGTTTCCAAGTAAGCCTGATATGCATCAAATACCTCATTATCGTTAATGGAGCCGTCCATAGTTTCATTCACAGTAAGGCTTTTCATTCCTGTGTTTTTTCCATTCTCAATCTCAACCCAATGAAGATAATCATCTGTGGCACCTTTAACGTAATTAACATAATAAGAGGTTATAGTGCTAAGACTTGTACCATCGATGGTAAAGAAACCAACCTCGTCCCAAGAAACAGTGTCATCCCGGTAACGAAAACCTGTTTCTGAGACTAATGTAGTATGACTTACATCACTATATAATTCAACCTCAGGGCAGCATCCGCCGGGTCCTCCTCTGAAACCAATGATCCCATACTTACCAGGTTGAATGGGAAGTGAGTAGATGGTCTTTGTCTCGGAAGACGATGTCATGTGTGTTTTGGAATAAACTGGGGAATCTCCAATCAGTTCCTCAACCAAAAGTGAATAATTACCTGTGGTCCAGTTAGGATTGGTTACTATTATGGTATAATAACCACTCACAGGAACAGAACAGGTGAAACTTTCATCAGCTCCTAGATTGTCTGAATGACTATACCGCAGGGCATTCTCCTCATTACTAACTCCTCGACACAAAAACAGATCAAAAGTCTTGTCCGCAGGAACATCCAAAGCAACATAGTATGTTAAATCTGCATCCAAGTAAACCTGATATGCATCAATGACCTCATCTGCAGTAAAAGATCCCTCCACAGTGTCATTTAAACTGATATCTTTCATGCCATTGCCAAAACCATTTTCCATTTCAACCCAAAAATACTGGGTATCAATTGCACCATTATAATACCGAATATAATAGGGGGTTACAGTACCGAGACTTGTACCATCAATTGTATAGAAACAAACCTCATCCCAAGAAACAGTGTCATCTCGGTAACGAAAACCTGTATCTGAAACTAGTAGAGTATGACCAGCATCACCATATAATTGAGTCTCAGGACAGCATCCGCCAGGTCCACTTCTGAAAGCTACGACAGTATAATTACCAGGTTGAACATCTGCAATATAATTCTTTGATTGCAGTGTACTTGTTTCCTCTTCCGATTGGTCATAAAGCGGTGAATCATCTGAAAGAACTGTTTGTTGTACTGAAGCTGTTGACATAGTAAAGCTGGATATGATGGAAAATATAAGAACAGTTCCTAATATTCCAAAAAAAACCCTTTTTTGCATTTTCTCACTCTCTATTTTTTAGTTCATCTGAAATCATTACAGTAAACTATAATCATATTCAGATTGAATAAGTTTCAAAAGAAAACGACTATACTAGAAAATAATAAATAAAAAGATTTCTGTAGTAATAATTTACGTTCTAAATATCAAATATCTATAATATAGATGAGATTTATTACAAACGTTCCCACGTTCGTTACAAGCCCAAATAAATTCACTAGTCTGATTTCCTTCTTTGAAAATCCTTTTCTTCATTCTTTTTGAAATTTTAATAAAATGATCTCCGTTCTTAATTACGTGTTTTTTTAGAAAATCTACAGGTCACAGGCATAGAAATTAATCCCTAAGATATTTTTATGAGGATAAAATCGGGAGGAGAAATTATCTCATAGGAGGGATGGCATTGTAGCATAGCTTATTGGCTAAGGTGGATAAATAAATGAACCTAATTCTAGTTAAATTTTGATTGCGGTGGTCAGAACAGTCTTAAGGATCAAGAAGAATTTATTTAGAAGTATGAAGTATTGAGGTCCTATCCTAGTGCATGAGAATGTTATTTGTTTTTTACACATTGGTGATACTCATTTTGGTGTTCACTATGCTTTGAAACCCAAAAATCCCTATCGTCGTACTTATGGAGAGTTATTTTTTCGAAAATTAGAGGAAGTTATTAACAAAGCCATTTCAGACCATCATGTTGATTTCATT
>JAEOSR010000026.1 GCA_016840285.1 Candidatus Hodarchaeota archaeon | reverse complement strand
TATACAGGGCTTTCACTGAGGGGATGATTTCTTTCAACGGTAACCCAGAGAAGAGCTGGTCCTCCTTGCCATTTAAGGGCCTCTTTAAAGTATTTCTGAAACTCTTCTGGATTACTGATTTTCATCGCCCAACATCCAAAAGATTCTGCTAACTGTACGAAATCAGGACTGTATGGTTTGTTGTCCCTAAGAAATTCGGTTCCATAAACGCGATCTTTTCCATAAGCGTTAATTTGCAAATCTCTAATTGATATCCACCCTGAATTGTCTGCAATTACTATAATCAATGGAATTTTCAGCTGCTGAGCTGTGGCTAATTCCTGACAGGTCATCAAAAAACTCCCATCTCCTTCAACTGAGACAACAGTTCGATTAGGATAAGCTAATTTTACCCCTATTGCTGCAGGAACACCAAATCCCATAGTACTAAAACCCCCTGATGAAATATGTGTTCCTTCAGAAAGAATCTGAAATTCCTGAAATAAAGCTGCCTGGGTATGACCAGCACTTGTCACCACAAAAGCATCCCTTGGTAGAGCTTTTCTTAATTCTATCAGCAGTCTTGATATTGTCATAGGAGATGTATGCTGCCTTAGAGATTCAAGCTTGGCAAACCAGTCTTTTCGTTGTTTTTCTAACCATTTAACTGTTGAATGGGTGGATAAATCAACTTGTTTTATATTTCGGTCTTGTAATTCCAAGAATATTTGATTTAACGCAGATTTGATATCTGATAGAAGAGGAAGAAAAACTGGATAATTTTTTCCAAGTTCACCAGGGTCAATATCTACTTGAATCACTTTAGTTGGTGGAATTGAAAATGAGATACCCTTCTCATAGCTACTTGTAGTTTCATCTGCAAACCTACATCCTAACGCAAGAAGCACATCAGCTTCACGAGTCAGTTCATTTCCAATGGGTGAACCTTTAGTTCCAGGGTAAAATCCAAATAAGGGATGATCCTCAACAAATGCTCCTTTTCCAGCTAATGTTGTACATACAGGAATACCCAAATATTCTGCGACTTTTTTAAGTTCAAAAAACGCTTTTGATGAAATTACTCCCCCTCCAGCTAATATAACTGGTTTCTCTGATTCTAGTAGAAGATCGACTACTTGTTTAATCGCCTCTGGGTCTGGAAAAACCCGTTGTTGATTAATCACAAAGGGTGGATCTTTAAAAAGTTGGATTTCCTTTGCTTCTGATTGAATATCCATTGGGAGATCAATGTGAACAGGGCCAGGACGACCTGATACAGCTGTTTTAAACGCATTATGTAACACCCAAGGTAGCTGATCTAGACTCGTTACTTGATAACTACGCTTGACAACAGGTTTCATTATTGAAGGAAAATCAGCCCAATGTTTTCGTTCTATTTCTTGAAGAACACCTACTCCCTGCCAACGTACATGAACCCCTCCAGTAATGACAATCATTGCAGTGGAATCAACAAACGCTGTAGCCACACCTATAACAGTGTTACATCCCCCAGGCCCAATGCTTGTGAAAACTACTAATGGTTTTCCAGTCGCACGGAAATATCCATCAGCCAAATGACACGCGGATTGTTCGTGTCTCACTTGGATTATTGGAATTTCATGCTTCAAGAATGCATCAACAAGACCTAAACACCCATGGCCAGGAATTCCAATTGTATAAGATACTTTTTGGGCTTTTATATACTTAGCTACTGCTTCTCCACCAGTGAGCTTCGTTGCAGTCATCTATTTCACCAGAATTGAATTGGAATAGGAGGAGAAAAAAGTCAATTCTTAAAGATTTAAGAAAGCTTTGCGTTTCCTATAACACTTTTAATCAATAATTATTCCACACTTTGGACAATAAATTGAATCTGGAGCCAATCTAGAACCACATCTTCTACAGAAAATCCGAGGATACTCCTGGTCTTCTTTAATGAAGTTCTTAATCCCAAAAACAAATGGTAGAAATAGAAATAAGAATAAAAAAGGAAAATCAAAAAATAGGAACAAGATCAGACTTATTAAGGAGATTAATATAGATACAATGAAGATTATAACCCATTTGGTTTCCATTCGGTTCACAATCTAGGATCCATTCTCCTCAGTCTATTTTTATTATACTAGTTTATTGGGATGTTCTTCTCTATGGGTCCTACAAGATAGATGGGCTGCTTTGGCAAACTGTTGTATACTTCTCCCTTCCTCGGGAGTTATTTCAGGTTCAGTATCATTAATTATGGCTTCAATGAAGTGATTAACAGCATTCGTAAAACTAGCTTGCCAATCAGTCTCGATATCGAAATACTCTTTCAATTCTTTCCCGATATAACTAGATACGGGAGCTTCATTTCGTAAATTATTCGCTGTACATTGATTGATCCAAATATAACCATTGTCACCCGTAACCTCAACACGTTCATCAGCAGCATAGTATTTCGATGGAAAATTACTATTTCGGGAATAAGTAACATCCATGCTTCCATATGTTCTTGGTGTCTTATACTTCCAGATGAATTTTGCGGGGGAATCTATTTTAGGATCACCATCATCTTCAACGACACCTGTGAAGTCGATCCATCCATAAACAGATTCAATTTCTGATTCTATAAACCATCTTGCAATGCTCCATTTATGGTATCCGTCGTCCCAGCATATCGGCCCTCCTCCGCATTGATCTCGATCAAGTCTCCAAGTCCAAGCCTCAATTGGCACCTCCCAACCTCCAGTACCTACTCCTAATTTAATATGAATTGATGAGATTCGTCCTAGTTTTCCTTCATCTATCATCGTTTTTGCCAAAATATAAGGAGGATAGAAGCGAAAATTCTCAAAGATTCTAAATTTTACACCTGCTTTTCTCGTGGCTGCTATCATCTCATCACATTCTTTGAGAGAATTAGCCATAGGTTTTTGTACTGAGATGTGTTTCCCTGCTTCTGCAGCTTCAATAGTTAAAGGAGCATGAAGGTGATGTGGAACTAATAGCTCCACCGCGTCTATTTGATCATTTTTTAGCATCATTGAGAAATCAGAATAGACCCTTTCCTTTGGAACACTCCACTCAGCAGCTTTTTCCTGAGCTTTGTTAATATCCACATCACAAATAGCATAAACAGTTGCATTAGGATTTTCAAGAAATGCACGAAAGTGCAAATCACTAACTCGTCCGCATCCCACTATTGCAAAGTTTAATTGCGTCATTAAACTCTAATCCTATTTATGGCTCTCAAGTGATAAAAGTAGAAGATTTAATTTTCCAATTCCTTTTTAAATTCATCAACAAGATAGTTTACTAGGTTTCCAAGGTATACCTCGCCTTTCTTACTTGTTGCCTTTGTTGGATCTCCTAAAATTCCATTTTTAGTTAATGCAGTCATACCCTTTTCGAAAACTAGTTGTGATTCTTCT
>JAEOSR010000025.1 GCA_016840285.1 Candidatus Hodarchaeota archaeon | reverse complement strand
GATTTGACGACACAATTTACTTGAAACTATATAACTACAGAGATAGCAATATCATGAAAATTCAACCTTTTAGTTCAGGTTCGTTCTACAGTTACACTCATTCTTTAGCATGTTGAATCTATTATTTATGATACTCTTGACGTTAATCAAGAAGTAAAAGTTAAATCTCTTCGAATTAAATCTAGGATTGATGAAATAAGAAGGTCCTTAGTTAAATTTACTCTAGCTAAGGACAATTCTTCCAATTTAAACCTATCACCCACCCCTAAAATCATCATAAAAATGAAATGGACTAATTGATCTGGATTCAATGTATGTGTGATGGATTTATCAGAAAATCCTTTTTCGATTGCATTTTCCCAATTCTTCTCGAAATTCCTCATTTCTTTTAGATACTTGATTAAAATTAATGAAGATTGGTCTAAGTCATTGATTTTTTTCTTTCCTGTTTCTAGTTCCTTTATAATTACATGTGTAGGTATTTTTGCTTGAATATTCATTAGGAGATAACGACGAGTAATTTCATGCGTGAGAGGTGCTTCTAGCAATGTTCTTAACAGATCTTTACATAAAATCATAATCTGCTCTAATCCTGAATGACCTGACCCCATCAGATCATTGTGTTTATTGCTAAGCTCTCTTAGACATTTAATCCCAATTTCAAAATAAATTGATTCTTTATTATCAAAATGGTTGTATAGAGTAGCTCTACTCAAATCCGCGTGCTCTGAGATATCTTCCATTTTCACTTCTTCATATGCCTTTTTTTCAAATAATTGTTTTGCGGACTCAAGAATTAGATTTCGAGTTTTTAGAATTTTACGCTCTCTTCTTGTCAATTTTTTGCCATGTGTTTCACTAGATGCTGTTATACTAGTATTTTCCACTAAAATGTCTCCTAATAGAATAGTAAGGTTGATGATTTAAAAGTTTTACTCTAAGTATATTATTATATCCCATATCGGAAAATATATAAAGTTTAACATTTCATCTATAATTAGACAGAATGTCTAATATTAAGATTGGTGAAAAAAAGAATGTCGGAGCAGACTCATGTGAATATTTTGTTTAATTTGCCTCCATCCGCTCTGGCGATTTATAAAATTATTGAATCGAAGAGAAAAGTTGAAATCTGCGAGATTGAGAAAAATACTAGTTATTCAGTGAGAACAATTCGAAATGCTCTTCGAATTCTACGTAATACAAATCTAATTACCAGAATTCCGAACATCCACGATATGCGTCGTCATTACTATGCTTCAAAGAGGATTTGATATGGATATTGAGGAGATTACAGATAAAAAAATGATTAGAAGGTGAAAATATGGTAATAACGGCTATAGAAACTGTTAATCTCAGTAAAACTTTTCCTGGAGGAGTTCAAGCGTTAAATTCTTTGGATCTGAATATTAGAACAGGGGCATCAGTTGGTTATTTAGGCCCAAATGGAGCTGGAAAAACCACTACAATCCAAATCTTACTGAACTTGCTTCGTCCTTCAAGTGGAGACGTCTTCATATTTTCGGAACAAATGAAGGGGCAAGAACGGAAAATTATGCGAAGAATAGGCGCGCTTGTTGAACTTCCAGGATTTTACGATAATCTCACACCGAATCAACTTTTACGACACATATGTCGCCTCTATCGAATGGAACAAGGGGTAATAAATCAATCTATCAAAGAAATAATGGATTTGGTTCAATTAACAGAAGTCAGGCATAGATCAATTGGTACATTTAGCACAGGTATGTGTCGTCGTCTGGGAATAGCTCAAGTTTTAGTTCATGATCCAGAACTTGTTATTTTTGATGAACCAACTAATGGTTTGGACCCAAAGGGGATACGAGAGATTCGTGATTTGATAAAAACATTGAAAAAGGATGGTAAAACAGTATTTATGAGTTCACATAATCTTCCTGAAGTTGCTGAAATAAGTGATAGGGTAATATTCCTTAAAAATGGAGAAGTAATTGAAGATCGGCAGATGGAAGAGCTAAAGAGTCGCTTAAGCTCTAATATAATTGAATTGAAACTTATTAGATCATTAACAGAGAGAGAAAAGAAAAGCTTAAGCTCAATTGCTAATATTCTCAATGTTGTATATGATTCCAATATATTCATTGAATATCAAGGTGGTCTTGAAACTACAAATCAGATACTCCAGGATCTGCTGGAATTTAATTTCCCCGTTTACTCGTTTACTCCACGACTAATGACGCTGGAGGAGCTATATTTGCAGCTATTTGGGAAGGAGGTTACCTAATGACTATTCTAAATGAATGGAAACAAGATTATTATGATGTATGGTTAAATATTCGATTTGAATTCCTTAAAAATTGGAAAGCAAAACGTAGCTTGGTAGCTGTGGGTATTTCTGTTATACTTTCCTCCCTATTTTACCTAGTTCCAATATTATCTGGGAGTGATTTCCCAACCGAGGCGAATGAGTTCTTAGCGACAAGTATGGGGCTTATAAATTATATTTTGTTATTAAATGCTATCTTTTTCGGAGCTGATGCTATTAATGGGGAACACCATAAAAAAACAACCCTCATAATTTACCCATTACCCCAACGACGATCGGTAATTTTATTTGGCAAATTCATTATGCAATTACTAAGCTCGTGGGGTGTGATCAGTATTTATTATTTGATCACTAGTGTGGAGACTGTTCTTATTTATGACGTTAATGCGTTAACTGTTGATATGTTAAAATCAATTTTATTTTCTTTCTTATATATGGGGGCATTATTATCGATTACTTTTTTCTTAAGCGCCTTGATAAAAAATCCTGCAATAAGTATGGCATTAACATTCTTTTTATTTTTCTTACTTTTCCCAACCCTTAATACACTACTACTTATGATAGATTTTGATAGTTCTTGGATTTTAACTAATTATTCTGGTTTTATCACAAAATTATTTCGTTTTCCTTCAGAATTATTTGGCCCACGTCATCTCCGTTCGCCTGATGACCTTGATTTCTATTTAGGAATTAGAATCTGCCTCCTCTACACTATTATTTCTTTTGTTGGTGCATGGTTATTTACATCACGGAAGGAGATATAAAAAATGAAAAATATGAAAAAAATTAACGAATGGCGATTGGATTTATGTGTTTTAATTCTTAGTGTCACAATTTTTTTACTGGTTCCTTTAGACACTGTGAAGTCATCAACCGAAACTGAATCATATTGTCACACTTGTTTTCAATCCAATGTACCTTCCCTTTCACAAAATAACTATACAATTCCGATTGTTAGCGTTCGGGAAGTTCTTTTTCCCGAAACGCTGCTTGAAGAGGGAAAACTAATTAATCTCACTGTAATTATTGAGAACAAAGATGATGTGTCATTATCTGGTTTTAGGCTTATCATCGTTCTCACGGAAATTACGAATGGACGTGGGGAAGAACCAGCTACTAGAACTGTAAACAAATCTTTAAAGATGATTCCTGCAATTTCAAATGTCACAGATCATATTTCATTTACCATTAACTTTGGAGAATATATTTTAACAGCATGTTTAGCATATGGAGATATAATAGTACCTAAGAGTTCGTGTTCCACTCAAGTTCATATATTGGGCCCTCCTATTGGTGATGTACCAACATTATTATTTGCTTTAGGAGGAATTTTCGATTTCATGGTTTTTGCTATCCTGATACCTGGAATCGTTGATCAGATTCGTTTTTTATCAAGGAAAAAACCTCATAAAGAAAGAGGGAGAATAATCAGTAACTTCCTAAAAATAGGACAAAAATGGTGAAATAAATGAGTAGTAAAGTAGGCCCAAATTGGGCATTTAGGATCATGGCTCTTATCCATGATAATACTCTCAGAAGAAGATTCTCTGACCCTTACCAAACATTAAAAGACGCAGGACTCAAATCAGGGCAGAAAGTGTTGGAAGTGGGATGCGGACCAGGATTTTTTACCATCCCAGCTGCAAAGATTGTGACAGAAACAGGAAAAGTTTATGCGCTAGATATCCATCCCCTTGCCATAGAAAGAGTTCAAACAAAGATCGAAACAGAAAAAGTAACGAATGTTAAACCTCTTTTAGCAAACATCACCAATACGGGATTTCCTGAAGAAAGTCTTGATCTTGCCTTTCTTTTTGGAGTTCCAAGAATAATTCGCAATAGTCAATTTTTCACGGAAACATTGATTGAGTTATATCGAATTTTACGCCCAAATGGAATAATCTCTATCAAAACCTCCCAGAAAAATATTATTGAGAAAGCTGCAGAATTAAGATACACCTATTTAAGAAATAAGAAAGGAATACTTCTGTTTTCAAAGGTTACCTAACTTTTCAACTATAAACACAATTCTGAATATTATCAAGGAAGTAATCATTCTGTGATATCAACAGGGGGGAGAGCAGATTGGATGAAAGTAACCAAATCGTTTCTCAGCTTTGCTAACGATGGTGGATGTAAATACATCATGTGCCCCGCTTCATAGAATCCCATTGAAATGTTCTTTCGGAGCGTGGGATCCAATTCTAGGTGATTAAAGGTATACTCTGTAGCAAAAAATGGAGTGGCTAAGTCAAAATACCCATTTCCAACAAACACTTTTAGAAATGGGTTCATACTCATCGCCTGTCTCAGAGTTTCTCCAACATTCAGAAATTGGTTATGATAATCCTCATATTTCCATGTCTTATAGATAGGAGCTTGTATCTCATAAGGAAGATCGCTTGCGAATTGGAGGTCACGATGGACATAATCGTTTAATGTTGCGGTATAGGGCCCTTGAATAACAGCGTAGCTTGGGTCAAATTCAACCTCTGCTCCTGTATCATCACGATCAATTCCTGTAAATCGACTATCCAATCTACCTACAGTTCGATGTTCTTCTCGTAATAATTCTTTCACAAAACGGTGAATATTAATCCGAAGATTGGCTCCCTTAACATATCTTTCAGATAGACCTGTGTACCTTGCTAATTGAGTGATTATTTGCGCTTCTTCATCTGAACTTAACTGATCACCCTTCATTAATGCCAGTGTATATTCATTCATTGCAAAATTTTTTACTTCATTAAGTGTTTGATGAAGATCTGCTTGTAAATCCTCTGGGAGTTTCTTATGATACCATGCTGTAGCGGAATAAGTTGGGAGAAATAGTATATTGGGGAGATCATTTCCAGGATTAAATCTACCTGTTTGGAAATTTAAAATGCAAGAAATTAACATAATTCCATTTAGAAACATCCCGAGTTCCTGATGTAAATGCCCAGCTAGTCCTGCTGCACGAGTAGTTCCATAACTCTCACCAATTAAAAATTTGGGAGAATTCCACCGTTTAATTCGTGAAGTGTATAAACGAATAAACTCACCAACGGTTTTAATGTCTTTTTTATACTCATGAAATTGTGTATCTTTTTCACCTGGAACCGCTCGTGAATACCCGGTACTGACTGGATCAATAAATATTAAATCTGTAACATCCAGTACCGAAAATTCATTATTTACCAGACGATAGGGAGGTGGGACGGGTTTACCATTCTCTTCAGCGATTACTCCACGAGGCCCCAAAACACCCAGATGTAACCATACAGAAGAAGACCCTGGGCCTCCGTTAAATGAAAATGTGATTGGTTGTGTCTCTTCTTTTTCGATCTCATTGCGTGTATAAGCAATGTAGAATATCGACGCCTTCGCTTGAGGTTCTTTCTCTTCTTCTTCCTCTTTGATGAGCATTGTACCAACATTTACAGTATAATTAATCGTTTTTCCGTTTATTATGGCAGAATGTTTAGTTTCTACTAATTCTTCCTCTGGGATCTTTGGTTTTTTTTCTTTCTTTACCTGTATCGTTATGTCATTCTTGTCCTTATCGGTCATAAGAATCAGCACTCTCTTTGTTTTTCTGATATTATGAAACTGAGGTTATATTATTCTCAATAAAAATGACTCTACCTGAGATCATCATTCCAATATGGACTCAATAACTAAAGAGCGATAATGTATGGATGCAATATTTAAACAGTATTAAACTAAAAAAACAATCTCCTTCTTTTTGGGTTTTGCCAATAATTGTCCAAAAAATTACCTTTATAGCAATATTTATTAAAAGAAAGATTATATACAATTTTAACACTATTAACCATTATAATTCATGATTGGAGGCATCGTTATTGGAAATTGGTGAATTCGTTAGAATTTCAGAACATACTATGATGATAGTCGGCGAGAGACCACATGGTAATGTTGGAGCAATTGCTCTAGAGAATTTTACCATTGCAATTGATTCAACTGGTAACCTGAGTGGCGGGAGAATTTTCCGCAAAAAGCTTGAGGAATATTACAATCTCCCAATTAAATACCTGATAATGACTCATTATCATGGAGATCATATCAATGGAAGACAAGCGTTTAAAAATGTTGATATAATCATCTCTGATTTTATTCCGATGGATAAGGGACGTTTTAATGATCCTATCGTAATCAAAGATGAGTATGTAATCCAAGATGGGAATTATGAAGTGAAAATATTCCATACCGGGGGGCATACCGTTGGTTCAATTTTTATACATTTTCCTGAAGAGAGAATCATTTTTGCGGGAGATTTAATTTTCGAGAACCTTTTTCCACCTTTTGGTGGTGATCCGACCTGTAATCCAGAGCTTTGGCTCCATGCTTTAGAGAAAATAAAGACATTAAATCCCGTTAAAATAATCCCAGGTCATGGAACTTTTCTTACTGGGGATAAAATCAATAATCATATATCTAATTTACAAAAAATTCGAAGTAGTATCAAAAAAGCTATTAAAGAGAATCAAAAACCTAGTGAAATTGTGATATCTGATTATTATGGTGAATTCCATCAAAGATGGATGTCAAGAACTCTTCCTCACTGGTTTTCGTTCTACAGTACAATAGATAAGATCCCTGGAATTCTAGAAGAAATTCGATCTAAATCCCGTAACCAAAATAAAATAATACTTTCAAAAATGACGGTAAACGAACTAAAAGTCCTAGCTAATCATTTAAGAATTAGGATTAGTGGAAGTAAAACTAAAATAGTAGATGGAATACTAGTTTTTCTAGAAAAGGATTCATATCTTTAGAATTTACCTGTTATACCGTATTCAAACATCGCTAGATTTCTCCATCATTTTATAAAAAGATATAAAAAAGAGCATTTTCAAATCCAAAGTGATAGTAATGAGATATAAATTCACGTATATCATTGAACAAGATGAAGACGGATATTATGTTGCTGATGTGCCAGAGTTACCAGGATGTCATACTCAAGCAAAAAGTTTGGATGAATTGAAAGAAAGAGTCTTAGAGGCAATCCACCTTTACCTTGATGAAATTGGCATATATAAAGAAAAATCCCGTTTTATAGGAGTTCAGCAAATAGAGGCACTAATCGAATGACGTTAAGACCTTTAAGCTACCAGAAAGTAGCAAAACGTCTAGGAGAATTAGGATATCATCCAGTAAGACAATCAGGTTCTCATGTCATATTTAAACAAAGTGATGGGCGAATAACTGTTGTACCAAACCATCCAGGAGAGAAAATTGGAAGAGGATTATTAAGAAAAATACTTAGAGACATTGATATTTCTGTGGAGGAGTTTATGGAGGGAATATAAAGTGGATTTAAGATTTAACATTGCAAACCTGTTTCTTATTCCCCAGAATAAAGCTTTCTCAAACATCAAGCGAATTAGATGAACATTTCCTCAAAGATCCCCAAAAACAGGATAAATATTCTCTTGAGATGATAGTTGTGACGAATAGAAAGAGTAGAAAAGTCATTGAATTTGGTGATTTTCAAACTCCCAATGAGTTAGCAAGTGAAGTAATTCATCACTTGAAACTGTTAGGCTTATCTCCTTCTTCTATTATTGAACCTACTTGTGGTACAGGTTCATTTATTTATGCATGCCTAGATTTATTCTCAGAAGCGAAAATCATTGGAATAGATATTAATTCAAATTATTTAGACTTAATTTCCGAAAAATTATCCCAGATAAATGTCTCAAAAACGGTCGAACTCCATCAAGCTAACTTTTTTGAATTGGATTGGGCAAAAAAGATTGAAGAACTTACTAAACCAGTTTTAATAATTGGTAATCCTCCATGGGTCACATCCTCAGAAATAAGCGTGTTGGGCGGCGCTAATATCCCTGTAAAGAGTAATATTCATGGTTTTCAAGGTTTGGACGCGAAAACTGGTAAGAGTAATTTTGACATCTCTGAATGGATGATAATCGAGCTCTTAAAAGCGCTAAATGGACATTTGGGTACACTTGCAATGCTTTGTAAAGTTTCTGTTGCACGGAAAGTGTTAACATACGCTAAAAAAGGAAAACTCTCTGTTTTTTCTTCAAAAATATTTCTTTTTGATGCTAAAGAGTATTTTGGGGCCTCAGTGGACGCCTGTTTATTCATGTGTAATTTAAGACCTGAATCGTATAATTATCGTTGCCAAATTCATGAAAATTTTAATTCAGACCGTCCAATTCAAGAAATTGGATTTATCGATGAGAGAATGATAGCAAATATACCATTATATGAAAAATGGAGACATTTATTGGGTGAAAGCACCTATGTTTGGCGTTCAGGAATTAAGCATGATTGTTCAAGAGTGATGGAGCTACTTAAGACAGAGAATGGATTCTTAAATGGATTTGGAGAAGGTGTTGTTATTGAGGACGATTACCTTTATCCAATGCTTAAAAGCTCAGATCTGGCAAATAATCGGATCAACGATATTGAGCGATGGATGGTTGTTACACAAAGGTCAATAGGAGAAGATACGTCTACTATCCAACAGAACACTCCTTTAACATGGAAATATTTGAAGAAATATACTTCTCTTCTTGAGAATCGAGCAAGTAGTATATATCAGAATCGTCCTCAGTATTCAATATTCGGTGTTGGAAGTTATGCATTCTCTCATTGGAAGGTGGCAATCTCTGGTTTTTACAAGGAATTGAAATTCAGATTAATCAAACCATTTAATGAAAAACCAGTTGTATTTGATGATACTTGTTACTT
>JAEOSR010000174.1 GCA_016840285.1 Candidatus Hodarchaeota archaeon | reverse complement strand
CCCCTCCTCCCATTCTACGAAAAACAGGTCTTCTAGCATGGGTGCCAACAATTGAGCTAACAGTTCAAGTTAGAAATATCCCAACAGGTAGTTCTTTAGGGTTTATCTCGAAAACTCATTTTACTACCAATGGTCTCACGGAAACAGATGTTGAACTTTGGACTGAAGAAGGAAAGATTATTGCTCTCGGACGACAACTTGCTTTTATAAAAGAAAAAATTTAGCTGTGATTAATTAAAAAATATAAAGTGAGCTTATAAAAACAGGAAAATTCAACATTGGCAATAAAAACCAAATTTGTTATCTATAGATCCAAAATCGTATTGTGAGGAAACCTATGTGAAATACTAATGAGGGTAATCATATCTTTTTGTGAATTTTTCCATCCTCACGATCAAAAAGTCTTAAAGACTTCAGTATCTTTTGTTGTTTCGACATCAAAAGATGGTGTGACTTGGTCACCTTTTGAATATGTCACTGGAATGAATTCCAAGGGAGAATATATGGAAAAAGGACCAGAGTTGATCTGGCTTCGGAATGAAGATAACTCAGACTATCAGTTCTCCATTGTATATAAAAGCAATGAGAACGGTTGGAATCTCTGGCAAACATTCTTTAATTTTTAGAGGGACTCTCTAATTAACATTTTCCTTTTTCTTTCTTTTTTCTAATACAAACAAATGTTATAGATCATCGGAATTTTACAATTCTATGTCATTAAACATTGAACATGATTAAACATTGAATAGATAAGTTTGTAATAATCGTTGGTATTACACATGAACCTCCTTATATTAAAAAAGAGTAAATAAGAAATATCCAAATTATGAAAGCCACTCAAGTAATGTTTCGCTATCCTGGCTCAATTGCCAAAACCGTATATGTAGATGACTAATTGATACTATTTTACCCATTCTTTTTGCTTTTGTATTGAAACCAGAATATTTAAGCAAACGTTGGATGAAAGTTGCCACCTCTGACTGACCTACAGCTAGATAAACAATACAGTATTTAGAATGACGGAGGTCTTTTTGATAAAATCCTCCATCACGGGTGAAAAAGGTAATTTCTCCTATTTTATGTAAAAATGGGATAATTTCTGGATCTTTCATCCCTTTCCTTCCAATTTCATACCCAATTTGGCGTATATGTATTTTCCAACTTTGTAATAATAATCTCTGACTGTCAATGATATTTTCATCAAGAAGGATCAAGTTTCTGATGGCTCCGAAGCAAGTTTTGGATTGTAAGTAATAAACAGTTCACGAGCTAATCGTATAGCCTCAGCAATTGCTTCTTTGGACAAAGAACCGCGCCATTCATTAATAATAGCTTCCCAATCCATTCCATTTGCTACTTGTTCTAAAACATCAGCCACTAAGATACGTGTGCCTCGAAAAGTTGGCTCTCCATGGCAAATTTCAGGATCTTTTACGATAAATCTACCTAAGTATATTTCCAAATATGTACACCTTATCTGAGGTTAAGATAATTTCAATTTATTCTTAAATTTAATGTTAATTATATTCAATCAGGATTAAAACTAAGATTCTTTAATCATTTTTCCTTTTTGTCATTTTACTCTTATCTTATCACTATATTAAATGTTCCTATAATAATATTTTTTGATAGATATCGTTGGTTAGTTGAATAAACGTTCAGAATAAATGTTTCCTTTAGTTTTTAGATTTCAGGTTTTATGAAAAAAGACTTGTCAATTTGAATTAATGGATCATATCTTAGACTTTTCATTTAGAGTAAATAATTGGTTTACTTTGATACATCAGACAAATGAGACATTATATTAAAGAGAAAAGGGAGGAACCCCCCTAGAGGATTATAGATGTCGCTTGGATCTCACAAGCAGTAAAGTTCCTACCAGAATCAGAGGTAATATGGCTCCTAGTGCAATAGTCATACTAGGAGGAGCATCACTACTCGGAGGATCAAAAAATAATCAAAAAATAATGTTATCAAAACCAGGAACAAGGTGATTGGAAGTTGAAAATTCATATTCTGAGATCGTAAAAGTTGAATTAGCTTCTTTTTCATAGAAGTAGACAGCCCAACCAGTCTTCCAGTTAAATCTTGAGCGCCATTCGTAAGTTATACCAGTCTCTTCAAAAGTAGTCCGATAGGAATCTTCTACTAGATCACCTTCCAGCAACGATTGCCAAGACCTTCCGTCAACTGAAGAATTGGAATTTCCTCTTCGTTGAATTTTCATTCTTGTTAGTGTACACTTTTCTCACTTATGTTTAAGTTTGTAATATAAACCTAAATTATACTATTATTTTTAACCTTTTAGTGAATGTTTTGAGATTTTACTATTTCTTACTATACCATTCATTTATGAAAAAAATTGTACTTCAAGTTCCTATTTGCATTACACGTTGGTTTTAACTAGTTTTTTATATAAAACGTTATATAAAAAGTAATATATCATTGGTTATGATACTAACGGTTTCAAAAAAAGCATATACTAGGGACTGCTTATCTCTAGTATGGAGGTAGAGCAAGTTAAGGAGAATTAGGAATAAATTTCAATTAAAGAGCAGAGAAGATATCTCTGGTAATGATGAAATTGTCGCAATGTGTGAGATTTTTGACGATATAATCCCTAGAAGTTACTGGATGTGGCATCTTTCTTACGTTCAAGGCATTTTCGTCCATAGTTTTTCTGAAGAATATGAAAAAAATATGCGGGATTTAATGGAAAAAGGAGATAAGTCAGTCGATTCATTATCTAAACCAATTAACGAATCAATTTTTACCCCACACCATGAATATTTAAATGGTTCGAAGGAAAAGACCGAGAGATTCTCATACGAGAAAAATAGAGAGATATTTGACAAGCTAGAGGCGGATATTCTCAAAAGTAGAATGTTAAGGAACTATGGATACTATCAGGAAGCTTTAGCTTTAGCTGAAGAAGCGGCTAAATTAGCAAAATCTAATATTAAATATTTCGTAAATTCAGAAGTTAAAGCGTTGGTTGCTCAAGCTTACGCCTTAATTAGAATCGGCGAATATAATAAAGGTTTAGCAGCTTTACTTCAGGCTGAAATGTATATTACTTCTGATAGCGGTGCTCACAGGGTACCCTATAGTTCCCAATACCCAGTTTCCTCCATTGTCACTGATATCAGACTCTATAATGCAAAGGGGCACATCTATGAAATCCAAGGCAAATTAAATGAAGCCTTTGACTCCTATCAAAAAAGTCTATCTCAACTGCAGGATTACTTCACGAAACGTTCCACAACTATAAACTATCATAACAAAACTCAACCAAGAATGGTGAAATACACTCTTTTATTAGTGAATTATTATAGTGCTCACTCATACGAAAATTTAGGAAAGATCCTCTTCTTAAAAAGGGAACTAGATGAGGGAACAGATTATTTACAAAAAGCATTAGCTCTATTTCAGAAAATTGGCAATAATTTCAGAGTTTCAGGTGCCCTGTTCTTATTAATTCGCATTGCTCTTTTCAAACAGGATTATATTTCCGCTAAGCAATTATTAAATGAATTAGAGAACATTAAAGATCCCTCGAACAATATTATAATAAACTCAAGGATTCAATTGGCTCGCGCCTTAATTTTAAAGCAAAAGAAAAGAGTCAGAAGTAAAGTCCAAGCCGAAAAAATTCTTTCTGACCTCTTAAACCAAAAAGAAGTTGATTCTGAATTATCTTTACTTGCTACACAACACCTTTGTGAACTACTCTTAGATGAATTAAAGACCTCTGGCAAACCAGACGTCTTAACAGAGGCAAATCGCCTAATAAAACAATTGTTTGACGTTGGGGAACATCATAACTCTGACCTAATAAAAGGTGAAGCACTGATTTTGCAGGCAAAGTTTAAATTATTAGAAGGTGATATTTCCACGTCTACTGAATTATTGGAGCAAGCAATAACGATATCTGAGAAGGAAGGACTTCGAATACTTCTTTTAAAAGCCCAGAATGAAAAGGAAATGTTAGAAAATCAAATGGACACCTGGAAAACTCTGATAGATCAAAATGCTTCTATGTATGAACGACTCGAGCACGGATGTCTTCTTGAATATGTAAAAGAAGCCCAACAGATCTGTCTCGATAGAAAAAAGTAATCAAAGAGGTTATCTTCTGAGATCTTCTTACTCAGAAATAGCTGTCACAAGAATCTATTCCTCCTCTCTCCTTTAAGACACTAGTGATGGATTGATCTATTCATTTTGTTAGTTCTGCAGGTTAAAATACTAGCAGAAAAGAGAAAGTTGTATAACTATGGATAAATGTATATTCTTATATAATTTCATATATACGTTGTCGTAAAACTAGTGTTTAATGTAATTCAGTCGAATGGGGTTTTTTCCCAACTCTGTAAGAGGCTGGTTTAGATTACAAAAGTATATACTAAGGTATTTGTAGAGTGTTTAGAAAGATAAGTTCGTCAATGGCATTCAAAGGAATCAAAAAATTTCAGAGCATTTGGGATCAGATCGATATCGAGATCGTAATAAGTGACAATATAAAGTCGAGACGATTCTTCACAATACCAGGCACCAATAACACCTGGAAATGATTGATCTTGTTGAAGCCACTCGAATTCTTGAAATATCATTTCATGGTTACCTCTCATTGATGAAGTCAACGGCCTTAATTTTGTGAAAGTAAGTCCAGTATTTCTCCGTTTAAAGCCTACCCAATAGTCTGTAAGCATACTAGTCAAATTAGGGGCAGTAGCAGTAGTATCCCATTGGATAGCATATTTCAATTTTGGCCAATAGGGTATGTATATTTCGACCCTCCCAGAAACATTTGAAACTGGACCTACTATATCAGCTCTTTCATTTACATACATTCCGGGAGTACAATACTGACAAGAGAATCCATAGTTTGAATAAGTCCAATGACAGTCATCTACAGCACTGAGTAAATGATGCAGTAAACCATCATGAGGTTGGAGACAGTTTAACATATCAGCAGTGATTGCAATAACCATGTCATAATTGGGAATAACATAAATTCTTTGGCCCCCACCTCCAACAGCAGCGTAAACTTCACTTTTGGGATAAGTCCACCACTGAAAACCGTAACCACAATTCTCATTAAATTCAATAGCTGTTCGGGTGGAATTAACTCTCCAATCATCGGGGAAAAGCTGTTTGTTATTCCAAGTACCATTGTTAAGATATAAGCAACCAACTTTAGCCATATCTCTTGTTGTTAAATGTAATCCAGTACCTCCCCAATACACCCCATCAGGAGATCGAAGCCAATAAACCTCATTTATATTAAGTGGGGAAAATAAGTACTCACAAGCAAATTCAAGAGTTGATTTTCCTGTTGTTTTTTGGATAATAGCCGATAGGAGGAGAGAGGCTCCATCACAATATATCCAAGTTTCTCCTGGGTCAGTAGCCATTGGCTTGTCAAGTACATATTGGACAAAATCCTCACTAGCATACATTTTTTGAGCATCATGAGGATCATCATAAGCTGGGTCAGTAGAAAATGGCTGATACCAGTCCAAGCCTGGACGCATTGTTAAAAGATGTTCAATGGTTATGTTTTTTTACGTCCATCCAAATTTGCAATGGTTCGATCTGTGAAGAAGTCAACTACTTTTTGATTAACATTTTCAATATACCCTTCCTTTATGGCGATACCAATAAGACTTGAAACAACACTTTTTGTACACGAAGCAATATAATGGAGTTCATCACGATTAGGAAGAATTTGATCAAAATATTCTTCTGGATTCGGATATTCTTCAATAACCATCTTTCCGTTTTTAATAACTATCAAGGAGTCAAGGGTACAACCTTGGCTTTTGATCCATCTGATAATTTGATCTACTTTTGGTGCATCCATCCCCTCTTCCTCGGGGGTTGAACCAGAGAGTTCCACTTGTGACCCCACTCAAAATTATTATAGAAGACATGAGATACTCGCATTTTGTCATTGAATGATTTTTTTGATATTTTTGACAAAATAAAATCCTTAACATTAGAGAATGGAAAACAGATCCTCTCCACTACCCCTCTTCGATTTCAACAAGATATTTCAGAAAAAGATTATGATGAAATGGGTCGTAAAAGGCTGGATTAACACTGATTATTTCAAAGCTTCTCTCTTAGAACAAAATCTACCGCTTTTGCCAAAACTTGGTCAAAATCGTCTGGGATCTGATGACTTAGCTCTGGATAAGAAAAGAGTCGGCATTCTACTCCATTCTCCCTCAAGAGTTTAAAAACAGTCTTGGTTCTGCTAAACCTTGGATCTTGTTCCCCCACTATAAAGCAACCGCGAATATTTTCCTTCTTGTTTCGCAACGAATCTGTATCAGTAAGCTGGTATGAGAAACCGCCAAAAGAAGGGATCACGCTAATAAACTTTGTTACTGTTGCAAAGCCTGAAAAAAGAGCAACCAAAGCCAATTCAGATCCTTGAGAAACACCAGTAAGAACGATTTTTGAAGCGTTAATTGGGTACCGCTTAACAAGGATCGCAAGGGCCCGCCGTAAAT
This sequence comes from Candidatus Hodarchaeota archaeon, assembly GCA_016840285.1. The sequence continues at coordinate 1,031 of JAEOSR010000174.1, read as the reverse complement.
CCTCAAAGGCTTTATTCTCATCATCCCATACAAAATGATTTCCACTCAGCATTTGAGAAGACTGCAATAATGCCAGGATGATTTCTTTCTGCTCAATGATGTTCCTCCAATAAATGTCATTAGCAGCATTACTGTGAAACCTTCCATGAAAAACGAGTAGTAATGGATATTGTTTTGAAGTAAAATAACTTTTTGGCGTTCGTACAAGCAATTCTGCTTGTTCTAGGTCTTTGTCAAGACTAAGTCTCTTTCTTGTTAACTCTAGAATTTCTAAAAATCGAGGATGGTCTTTAAGTCCTTGAAATCCTTCTTCCAAGAATGGTGGTGACCACACGGCTCCTTTGGTTAAGCCTTCAGTCAAAGTTTGCAATGATTTTTTATTTTTTCCAAGTAAAACATAAAATAATGCCGCCCAGCTGTAGGTTATCGTAGGATTCTCTGGAAAGTGGTCTATTGAGTCTAAAGCGAGTTTCAGCCCTTTATCATAGAGCCCCTTCTCTTCGCAGTCCATCATCTGTGCTTCTACTTTCGCTATTTCCACTCTCCTTGGATTATGGCTTGGATTTTCATGAATTTTGATCCCATTAACTATTATTGGACCCGATTCCATATTGGATTTAACATTAATCTAGTCCAACTCCTCTTAATTTAGTGATGACTAATTGAGTAGCAAATAACACAAAATTTGCCTTTGGTACACCTTTTCAAGAACGGACGATGGCATTATATATAAAAAGGCATTGATAAGTGAATTTCTCCCCATGACTAATCTAAATTGTCAAAACATGTTTCATTTTTAAATCACTTAGAAAAACATCCTCTTTTTAACAAATTCTATTAATTATTGTCTTTAATGTCGTTAATGCTATCTTGTGACATAATTTTATTTAAAAAAAGAGAAACTTCCTGAAAAATTGACTTCGTCAACTTTTTTCGACTGTTAGGGTTGTTTTACACCTGTGTTGCGAGAGGGAGAGATATTCTTTTAACTTCAAACAGCAAAATGCCTCAATGCTAGCGAAATTGACCGT
>JAEOSR010000173.1 GCA_016840285.1 Candidatus Hodarchaeota archaeon | reverse complement strand
TACTCCCAAACACCGCTCCTACTCCACCACGACCTACATTGCGAAAACTTTCACTAGTTACACAAGCAAACTTAACCATATTTTCCCCTGCGACCCCAATTGACATGACTTTAACCTCTTCATTATCCAAGTCTTTTTTAATCTGGATTTCTTTTTCCAACGTCGATAATCCCTTTAGGTGCTCCCCATTCCGGATTTTAATTTCATCATCTAGAATTGAAATATAACATGGTTCTGATGCAGTTCCTTCGATTATTAAAGCATCATATCCCGCAAATTTTAATTCTGGTCCTATTGATCCACCTGCATGGGAGTCTAAAATAAGCCCAGTGAGCGGAGACTTTGTTACTACTGTATACCGCCCACAAATTGGTACATTAGAGCCTTGAAGAGGCCCAGTTACAATTACTAGCTTATTCTCCGAACCGAGGGGGTCAATGTGTGGTGCTAACTCTCGTGTCAGAATGTATACGCCTAATCCCTTGCCTCCAAGAAAGGTCTCTATTATATTTGGAAGAGGTTCAATAGTTATTTGATTTGTACTTAAATTAATCCGAGCTAGACGATTGTTGTAACCATTAGTCATTATAAATCAGAAAGATGAATGAATGTGAAGTTGATAAAACTTTTAGTGCAAATAATGAAAATCTTAATTTACAAATGGAATTCTAGTAAAAATTTCTTAGGTGTCTTGTAATGTCCAATAGTTTGTCGTTATCTGGCGGTTCGTTGGTTGCAAAGAGTCTAGTCCGAGAGGGGGTAAAATATGTGTTCTCAATCTGTGGGGGACATATCAATCCTATTTACAAAGCTCTCGACGAAGAGGGTATTCAGATCATCACCACTCGGCACGAACAAGCTGCAGGAAATGCTGCAGAAGGATATGCGATAACAGCTCGTACTCCTGGAGTGTGTTTAGTTACTGCAGGCCCAGGCTTTACTAATCTTCTTCCAGCTATTGTTTCGGCGTACTATGCTCGAAGTCCTGTTATTGCTTTAGCAGGACGTGCAGCTCTGTGTCATATTGATAAATATGCCAATCAAGAAATCGATCAGATTCCTCTAGCAAGGCATATTACGAAATATGCCAAAATGATACATAACACTGCTAGGATACCAGAATATATTCAAGAAGCATTTCGAGTTGCCACATCAGAGAATATGGGGCCTGTATTATTAGATATCCCTCAAGACATCCAAACACTTCATTGGGAGCCCAATAATGAAGATTTTTTCTTTAATCGAAAGCCAAAAGCGTATCGGGTATATGGAAAGACATATCCAGACCCTTTACTCGTTAAAAAAGCTTCTCAGCTTCTTCTAGCAGCAGAAAAACCAATTATCATTGCAGGAAGCGGCATTTACTGGGGAAATGCTTCCAAGAATCTTTTACGGGTAGCAGAATTTCTATCAATTCCCGTGACTCACGATGAGCTAGGTATGGGTTGTATCCCAGGTTTACACCCTCTCTCAATTGGAAGTGCAATCCAAAATATCCTTCTCAGAGACGCTGATGTCATACTTGTCTTAGGAGTTACCTTTGGAGAGCTGCAAGGATTTGGAACCAATCCTAATATTTACGATAGGGATGTTAAAGTGATTTGGGTCGATCCTGATTCTCAAGTTATTGGTAAGAACCGTCCTTTTGAACTTGGAATCTCTTCTTCCTTAGCTCCATTTCTTACGGAATTATTGTCTGCGGTTCAAAAGGAAACTAGCAAGGATAATTTGCACGGAGAATGGAGTAAATTAGTGAAGCAAAATCGATTAGATTTAGAATCTATGCTAATGGGTTCTGTTGATTCAAATGATATCCCCATAAAACCACAGCGCCTTACAAAAGAAATTCAACCGTTTCTAGACAAGAATAGCAGATTAATATTAGATGGGGGGGATACTACTGTATGGGCGTTATTAATCCTGAAATCAAGCTATCCAGGTCAAATATACATGGCACACGGCCCAACAGGGCATCTAGGTGCTGGATTACCACATGGAATTGGTTCTAAACTCGCGGATCCTGACCGAAAGATAATGATTTTAACTGGAGACGGAAGTTTCCTCTTTAATGGGGCTGAGATAGATACTGCAGTTCGATATGATCTCCCCCTCGTTATAATAGTTGAAAATGATTCTGCTTGGGGAATGATAGCTCACAATCAAGATTTGTCTTGGGGTCGTAGGATTGGTTCAGAACTGAATCAGAAAATTGATTACGTTAAATTTGCTGAGAGCCTTGGTGCTCAGGGAGAACTTGTAACTCGACCTGAAGATATTTCTGGAGCGATAAAGCGTGCTCGTGATAGTGGCCATGTAGCATTGATAGATATTCGAGTTGATGATAAAGAAACGAATATTTTGAATCAGCGGGCAGCTGCGGCAGCTGATCCAAACTATTGGCAATGAAATAGTGGATGCATAGGAATGACAACTCTTATAACAGGTGGTACAGGATTCACTGGGTCATTCTTAGCACGTCATTTAATAGAGACGACAAATGAAGATCTAATTCTCTTCGATTACATCATTAATGAAAAGAGAATACAAGATTTTAAGAACAACTCGAGAATAGAAATCATAAGGGGCGATCTATCCAGTTGGTCAGAAATAAAACGACTTTCTAATTCATCGATAGATAACATCTTTCATTTTGGGAGCTTAATGCCTCCTTTTACAGAGACCAAAATCAAAACTGCCTTTCAGGTCAATATTCAAGGCACATTTCACATTCTTGAATATGCACACTTATTTGGTGTTTCTAATGTTTTTTACGCTAGTAGTGCAGCTGTATACAGCCCAGGGGTGGATCTTCCGATAACTGAAAACACATATCGAGAGCCCTTAACAATGTATGGGGTTGGAAAGGTGTGTTCAGAAGTAATGGGAGTATATTATCGTCGTCGAAAAAATATCAATTTTGTAACACTTAGATTCCCTGCTCTTATTGGGCCTGGAAGATCTGGGGTTGGTATGACAATATATGCTAATAATATCATTCAATATCCAGCTCAAGGGATGAAAGCAATCTGCAATGTTGATCCTGACATTACTATTCCTATGTTATACATTAAGGATGCAATTAAACTCCTAGGAAGTCTATTAAAACAAGATATTACCGAACCAGCATATAATTTTGATGGTTTTTGGGTATCAGCTCGAGAATTAGCTCACTTTGTCCAAAAGGAAATTCCAAATGCAGTTATTGAATATGAACCTGATACCGAATTATCTTTTTTACTAAAATTTCTATCAATGATGGAGGGGGATGATACCTTAGTTCGCAAAGATTTAGAATTTAGACCTGAATTTACACCTGAAAAATTCGTAGAAGATTTAATTTTTGAAGTACAAAGAAATCCTCAATATAAAATTTAGAAGAACACTGGTGAAAGAAGTGGATGTTTCAGATATTAAAAAAATTGGCATTATTGGTGCTGGGGTGATGGGGCCTTCGATTGCAGAGCTCTTCGCAATTTTTGGAGCTTCTTCGGAATATACAATTCTGATGTATGATATCTCCTCTAGCCAGATAGAAAAGGCTAAGGCTCGTATGGATACAGATTTCGCCAAGGTTAGCAGTACTGGTTTATTCAGTTCTTCTGATCTCGAGATAGCACGTAACCAGATCCAATTGGAGACTGATATCGACTCTCTTGCTGACTCTCACCTCATCATTGAAGCTGTTCCAGAAAAGATTGAACTAAAACTTAAAGTTTTTGAAAAATTAGATGACCTCACATCCCCAACAACTATCCTAGCAACCAATTCTTCTGGATTAAGTATTACTAATATCGCTAATGCTACTAGCCGTCCTAAACTTTGCATCGGTACTCATTTTATGAATCCCCCTCTTCTCATGCCTCTTGTAGAAGTAGTCAAAGGACAGCAAACATCGGATCAGACTGTCCAAACGATTATGGAACTTCTTTCAAACCTCAATAAACGCCCTGTCCTAGTTAAGAAAGATGTTCCTGGTTATGTCCATAATAGATTACAAGCAGCGTTATTTAGGGAAGTAATACACTTATTAGATGAAGATGTTATGGAAGTTACGGATTTAGAGACAACTGTGAGGTATGGTTTGGGTTTACGCCTTCCCATTATGAAAATATTCGAGATGGTAGATCTTATGGGTTTAGATACAATTCAAAATGTTCTTACTTATCTCTATCCTACCTTAGATCGTTCAACCACACCTCCCGCATTCTTAACACAAATGATCGAAGCTGGTGAGCTTGGTATAAAAAGTGGAAAAGGTTTTCACGATTATACTCGAAAGGACATACAGGAATCAATGCGACAAAAAGAAGCCGCTACTTTTCAGCTCCTTATGTTGATGCAACAGTATGATTGAATGCTATTCTATCCGTAACCTACTGATGCACAACTGATTGGTTTTGGCCCTTACAAGTGGGATGAACGTGCTCCAGGCCAATATGTTAGCCTATTACGCCACGAGGACTGGCATTTTTCCATACCTGATCCATCAACAACTTCTTCCCAAGAGAGTACTAATTCACAAGATACATATGGATCTGAATAGTTTCAGTGTGTGCTTTAGTCGGAATTGTTATCATTTATATATATCGAAGAAGAAGATGAACCGCTATTCTTACTGATCTAGACGAGATAGCAGCCAGGTAATTAAACTGTTACAGCAAACTATCAAATTCTAATTAGGGATTCACTTCTAATGCCAATGCGAGAACGAGGAATGTTGGTAATATTGCTATTACCTGTTATTATTATCCCTAATATTTCGTTGTTCATACTCAGGGGTACTTTTACCAATGAAATTTTCCCTCAAATGGCAAAATCTAAATTCATTCCCGAGCAGTGTGAAATCTTCCGAGATATCTCTTTAGAAAATCCTGATTCTGGAACCACTTTTTCTCATTTAATTGGACATTTTGGTTCGATTCAGTCAATCGTTTTTTCACCAGATGGAAGAACAGTAGCCTCAGGGAGTACTGATGGAACCATCAAGCTGTGGGACGTGATTACAGGAGATGAGTTACCCCTAAACCTGACAGGGCATAGTAAAACAGTGAATTCGCTCGCTTTTTCACCTGATGGGACAATTCTAGCTTCAGGGAGCGGTGACTCCTACATTTATCTCTGGGATGTATCAACTGGAGAAGTTATCCAAAACCTCTCGGGCCACACAAAGGCTGTGTATTCTGTTGTTTTTTCTCCAGATGGGGCAACTCTCATTTCAGGGAGTCTAGATACCACCATTAAGCTGTGGAATGTAACTAGTGGGGAAGAAAGGCAAAGTATGCTTGAACACCCCACTCCTGTGTTTTCAGTCACTATTTCGTCAAACGGGGAAATTCTTGCCTCTGGTGGTGGAAATGGGATTATTTATCTATGGAATGCTACCAATGGAAAAAAAGTGCGAGACTTAACGGAGTCAACTGACGATATAATATCAGTTGTTTTCTCACCTGATGGAACCATTCTCGCTTCAGGAAGTGCTTTTGGGGCAATCAAGCTCTGGGACATAACTTCTGAAGGAAAGCTTCTATCAATTCAAACGGAACTTGAAGAACAATTATTTTCAGTTGCTTTCTCACCAAATGGAAAAAATTTAGCCTCTGGTAGTGAAAATGGCATTAAATTATGGAATACAACTCCTAGTGGAGGAGAATTATTATTAATTTCCATAGAACAAGGAGCATCTGTGTTTTCAGTTTCTTTTTCACCCGATGGGACAATCCTCGCCTCAGGAGGCGCTGATAGCATCATTAGACTCTGGAATGTAGTTCTTAAGGATGAAATCCTTACTCTCTTTGGACACGAAGAGAGTGTATTGTCAGTCGATTTTTCCCCGAACGGAACCTTCCTCACCTCAAGCAGTGCGGATAATACTGTTAAGCTCTGGAATGTGGTTACTGGGCAAGTGGTTCAGAATTTGACTGGCCACTCTGATGATGTTTTTACAGTCACCTTTTCACCGAATGGAACCCTTCTCGCCTCGGGTAGTGCAGATAATACTATTAAGCTCTGGAATGTGACTACTGGGCAAGAAGTTCAAAATTTTACTGGCCATATTGAAGATATCTATTCTGTGGTCTTTTCCCCAAATGGGACCCTCCTCGCCTCAGGATCTGCAGATGGATCCATTAAGGTATGGAATGTGGTCACTGGAGAACTAAGGCAAGATCTCGAAGGGCATGCTTCTGTTGTCGAGTCCATCATATTTTCCCCAAATGGGTCACTTCTCGCCTCGGGAAGTAGTGCAGAAAAAATAATCAAGCTCTGGGACGTGAATACTGGAGAACTATGGCGGTCTCTCCCAGGGCATGTCTCCTATGTAAAAACTGTCACTTTTTCTCCAAATGGGACTCTCCTCGCCTCGGGAAGTCTAGATGGTTCAATTAAGCTTTGGAGTATTATTACTGGAGAAGACCAAGACCTCCCTGGCCATGATACAAGTGTAAGGTCAGTCAAATTTTCTCCAAATGGGTTAATCCTCGCTTCAGCAGCTAGAGATGGTACTATTAAGCTCTGGAACATGACAACGACAGATATAATTCAAACTTTAATAGTGAATTCTGCTGGTATCGAATCTATCGACTTTTCCCCTGATGGGAAACTCCTAGCTTCAGGAAATACCAATCACACTATTTATATTTGGTCTGTTGCCTCAATAAAGTTTGATATTGACGTTGACGGAATGATGGATAGTTGGGAACTTCAAAACGGTTTAAATCCAACTTATTTTTTCGACAAGTTTGATGATAATGACAATGATGGTTTAATCAATTCTCTTGAGTTTTTCCTAAAAACTGATCCTCTCGACTTTGATTCTGATGGCGATAATATGCCTGATACTTGGGAATATTTGGGAGGTTTAGACCCTGTGGTTAATAATCCTAAAAGTGATAACGATGAGGACGATTTGCCAGCATTCTATGAGTACCAGATGGATTTAAATCCCAGGGTTAATGATGCTGCTAGAGACAAAGATAACGATACTTTGACCAACCTCCAAGAATACATGTTTGGGAGCTGGGCAAATCAATCTGATAGTGATCTGGATGAGATGCCTGACTGGTGGGAATTCAAGTACTCTGACAATAATTATGGTTTTAATCCTAGGAATGGTTCCGATACCACAGATGATCCAGATGGTGATTGGGTGAGTAACCTCGATGAATTCAGAGGAGGGAGTAATCCCCGAGATTTCTGGAATGTCCCTCTTTTTGCCCTGAGTGCGTTTCTTGTCATCAGAATAATGATTCTTCTCATTATAACGGCTTTAGGTATTGTTACGTTTATGAATCACAGAAAAAGGACTCAAAATGCATTGGTAAGTCGATATAAGGCACCTGATTATCCGACTGCCTTGAAAATACATGTATCCGAGTATGAGGATTATACAGCCTTTGTACAAGCTAAAAAAGATGCAAAAAAGTTAATAGAGCTTGGTAATTCTGCTTATTTCCAAGAGAACTTCCCTGAGGCTCTTAATCACTACAATCAAGCGCTAAATGTTTCAGAACGTCTTGATAATCCCCCTTTGACGGCTGAAGCTATTTTTAAAGTTGCTTGGGTGCAAACTGAAAAAGAGACTTTAACTGCTGCAAGTTCCGTTCTAACACGATTTCCAAAACAATCTCATAAAATCCCCACTGTTGAAGCATTTGATCTAATGATTCAGGCCCTGGTCGCTGAAACAGAAAAGAGGTGGGAGGCTGCTGAGAAATCATGGACAGCAGCTCTTCAAACAGAAGGATTAAGCAATGAGTATCAATTGCTATGTGAGGGTGCGTTAGTGAAATCTGAATTCAGGAATTGGCTTGTTAACCCTGTAGAATCCATTGAAGAAAGAATGAAATCTCGATTAGATGAGTGGCAGAAGGCTTCAAAAAACCACCAACTTTCTGACATGTTGTGCGAGGCCTATCTGCTCCACGCTAAAATTGCCCTTGGTTCATATCAGTTCAATCAAGTGGAGGAGTGGCTAAAGCTCTGTAAAGCGACAGCTGAAACTGCAGGTCTAACTATTTATCTGAGTAAAGCCGATTCAGAGTCAGAGGCTTTTCTACAACATAAGCAGAGACTATTTGACCTTTTAGAAGAAGAGAAAGCGCTTTCGGAAGAAGATCAGATTCAAGTTGTTCAAAGTTATTTACGTAAGGTTCTTGAGATAGTAAAAGAAGAAGATGGTAAATCTTGAAAGATATTCATCTTGGTCTGGGTTCTGGGAATGTTGACATAATTATAATTGGAATTTTACGCCTACCATAAGGAAATTTGGTAAAAAAATTACTGAATCTTTGAAATAAAGCAGTTTTCGAATAAATCAAAAATTAAAACTATTGTTTGATGGTAAAAGGGGAGGAGATTTTACTCGCTGATCATTGAAAACTTAATAAACTCGTCTGCATAAGATAGGTGTCGGTACAATTAAACTTGAACCGAGTGGAGTTTCTCATGGGAAAAGGACAGACATTTAGATTAGGAGAAATTATGGTCCTAATAACCCTATTTTTTATCTCTACTAGCTCTGTATTACCAGTAAGTAGTAATAATGTTATGTGGGCTAGTGTTTTCCGACCTCATGGAGGATACGTGGATGAAATACTCATCAAGGTATACGAGGAAACCTCTCAAGCGATGGAAGCACTCCAGAATGGGGAAATCGATGTTCATGATTATGACATGTTACCCGAGTATGAACTTGAACTACGTAGTAATCCAAATATCAGCGTCACCTATACTCCAAGTGCCTCATTTCGGACTCTAATCTTGAATTGCGAACGATTCCCCACGAATATCACCGCATACCGTCGTGCGATGGCTTTTGGCATGGATAAATACAAGGCTAAAGAGGAGATCGTGGGAGATCTGGGAACACCATTAGATAGTTATATTCCTACATGTTTAACTGAATGGGCTGTAGAAAACGATTTGGAGTCATACTTCTATGATACTGATTTTATATCTGGTAACACATCTCTTGAAAATGCTGGGTTTATTGACTTAGATGGTGATGGTTGGCGGGAATACGACAAGAATAACAATAATCAGTGGGATACTGGCGTTGACTTGGATGATAATGACCCACTTCTCGCAATCAATATCACTGCAACGACTGGATTTGACCCCGCGATTGTAGCCTCTGAAGTACTTTGTGAGGGCTTAACGAAAATGGGTCTCCGCTCCATGGTTATTGAAAAAGACTGGCCTGGCGAAATTTGGGCGGAAGTTTATGCTGGTAATTATTGGGCCGTGTGTTATCGAGAGGGATTTCATCCGAGGTTTATACCCCCCAAAACCCTTTATGACTTTCATTCGGATGGTGAATGGAATCCAGTCCTGCATCGATTCTATAACACAACTGTCGATTCTGTTCTTGAAAAGATGCTAACAGCCACTAATACTAGTGATGTGAAGAAATATTCCCGTGAAGCTGCACAACTGCTGGCTTATGAACAGCCTGTAATTGCCATTTACAGTCCTATAGTCATTAATGCTTATCGTAATGACAAATTTGAGGGTATTATCGAGTTTTCAGGGAAAGGTACCGCTAGTTCGGCTAATCCTTACGTAGCAACAAAAGTACACCTGAAGGAAACCGAAGGGGGGCCTTATGGTGGGATATTGACATATTCCGCGATGGCTGATCTTGATACAAAGAATAGTTTTAGATTCGGAGATGAGATTGGGGTTCGATCATTCATTCATAACTACATCTATGGAGGCCTTTGGCAGCCAGATCCAAACACATGGAAGCCAATTCCAAACTTGGCTTGGGATTGGGACACTGAACAGACTACAGCTCAGGCTGCAGCTGGTGTCCAAGATGGTCAAAAGTTCACATTTTACCTGTATGAAAATGCCTCATGGCATGATGGCCATCCTGTTACCTCAAAAGATGTCAAATTCTCCTTTGAAATTGTCCAAAATTACTCTTACCCTGAAGTTATGTATGTTCCCATAGAGATCAAGAATATTTATCGTATTGATACACCTGATGATTACACAATCGAACTCTATGTCAATAAAACGGATGCCTTCGTGTGGACCGATATTACGAGTTATGCACGGATTGTCCCCTGGCACATTTGGAAAGATGTGGAGAATATCACTGACTTTGAACCCACTGATGAGCAAATGATTGGTTTTGGCCCCTATAAGTGGAATGAACGTGTACCAGGCCAATACGTGAGCCTTTTACGCCACGAAAATTGGCATTTTTCCGTACGTAAGGAGGCTGAACCATCAACAACTACACACAAGAGTCCTAGTTCAGAAGCTTCATCTGGATTTGAAATAGCTACCGCATTCACCATAGTCGGAATTACTATCATTCATATCAAACGAAGAAGGCGAAGAACCTAAACCGCTTTTATTTAATCAGGAGTATTTATCTTGGTCTGGATTCTGGGAAGATTGGCACAATTATAATTGAAATTTTGCGACAACAGTCGGGAACTATGAACAAAAAAAGTTCTAACTTATACTAGATATTTGCTAAAAGCTAATTAGTTCCCAATAATATCTCCAAAGCACTTTGCAGAGCTCTGTTAAATTCATGTTCCAATGGAAATATCTTTGTGTTATGAGCCATCTCATATGCTATGTTACAAGAACAAGAAATGTATCCAACGTACTTCATCCCCTCCTTCTGTAATTCTCCAGCCCAATTATCGAGATCTACTCTCATCTCCACTTCTGGAACTTGGTTAAATAGGACATATACGTCCCAACTACTCATAGGTTTTGCTCTCTTATAAAGAATATCGAGCATTATTTTTGTACCATTCACTTCGTAAGAGTCTGGACGAAGTAATAGAATCGCTTTATTTGACAGAGCAATCAGATTAACAACAATCAAGTGCCATCCTGGAGGTGTATCGAAAATAACATAGCTGTACTTTTTTTCGAGGGTGTTAAGGTCTGCTATCATCTGTTTTAGTATAGAAAGAAACCATTCTTGATCAGAGCTCATAACTTTCTCATTTGGATCGAATTTATTGTTTGTAAAAACCACATCTAAATTTGGTTTGACTGCATGTTCAATAACTTCATCAAAATTGACTATACCATTAAGATAATCATTGAAATAAGCGTTTGGTTCACGATTAAAGATATCATAAAAAGATGGCATCATAAAATCATTTTCTATAAGCAAGACCTGATTTTTAAGTGACAATAAACTCGCTATATTTACAGCTACCGTCGTTTTTCCCGTTCCTCCCTTATAACTGTGGACAAGGATTTTTTCCATGAGGTGAAACCACCTCCTCAAAGTTAGTGGGCATAATAATAAATGTTCCCTTGTGACTCTCTGAAATCGAGTAAAGCATCTTCCATAAATTTTCCAAGATGTTCACGGATAATTTTAGGATCTATTTTCAGGTATTCTACCAGATCCTCTATTGTCACTCCTGGTACCTTTTGTAATTGTAATTCGATTAAAGCAACAGCTGTATCATTTTCTTCTTGTGAAAGTGTTTGTCGCATGCTCCAGTTCTTTAAACTCCATTCTTTTTTTAAAGTTACCAAAAAATCACTTATCGCTCGCTTGATGAAATCATTAACATTTGTTATGGCGTACCTGATCTTAATATTTGGGGAACTAATTATTTTATGGATTTCGTTATATAAATCTTCATTGATCTCTAGAGTCATTCCATGGAAGACTTTGTTAACACAAAAACGCAGTACTTCAGCTTTATTCTTTAGTTTAAATTCCTCTTGAACACTTTGAAACTTTCTAGCATCCTCATCATCGAGATCCACCCGAACTGGAAATTTTCTATGCTTCTCATTATCACTAGACAGCGATTTCACCAGCTTTTGTTATTTAATTGTGATTATTATAAGTTACGTAAAACAATATATATCATTATGATACAATGCTACTATAGTAAAACTTATATATACTATTGATTTATAATAGTATCCATTAGGATTTATTGAATCCTAATGAAACAAAAAAGAACAGGAGGAAAATCGAAAAATGAGAAAAAAAATATCCATTCTGACTCTATCTGTTCTCATTCTGATGCTATTGCCAGCAATATCAGGAAGTGCAAAAAAACCTATTATAGGTACAATGAGTTTGGAATATAATCTGGGTTGGCCTGGATACCAAGCTGAAATACCTGATTGGGTAGGAACCATTACTTTAGATACTGACGGTGATGGCGTAAGTGAAGAATATGGTATGGTATTCTTCTGTATTGGAACAGGAAAACCATTTGAGACAGATGTCAGAGGAAATGTAGTATTTTTTGGCGAAATTTGGGCTATTTATGATTGGGTCACGTTTAATTTCGAAACTCAAGATTTCGCACATGGTGATGTAGTCCTATTGGGGACTGACGAAGGAACAGTTTCTCTTAAAAACAGCAAATATAGGATGAACGGCGTTGTAACAAAGACTAATGACGACTGCTTAGATTTGTTAGGTCGCAGTGTGCACATGAGTGGTAAAATAAAGTGGCAAAACATTGGAACTCCAGAGGATCCAATAATGGCACCCCATGAAGCGCCTGGTACATTCCGAATAAACTGATATGAATCAAAGGGGTAATGGAAACAACTCTTGGTATATACCAAGAGATTTTTTTTTTTTTTACTTCCATGATCTACGATAAAGGATTGATGAATGATGAAAAAAAACACAAAATCGAGTCTTTTACTCATAGCATTTATAATTGTGACTATTATAGGATTTACAAATTTTGATGATAGCCTTTTTTTATCTCCCCCTGGAGCTAGTGGTATGGTAAATCCAACAGTGATGACTGCACAAAACCAGAATCCAATATTATTTCTTCACGGATGGACGAAAAGATCAACGGATTGGACCACCATGAGGGGATGGTTCCGAGCTAATGAATGGCCAAAAACAATTCTCTATGCCTATAGTTTTGATAAACCAGGAGATAGTTCTGTTCAAGGTAATATCAACAATGCCAATCAGATAAAGCAATGGGTGGATGAGATTTTAGAGGAAACTGGTGCGGAAAAAATTGATCTTGTCGGTCATAGTATGGGAGGTATTAGTAGCAGGTATTACATCAAATTTCTAGGCGGAATAGATAGAGTCGATGACTATGTGAGTTTGGGGTGTCCACACCATGGTTGTCCTCTAGAAGGTGAGAGTTTTTCAGATGCTAATTCGTTGCTATTAAGTTTAAACGAAGGGGATGAAACTCCCGGGGGAATATTAAATGACACAATAGGGGATCGAGTAGCTCCTTATTCTGGTATTATCTATAATGGTACCCATATTGCAGGAACTATTAATTATACATCCATTTATAGTCTAGTCGATGAGTATATCCCGCCTAGTTCTGCTAAACTTCATGGAGCAAATAATATTAGGTTATCTGATGATATATTTCATTCTCAACTATATCAAGATTGGTCCGTTTATAAAAAGGTTAGAACAGCTGTTGATGATTTTAATACCACTTTTCTGATGACACCACCGACCTCATTTAAGGCAATACCAGGTGATGGCCAAGTTAAACTTAGATGGGAGCCACCAGTGGATGATGGTGGAACACCCATCACTGAATACAAAGTTTATCGGGCAGCTAACAGTGGTGGCCCGTATTCCTTCATTGGGAATACCACAACTTTGCGCTATCTAGATCTGAATGTTACCAATGAAAAAAACTATTATTATGTGGTCACTGCTGTCAATAACGTAGGTGAAAGCGAATACTCAAACGAAATTAGTGCAATCCCCCAAATCCCAATTCCAACAACAAATACTTCTATGACAGCGTCGCCTACATCAACGACGACAACAGCTACTCCTACACCTGGTTGGAATGGTCTCTTTTTGCTTCTCTCCCTATTTGGCCTATACCAGTTGAGACAGCTTAAGAAAAAATCATGAATTCTCCTATTTTCCCTTTCTTCCTTTTTCTCCGAAGTATGTGATTGTACTAGAATCTGGCCCCTCTGTTAATCGGATCGTTGCCTTATAAAATTAAACCAGAATGATATTGATTAAAAATTTCTTGGTTTACAAATAGGTACCTTCATTTTCAAGGCAAATAATTTGTTAGAAAACGAGGGCTTAACAATCCATGCAGTGTCAAGTCCTCTTCCTGTTCCTGCAATGCTGATTATATCTTGAGTCGTATCAATAAGACCTGCATCCGAAACCATAACTGTCATTTCCATGGTTACTTTTGTCCCTTCCCCGAAGCATCGACGAAGAGTAATGGCAATCATTTCAATAGGCAGCATTGTCTGCTGTTTTAAGCGAAAACTCCGTTCCAATCCAGCAAAAGCATGGGTACCAGTGTGGAAAATGGTACTAGGACGTTTTTGAAGGATTTCTTCCTTAATATCAGCTGGAAACTCATTACCAATATCTCGAAAGCCATCCTGATGAGTAACAATGATTAAGTGGAATGACTCATCAAAAATCTTGATTGCTTCAAGTGCTGATTCTCCAGCTGTACTCGCAACAACAATTATGTCTATATTCAATTCTTTTGCAGCCGAATATGCATGCTTTAATGTGTCAAGTGTATTAGTGCGTCCTATTTTTTCGAAATAAATTGATTCCATAAAATAACCTTCCAACAGATCGTAATTTTCAAACAAAATCCAAGATAGCTTAGATTGTTAAGGTATTAAAATAAATTCTCAAAATGAGTAGATAAGGAAATTTTTTAATAGAAACGTTTGTAGGAATATAATCGGAACAATTCGCCGGGAGATTTTAAAGATAAAGCAAATCCCTAACTACAGTATTCGCAATTTGGGTTCTGAAAGTGATTTTCAAGAGCTGACAAAGATTTTCTCACAATTTGATATCCCAAATTTTTACCATGGTTTGAAAAAAAATCATCTTTGCTTGGTCGCAAAAACCGATCATGGAGATGTACTTGGGGGAATCGTATTTATGATTCAAGAACATCATGCTTTCGTTATCAGTGTCGCAGTAAATAATCAATATCAAAGAAACAGAATCGGGAGTTCTCTCATGCGGATTGTTGAGGAAATTGTCATTTTTGATGTGAACAGAATCGAGATTATAGCCCCAAAAGATGAGAGAAAGAATTTTTACTTGTTTTTAGGCTATAAACAGTATAGGGAAAATCATATGGATAAATGGCTAGGTTTTTTCAGGCGTTCTTATTGTTTCATCAAAAAAGCCTTTAATTTCAAGGTGGCTCCCTCAGGCGTACCATATCAATTGTGAATCAACTAATCGGATTTACCCGAATTCTCCAACAGAAAGGTAAGATAATCTTGAT
>JAEOSR010000172.1 GCA_016840285.1 Candidatus Hodarchaeota archaeon | reverse complement strand
CTCAGTAAAAGGTTTCATCAAAGCAATCAAGCGATCTATTAATGTTTTCATTGATCCATTTATTCCATCACAATAGATTGGAGAAGCGAATATCCATATGTCCGAATCCCGAAACTTGGGAAGTAGAACATCCATATCATCCTTCTGGCCACATTTACCAGGTGTTGTGGTCCAACATTGATAGCATGAACGGCAAAAATTGATCGTAAGATCTTTGGTATAAAATAGATCTAAGTCTGCTTTACTTTCACGAATACCTTCAAGAAATGGTCTTAAGATATTAGCAGTCAATCCTTTATTTTTACGGGGACTACTATTAATTGCGATAACTTTCATAAAATTATTCACCTTGTAAGTAATAAAGAATGAATTGAAAATAAAGTTCTAATCTGACTTTCATATTTATCTATTCAATATAATACTTCTAATCAGTCTGAGGAGGGAGCTTTTCACTGTTTTCCTTGAAAAATTCCTTCATTGTTACGTCTTCTTAATCCACTTCCCATAAAGAGATAAAATAATAAATTCCAACGATCAGGCTGTTTGTGCAACTTGTTTAGCTTTACGATTGATTATCATATTGCCAAACCAAATGAAAACAATAGAGAAGATAAAAGCAATAATAGGAACACGAAATAGTATATTATTACTTGGCTGCAACCATAGTACAAGTATTGTTGCTATAAGACTAGGTATAAATAAGTAAGCTCCAGTCCTTAAAATCCAAAATCCATTTGTACCATATTTTGGATCAAAGCGTCGAGGAAGACCACCAAAGGATGCAGCATCGCCAACTATTCGATTAAGCTGTGACTTAGAGGGTGAAGCTGGAAAGTGAACTATTAGACGCTTGAATTTCTTTCGAAATAAGCCAAACGTAAGGAGATCAAATACTCCAAGTAAAAGAGCGAGTCCTAGTTCGATTCCCAATACCACCACTGGCCCAATAATTGGAGCTAAGAAGATTAACAGGAGAACAACAGCGATAATAATGAAAAAGATGATGAAAGCTCCTGATGAATCACTACTTGTATCACAATCTCCAGTTCCTGAACAATCTGTAGATGTGCAGTTTGCTCCTCTGGAAGATTCTCTTCGACCTGACTTTGTCCGAATAGTGGTTCGATCACGATCTGATGGATAACTTGGAGTACGACCACAACGAAATCCCCCACACCAGTAATACCCATGCCAACAGCTTTCTTCGGCCAAATAGTACGTTTGACCATCACCAAATTCTCGTCCTTCATCCCGAGGACAGATTGTGTCACGACTCCTTAATGGAAAAACTTCTGCGGTTACTCCATGATTATTACAGATTTCCTGTATAGTATTAGAAGCAATCCCGTTGAATTCAATTTCCATCATCAATTCCCCAATACTCATCTTTCAATAAGAGATTCATGAACAAAACCTCTTTTTAATTGTTCGAAGAGCTTGTAATTCACCAATTAATAATAATTTAGATCCTGGTACGACTTTATCATCAGAGTCAGGATGAGCAATTTTGTCAATGGCTAGAATTGTTATTTTATATAGCTCTTCAAAAGTAGGGACCTTAATTGCCTCAAAATGTGAATTAAGGGATATTTCCATCAGATGAAATTCAGTATCGCCTTTTTTAGATTTAAGACTTTGAATAATTCCATCCTCAAAGCTTGTTGCAATAAAGGCAGGTGCAGCTATAGCAGAAGTGCTAATAGCTGCATCAATATCAAATAAATCAGTAACTTTTTGAGCAAAGTCTTGGTCAAAAGCGCGGATAACTGTTCGTAACTGTTTGTTCAACTCTTTAGCTTTTGACGCGACTTTGAAATTCACTAAGTCGTCATTAGTTACTGCTAATAAAGCACGAGCCTCTATAACATTTGCTTGTTCCAAAATTGCATCTGTAGTAGCATCTCCGAATATTACTGCAATATTAGGATTTTTCAGTAGCTGCTCAACATCATCTGTATGTTTTTCACTCTCAACAGCGATAACAGTTGTAGGAATTTCATCTTCAGCCAATTCATGTAAAATTCGTGTTCCGACATTCCCTAATCCTACCAATATCGTGTGATTTTCCATTGTGTTTGCCAACCATTCATTCCACGCGTGTAAGCGATATCTAAAGGTAAAAGCAACCATTCCAAATTCAATAATCCCAATCCCAATTAGAACCAGACCTAAAAAAGGATAAACGACATAGATCAGTTTTATTATCAGTTCACCATCATGAGGAAACGTGAAAACTTCCATTGATAATAATAGTGCAATCGTAGCAAGTATTGAATCAAGAACATCCCCAGAGTATTGAGGATCGTAAGATGAATGATAAAAAAGCTGGAATATCAATGTGCCACAAATAATCGTGATGAATAGAACTATTAAAACTCCTTTCAGCTTACTAAAAGCTAAGAGAAAGCTTCTAAAAAAGACTTTAACCATTTTAATAGTTCCTTCAAATTTACAGGATCATCTGAACAACAATTTAAAGCAATAGTGATCCTTATTATTACTATATAAAATAAGAAAAAAATCAACTGGACTTAATACGATATCAGGGATGAACCATGAGACGCTTTATTATAGGCGGTAACTGGAAGATGCAAATTTCACAGGTAGATGAAGCTGTGAGAATTGCTGAAAGTATAGCAAACGCGATGAAAAACATTTTAATGGTGGACGTATTCATTGCTCCTTCTTTCAACGCCTTATACTCTGTTGGAAAAGTTATTTCTAAAACGAATTTAAAATTAGCCAGCCAAAATATCCATTATCATGAACAGGGGGCGTTTACGGGAGAGACATCCATTCTTTCTTGTATTGATGCGGGATGCGATTATGTTCTTCTTGGGCATAGTGAACGACGACGGATATTTGGGGAAACAAACGAGGCAATAAATCAAAAAGTCTTGAAAACATTGCAAAACGGTCTCAAACCAGTTTTATGTATTGGTGAGACTGCAAAAGAACGTACCGAAGGTCGTGTTACAGAAGTTAATCAGAATCAGTTAGCTGGAAGTTTGAAAGGGGTATCTCAAACACAACTTGAAAATGTAATTATAGCGTATGAACCAGTTTGGGCAATCAATAACAAATTTTTAAACCCTGGAGTTGAAATAAAACCAGCTACACCCCATCAGGCAAGTGAAGCTCATGCAATGGTTCGTGATTGGTTTAAACAGGAATACGGAGAATCAATCGCTGAAACTATTCAAATCATATATGGGGGATCAATGAACGAGAAAAATGCTTCTGAACTCCTCAAAATAAAGGATATTGATGGGGGATTAGTTGGTGGAGCATCCTTGACAACAGAAACCTTTATACCGATTATAAGTTCTGCTGAGAAACTTTCAAAACAAGATCCTGAATTTGAGTGGGATAGTAATACATTAAGGTTTAGAAATTAGGATCGAATTTTATTCCTAGAGTTGTAATAAATAACATCAAATTATTATCCCCTGAGTTCTTATCGTTGTTTCCTGTGGAACTTTTTTATAGGCAAATTGCATAATTAAATTTACGTGGTTTTCAGAAACTAAAACCCCTAAGGAGAGTATAATAATGGATTCGACGTATAAGGTTATCCAACTAGTTGGTTCCTCCCCTACAAACTGGGAAGAAGCGGTGCAAAACGCTGTTGATAAAGCTTCTAAGTCTCTTCGTGATTTACGTATTGTCACAATTGATGAGCTAGATTGTCGAGTTGAAGAGGGCAAGATAACTGCTTTTCGAGCGCGTGTTCGCCTCAGTTTCAAGATGGAAGACTAAGGTTTAGTCTTCTTTATCATTCTTTTTTTTCTCATGGGAAGAAAACCTTAATGAGTAACAGGAAATACCCTCATAGACCTTGGGTCAGTGTACATGGCATCATTTTTGACCAACAAAGAAATAAGATACTTCTAACTAAAAGAGCAGCGCCTCCCAAAGCTTTATATTGGTTCCCACCTGGAGGAGCGATTGATCTCGGTGAAACTGTAGAAGAAGGTCTGAAACGAGAAATTCTAGAAGAGACTGACATTATTGTTAAGAATCTACAATTTATAGATTATATCGATGGTATTACTTATGACTCTAATAGTAAAGTAAAATATCACTTCGTTGTATTTATGTTTGAAGCAGAATATTTCAAAGGTACAATAAAAGCCATGGATGACGCATTGGAGGTTAAATGGGTACCAATTGAAGAGATAATGTCTGAGGCCATCCCTGTACCAACAGAATTAATTTCAGTTCTAAGAAAAATGAAAAAATGGTGAAAAACTCCTTTCAACATATTGTTTTCAGTACACATTTAACTAGTTTCGCTGATGATTCTTTTGATTGCTTCCATATAATCATCTGGCCCAACTAAGAGTAGATCGTTATGTCCAGCCCCAGGCACGATTAATATGTTTTTGTTTTCACTTGCAACGTTCTTATGGAGAGCAACACCATCTTCTAAGGGTATTATTATATCATTCTCCCCGTGAATAAATAAGGCAGGAATCTTGATTTTTCTGATAAGGGGGAGAGTAGAGGCGATTTCTTCTTTCTTTGGAGGTAACAATGAAGAACGGATACCTAAACGTCTGAGGAGATTATAAGTGTAAGCAAAACCACTTTCAATAATTAAACAGGCCAGTTGATTTTGGTAATGGGCAGCAATTTCAATAGCTGAAGCACTACCAAGAGATCTCCCCATCACTGAAACTGAGCTTAAGAAATTATTTTCAACGAGATATGTGCGAAACCCCTGATATATTGCATGAGCATCTTGAACCATACTAGAAAAAGATGGATGCCCATCACTTTGACCATAGCCTCTATAATCAGCAACAAAGATGTTTATCCCCATTTGTTGGTAAGTTGGACCAATGAAATCATAATCAGTTGCAATTTCACCATTTCCGTGGAAGAATAAGATCGTTGGAGCGAATTTGAACTCATTTGTAAGATAAAAACGCCCCACAATATTAATGTCCTTATCTACAGGGATTGAAAGGGAATAAGTATCCTTAGTCTCTCGGGTTGCTCCTTGATGCCTTCGGGAGTAAAAAATTAGACGGACAATATCAGGATGATCTAGAAATGTCAAATTTCTCTCTTCAGGATTCACTATTTACACAACATTCAGGTTGATTAAATGAGCTTATCATGTCATTGGTACTAGGATGTCGAGAATTATTTTAATAGCAATCATTATGAGGCCGTAAACGAAAATAGAAGCTACCAGATCCCAAATGTAATGCTCCCCTAAATAAATCACTGAAAAGCAGAAAAAAGTTGCTAAGGTTAAAAAAAAGAGAATACCAATGTACCAACCAAACCAAGGGTCATTTAAGAAGAAAAAAAAGCATAAAAAAGCGCCAGCTAACATCATTCCGAAGTGATTACTTGGCAAGCCATTGTATAATAAACCATTTACATTATCACTCTGTTTAAACTTGAGAAGGCGAATCGGAACAACAGGTAATTCACGGTCAAATTTATTCCATCGGATTGGAACCACCACGGGGAATAAGAACTGAATGGCCATTGATGTTCCCCAGGCAGTTAAGACCATTATACCATACCGCCAAGCTTCTTTTCCTTGCAGCCCACAAATGTAGATCTCAATTGCTACGGTTACTGCGAACACCCAGAACCAAACTTGGATGGTTATAAAATCTAGAACCTTGGCTAATGTCTCATTGGATCTAAGGTGTTTCTGTAAAAATTGCGTTGGCTTGGGATTCATAAAGATAGCTCGCTTGCGAACTCGGTCAGGAGTTTGCCATTTGTTTGCACTTAACCAAAATATTAACATTACAATCATTAGAAGAAGTAGGAATACATTGAAAGGTACTGCAAACGCTTCTTGGTAAGCTTCGACTATTTCATTCAATACACCCAAGATACCACCGACTAGATCTGCATATTCTTTGAAATAAGGCGAGCTGAGAGAAATTTCTCTCAGTTCTTGTATATTACGCTGAAATGAGAAAAAATAGTGAACTCAACAAGTATGAGTATTAAACCTCTGTGAGAAAAAATGGATTATTTCTTTTTCTTATGTAATTTTATGAATCCAGACACATCTAGATATGACTGTGCTTTCTCATAATCAGCTTCATCTACTGAAAAGGCAATCTCAGCATTTTTTCCGATATAACGTAACACATAAAATGATAACAGTCGAATTCCTTGATCCTGAAAGAGTTGAGTAAAATGACCAAAGGATCCTGGTTCATCTGAAATTGACGCAATCAAAATATCCTGGGTTGAGAAGGGAATATCGAGTTGTCTTAGGACATTTATTGTACCTTTTAGATTATCAGTAAATAAAACGGCTGTACAAACACCAAAAGCACTAGTACCCGCCATTGAAACGATATCAATGTCTTGTTGGCCCAAAGCTTTTCCGATTTGTGCGAGTGCATCACTGTTTTCGAGATGAATTACAAATTGTTGCACACATAACCCCTCGAGCTGGTGTATATTAATCAATGTTTATTTATAAAGTTTCACTCAGCCTGTTGGCATAAAGTCGTACTGAGATATACGACTAATTTAAAGAATATGAGAAAAATCTTTTTTTTTTTCAAATTAATCTACAAATGTTGAGGAAGCTCTGTAATATTTGAAATGATGTTAAGAACATCAAATTCTTTGATCCTTTCTTTTTTCGATTCATCTTGGGAAGAACATACCCAAAGCGCTTTAATTCCAAAAGTTAATGCCCCTTTAATGTCAGCGACAATCTCATCACCTACATGGATTACATGTTCCTTGCTACGATAAGATAGGCCTGATAAAGCAGCAGAAAATACCTTGGGACTTGGTTTTCTCCAACCAAGATCTCCTGAAAATATAATCTGATCAAAATAGCTAATAATTTTATATTTCCGAAGAACATCCCAACCATTCTGTGCCCAAGAATGATTAGACGTTAATACTAAAGTATATTCTTTCTCTTTCAAGTAATCTAAAGTCTTAATTAATCCAGGAATTGGGTGAATTAAGGGTAAAGCTGATTCAAAATAGAATTTAATTATCTCAGTTGCTAATTTTGCTAAATCTGAAGACATTACAGAAGAGTGTTTTAAGATATCAAACAGAATTTCATCATTTCGAAACTCTTTCTCAGCTTCTCTATCATAGGTTTTTTGGCGAACAATACTATAATAATCCGTAATTATGCTATCCAAGGTAATATTAGGTTTATTGTGGCAAAGTTCTGGGAATTCAAGAAGTGCTTTTTCCAAGTGAGAATATAAATCAAAAGAATCTCGGTCGATATACACCAGGGTATTAAAAAGATCCAGTGAAATAATATCGAAGTTTTTTGGCAAAATAAGATTTATCTCCTTAGCTAAGCAGTGAAATGACGATATTTCATGTATGTAAGAATCTCATAGAAATATTTGCCACCAAAAACGCCTGATGCTTTCAATCCTCCCAAATGGGGGGTAAAATCAGTCATGTGAAGATGATCGGTGTTGATGCAAACTCCTGGGGCTTGAATCTCATCAAAAAAACGTCCCCATATATCAGGATCGTCTGTATAAACTGAAGTTCTCAATCCATAAGTTGTATTGTTGGCTTGATTAATAGCTTCTTCAAAATTGTGGATTTTCATGATAGGAAGGACTGGCCCAAAAGTTTCCTGATACCACATCTTGCAGGATATGTCTACATTTGTTAAGATGGTTGGTTTATAGAACAACCCAGCTTGGTCATGCTCTCCTGCAAAATTCATCCGATACCCTCCAGTTTCAATATTAGCACCTTTTTGCAGAGCCTCATCAATCATATCTATGATCTGGTACAATGCTTTTGTTCCAATGACAGGGAGATCAGTTTTAGCGTCTGAAGGTAATCCAACACGGAGTTTGTTAGCTTTTTCACATAGAATCGAAACGAAGTCTTCAAAAATAGCTTCGTGAAGAAAAAGGCGTTTAACAGCTAAACATGTCTGACCTGATCCGAAAAATCGTGCATGAATAATATAATCGGTAACTTTATCGAGATCAACATCTTTCCATACTAAACTAGCTCCACTTCCCGCGAGCTCTGGAACAAAATGCATCCCCCGCCTCACAGCTTTACTCATTAATTGTAAACCAACATCTGAGTCACCATAATAAACCATAGCGTCGAGAGGGGACTCACCTACCATATAATGAGCGATAGGTTTACCAGGACCAATAATGGCTTGAAATGCACTCAAAGGAAATCCCATTTCTTCCATAGTGTCTCTTAATGCATAAGCTACAGCCATGTTAGTTAAAGGCACCCGAGTTGGGGAACGAATTACGGTTGCATTTCCAGCAAAATATGAAGAAAAGATAGCAAGAAGACCAAGGCCTATAGCTACATTATAAGGTGGAAATATCCCGACTGCACCAAAAGGATATCTGTGAAGAATAGTCTTTTCTCCTTCTACGGCACATGGAATCTCTTCAGCACTAATTCGAGACGTACAAAACTCAATTTCGGCCTTATTTTTTAACGCTTTGAAAACCGTGCTTTGATATTCAAAGAGAGGAAGGGGAGTTCCTTCAGCAATGGCGATGGCTTTAAAATCGTCATAATTCTTCCACATATGCTTCGCCATAACCGAAATACTCTCACCACGTTCTTCGAGTGTCAACCCAGCTCCAGATTTAGCTTGATCTCTGTGCATCAGAGCTTTTATCCGAGATGCTTCTTCTGATGCAAGTGCTGTTTCTTTAACACTCCCTATTGTAAACTTTGCGTATTGAATGTCAGCTATTTCTGAAGAAGTAGCTTCAGGCCAACCATGAATCCTGATATAATCTTTGAGTAATCGTATCTCAGGACTTTTCTCTGGGAGGATCCCCGTGAATCGTCTTGCCATTAACCGATTGAGTGACCCTTGGGATTTTAACACAGAAGCAAAAAGTATACGGGGATCTTGAATAACTTTCTCCATATTAGGAAAGGTTCCGATTGGAAGTCCTTCAGTTACGATTTCACCTTTGAGTAAGTTACCAAAAATTCTCATGAATCATCTATCCAACATTGAATTTTTGAAGAAAATCCCAATACATTATCTAGAAAATGTTTCGGGTGAGAACTTAAACATCCTTGCGAATTTCATAAGGAGATCCATATCATCAGTAGTGATATTGACTTTACCAGCCATCATCGCTTGCATCGCATCCTGTTTTCCTAACATAATATTCTTCCAGGTAGTAGAGTCCGTATTGACAGTCATTATCGCCTGGTCTGTTGTACCTCCTTCTACACGACATTGTTGATTCTGAATGTGCAACAACCATGCATCAGCATCAGAGAACTCGAATTGAATTAAAGCAGTAACACCTTCAGCTCTTTCAGGACGAAATCCTTTAGGAATGTCAGCCATCATCGTTGTAAAATCAACTGTAACTTCTTTAAGTTCTCTAGCTGGGCTTCGTTTTTGTTCAATATACACTTCTCTTTGAATTAGAAACCGCATGATTTCTGAAGTTCCTCCACCGATGGTACCTAAACGTGCATCCCGATAGAACTTTTCTATACCTGAATAATCCTTAACATAACCTTCCCCTCCAAGTATTTGTATTGTAATATCTGTGACTTTAACGGCTGTTTCTGTTGCAAAAAGTTTAGCCATTGAAGCTTCTTTTGTTGCTGGTTGGTTTCGTTCTATCATTCTTGCTGCAGTTACAGTCATCAATCTAGCAGCTCTCATATGTGTTGCCATGTCAGCAATTTTGAATGATATCGCTTCAAAGCGTGAGATTGGTCGTCCAAATTGAACTCGACTCATAGAGTGTTCAACTGCGATTTCGAAAGGTTTTCTCATACAACCTAGAGACTCAGCTGCAATACCAACACGTTCAGTGTCTAATTCGTCCATTAAAATTAAAAATCCTTGATTCTGTTTTCCTAGCAGGTTTTCAGGTGGAACTTTCATATTTTCAATCTTAAAATGAGTGTTACGAACTCCACGACGTCCCATTAAATTAAAATCTTTAATGACGGAAAAACCCTCCCATTTTGGTTCAATTATGAACGCGGACATCCCTGACTTACTATCAACCGAAGAGTCCGTAATAGCAAAAGTAACAATCTGATCTGAGATTGAACCATTCGTAATAAACCTTTTTTCACCAGTTAATCTCCAGACTTGTTCTTTTTCATCCCAAATGGCTTTGGTTTCCATACCCGCAGTATCACTACCTACATTAGGTTCAGTAATAGCAAGGGATCCTATTGTTTTCCCTTTGGCCAACGGTAGTAGATATTTTTGCTTTTGTTCTTCTGTTCCAAATCGCAAGATCGGAATTGCAGAGAGAGTACAACTCGCACCAAACCCCATAGTAAGAGCTGGACTTACTGCAGAAATTTCTTCCCCTGCAATGAGTTGATACATCAAAGATTTCTCCAATCCACCGTATATTTTAGGAATCATTATTCCTGTGAAACCTTCTCGTCCCATTTTTAGCATAAGATCGCGCCAGATATCTTCTGATAATGGAGCATCTGTTTCAACCTTCTTAGCAATGGGTTTGATTTCTTTCTCTACAAATCCTTTCGCACCCTCTCGGTACGCGAGTTCATCTTCAGTGTAAAGTAAATCTTCATCATTAATCAATGTCATTGGGGATCAACTTACGAAAATAAACTGATTCTTTATTTTTTCTTGATAATTCTTCTTTTTGGGTCTGTATAACATCTTTTGAGATCAATATTACAAACTGCTTTTTATCAGTTCACTGGTTAGTTATTGTTTGTGGTTTCTGATTTTTCTTTTTATTCCTTACCACTATTTTCCTTTAAGATTATCGATTTTTTCGAAATTCTTCCTAATAGACTAATTTATATACGAAATATAATTAATAAATATCTTGCTTTTAGTTTTGGAGTTTTAAGTTTAAGGTGACTATTACAATGAGTCAAGAACCATTTTTCTGGAAAAAAAAATGGGACGATGGTGTAAGAGACCTAGATCCACATCATTGGGAAACAACGTACCCTCAAGCAATTAGAGATACTTTTGAAACATTACCAAATAATTTAGCCCTCGAATACCTAGGAGTAGAAATCACCTTTGGTGAATTAGATCTTTATTCGAATCTATTTGCTCATATGTTGATCGAAGAGGGATTTCAGGTTGGAGATAGGATTGGAATCAACTTACCTAACATTCCCCAGTTTGTTATCGCATTGCTAGGAGCATTAAAGGCTGGGTGTGTTGTTACTGGTGTTTCTTTCCTTCTTTCTGAAGAGCAGTTACTATACCAGCTTCAGGACTCAGAAGCAAAGGGGATTGTGACATTAGACGCTATTTTTGAGAAAAAACTGCTGAATATTGCCCCCCAGCTACCTAACTTACGATTGTATGTTTGTACAAGTATAGGTAGTTTTCTACCAAGAATAAAACAGATATTAGGTAAACTGACTAAAAAAATCCCATCAGGTAAAATCGTCCCTCTTAGCGGAAAAAGCATAATAGATTTCATGGACGTAATCAAAACTGATCGTTATTTGACTACTCTCCCAGAGAATAAACTAACTCCTGATGATCTTGCCTATGTCCTCTATACAGGAGGAACCACTGGCCCACCCAAAGGAGCAATGCTTACTCACCGTAATATTATGTCTAACATCTTTATGGTATTGAAATGGTTGAACTGGAAAAAGGGGAAAGGAATTGCTCTTTCAGGATTCCCTTTCTTCCATTTAGCAGGATTGTTTTTTTGTGAAAATTGCATAGTACTAGGTTGGCCGCAGCTATTAATACCCAATCCACGGGATACTGACAAGATATGTGACTTGATGAAGAAATATCAGCCAACGTGCGTCGTCAACGTCCCCTCTCTCTTTCAGATATTACTAAAAAATCCAAAATTTAAGGAATTAGACCATTCAAAATTAGATACCTGCATTTCAGCGGCATCTCCATTCCCAGTGGAATCCCAAAAAGAATTAGAGAGTATCGTTGGCGAAGGAAAGTTGCTTGAAGTTTATGGGATGACTGAAACTTCCCCCTTAACTACAATGAATCCCTACCGAGGTCCTAAAAAATTGGGTACTATTGGTCTGCCTTTAATGAATACAGATATTAAGTTAGTAGATCCATCAACTGGTGATGAGGTGAAACTAGGTGAACCTGGTGAAATTTGTGTGAAGGGCCCCCAGGTGATGAAAGGTTATTGGAACAAACCTGAGGAAACTGAAAAAACCATTGATGAAGAGGGTTACATTCATACTGGGGATGTAGCGATTATGGATGAAGAGGGTTACCTTAAGATTGTTGACAGGACAAAAGATATGATTATTGTCGGTGGTTTCAAGGTTTTCTCGAGTAAATTAGAAGAAGATCTAACTCAACATCCAGCTATAAACATGGTTGCTACAATCGGTGTTCCACATCCAGACCGTCCAGGATCCGAATTGGTTAAAGCGTATATTACGATCTCTCCAGATTATGAGTATGATGGAAACAGTGACCGTCTAAAGGAGGAATTAATTGAGTGGGCGAAAGAAAAAGTCTCACCTTACGAGGTTCCGAAAATTATTGAAATCCGTGAGGAATTACCACTGACTGCTGTTGGAAAGGTAGATAAAAAACTCCTACGGAAAGAATAAATTTTGCATATTGTATATCTCTATGGATTTACTTCTGGACCTCAATCGAATAAAGCTCAATTTTTCAAAAGAAAATTTGCTTCCTTGGACATGTCGTTTGATATTTATGATTATATTCCAGATAGAGATAGTTTTACGAATCTAAAAACCAGTATTCTACTAGAAAATCTCCACTCACATCTGGAAATGAATTATTTTGGGGAGGATAATCTAATTCTTTTTAGTTCAAGCTTCGGTGGACTTATCTCTGCTTGGTACACATACTTATATCCAGAGAAAATAAAAAAAATGATTTTAATGGCACCAGCTTTGGGATTTTCAGCACAGAGAATTGTAAAATTATTTGAAGTTCCTCTGACCTTTTGGAAAGAACATGGTTATGTACCAATTTTTCATTACCGATATGACCAAGAAATCCCCTTAGGTTATTCTTTCTATACAGATCTATTAGTCAATTCCCCTCCTGATGTCGAGAAAATGAGAATTTTTGTTCCCACTTTGATATTACATGGAAAATTTGACGATGTTGTTCCTTTAATATGGAGTCAGCAGTTCTTACAAATCAATCCAGAAGCTAGACTTCATATATTAAATGGGGATCACCAATTATTAGATCAAAAAGAAGAAATTTGGACGGTTGTTGAAGATTTTCTCAGTATAGATTGAAGATAATTTCTTCTAGAATTCCTCGAAGCTTCTCTACTAGTTCTTCCATTTCCTTCCCTTCATCAGTAATTGCTTTATGCTTCCGTATAAAAGAATGACTCGACAATAACGGCCAAACAGAGATACCAGTATTTTCTTCATCTTGAATTTCTAGAAGAGATGCCAGGATACGCTCCAAATATTGATAAATCTCTGTTGTAATCGTAATATTCAGAAGAGGACAAAAATACTGATCATTCTGAGGTAGTAAAGGTCGTGCATCTTGTGAATAACAGAGAGTATCTTTCCCCATCTGAGCAACGCAGCCTGCTTGGAAATCTCCAATTAAGATTCGAAATGGGCAAAAAGCTCGATGTGTAATCGTTATTGTCTTCATCACTCTCAATGTCAAATCTATAATTTTTAAACCCTTCCAAAGAAAATATCGGAAAGAAGGTTAAGTGTCACAATAATTATTTTGTACCCTGGTCTCAAGATTTATGGTTATAGCATCAATCTGTTTTAAACAATATATAGGCTCAAGATTGCCCCGTACTTTTCTATACCTAAATGATTCTTTTCGCCTTTAAATGCCTTTATTTTCGTTGTTTTTGTTATCCAATAAGATAAAAAAGGGGAGATGTTACACATTGAAAATATAATTACGTGTTATTTCACGAAATTGAACCCGTTGTCCCCCACGACCTCGCAAAGTGTACTTATATCATTTATTTACCAGAATATCTTATGGATTTTAAGTCAGGTTGAGTACAATTTCTTGTAATTCCTCCCTCACTCTTCTACTGAGATGTGAAATTTCCTTACCTTTTTCTGTGACTAGCTCCCTTGTTGGAAATGTGATTTTAGAATCGCGACAAAAAATTGGCCACAAATTCATTGTTAACTCTTGCTCGTCCTGAACGATGAGGATTTGAGATACAATTTGATCAATCTCTTTATAAGTTTCACGTGAAAGATGCAATTTGGTTACAAGAGGACAGGTGTAATAGTAGTTTTGTGGTTCTTCTGTGTCACGTTGGATTAATGGTCGTTGATCTCTCGTATAACAAAAAGAATCTCCTAACTGGAGAACACACCCCGCTTGGAAACCAGGCTTTGCAACTCGAAATGGGCAGAATCCTCTTTTTTCAGTTATCATTACCTTTTTCACATCAATCATATTTTTTAAACCTTGCTAAAATAACTCTCTACTTGTTTACGCAGACCTACTAACGTCAAGTGTCTTAACTAAAGCGAGGTTAAACAGTTATTAACAAATCAATCTGAAGCGATAGTGTTTTCCTTTCTTTCTCAAGCTTTTAAAAGCTGATTGGGTATGTTTTCGGAAGAGATTTCGGATGAAACCAGGAATTGGTTAATTTGGTTTTTCTTAAAAACTAATTTGGTAATCTTTGGCCTATTTTTCCTGTTTAATGGCGTGATATACCAATCATTAGTTATTTTGATGATAGCTTTAGCACTGTTCCTCATAGGGGGGGGATTAGTTTATCGTGATATCCAATCTGATCCTTATCAGATACTCAGACTTTTAACGATCCAAACACTACTTTGGTGGAGATTACGTGGTCCCTTTATCCAGCGAAAACCTTTTTTCTATCACTTTCCAGAAGGAAATCAATTACAACAGCCAGATTTAATACAAACTGTTTCCGTTACGCAAAAAGAATTGAAAGAGGGAGGTAATAAACTGATAACACCAAGAACAGCTCAAATATGCCCTGAATGTGGTGGGAAACGAAGCAAACCAATGACTGTTCAGATTGAGTGCTCCCATTGTCAGAATGGGCGGGAAATACGCCCATTAGGATCAACATTTATCCCGATTCCCTGTAAATATTGTCTAGGGGTTGGATGGATTCCTGTTCATCCTTGTTCTGTTTGTCGAGGAAAAGGAAGCGTATGGGGAAGACAGAGAATCCGCATTCAAATCCCCCCCCATACTTCTGCAGGAACTAAGCTTCGGATTCCAACACTTGGAAAAGTTAATCCAAAAACCCTCCAGCAGGGAGATTTATTTCTTCAACTTAGGAAGAAATTATTTAACATCATTTGAAATTGAATTTCTAGGAAGAATAATAATGCTAAACAGTAATAATTTGAAACAAACTCTGATTAATGAAGCAAAAGAATTAGAATCTTATGTGATTGAAAAACGGCGCCAAATTCATATGTTCCCAGAAACTTCTTACGAAGAGAAAAAGACAGCTTCCTATATCGAGGAGGAGTTACATAAAATAGGATATACAACCCAACGAACAGCTAAAACTGGTGTTCTAGCGATCCTTAAAGGAACCAAAGAAGGAAAAACAGTGGCTCTTCGGGCAGATATTGATGCTTTAAACATTACCGAAGAAAACGATGTTCCATATAAAAGTAAGAATCCAGGGAAAATGCATGCTTGTGGGCACGATGCTCACGTTGCTATGTTATTAGGAGCAGCTAAAATTCTATTTAAACACAAAGAACACCTTCATGGAACTCTCAAACTGATTTTTCAACCAGCGGAAGAAGGAGGCGGAGGAGGAGAAAAGATAGCAGAAGAAGGACACGTTGATGATGTCGATGTGATCTTTGGTATTCATGTATGGCATGAACTACCAGCTGGAGTAATTGGAACACGTAAAGGAGCGATGATGGCTTCTGCAGATGACTTTGCAATCACGATTAAAGGGAAAGGAGGACATGCGGCAGCCCCTCACCAGGCTATTGACCCTACAGCAGTTTTAGTAGACATATATAACGCTCTACAGAAATTAATCAGTCGAGAAATTGATCCATTTGAAAATGTTGTCCTGACAGCTCCAATGTTTGAAGGTAGTGATGCCTTTAACGTTATACCTCCTCAAGCGACGATAAAGGGGACATTTCGTACAATGGATTCTGAAGTCCGAAACCACATCATTAAACGCATTAACGAAATAGTAGAAGGCTATAGTAAGGCATGGCGATGTGAGGGAAACGTTGAGTTTGGTATTACTGCTGCCTATCCACCAGTATTAAATGATCCTCAGACTGTGGATGAACTAACTGAAATCCTCCATGATTTGGACACTGTGACGACAATGGAACCTACAATGGGTGGAGAAGACTTCGCATTCTATCTCGAAAAGACCAAAGGGGCTTTTATGGGACTAGGTATATATAACGAAGAAAAAGGGATAACATATCCTCATCATCACCCTAAATTTGATGTTGATGAATCAATATTATGGAAAGGAACAGCTATTCATGCCTTATTAGGTTTTTATTCGATGTGGTTCTAGGTAAACTTACTCTTTTTTCCTAGATTCCATTGTCCAGAAGAAAAACCAAGCAAAAACAATCGAAAGGACTTCTATCATACCAAAAAAGGTCAAAGCATTGTTTACATCAACACTTGTTGCAATGCGTTCATCCTCAGCCATGAGAAAGAAGTTTACAATGAAGAAAACACGAAAATAGGTGGAAAATTCTAATATTTCTTCAGTGGCAAATCCTAAAAAGACAGAGCTAAAAATAAAGAATGGAATTACAAAGAAAACAAATATTGGAATACCACTACTCAACCCACTTAAGGACCTGAATTTCATGACCATAGTATTCCCTAAAATAGTGACTGTTAGAGGTACGAGGGAGACAATAATCAATATGAGAAAAGCCAATGTAAATTGATCTAGGGAGATGGGTAATCCCTGTTGCCAAGTGAAAAACGCGAGCACACAAGCAATCCATGTGAACAGACTTGTT
This sequence comes from Candidatus Hodarchaeota archaeon, assembly GCA_016840285.1. The sequence continues at coordinate 311 of JAEOSR010000172.1, read as the reverse complement.
ATTATTAGCACGATCATAGCTGTGACAGATTTCCCAACAAAAAGCTCGAATCTTTTCGTAGACGAGAGTAAAATTTCAAAGGCGGATTCATGAAGAAATAATTCCTGAATCACGACTATAGAAACTAGAATGTTGATGATATAAGCAAATGTGACAAAAATTTGTAGGACATGACTAGATAACCATTGGTAACCATTCATATGCAAATAGATCTCTATTGAAGCAGTATGCCCAGCATAATTGATATACAACAGAGTTGGCACAAAACAAAATACTAATAAGAATAATACGCGATTTGATAGTAGGTACCG
>JAEOSR010000171.1 GCA_016840285.1 Candidatus Hodarchaeota archaeon | reverse complement strand
TTTTGTTCATGATTCTGATAATATGAGGACTTCTTTAACAGTTTTTTTCGGCTTAGTTAGAACATATTTGTAATCTATTGTTTGTACTTCAATCTTACATTTATAACTGAACAGAACATCCTTTATCGTATCAATACTCGGGGTGCCAGGGTCACGATAGGAAATTGCTATTTTAAAGTCCTTGAATCGTTTAATAGTTTTTTCAAATTCACATGAAATCTGTTTTGGATTAGACCAGTCATCTGGAATAGCCTTTAGACGTCTATGTTTGGACTCAAAGTCAATCATATCTACCCAGTTCTCATAGTTGCATATCCCCTCAAGGAAATGGTAAAAATCTCTATAATTTACTCCTACTCCATTCGAGGAGATGTAGGGCGGATCGAGATAGACCAAATCGAAGCCTTCTTCTGAGAATGGAATCTCTAGAATAGGATAGTTCAATGCTTTATTGGTTCGATCGTTGCTAAATATCGCTTGATTACATTCTTTGATTGCTCTTATCATCAGATCAGGGAAAGGTGTATCCCATGTCTTTTTGTTGCCAAAACTTCGACTCACATTGTTCAATCGGAGATACAAATTCTTCCTATGAAATAGATTAAAGGGACGTTTTTGAATGCACGCTTGAAAGAGAGCGAATAAACAGATTGCTTTCTCGAATTGGTTTTCTAACCGAAAGATATTCTGTATTGTTATGTCTAGAAATCTGTTTTCTTCATCAGTATAATAGATACCCTCGAAATAATCTTGAATAATTGCACCATAAGAATAACCATTTTCTCTTTCAAATAATGTCCCGACGTTTAATGGATCAACCTTTGTTGAATTATTTTCAATCAATGCTTTTCCAATATACCAATTAGAAATAAGAAGGTCGTTGTAAGTAACCGCCTTACCCATTCTCTTAAACATATAACTAACTGCGCCTGTCCCCCCAAATGCATCTAAAACGGTGTCAAATTTCACTTTCTGGAAAATAGGAAGAAACCAATCAATTAATTTTAATTTACTACCTTGATACCTAGTTTTAGGAAAATGGACTTGCATTTCAACTTTCTCAATCAAAAAAAGAAGAAGAAAAAAGTAGATTATATTTTTTCTATTCGTTCGGTAAACCCAATATTAAGTTTTTTGAGCTCTTTCAAGATTGGCTCATACACTGATCTTTTCACAGGGATCTGAACACCTATGTTGGTTATTTTACCTTCCAAAATCATTCTAATGCCAATTGCTGCGGGTAAACCTACTGTACGAGACATTGATGTTGGTCCGTCCTTAATGCCATAATCAACCATAGTAGAGATGTGTTTTTCTTTACCCTCTGGCAAGTCATACTCGAACTCGTGAACCATGATTAGCATATCTCTTTCACCTGGGGCATATTGCAGATGAGCTTCCCATTGATGACAAAGAGCGTCAAGAGGAGAAATTTTAGTGGAAGGGACTTCATCATCACCAAACAATCCCATCCACTCGAGTCTTCTGACAATATCGTTTTCTGAAGATAAATTAAACTTTTTCATGAATTCTTCCTTAGAATTCGCTTCTGGGGGCACTCCTAACAGTTTGTTTGAAAGATGGTTAAATGTAAATCCTGGGGGGAATTCTTGTTCTTCTATAGCCATGTAACCCATTTCTGAAACTTTTTTAAGAGTATTGCACCAGCCAGTATTTCTAAGAGTGCCTCTAAACATCGTTTTCGTTTCGGGAATCCCGTAGATATCAATATATGGTAGGGAGTCCCGATTAGGATAAGCTTCATAGTCATCATCTAATCCCTCAACAGGATAAGAATAATGATGCTCAAATAGGTCTTCTCCAGGAATTTCCACCTTTTTTCCATTTTCTTGATATTTTGCAGGATTTTTTCCAGCTAAAATCACCCCACGAGGTGACCATGATAATTTATACCCCCAAGGGTTGGTATTGTCTTTGGGGTGCGGCAATCCACCACAATATGATTTAAAAGAAAGAATCTTGCCTCCTCTATCGTGAACATCATCTATTATCTTCTTTGCTGACATATGGTCAATACCTGGATCGACTCCAATTTCATTTAGGATTATAATCCCTGCTTCTTTCGCTTCAG
>JAEOSR010000024.1 GCA_016840285.1 Candidatus Hodarchaeota archaeon | reverse complement strand
TCGCTCTAACAGGGCTACTCTTTGATCTACTAGCAAAGACTCCAGGAGCACGGGTTGTTAACGTATCCAGTAACGGCCACAGGATGGGGAAGATGGATTTTGATAATTACATATATAAAGATGGGAAAGGTTACTCGAGATTAGGTGCATATGGTCGTTCAAAATTATCCAACCTTCTTTTCACATATGAACTGGACAGACGGTTTAAAACGACTAATATCGACGCTATTGCCGTAGCGGCTCATCCGGGACTCTCAAACACGAACCTAATACGTCAATGGTATTTCAAAGTGTTAAAACCAATCGTTTTGCTCACAACACAGAGCGCATATATGGGGGCCTTACCTTCAATGCGTGCAGCAACGGATCCAGATGCGAAGGGATCCGATTACTATGGGCCAAGCGGAAGAGGGGAACAACGGGGGCATCCTATTAGAGTAGAGTCCAATGGGGACTCCCACAACAAGGAAGATGCAATACGCTTATGGCAACTTTCAGAGAAGTTAACAGGTGTTTCTTTTCCGATCTAATCCATGAAAAATTATTTTTTACGTGAGCTTAGAAAAGTGTTCTTAGAACAATTAAACACAAAACTATCAAATTTAACGATCTTGGGGATTCTAGGAATTGGCATAGTAGCAATAATCGTTTCATTACCAATTATGAACTACTATTTTGAACTTTCTAACTATCCAGTATCGTTTTTTGAGAGTCAACTTTCATTCTCTGGAGAAATAATTAAGTCGCACTATTCTAACCTGACCCGTGAAGAAATAACTTTCTATCTTTATGGAAATTTAGTTGATTATGGATTTCTGATTGGAAATGGACTAGTGAAGTTTGGGGTCGCAATCATTGTGGCACGTGGTTTTAGAAAGGGAACCAGAGTTAGAAACATTGGATTAAGTATGATCTTAGTTGGCTTATTGGGTACAGTTTTTGATGCACTCGAAAATATCTTCATAATATTGATGACTTTCAATCCAAGCAGTTTTCCCAACATTTTTGCAATCATACATTCTATTTTTGCCCTATTTAAATATACAACCACAGTAATTTTTTATGGGTGGATACTAGGGGCAATATTTTATCTACTACTGCAGTGGTTGCGCAACGTGCCAAGGCATAATGAAATTAATTAGTATTATTGAGCCCGAAATGAAGAACATACTAATCAGCGAATTAAGAAATCATCAAAAGATGAAGTTTTTGGTCTTATCTTGTTTACTAGCAAGTATTATTTTGACAGTCTTAACACTTCAGTTGGCAATATCGGAGGGGATGATCGTGGTGTATATGCCTATGATGGAATAATTGTCGATCCTGATTATGTACCATCAAGCTCGTCCAGCATTCCGAGTACATCCACAATCGATTCGACTCCTAGTACGAGTAGTACAACAGATACTACAGCTTGGTACATCTTTGATGTTATCATATTTTGGGCCATTGTACTCCCACTGATCTTCTTGAAGAAAAAATAGAAAGCAGGTCAGCATCAATGACTCTCCTTTTTTTTCCGTAGTATATACCGTTGTGTACCAATGGATAGCCCTAGAATGATTAACGAACGCAACTTTGTCAAAGGCTGGATTAATACCAATGCAAGATAAGAACAAGATTGAAAAAGTTCCTGTTTGTTCTTAAAAGCATCAATCTTAGAATTACTTCAACCTGATCGAGCCATTAGCTCGTTATTTCTTGACTCGTGGTCCAATATTGCCTCACGAATTCGACGTACAGCTATTTACATTCATCTTCTTCTTAATCCTAGGTTTCTACCATGAATCTGTACTAGCGGGAGAGACAAACTTTATTAAGACCCTAATGCTCGTTGGCTTATGGAATCCAGCTGGAACCCAAATAGGTTTGACTTACTCTTAGCTGTTCTCATCGTGCTAATCTTTCCAATTCTCGCTAGAATACTTTATTTTGCAGCGGGAGCGTTGATTCCATTGATTATTTATTATGGAGCAGCATGGGGAATTTCTATTTGGAGGCGTGGGAATTCTGGCTATTCTATGAAAACTAAAATTTTAATCCCACGAGCATTCGTGATTAACGTAATAGTGATTGGTCTTGCCCTAGTGTTTGCATTTCTGGCTCGTAACCAAGATTTGATACCCAATTCTACAGGAGCTATCCTCACTGGTTTAGTCTGGGCTCCGATAAATGCTGCTTCCGAACAATTACTTTGGATTTATTTGTACGATTCATGGGATCTATATACTCCATCGAAAGAGCAGTATTCGACAAGAAGCTGGGTTTGGATCCAAAGAATTGTCGGATTTATCTTATTTACTGTATTTGTTGGAACAATACACACCTTTTTTTGGGTAGAATTTTTGGAAACTGTAATGGCTAACAACATCTTTGGGGTGATTTTCGTTCTATTAACGTCTCTATCAGGGTATATACATATTATAGCTTGGCGAGAATCCAATAATATGGTGTATACATTTATTCCGCATTTTCTGCTAAATCTAGTACCCTTATTTTGGACGGGGTATTCCATACTTCCTTTTTTAATTAAATGACATAAGTCTACCACTTAAACCAATAGCATATTCCGTTACAGATCTAAGTAAATTCTCGATGAATCTAAATCCTTAAAGGAGTTTTTATCCTCATAAAGTGCCATTCTTCATGCTTTTATGCAGAGGACTCCTAACTTCGCAAAAGGCTGGATTGATAAGCTGCTCAATGAATCTATCAAAGTTTTACTCTAGTTGGAATGGACAAAATCTCTTAAAGGATCAAAGTTGAAGAAGAATAGTGTCGGATTTCGCCTACAGCTCATCTCCTCTGGTTAATCAAGATCGTGTACTCTGAATGAACGGTCTGTGTTTGGCTTGTTCTTTCTCCCATCTTTTTCTCTCAGAGCGTAATCTGAAGAGGTCTACATCTTTATAAATCAGAGTTTCCTCCTTTGGAGCGATTATTCTTTCACCTCGTTCCCTTTCTGGAGTGAATATAAATGAGTTACCAATCTCAGCAATGTTGGTAAAGAAACAATAAGCGAAAATTGATCTACGAGCATCAAAATGAGCTGCTTTGAAATCCTCGGTAACAGGCGTGAATGCTGGATTAAATATTAAATCAACAGGGGGTTCTGAATTTTTTAGCTCAACTCTCAAATCCATATCCAAGAAATCCCGACAAATCGTAATAGCTATGGTTCCGTACTCTGTTTTACACACCGTAGTTTCTCTTTGAGTAGTGGTAATTTCAATCCCTTC
>JAEOSR010000170.1 GCA_016840285.1 Candidatus Hodarchaeota archaeon | reverse complement strand
TAACTGGTTAGATACTCCTCGACAATTTAGAGATTCTCTTGCAGGAGTTTTTGATTCGATGTATGAGGAAGTTCGACAAAAAAGAGGTGCGTATTCGTGAAATGAATAAAAAAAAAGTAGGAAAAAAAGGAGATTATCTTGATTCTAATGCAAACTTACCCACGGTGAGCCAACACGAATCATTACAATCTCATTTTACAAAATATGACTGCCTAATTCCTCTTTACGAGGATGGTTTGATATTCCGGTTTATTTTAACAAATATGGTGACCGTCAATTTTCTTACCTAAAGTTGGTGAACCTTGGTTATTGCACTTCTGTAATTTTAGGATATTCCAATATTCCCCTATACTAAGCTATTTAAACCAAAGTTCTGGAGACTTTTGTGGGTAAGTACGTATATAAGTGGATTTAAACTCTTTAAGATCCCCTTATTCGTCCAGTGGATTTAATCCTAATATAAGTTCTGATCTAATCTCTCTATCATTATAATCTGTGATTTTAACTGAATATTTTGGAACAAAAGTAGAAATTGTAAAGGAATATGGAATATTGGTGGCAAATTTATGCAGTTGGACCTATTAAGATACGATTTTTTCCCAATTTTACTTTTCATTATATTAGGTTTTATTCCTCTTTCCCTCTTTAGTGATAATCAACCACTGTTGGTAGGGGAGGATTTTTTCACTGGATTCTCCGTGAACGAATTCCATGACCCAAAATTAGAATTTCTTTCTATAGATCGATCTGTTGAAGGTAATTTGTCAGAAATTGATCCAATAGTGATTGAAGAATTTGTTGATGACTTTTTTAGTGACAAAATCTTAGCTGATTTCCAAGTTCCTGGTGCAGTAATAACTTTTGTTCGAGATACGGAGATCCTTCTGGCCAAAGGATTTGGTTGGGCCAATATTTCTTCCACTAAAGAAATCAACCCAAATCATACTGTTTTTCGTGCTGGATCTGTTTCCAAGTCTTTCGTTGCAACTGCAGTCATGCAATTATATGAGCAAGGCCTCCTTAATCTGAGTGCCGATATTAATGATTATTTACCCACGTTCAAAATTAGTGATATCTATTTAAATCAGCCAATCACTCTGTCGCACTTATTAACTCATACTGCTGGTTTTGATGAAGTCTGGAATATCTCGATTTCAGGTGACTCAGAACTATCATCATTGGGTGAATTCTTAGCCTCAAACCTTCCCTTACGCATATTCCCCCCAGGAGAGGTAATTTCTTATTCTAATTTTGGTTATGCGCTAGCTGGTTATATCGTAGAATTGATAACAGGTGTTTCTTTTCATGAGTATGTCAAGTGTAATATTTTGGATCCTCTCGGGATGAATTCATCGGGATTTGAACAACCAATCTTGCCAATTCCTCTCTCCAACGCTGCTCAAGGATATTATGTATCAAATGAGAGTACGTTTATACCAATGGATCTCTATTATTTAAATCCGTATCCTGCAGGATCGTTTTATACAACTGGTGCTGATATTTCCAAATTTATGTTGGCCCATTTGAATAATGGAACTTATAATAATCAGAGTATCCTGAATGGATCTACTGTCCAATACATGCATGCGCGACAGTTTTCTCATCATCCCCAATTGGAAGGTTTTTGTTATGGTTTTTACGAGTATATTGACCGTGATATTCGTGCTATTCATCATGCAGGGGATCTGTACGGATTCGCAAGTGAATTAATGCTTTTTCCTCAGTATAAGTTTGGATATTTTATTTCGCAAAATAGTGTTGGTACAGGGTTACGTGATGTGTTTACGGAGCTCTTTATAAATGAGTTCTTTCCAGGTGGTAGTTATCTTCCTCCACAATCGACCGATGATTTTGAAGATCGTATGGATCTTTACAAAGGCACCTTTTGGCATACTCGATACCCCCATGAACACTATGAAGAATATAGCGATGATCTTCCCTTCTCAAGTATTGAGCTTTCGGTCGATGAAAATTCTAACCTGTTACTCACCAATTTGACGCAGTTTGATCAATCTTCTCTATTGGAATGGGTTGAAATTGAGCCTTTTCTATTCCAATATAAGGAAGCAGAAATAAAACTTGTTTTACATCCTGTGAATGGCGTAATTAAGTATATCTTCTTTGGGCTCTCTTCTTATGAGAGACATGAAGATTCTTCGACATCAATTACACATGCTTCTGATACAGCTCTAACTTCTGAAAGCACGGAAACCACTGATTTGACAATTACATCCAGTACAGGTTTTGGATTGTTTTGTCTTTTGATAGGGCTATCTGTTCTGTTCTTTAGACGTAAAAGAAGTTGATCTTGATTACGAATACCACGGGGTATTATACTCTTGGCAATAATCAATCGACTTATTCATCTATAGTCAGGTATTCTTTATTCGGTAAGTAAGAATTCAAGTGCTTGATCTTTGATTTTTTCCATAGTGTTTGCATCAACGGTATCTTCTGCATATTCTGCAACTAAATTGAGTTTTCCCGCACAAGTAACAGCCCCTAAGACTAAATTAACAAGAGCTAAAAATGTGATTTTAATCAAGACGAGTTTTATATCGAGAAGAACGGTCTAGAAAAAATCCCAGTAATATCGATTATTACAGTTACGCACGAATACCTCTGTTCAGACTTGATAGGAAGCACTTTCGATAAAAAGAGCAATGAATTTTTAGAATCCTAAAAGAAGAAAATATTTGAGAATAAACAGAATGGTAGGATAGGAATGGTAAGAACTGAATCCCAAATGCTTCAATTAGGAACAAAAGCTCCCAATTTTTCGCTGAGAAATGTTGCAGATGATCAATTTCTCAGATTAAGTGATTCTGTAGGTGAGAATGGCACATTAGTATTTTTTATCTGTAATCATTGTCCATTTGTGATCCATGTACGCGATGAATTTAAACCACTGTTCGAGGAATATTCAGCAAAGGGCATTTCATTTATTGCGGTTAATTCCAACAGTCTTGAAACCCACCCTCAAGATGGACCCGAGAACATGAAGGCGTTAGTCCAAGACATGGACTGGAAATTTCCCTTTCTCTTCGATGATGCCCAAGAAGTAGCTAGAGCGTATAGCGCTGCGTGTACCCCCGATTTCTTCTTGTTTGATCGGGAAATTAAGCTCTATTACCGGGGCCAACTTGACGACAGTCGACCGAAGAATGGGGTTCCTGTGACTGGGAAAGACCTGAGAAACGCCCTGGATACCCTATTAGAGGGAATTCCTCCCCCTAGCGATCAAAAGCCAAGTATGGGATGTAATATCAAGTGGACTCCTGGAAATGAGCCCCATTACTTTTCTACGCAGATATTATAGTTCCAAACTGGCACTTATTGTTAAAGGGAGCGTGTTTTAATTACGCTTCTTCTTAATTTCAGCTAGAATAGCGATTACTCCAATACTCATGAATACCATCGGAAAGCTAACGTCTGCGGGAGTTGTTTCTGTTGAACTTGGAAGGTTTAGTGTCACAGATTCAGAATTGGATAAAGTACTTTCACCCATAGGATTTTTTACCGTTATCGCATGGTAATATAATCCACTGCTACTGATTGTATTGGTATAACTATTTTCTGAGGTAGTTGTTAGTGGAGTTAACCCTGCTAGTGAATTGATCTCCGTTGTATCTCGGCAGACAGAATATTCCTGGGCACCAAATGGACTTGTCCATTGTAAATTTACTGTTCCATCTGTAAATCATTACTAAGAATCTATTTATTTCATCCTTTTCTGTTTCTCAAGTAGCTTCTGGGTTAAGAAGTTACCTACACTTTCCATTTTTTCATCGATTATGGCATCTTTAGTTTCAATATGTTCTTTTTCTGGTTTAGGAACGCTAAAGATAGATAAAGTCCCAACAATCTGATTCTCTTGATTCATAACAGGGAGAATAGAATCACCTGTGACTGAAAATACTCGCCATGCCTCCTTCAGGGTCTGACCTAACTTGAAAGTATAATATATGGGAAAAGCTACTTCGTAAACCTGAATATTTTCCAGTTTACTTATATCCTCAGTTTTATTGAATGGAATTAATCCCGTAGGAACACCCTGTTCTGTTACTATACACGTCTTTTTTTGTGAGGAATTATTTTCTACTAAACTCGAAGTAAATTGATCCCATTCGACTAAATCGAAATTATTTTGTACGTAATCATTGATAGAAGTATCTGCATTCTTTATTCCTGGATATTCTGCTAGAATCTTATCAAAATCGAAGGAATATTCAATAGGTAATTTTATTAACTTTATTGACTCTTCTTTAATCAATACGGAGGAAAAAGACTTTCCAATTGATCCGTTAGCGTAGAAACCTGATTCCTCCTCTTCATAGATACGATGAATGTGTCCTACAATGATTTTTTGATTCCTTAGCTTATTGTTAATTCTGAATTTAGAAATATATTGATCTAAGGGAGGGGTGAAGTTTTTCCAAAAGTTGAGATCACCGTGTTCGATCCAGATTTTCTCATCCTTATACCGATAACCAAGAAAATGAATATCTAATTCTTGGATCATCTTTTCACAGAATAGACTGTAGAAGTTTTCTTGATCATGGTTACCAGAAATAATATGGATCCTTTGATCCCCTAATGAGTTTTGAATTTGTGACAATTCGTTAAGTAGAGAAATCCCTTCAATATCTGATTCTTCCAGCTCATTGACACGATCTATATTCAAAACATCACCAGCTATAATGATCGATCTAACTTGATGTTCATCACAGATCTTCTTTACTTGAGCAAGGCATTTTCTAGCTAACTTAATGTTAAGTCCCCAATGAAGGTCTGAAAAGACTAGGAGAGGATAAGCAATCGTTACTTCCATCTCATCTTCTTCAAGCTCCAAGTTTTGAAGAATGTTCTCATAAACTTCTATTATGGCATATCTAATGTCACTATTTATTAGCTCTAAGGATTCAATGGGTATTTCCTTAGTTAGTTTGTATTTTGCACGAGAAAAAATAGCATATCCCTGAATAAACATATTACACTGTTCTTCTGTTATAATATTTTTCTCCATAGCCATCTTAAAGCGTTCTATTGTTGAAGAAGTAAATGTACTCTCACTAAGAATATTGAGGATGGTACTAACATCTTGTAGAGCAGTTAAAACCGAATACTTCTTAAAAATGGAATCCAAAACGTAGGGTTGACATACCCTAAGAGATTCCCCCAAAATATCTTTTTCTTCATTAAGCGAGTCAGTTATCCGTAATAAAATTGGAATCATCTTATGAAGTGATTTTTTAGTTGATTTGGTTATTTTTCTTCTTAAATACTCACCTTTGCCAATTGGTTTTTCATAAACAGGAACCATATTGATAATAGACTTATAGATAGACCAGCAATATTTGCTTATTCCATCCCGTTGTTCTTCAGGTGGTAATGGAGCCTGCCGAAGAGTTTCTATTGACTCCAACATTTTTTCGAGTTCATACTTCTGTTTTTTACCTAAATAGCTTTCATTACCCTTCAAAAAAGCGCGTAAAATATTAGAAATGGAATCCTCATGGAAGTTGAGATTGTTTAAATTTTCCATTTTACATAATTCGAGATTACGAACATGTTGTAATACTTGATCCAGAGCCTCCCCTACTTGAATAAACTGTTTGTCGTTTCCTTCGTGAATTAGCAACATATCCAAATCAGATTTTTTAGAATATTCCCCTCTCGCGTACCCTCCACATATCCCAATAATAAAATTGCTTGGAATTCCTACCATTGCTTTTTTATCTTTGTCTATTTGGAGGAATTTATTGAACACTTCATTTTTTTCTGCTATAAGCACAACGCTTTCAAAAAGTAGGTTCAAGCGCGAGAAAGTTGTGGAAGGCGATCGCTCATTCCATATTGATCCAAGATAAGCCATTATTGAGATTGGATCCCAGTTGATTTTTGGTGAATCTTTCAAATGCCTATAAGTCGGCAGAAATAGATCTACCATCGGAGGACGAGTATGGGGAGTACTAGGATAAGTAATTTCAGTAAGAAGATTAGCAGAACTTAGAAACTCAGGAACCGTGTATGATTCATTCATAGGTCCTTTTATTACTAGGAGATTGTAGACATCGTTGGATTCATTCTTCTTTTTTAATATCAGGATACAATCGCCATAATCAATCTCGCTATAATTACTGAAAAGTTCCCAGTATGCGGATTTAATTAATTTATTATTAACTGCATTATCAAAAAGATCAAGAGAGGATTGTATACTATTCTGTTTTGAAAAAGTAGGTCTAGGATTGTCTTTGGTTATTGCAATTTTGGCAGGATCTTCATCAAAAAAGAAGATGGCCTTTTTGAACAGCTTATCTTCAGGTAAATAGAATACTTCCCCTTCTGGTGTCAGAAGGAGACTTATTGCTGGAGTTTTGAAAAGTTTTAAATCTTCAAAGGATGATACCTTCTGTAGAAAACTTTGGTTATCTAAATAAAATTGTAGATTCTGAATAGCACTATAAAAATCCATTTTCATTCCTCCATCAATTGCTTTAAACCCAAAGTTGTGATCCAATCAGGATTTTCGATTTCTACTAGCTCCTTAAATTTGAGATCTTTTAGAGTTTCAAACGCCTCCATCCGAATAAAAGACGATTCCTTGGTGTTTGTAAAAATTTTTAAAACTGGTTGATTAATTTTTGACTTTACTTCATGTTTACCCAAGGCTTCGAGTGCTGCTTGACGTAGGAGGTCATCTATCGACTTATCTTTCATTACATCGAGTAAAAAGGTGGTTACTTTCGGATCAGTATAAGTACCTAAATTCTTTAGAGCAATCCTTCTGATAACAGAAGTTATTTTTTCATTCTTTCCAACCTTTACTAATAATTCTTCATTTATTCCATGTCTTGTGACAAAATCAATGACTGACCTTTGCACAGGAATAGGGAGATCCTCAAATTCTTCCAATTTAGGTAAACTACTCGTAAACCACGCAAGGGAATCTATAACTCTTCCTCTAAGGAATGGGTCATCTTCTATATTTTCAGAAATGGTCTTGAGATAGGGTACTAATTTAATTCCAACCCTACTTATGAGAATTCTAAGAGCAAGTTCCCGAAGTTGAAATGGTTGTTTTGAATCTTCTAAGACATCAATAAATTTCTTAGCAACAGGATCGACAGATAATATCGGTTGTATTGCCGAAAAACTCGCATCAGGATAATCAATAACTAATTTTCTCCGTAAAAGTTGGGCAGGTTCTTTTAATTTGTATTCTGGGATTCCTTTCCCAAATACCTGTATGGAAACTCGTGTATTATTTACTGACTGTGCTTCAAAAGACATTTTTGGATAATCTCGTGAATACTCTTCCAATAGAACAGCTAATTGAAATTCATCAAGCCCCTCAGTTTCAAATCCCATTCTGGAGGAAATGTGATGTTGTAAATAATTAAGACAACCCCATTTGATAGAAGCGAGCTCATAGGGATTTTCAATAATATTGGTTATTAATTGGTTAATTTTCTCTTCTTTCAACTTAAGTGGTAAGTTTCTAATTATTTTATTTCTCTCTTCAAGTGGAATCTTCCTATTGAACAGTGATTTCCATTCTTCATGTCTTTTATAACTAGAAACATTACCAAACAATAATTCTTCATCTGTCCTCAGTGATTTTATACCAGGATGATTATGAACGGTTTCAATGAGCTTAACAATGTCTTCAAGGTCAGTTTCTTCCGCAAATCCCTTTTCACTAATTTCCTGTTTTGATAACATCTCATCAGCGTCATCAATAATTTTGAGAAGGGAGTAAATACTGTCAATGACGGGATTGTTAGAGAATTTTTGCTTAATTCTAAAGAATCTGAAGGTACATTTAGGAAATCCCTCTGCTATTGTTTCCTCACGCTCAAATCTCACCCATTTGGACACATTGTCAGCAATAATTGAATCATACTCACACATAATTGAACCAAGGTCTTCTCGACCGAATTCTTTGAAGATTTCTTGATAAAGACAACGATTGATATCAAAAGCAAACTCTTCTTCGGTAGCTGAAACCTCCTGAAGGTTAAAATATTCATTTTCGTATGTTTTTTTATTCCCCTTTCGAGTATCTTCGATAAATGTTAACCAAGGATTTTTGGAAGAAGACATAAACCGTCTTTGGGATTCTAAGACAAGATCTTCTAACATCATCCTATAAATTGCGATTACATGTTCAGTTACTTGTTTTTTTTCTTTTTCAGTAATAGGAAGTGATTCCTCGAGAGCGATGACTAATATTGGATTTATTCCATGAAAAAGTTGTATCTCGTTTTTATTCTCTTTTAACTTCTCAAAAAGATCGCTAAACCGCTTCGTAAAGGAAGAAAGAATTTTTTCTCCTTCATCAGAATTGAAAGTTTTTTTTATTTGATTAGAAGTTAATACAATAAAATATTGGAATATTTGATCTATATCAAAACCAGTAGACATCTTCATCCATTCTAGCTGTTTAATGAAGTTGAGAATATTTTATCTTATAAATACATTTATATATATTAAGAGATACATTTATGTACCAGTTGTAGGTATATTCATGTATTAGTTAAAGTGAATGACATGATCACCAAAAAAAAAAAGAATAAGAGAACCTTAAAACAAAGAGCAGAAGGAATTTTCCGCTTAATCAACAATAATAGTGAACCCATCGCTAAATCTCGATTTAAAGATATCGGTTTAAGCTCTAAAGCAGCAGATAACTGGTTAGATTTGATAATCTACATTCAAAATCAAAATCGTATTCAATTATTCAAAGCTGGCAATTATACATTCGTGGATAAACAAGTGTTTATTGACAGAATATCTTCAAGTAAATATCTTCAATTGTGTTGGAATAACTTCCTTAATACAAAGGAACCTCACGAAAAGCGTCTTGGTTATTTGAATGACTTTGGCAATGCTTATCTTTTCTTGGAAAGAGCGAAACTTGATCAAGAGGAACTTTGAACGCACCTGACATTGAACCAATTTTATGCCATTTTTATGTTCTTTAGATTTAATTAGCGGGTTTTTACAAGATGATTTTAAGAGATCACTCAAAAAATAAAATTATTGAAGCAATGGAAACTAATGGTTTAGGTTTTGCTTTTCTTACTCCACGTATCAATTCAATATATGAAATAATTATAAAGGATGACATGATAAGATTTACCTCTGGTTTAAATCACCCATTGGGCAATTGGATCATGAAAGTTCGTTTTAATGCACAAAACGTTGAGAATAGAATTACAGAAGCTATGAAATTCTTTCGTGAAAAGGAATTGGCAGTAATGTGGTGGATAACTCCATCCTCAACTCCTGAAAATCTTCTCTGCTTCTTAGAAAACGATGGATTACAAGTTACAAAAAAAGGGACGCCAAGGATGGCTTATGATTTAAGAGATCTTACAGATATCCAGTTGGAGAAAGCTGTAAACAGATCACAAATTAAGGTAACAAAAGTAGCGTCAGATCATAGCCTGAAATTGTGGGGAAAAGTGTTTCAAGAAGGTTTTTCACTGCCAGAAACAATAACAGAGATGTTTCAAAATATGGCCAAATTATATGAAAGTTCCTATCTAGATAACTATATCGCTATATTTAAAGAACAACCAGTTGCCATTTCATCAGTCCTTTATTATGGCGGGATAGTAGGTATTAACAGTATAGTTACACTTCCTGACTTTAGGGGACTTGGGATAGGAACTGCTATTACTCTAGCTCCTTTACTGGACGCTAAAAAGAATGGATATGAAATAGCATGGCTTGAATCCTCTGAAATCGGACTAAACATTTATAAACGAATTGGATTTCAAGAATATTGTAAAATGTATAGATGTTTTTATACACCTGAAGGAAACTAAATCAGATAATGGTCGCAAACCACGTGAGATGTCTATCTAAAAACAGTTATTAGTAGATATCCTATTTTTAATGATCCTTTGTAAAAAGCTTAAAAATACTCCTAAAACAAAACCCAGCAGTCTAAAATCTCTTTATGAGAAAGTATTCCTTAATGGAATCAGGATAACCATCCGAAACCCCAAAGATCTTATACCCATTTTTTTGAAAGAATTTCGGTGATTGGAATGATAAAGCATTTACCAGTCCTGAAATGCAGCCGTTTTCTGTGGCCTTTTTTTCTGCGGACGTCAAGAGGTTTCTACCATAACCTTGATTACGGTATTTCTCATCAACCCAGAGTTGCGTGATATGTACCGCCTTGAGTGTTGTATAAGCTTGTACTCCTCCAATAACTTGGCCATCTTCATTTTTCGTGACTAGTTCAATTTTAATTCCTGGATTCTTCTTTCGTAACTCGCCAACATGCTCTTTGACGTATTTATGTAGTCCTTCGTGAAGAATCTTCATTGAGTCCTCAGACACATCTTCAGAAATGGTGAATCCATCCTTATTTGATCCATTGTCTTCATTAGGCATCTGATAATTTGCTCTTAATCTTTTTAGGAGAATATATTCAGTGATCCCATCGGTATAACCATCGAAAATTCCTAAGACCTTGTACCCAATACTTTGATAAAACTCAGGTGCTTGAAATGAAAAGGTCCATGTCTGTGATGCTGGATAACCTTTTTCTTTGCCAATTCTCTCTGCTTGCAAGACCAGATCTTTTCCATACCCTCGACCTCGATATATCTTATCTATCCAGAGAACCTCAAGATGCATGACTCCAGTTAGCATACTTGTGATCACTCCCCCAACGATATTTCCATGATTATCTTTCAAGACCAAACTAATATCAGGAGTAGGAATATCTAATTCACCACTTGGATATTTTCTGTTATGATCCTCTAAGCTCTTCTGAACTATCTTCATCTCTTTTTCAGATGGATTATCGCTGATAATAAAACGGTTTGAATTCTCACTATGATTCATTTGGCATCTCCTTTTCATCTAAACGGTCTCTGCGCATGGCAATAAAAAGGAAGTGTTAAGGGTAAAACGTTCGTTAATGTTCAGCTATTGAATTTCTCCTTAGTTATAAATAAAAAGAGGTATTGACCTTTTCCAAACGACTGGAAGATGACCTTTATGACCGAGAATGAGTTATTACATTCTATATTTAGTGTGTGTTTCTTAATTTTTCTCTTTGAAAGAGGTTATTTTCAATCAAAGGCCATGAAAGCATCTGGGGAATTAGCTAAATATAAAGCAAAGAAATCCTCTATGTTTTTACTCATTTTTTTTTCATTATTGCTCAAATATGGGTACTCGGGTCTTTTATTTTTATTCTAATCCCTATATTTTTAGACTGGTCGTCGCTTCCTTTTCCTTTGTGGATAAGATGGATCGGTTTAATTCTTACCGTACTAGGAATTTGTACTGAGTTTTCAACTCAGCTTTATTTAGGTAGAAACTATTCAACTTTATTGCATATACGTGAAGAACAATCTTTGATAACTACAGGTCCATATCGTTATGTTAGACATCCGATGTATACCGCTCTGATCACTGTAGGTATTGGAATGTCCCTTTTATCAGCGAACTGGTATTTTGGATTACCTTTTTTTGCTACAATTATAGTAATCATTTTTCGAATCAAAAAAGAGGAGGAAGTATTGATTGAAAAATTTGGGGAGGAATACATCCTATATATGAAAAGAACTAAGCGATTCATTCCATTTTTCATATAAAATTATGAATCAGAATTCAAGATTTTGAAAGAATATATTGAAAATCTATCGGAAAAGGATTTGGTTTCTCCTCCTCCTCACCGAGACAAGGTTCCTCCATTTTTTCAAGATACTCACCTTAGTGAATTGCTTGCGAGTTATATTGCCCATGCATTCACACATATCGGTCAAATAATCGAGATCCGACGAATGCTAGGTAAAGATATTACCAAAATCAATGAATGACCTTCTTTTGATTAAGTATTGAAATCTTTCGTGAAATGACGTAAAAAATCCCAAGGGAGCCAAGTAAGATAAAAGACCAGAGAACAAAATGTAAATCAATACCAGTTATAAGGATCGTCTCGAGTTTTTGTTCTCCTGCAAGTCCACTCCACCAATACGAGTAAGCAAATATGTCGGTGATTACATGAGCCACTATACCTGGGATCAAAGAATTGCAAAGATAAGCTAGTATTCCGAAAAGAAAACCTGCTACAACTAGTATAACAATAGCTGAAGGAGCCCATATTTGATTGAAATGGAAAATAGTAAACAGTATTGTTACTATTCCAATTGCTATTCTTGAACCATATCGCTTCTCAAGAGGAACTTGCATATAACCCCTAAATCCTACCTCTTCAAAAACCCCTGCTGCAAGAGCAGCAAAAATAATAAAGCCTAAAGCAGCCCAAATTGGATAAAGGTCATAATCATACCCTAAATCAAATGCTTCAGAAGGAAACTCGACAAATCGATAAGTAAGTACCATAATAGCTTGTATAACGATAACTACAACGATGCTTGCTAATAATCCCCATTTCCAAAAATCAATCGATAATTGAAATGATCGAAAATTGTCTTTCCGAAATTCAACGGTAGACTCTGGCCCCCAACTTCCACTGAAATATTTCAAATAGATCCAGAAAATACCAATCAAGATAAAAAATGATAAGGGCATTAGAATTAAGGATATGATTAGTAACCAAATTAATGTTCCAATTCCATACACAACTGTCCCTGCAATAAATGCTTGAATCAAAACTGGTAAGTTTTGCCATATTTTACGTTTAGAGTCCAGATCTTGTCTAGTTCTAACCAAACTGAGTTGGTTTTCAGTTATAGTTTCTTTCGTCCTAGGTTCCATCTTATTACTTCCTAATCAGCTTTAAATAATGAATTGAAAGGTTTAATATCCTATGATGGAAGAATATAGCGAGAGATAGACACAATATCCTTCCAGATATTTTTATTGACTATTCCAAAGTATATGAAAACGTTATAATAATACTTTTCAAATGCTGTTTGAATGGTAAATTTATAAAATTCCTTTGATAGCGGTAAGATATTTTGGGTTTGAACTAATCAAATTACAAATCAGACGGAATTAGATGAGTACAACAGCTCTATACCAATTAGTAACCAAAATAAATCAAATCTGGCTGTGAAATTATGAAAAGTTTTAAAAAAACAGGGTTAAGTCTTTCATTCATTATTATAGTCGTTCTTTCACCTAGTATTAGTATTAACAGAGTAAAATTTGAGAATTTTATAGGTACGAATCAACTTAATACCATAAATAACACTATTTTAGGATCTTTCTTTTCCAATAATATGTTTAATAATTTTGGTAACCTCACAGGCCACGGTTGGCGGGTCCGGGAGGTAGCTTTTTCACCAGTTGCCCCTATTCTCGCTTCAGGTTCTTCTGACGGAACTATCCGTTTGTGGAACTTAACTGATGGTAAAGTTTTGCATGTACTGAGCAGACACCACTATGGTGTTATTACCTTAGATTTTTCCCCTTCAGGTGAGGTGTTAGCTTCTGGAGGGATTGATAATAAGATCAATCTATGGAATGTTTCTTCTGGAAAACATCTGAATTCCTGGTCTTTGTTTCCACATGGAGTCATTGATATAAAATGGTCTCCTGATGGCAAAACATTAGCAATAGGAGGAGGTGAGTGGATGGTTGATGTGAAACATGGTAATCAACCAGAAAAGCTCCTCCAACTTCTGAATGCGAGCACTGGGGAAGTTTTACGTAATTTTACTGGTCATTCTGATGCTGTATTCTCAATTGCTTTCTCAAAAAATGGATCAAGGCTAATCTCTGGATCCTGGGATAAAAGTATTCGGTTATGGGACGTATCTTCAGGATTAGAATTACACTCATTTACTAATCACAGTGATAAGATAACCTCTATCACATTCTTCAAGGAGGAGACAATAATCATTTCTGGGAGTCTGGATAAAACAGTAAAAGTCTGGAACATTTCTACAGGAGATGTTATTCATGAAATCAGTATTGGACAACCTATCTGGTCCATTGCTCTTTCACCTGTCGATTCTACTCTTGCTGTGGCGATTGATCCATCTTTAACATGGCCTGATCGTTACTGGGTTACATTTGGACATATGCACGACTGTTCAATCCAGCTTTGGAATATTTCTGATAGAACAAGTATTACCACACTAACAGGACATAGAAACACCATCGAATCAGTAAAATTCTCATTTGATGGTACAATTCTCGCTTCAGCAAGTTGGGATTGGACAGTGAAATTATGGGGAGATCAACCCTCCCTTACTATCAATGGACCCGTGGATGAGTGGTCTACTTCAAGTCTAGAGGAACAAAATATCAACTCTACAAAGCTATATCAAAACTTGGACTGGTTAAACAACCTTGATTATCATAATCTCCATTCTCTTCTTGTGATTCGATCTGGAAAATTAGTATTTGAAGAATACTTTTTTGATGATGAAAGCCAAGTGTATACCCACGAATTAAAACACACTCATTTCTCAGCGACTAAGTCATTCACATCAGCAATGATCGGAATTGCTATCGATAAAGGGTTTATTCAAGACACGGAACAGTATGTCCTCGACTTTTTCCCTGAAAAAACATTTGAAAATATTGATTCGCGTAAAGAAGCTATGACGTTACACCATCTATTGACTATGACCACAGGGATGGAATGGAACGACGAAACTGATATCTGGGAAATGGCAGTATCGGATGATAGTGTAGAGTATGTCCTTTCGAAACCAATGAGAGTTAATCCTGGTAGTGAATATAATTATAATACAGGCGCTTCTCAAATATTATCAGCGATAATCAAAGAGACTACTGGATGTACGACATTGGAGTTCGCCCAAAAATACCTTTTCGAACCTTTAGGTATCGATGAGCTATACGTTGTATGGATGGCTGGTTCAGATGGGATAAATTATGGGGGAATCGGACTATTTATGACCCCTCGGAATATGGCAAAATTTGGACAAATGTATTTGAATAACGGAACATGGGATGGTAAACAGATCATTACATCTAGTTGGGTCAATAAATCTTCACAAGATCACATAAAAGGGGTAACTCGAAGAGGATTTGTTTATCCTCCAAGTTACGGGTATCAATTCTGGGTTAGTACTAGCATAGAAAGAGGAGATTATTATTTTGCTCTCGGATACGGGGGGCAAACGATTCAGATCTTCCCAGAACATGATTTAGTAATAGTTACTACCGCTAGGCAAGATGAATTCACTGCAAGAAGGCTTCATAACGATATAATAGATAGTTTCATTACAGACATCCTACAAGATCAGACCTCAACTCAAGAGAGCTCTACTTCAAGTGCCACAAAAAGTCAAACCTCGAATCAAGATACTCCCTGGCTTATGCTTCCTGTGTTAGGTTCTCTTGCTTTGATGTGTCTTATACTTAATAGGAGAAGAAAAAGTGTAAAATAATATCCATATTTCCTTCTCTCATTTTTACAGGGTTGTTTCTTTTCCTACAACAACAGGTACATCATCATATCCCAGATAACTCATTAGTTGTACTAAATTTTGGGCACCCTCCTTCCGATATGAGTTGTTTAAATTGATTTTCATTGTTTTTCCTGCTTTGTGATAATTACGTGTCAGCACTAATAAAGTCTTAACTTTAAAATTTTCACCTTCACTTAAGAGTACAAGTAGAAAACTTAGTGTAGCTCATTCGTTGTCTTCTGACATAGCATTGAGATTACTGATATCGTGTTTCCCAGTAAATTTATCAAGAAACAATATGGTTTCTAGATCTTGGTTTTGGGAAAGACTTTGAAATACCTTGTTGAAGAGAAAAACGATGGGGATGAATGCAATGTAAATTATAGCATGAGCAATTATATATAGAAATAAGCCCGTAGAATCATAGTAAAACAGTTCACAATAATAGAGATAAGCTGGAATGTAAAATCCTATAATATACCAAAATACTCCTAAGAACAAAGCTAGGAACGTATTCTTTTGCCGTAATATAGAGATTATAACGGCTGCCCCAACAAGGGAACTTAATGATAAGATGAGCTGAATCCATAGTTCTCCACCATACCCGTGTAAGAAACAAAAAGTTAATTCATCAATAATTACTCCTAAGCTGGATAAAATAAACGCGATTGATGGTCGAAAATTAGTACCAATTACTAATACAGGAAGTATAGTCAAATAAAAGTATATTATTGATGTCCAGTCATCTTTCACATAGATAGGTCCAATTTTGATAAAAGTTTTTAGAAAAAGGAATGAAATTATAGATAAAATGCTAGCTATAAGAAGTCGGGACTTTGGTTGCAATATTCTCAGTTTGGTAGAAATAAATGACTTAAGACCAGTAGATATTTCCTCTTTGATCGGTACAGAGTGTAATAAAGGCCTCAAGTTAAAGAAATAAATTCCACAAGATAAACCAATCATAGAAATTATGATCAGCAATGAAAAAAGAATACTGTTGTAGATATAAGGTTTGATGACACTAGTTTGTTGTGTAACAAGGGTTTCAATAGCATATGAATGAGTTCCTTTAGCTAACTCCTCATGAATATCCAATACTGCAGTACGTTCAAAATCATCATGAGAATAAAGGTAAATCAGTCCTTTTTTTAGATCAACAATATAGCCATAACCTAAATTAGGGTTTAAGGCTGTTTCTTCTAAAATATCTCGACAGCCTTCCACACTTAGATTGCTATTTTGTAACATTGTCTCAAGTCTAGTTGCAGTTGTATTATATCTCCCACTGTGTTGTAGTTCCCATGTTAATTGTTCTTTATTATTGAGATTGAAATTAGTAGAAACTAAATAATCTTCTGATATATTTGTGGTATTCAATTCACCATCAGAATCTACCCCAATCACCATTGCATCACCTGTTTTATCAGCAAGATGAATTTGATTAGGATTTATTTCTAGATCGATTAAATTATATATTGGTAGTTTTTCTTTGACTTCGTATACCTTGGCGCAATCTGCTAACCATTCTGTAAAAATAGCTCCATAAAAATTCTCTCGTTCAGGACTTATAGTTATTGGAGTATAAGAAACCGCGTTTAAATCTATGGCCAGTCCTTGATCATTTAAACCAGCCATCGGAACGTCTAAATTGTTAACTATTCTGAATCCAAGAAATACTCTTCCGTATCGGTCTTTCGTAGCAGGATCAAACCAGATTCTCCATTGAAAAGCTTCACTATTATCCTCATTCCCACAAAAAAAGTTTGATTCTTCATCTGTTACAGTAAAGATAGTACAAGCTGATACTGAATCTACTAATGGTAGAAAACAGATAAATAGGAATATTCCTAGGATTCTTCTCCTCTTCAAGATATCACATCAAAAGGTCGCTTAAAATAAGAAAAACATGATTACATAAAAAAATAATAGATTCTGGCAAGGACTTTGAATGCTTTTAAATGAGAAATTGCTATATTTACCATGGTGGATTTAATTTTTGATTTAGATGTGAAAGAATGACTAAAATATTGCTGGAAGGTGCCAAAGAAGATGGAAGGAAATTCAAGAAATTCTCATGGGTGTTAATGACAACAGTAGACTAAATGGTGAGCTTCAGCTTCGTGGCAAATATTCGCATGTCTTAATATCGTTGATCCACTCCTGGCCACTGAATTGAGAAAAAAATTCCTCAATGTCTGGCAATTCGACACGATATCCTAAGGATTTCAGTAATCATGTCATTTTGGAAAATGTAAAGTAATGTGGTAAATAGTCTGGTTTAATCCAACTTCAATGATTATAAAATTAGGTATTGAAACCTTACAATCATTATCTTCAATACTTTAAACCTTGGGATTACTCATGAAATTATCGTTTGGAGTACAGATCGAGCCACAATTCGGATTTACTAAAGAAAATATTGATGAAATTGCAATCATGTGTGAGAAAACTGTTTTTGATACCTTGTGGATATCCGATCACATGTTCCTCAATGAGGAAAGTGTTAATGTCCCTGCGTTTGATGCTTGGACGTTAATGACATACCTACTAACTAAATACGCTACTTTAAAGGTCGGATCTTTAGTTCTATGTAATTCTTATCGAACTCCGAGTATCCTCGCGAAGATGATAACTACTCTAGACCATTTATCATATGGACGGTACATTTGTGGTTATGGAGCTGGATGGAAAGAGATGGAATATCAGGCCTATGGTATTGACTACCATCCCTTAAACATTCGTATTGAACAAATGATTGAAGGAATTGAAGTTTTACGAACAATGTGGAAAGAAGAGGAAAGAGTTTCTTACTCCGGAAAGCATTATTCTCTGAAAGATGCCCTATGCTTTCCTAAACCCTTCACTAAACCTCGACCCCCTATCTGGATTGGATCAAATAAGGGGGGGAAGAAAATGATTAGAACAGCAGCTAAATATGGTGATGGATTCAACTTAGCTTGGGATTTTTCCCCATCGCATTGTGAAACAATTTTTAATTACCTTGATGAACAGGCCATTAAGTGTAACAGAGATCCAAAAGAAATAGTTAGATCTGCTGGATTTTGGATAAGATTGTACAAGGATAATAAAGAAAAACAGGGAATGTTTAAAGAAGAAGCAGCTAAAAGGAATATATCAGTAGAAGAATACTCAAAGCGAGTTGAAGGAGCGTTAATTGGTACAAAAGATGAAATAATTCAACGACTAAGGCAATATCTTGAATTGGATGTTTCTCATTTTATCTTTATGTTTCCATTTGAGAAAGAAGTTGAATATATGACAGAATTTTCCAAAGATATACTTTCTGAACTATAGTCAGTATCTACAGTAAAACTCTATTTTTGCTCATCTTTTTATAACAACCTTGATTTTTAGTTTAGATCCCTTAATAAAAACCATGGATCCGATGAGAGCAACTACAATAGCTAGGCCCGAAAAAATGATCAAACTGGAAAGGAGAGGTTATCTATCGTAAATCAATTGGATGGAAGGATCGTTCAAATGCACCTTAAAGTTAAATTATTTTGATATCGATATAATGATATTAGGACTGGCTGTTTCCCCTTAACATAATTTTTTGATAAACAGTGATATCAAGACTTGATTG
The DNA here is from genome assembly GCA_016840285.1 of Candidatus Hodarchaeota archaeon. Next base: position 3,286 of record JAEOSR010000170.1, on the reverse strand, counting down.
TTCCATTTCGATATTTAAAGAAAGGTTCTATGAGTTAAATTCACTTATTGATAGAAATTGGCCTTTTACATCATTTGGAGACTTCTTAGCTTTGTTTTTAAAATAAAAAAACTTATAAAAGACACTTGAAATATTTTTGATTATCATTTAAAGAACGTTAATTTGGCAACTCTAAAACCAATGATTAATAATTCATGAATACTTAATTAAGAGTTAATAATTGGAGGTAAGACAATGACTTTAAACAAAAATCAAGTTTTAAAAGAGAAATTTTGTTATATACGAATAACGGTCATTTTTATATTTATTATATTAGTTTTAAGTCCAGCTATTGGAATAAAAGAAGATCACTCTACCTCTCAATCTAATTCAGTTAAGATATCAAGATTAGCATCAGATATAAAATTGTCCACTGAATCTTCTGGAAGCGTATATTCGAATTTAGGTTTGCATAGTGGATCACTTGGCAAACTATCAAATCCTCAAACGAATTCATTACATGTTCAAGAGGATATGACGGGAGAGAGTGTTATTTTAGAGCAAAATCGACTACCAAAATCATCTATTAAACCAACTGATGGAGTTAGTGTAGCATCATATCTAGAAAATCCCTCCTTTGAAAATTCTTTTGGATCCAATTGGATTGCCACAGAAGGATCCGTAACTCAATCCACTTCCCAAACCAAACATGAGACATATTCAGCCTATTTTAAAGCTCCAAGCTGGCCTGACGATCCTAATATAACTTTAGAACAAAACTTAACAACATCTGTACCTTTGGTTGTCTCTCCTGTAATAAATTGTTGGGTATATCCTTCTGGATTGGGATATTACGGGGGTCCAAATGCCCGAGCGTACATCAGGATAAGCTTCAGGTCATTTACACCTGGGAACGCAGAAAAGTCCCTAGAGTACGCTTGGGCTGGATATACTGGAGTAAGTAATTCTACATCGCATACAATTTACTGGTTTCACAATACTTGGACAGCAAATTCATGGAACCTCCTTTTCCGCAATATAACTGCTGATTTTGAAGCTAATCCCAGTTTCCCAGATATCAGTGATTATTATCTTTATAAAATCACTATTTCTAACCATTATTCATCTGGAGCTCCACCTTCGTTTTATGTAGATGCATTTTCCATCACAAGTCTTCCAGGAGCAAAAGATGGGAACATAATAACTAATGGATTCTTCGAGGAAGGTACTCTTGACGGTTGGGTAATTGATGAAGCTCAAATCTCATCAACATCGGCTCATAGATCAAATCACGGCGTCTATGTCCCAAGATCAACTGCCTCTGGTGGATATGTGTGCTCAATAACGCAAGATATTAATGAACTAGTTGATCTAAACAGCTCTTTATACTTACACGCATGGATCAGACCAGAATTCGTTGGATACAAGGGGGGTACTTGGAATTGGGCTGGTGTCGTCGTAACATTTCAAAGTGATTCAGAAACAAGGTCAATTTACTATACTTGGTGCGGTTCCTTGGAAGATAAAACAAATAATAAGACCACTTTAAGTTACATTCTTCTCTATCAACAACAACCTAATTGGATCGCTAACCAATGGAATTTGTTATATCGCGACCTGAGACTTGACTTTGCAGACAGCTTTGGTTCAATAGGAATAGAGAGTTTTAAGGTATCACGAATTATGTTTTATACTCATTACTCAAATAACCAACCAGGATGGTTTTATTTTGACTCTGTTGGATTGTTTCAGTCCATAACAAAAAACACAGGCTTCGAAGAAGGGATGACAAACTGGACTGTAATAGACGGCTATAGTGCTCCAACAGTTTCAGCAACAGTTGTTGCTGATGGATCACAAAGCCTTTTTATGGACGAAAAGTTAAGTTCTCCTTATAATAGAGGAGTTGAGCAAAATTTCCCCTTAAATAAATTCCCTTTGACTCCTAGCTGTTATTTATGGGCTTATATTAATCCAAGTTCAACAACGAATACTGGTTCAACATGGCCTTATGCTGGAATACGGGTGACTTTCACAAAATATGACAGTAGTGAGGTAAGATCAGTTTTATATTGGTGGGCTGGTAATGTTGGAACTTCGCCTCAAAATATAAATGTATCAGCCACATGGACAGTTAACGAGTGGAATCTGCTATTTAGATACGTTTATGACGATTTTTTGACAGCTTTTGCGACCGAACAAGCAAGCAGCTATGGGATAACAAGAATGCAAATAATTTACCATTTTTCAAATTATAGTCCAGGAGATTTTTACGCAGATAATATTGATCTACTTTTTATGGATAGTTCACCAACTATTGTAGAAACAACAGAGGACTTAACGTTACAGTTTGGATCTAGTGGAAGTTTAGTGTGGAAAGCAGTTGATACAAATCCTGATACTTATACAGTTTATCGGAATGACGATGAAATCTATAGTAGTAGCTGGAATAGTGGAGTTTCGGTAACAGAGGGTATTGATGGACTTGCTATTGGAGTGTATAATTTCACTATAGTGTTTGTAGACGGAAGTGGAAATACAGCAACAGATGAGGTTTGGGTTTCAGTGGAAGATACAACACTCCCAGTTATTACTGCTACTCCAGGTGATCAAGCGTATGAATTAGGGTCATTTGGTAATTTTTTAAGCTGGACTGCTGTGGATCTCGACCCAGATAGTTACATACTATACCGAAATGGCGTCATCATCAATAGTAGTAGCTGGAGCAGTGGAGTATTGATGAGAGAGGAAATAAATGGACTTTCGGTTGGTGCATATAATTTCACAATAGTTTTCAGTGATGTAAGTGGGAATAAGGCAATTAATGAGTGTTGGGTTTCAGTGGAAGATACAACCGCTCCAATCATCTCTTGTCTTCAAAATCCATCCTTTGAAGATCCGTTTGGGTCAGATTGGACAGTAACAGAAGGATCTGTGAGTCGTGTTAATTCCCCTGTGAACGATGGAACATATTCAGCTTACTTTGCAGCATGTAGTTGGCCAAGTGTCCCAAATCGTGGATTAAAGCAAGATTTGCTTTATAATCTCCCCCTTACCTCCGATCCCATGATTGATGTATGGATCTATCCAACAGGATTAGGATCCTACGGAACAACATGGGCTGGAGCTCATATTACTCTTACCTTTAAGTCATACACTGGTGGAACAAACGTGTATTTAGTTTATATGTGGGCAGGTTACTATTCAAAGTCAAATTCTACAACAACCACCTACTTCTGGTTCCACAACAGCTGGACGGCAAACACATGGAATCAATTGTATAGAAATCTAAATGATGATTTTCTAG
>JAEOSR010000023.1 GCA_016840285.1 Candidatus Hodarchaeota archaeon | reverse complement strand
TTGATTATGTGTGACAAGATTAAGTTTTGAAGAGGATCCGTTTCTAGCTTTTGTTGCGTTGATTTTCTTCCTTAGATTGTTCATTAGCTTCAATATTTTCACGGAATGACGACTGGGAGGGGGCCTTTTTTGCTAACATTCGAGCTCCGAATTCAATCCCTAGCATTATTGAAAAAAGAGTCCCAAAAGTTAAAATTCCAACGAATACTACCATGCCACCTATCAAACCAACTGCTTTATTATAGGATCCCACTACAAAAAATATGGTGCTACCAATTAGAATCATCAGAATTGGTACTATAATGATCCAGCGACGATATACAACTTCGACTTTTTGCTTATCCGAGATGTTCATTTTCATCCGTCTAGGAGTTGATTGAATTCCTTTTATTTACTTAAATGAGGGTAGCATAAGGATGTTGGCAAACTTAAAGTGACTCATATGTGAGTTAATATCGGGTCTTCAATATGAATTCGTTTACGATGACTCCAATCATAGTTCCAATCACAAAAAAGGGGATCACTAGAAATAACAGAGGAATAGTTTCGGTGACTTGTTGAAAAACAAAAACATCACTACTATGCGGAAATAACCCCAAAATTGCGGGTATTGAACGTGTGAATGATGTTAGAATAATAGTACTACCTATTGTTATAAACATCGCTAACATTGATTCTTTAATATCTTCATTAATAAGACCTAAATAAGCTGCTGGTATCAGCAGCAATACCGCGGCTGATAGCTCGTTTATGGGGAGAATTTGGGTATATAAGACATGCAAAATTGTACTAGCAATAATAGTTGCACCAATGGTTGAGACTAAAAGTGCGATGATCTTATTATTATACCTTTCTTTAGATAACATACCAAATCCCACTGTGCCTTCAAGGGCCTATGTTTTCTCTCATATAAAAACAGTTTAGCTTAGCAAATGCTTCAACCGTATTTGATACGTGGATCTAAAACTCCATATAAAACGTCAGCGAGGATGTTTGCGGCTATCACACACAAAGCAATCAAGTAGAAGATGGCCTGGCATACGGGCCAGTCATAAGTTAAGAGAGAATCGAAAAGAAGGCGGCCCATCCCAAACCAAGCAAAGACAGTTTCAGTCAAGACTGCACCACTAACGATGAATGCGAAGCTGATAGCTATTACTGTAATGAGTGGTAAGAAGGCATTTCGTAACCCATGTTTGAATAGCACTGTACGTTCGTGAAGTCCTTTAGCTCTCGCTGTATGAATGTAGTCTTCAGTAAGGATTTCGACTAATGTATTACGCATAAGTAACATGTATCCTCCGAAAAAGGCTACTGTGAGTGTAGTACATGGTAACACCAGATGCCAAATCAGATCCTGAAAATAAATGATATAGCCTTCAATTGTCCCAGAAAATAAAGCTTCGTAACTTTCTGGGCCACTTACTGTATGACCCAAGGGGAAGAGATCAATATAGTATGATAAGAATAGGAGTAGCATCATACCAATCCAGAATACTGGAAAACTGTACAGAGAAAGGCCAATTGTAATCATAGCTGTATCAAATTTGCCCCCATGACGGCTAGCTGCTGCAATACCAATGACAACTCCAAGAATTATTGCTAGGAATGTTGAAGTTCCCATGAGTAAGAGCGTATTGGGCAATCTAATCATAATATCGTTAACAACTGGAGAAAAAGATACGAAACTTTCACCGAAATCAAGGAAAATCATGTTTTTCATGTATAGTAAGAAGTGGTTTATCCACTCTAAAATGGTGGCGTCCTGCCTAGGAATCCCGTAAACAACCCTTAATCTTTCCCTTGCTTCAGGTTCCATTTCACGAGTGACATATAAGTTCATAGGATCCATTCCCATGATGAAAACTGGTAGACGAAAAATGAAGAAGTTAAAAATTAAGACTGCAACGAATAGAACGACCGCAACGCTAAGTCGTCTTACTAAGTAGGTCCTTAAGCTCATAAAAGCACCTTTTGATATTGTTAACTCTAAATGGCTGTTATAACTTCTATTTAACCGAAGTATTAATAAATCTGTTGAACCATGCATAAATTAAATTCATTAATTTAAATAAATTCTCTCATTGGTGTGATAATTTTGAGCAGAGATTGTGAAGTTCGATCACTTATTACAACACAATCAACTCTGAAGTGGTTCATTGTACTTGGAATAGTAATCATGATTGTAGGCGTCTTCATCCAATGGCTTCTCCCCTCTATAATTGGTTTATTCTTGCTTTTGGCAGGTATTATGATTAGTGCTTTATCTTTAATATCTCTGCTTTTCCTCTGGTTATCTGACCAGATCCTCCCTCAACCAAAATAAAAGTATTGTTTTCCCTAATCTATGAGTTTTCTTCTATTGACTTAGATTGTTGTGAATTTAACTCCTGTTAAAGATTGGGATACATCGTATAGATTATCTCCCACAAGATGTGAGATGATTGTAATCTCTATTTTGAAGTACCAATTCCAAATACCATCGGCCTCTGCCTCGTTGAAAATATTCACGTCTTGCGGGAGAATGGAGTAAGCCCACATGGCTGATTCGTTCTCTTGGGGATAAATGTCCAATGAAAACCATTTTGCACCCTTGAGGAATTTAGATCCTCGATTGTTTACTAATACAGATCCTCGAACCATTTGCAATCTAATAGAGGAAACACGTGATGGATTCCAAATGCTTGCTGAGACTCTCAGGCTAACGATATCATCGGTACCGTTCTTAACAACGATTGCTTCGAATATCTCAAATTTAAAATTCATCATTGTATAATACGCGTCATTCTCATACACTATCGATGATACAAACAACCCACAGAATGAGATGATGATTATTAACCAACTGATCAGAACAATCTTCCTCATTTCGATTTACCTTGACCTACTTTTTTTTAGGTTCATTTGTCAGCACTTTCAATAAAGATTTTCCATAATCAGTTGTGATACTTTATTCAGTATTTTATTAATAAGTCTGTTGAAACAAGCAAATTTTCACTGTCTCTCTTGCTTACTCTATTTCATTTACAGTCAATATATTACTATCCAGCCCAAATTGTTGCGCTTGAGATGAGGGGATAAAAAAGTCGACAACAAAGACAGAAGGATTAGATGGATAAATAAGAAACTATGGGGGCAAGAGAGGAGTTCAACAATTGAAATGGAGGTTTTAAACTATTTAGACAAAATCTCATAATTTCTGAAAGAAATAACAATCAGACTAATCTTCCTCATTTCAATTAAATTTTCTGTCTGCTTTTTTGGAGATACTATAAACATCAATTATCCTAATTCTTTCCGAAAATGATTTTTACTTCCAGATTCAGCAAAATCTTACACCTTTTCCAACCAATTTTTAGCAGATATCGTTATGTTAATAAATACAACGATTTCCACGTAAAAAACTGTTAGAAAAACCTTCAGTAATCGACATATTAATAAATATAACTAATAGGAGCACTATAAAACCACCAATAACAGTCAAATTCACAAATGTAACTGTTTCGGTTAAAGAAGTGCTCTTTGCTTATACTCTAGGGTGTTAACAATGTCAATGTCAAAATTTAACTGGCCTGAGGCCTTTAAAACTGGTGTTATCGCTTTTCTCTATCTAAGTGTGTGTGGAATTATTGCAGTAATTATTTTGACTATTGGAGAAATTATAAATGAATCAATAACAGGTGATTTAGGTTTAATCCTATCCACCTTGTTTTTTGTTGTTGCAGTATTAATCTCTGGTATTTTAGGACTTGCATCTTTCATGAAAGTATCTACAGCTTCAATACACAAACTAGAATGGCCTGAGGCTTTTAAAGCTGGTATCATCGCTTTTATCTATCTATGTATATGGTCGTTGGTATTAGGTTTCATATTAATCTTGGGTGATATCACAAAGACAATTCTAGATATTCTAATGACCGCTGGGATTTTTGTAGATGTCTTAGACAGTTTTGCAGTCACTATAGAAAGGATATTAAGTTATTATGAGGATCTTATAACAATAATTGTAGGTATCTTAATAATTATTGCAGGACTTACTTCAACTATAAAAGTCACTATAGAATCAACACGGAAAAAAGTAAAATGGCGTAAGGCATCTGGAGCCGCTGTCACTACTTTTCTCTATTTATTGGGGTGGGGGATATTTGCAAATATGATATTTTTGTTTGCAGATATCACAATAACTACTGTGGAGGGTATTGTCGGTGGATTACATATCATAGGCGATTTAACTGTTTCAATTCTACTCATAGCTCTAATTACGCTTCTTTTTATAGTCATAATATCAGTTGCTGCTATTTCAGGACTCGCTTCTACCATTAAAATCATTGCAGATACAATAAACAGTTTAGAATGGATTACATCTTTTGTTCATCGAAGAAACTTCAAAGACCGGACACTAGGTGTTTGGAAACAATATATGGAAGTGAAACATGGAGTCGTAGGACTTTCTCTAGTAGTGGCCTTTGTAATTATTGCTTTGATTGCCCCCATCGTCTATCCTAAATATCCGGGACAATTAGCCCGTGTTGGCCCCGACTATGCCGCTCCATTATGGACAAGGGCAATTGTTGATCCAAATGCACCAGAATTTAAGAATTATATCCCTGATCCCTCCTTGGAGGATGATTCAGCTTGGAACATGAGCTCTGTATCCCTAATGTCGACCATTTTCACTATTCCCAACGATACAAAAGGGTCATGGGAATGGGATTACGACACTTTCTCTAAGGGTACAAGGTCCA
>JAEOSR010000169.1 GCA_016840285.1 Candidatus Hodarchaeota archaeon | reverse complement strand
TATATATAGCCTAGAATATACTTTTCTAATTTAAACCAGCCTTTTGCGGCTTTTGTAATAGCTTCAATAATTTGCCTCGAACCAATCAATAATTTTTCGTGCAATACTGATCTTACTTGGAATAGGAGGGAGATTGTCTTTTGGAAACCAATTCGCGTCTCTGATTTCAGATTTATCAACAGAGATCTTACCTCTCGTATAATCTGCTAAGAATCCGATCATAAGAGAATCAGGAAAGGGCCATGATTGACTTCCAAAATAAGTAATATTTTCTACCTCTAAACCCACTTCTTCTTTGACTTCCCTACTAACACACTCCTCGAGGGTCTCTCCTGGTTCCACGAATCCGGCAAGAACACTATAAAGGTTTGAGGGAAAGTGTGCACCATTGGCGAGTAGAATTCGGTCTGTATCTTGATTTATGACCCCCACTATTATCGCTGGGCTAATTCTAGGAAAATTAAGAAGACCACAGTTAGGACAGATTTTTGCCCGTTCTTTACGATTGGTTTCTGTTCGAATTCCACAAGAACTACAATATTGGGTTGTTCTATCCCAATTTCTAAGTTGAAGCGCACGACCAGCTATCCAGAGGTGCTCTTCTTCTAATAATCCATACAAGTTTCGTAATCCGAGAAAAGACATGTCTTTAGGTGGATCTGTATCAGGTGAAACCTCTCCAAAATAACAAGGATGGTTATCTAGTAATCCAAAATATCGTTTCTGGATGGCATCTAGATTAATTTCAGTAATATCGGATAGGAATGGGATTACAGCTCCATCTTTCTCAGAGAAAACTAGCAAATCATTTTTACGAAAGATAAAATAGTAAAATGGACTGATCTCTCCAATTGAAGGCTCCATTTCATATTTAAATTGCATATTTAACCCTTTACTATGTTTATCCACATCTTTCTTTCAGTTAATCCTTTTTTATAATAATTGGTGTGCAAATCTTTTACGACAGATGTGCAAATTTAATCCAAATAAGAGCTCTAAATCAGTCATTTCTCCCCCTATTACTTCTTTAAATCTTCTATCACTGTTTTAGCCTCACATATTGGAGGATCTCTGAATGGTCAGTATATACCTTTTTGTGAACCATTCGTTCAATTAAATCGTCAATTTGAGTTAATTCGATAATATCACTCGTTGAGGGTTTTTGGTCAACAAACTCCTCCCTAGCGTGAAGAAGAAACAGGTATTTCACAGGTTTAGTGTAATTCCTTTGCATTCTTAGGGGGAAAGTCTAGAATAACATGAAAATGTTTGGCAACTGCTCTATAATACTTCAATATAAATCCGTATTCATTTCTAATTGTGAATGACTGAAATACCAATTCTTTCTCAACTAGACCTTCTAGATGTCTTTTAATTGTACCTGGATTGATTCCAGTTTTCTTTTTCAGCTCCATAATTGTATGGTCGTTTTTTATCAGTAAGGTGAGTAATTTTTGCTTTTTTTCATGAAAAAGAACTGGAACAACAGTAGGATCATGGATAGTCTTTACCTCACCTATTTGGGAGGGTTTCAACTCATGAGGACTATCGTGATCTGTCATTATTGCAACCAAGAAATCTATATTAAAAAGAAAGAACTAAAAAAAAAGAAAGAAGAGATTTTTTTAATGATTTTGTCTTCTTTCATATTGGACGTGACAGAATGTTTGATGGAGATGTTTAATCCTAAGCGTGTAATTAATTGCGGTTGTGTTTATCTCACATCCCGAAAGTTCCTGTCAAAATTGCGTACACTATTGGCCCAAGCAAAGTTCCACCTATATTTGTTGTTATATGTATGATAATTGGTGATAAAAGACTTAGAGATTTTTCCCTTAAAGTCGCAGCAATAAAACCCAAAGTAAATGTCATACCAAAAATAACAATGACTGTTATAAAGTCTGCTCCAAAAAAAATCAATGGCAGATGTATTATAGCAAAAAAGAATGCACTGAATGTAACAGGATACGAAACATTATACTTACCGAGTATGATGTTGAAATCTTTTAGAGGATTCAAATATCCTTGTAACAATCCTCTGATGAAAACTTCTTCTGAAATGCTTGATAAAAACCATAGAAGAATTATTTTTTGACTGATATTTAAACCTGACACATTTGGATTGCCACTTGCACCTGTAACAATGATGATGATGGTGGCAATTGAGCCAATAAGTAATCCGATTCCTATTATAGATCCCCAATTAATTTCTATGCTGGATTTATTTAGTCCATATCTTGGTTGAGTAATTCTACCTCTTGTTAGAGCTACAATTCCACCTAATGAGAGAAAAAGAAACAAGAGATCAGTAATGAGTAATTTTGAACTGTTACCACCTCCAATGATTGGGCCAAATTCCTCATTCGTTAAAAACACTCCAAATATCTGAGATACAATATAAATAACAGACCCCAAAATAATAGTAAAACTTAGAAGTTTTGTGGCATTAAGCTCACTAAGATCTTGTTGGGTTGTTTTATTTTTTTCATATTCATAGATCATCTTCACATCTCCTAAAATACCTTTATTTTCGTACTTAATCATTCAACCATCGTTTAATAACTATTTTGCATATATTGCAAAATACATTTATTAATTTTGCTATTTATGCAAAATACTTTTTAGTATACTTTTTCCACATGGAAACATTCATTAGATGAAAAAAGATGATAATTATGTTAGATGAATCTCTGATTGATCTAAAAATTGCGTTTAAACTCTATTTTGACTATAAAAAGGAATATATTAACACATGTGTAGTGTTTTTTATAGGAATTTTCTTTTTAGTATTTGGTACTATCTTTGTTGTACTAAATATAGACGAAGGTGACTATCAACTCAATGAACTCGCTAGATTGGTAATTGGACCTATTATTCTGGTCATTTTTTGTTGTGTTTTATTCCTTCTTCTTGCGTATGCAAGAACCATTTTTGGGTTAACACATGATATTATGACATCTGGGGAATTGTTTACAGAGTTTAAGAGATCGATTGTATATTTTAAAAAATTCTGGTTTTTCTTTAGTTTGTTTTCAATTCCTTTTTTCCTAATTATCTTTATCGACCAGCTCATTGGATTATTTTTTATTCTTCGATTCATCAATACAAATGAGGATTATCGTTCGTTCTTACTACCTATCAAAGTCTTTGTTTATTTATTTGATTTTTTGACTTATGTTTTACTCATTGAAATACTTCCAAGTATGATCGTAGTTAAAAAAGTCAGTCAATCAATAAAGGAAAATTTTCAGATATTACGGAGACATTTTAGAAGAATCTTTCTCTCTATCGCTTTTTACTATTTAATTTTTAGAGGAGCTATGTTCCTTGTTGATATAAGTAGATTATTACTGGTTTCTAATGAAAATACATTTTTAATGTTTAATTTGGTTTTTTTTGTCGTTTCTTTTGCACACGCAATAATTGGAATACCGATTCTTAGTCTAATCTCCACCCGTATCTATAATACAACAATGATGAATCAGGAATCATTGAACGTAAAACCTGTCCAATAATAGTGTAGGATCATATTAGAATGGTCTATAACAAGACTCAGAAATTAGATACCGAAGTTAGTATCCCAGAAAAAAAGACTATAAATGATCCGACCGTAATTCCAGTTTTATTCCATGAGAAAAAACAGATAATACTCAATTTACTCCGTGAAAACGAATTAAACATAATGGAATTAAAACATCAAACAAAAATGAACCCAGGAACAATAAAAAGACATCTAGATGACCTTGTTTCAAAGGAATTAGCTTTCATTTCCCAAAAAGTGAAAAATAAATATGGAATTGTTCTTAAATATTACCGAGCAACTGCTAAGTCCTTTATTATACATATAGAGTGGCCAGGATGAGAACTAATCTTTTAGAGGGGCCACATTCCGACTTATATTTTATATTGCGTGCTTTTACGATAGTGATGCAGGAATTGGTGTTAATCCAGCCTTTTACGACCTAACTGTTTGGAAAATTTATTCCTTAAAATAACAGTCATGATTAGATATTACGATAAACGTCATCTCTATGACGAATATAATAGATTATAATCACATTTCGATTTTGACTGATTTCATAAACAATTCTATATTTCCCCACCCGAATACGATAAATATTCTCAACTCCCTTCAGTTTTTTACTATTTCTGGGTGTAGGATCGTCTGAAAGCAATTCTATACTATTTAAAATACGTTGTATCAGAATTTTTTCCAGTTTTTTCAGGTCTTTTTGAGCTGATCGCTTGAATTGGATCTTAAATGGTTCCATCCCTTTTTAAACTATCCTTCAAATTATCGATGCTCATTGTTTCCTCCTCTCTACGTTCCATAACTACCTTGAGATCGTGGATATCTTCTAGTAGCTCATTATACTCCTCTATTGTGAGAATTACGGAAACCTTTTTCCCATTCTTATCGATGATAAATTTAGGTGATGGTTCTGACATGTTTTTCAAGTGAAAAATAGTTCAACACTAAAATTTAAACTTTTCTTTTCTTACATAAATTCTAGGGGAAAGTTATTGATTCTAAATTGATAAGAATTAAGTTTACCTTCTACACTAGACAATAGTTTATTCATCTTGTTGGGGTCTTGCTATCCTTATTTCATTCTCGGCTTCCTTACCTGAAAGAGGGTAACAATTAGGAAGAAATGAAAATTGAGTTTGAATATTGAGTGGCGAAGCACTAGAAATAGTCGAATGGGGTAGAAAAAAAAGGATACGTCATACAATGAGTCTATCTACCGTTTAGTACGTGAAAAAGACAGATTATACGGTGAAGTAGAATTTCATGAAATGCAATACGAAAAAGGAATCGCATGTTATCTGCTACCTTAATTATTATGCGAATCCTGTTATTTTCTGATTCTCAATAAGCATTCTTGAATATTTTAACACAGCTTTGATATCTTCGACAGTTATGCTAGGATAGGCATTGATTATTTCCTCAAATGATGCATCCTCTGCAAGCCAATCTAAAATAATTGAAATAAATATTCTTGTGCCTCTAATCCTTGGCTTACCATGACAAATGTTTGGATGAACAACTATACGATCCATTAATTCAATTTCTTCGATACCCATAATTCTCAGCTTTTTACGATGTGTCCAGATATATAAAACTTTATCTCAAATGTCTTTGTCTATATAAGGATGCTTTTAATTCTTTCATTGGAATTTCTTTAATAATTCTTCTTTATACCATGTCCTATTCTTCAATATAATAGTAATACTAATACCCTATTTCCTTCAACTGAAGTTGAATTCCTGAAACTTATTCGAAATAAAATTGCTATTGGATTAGAAAACATACAAAATACCACCACTTTAACATTTCAAAATATTAATCTTCTTACTAATTCTTCCACACCGAGGACAATGTTAGATTTTTTCCCATCGGAGATTAAACAAGAATTTTAGACAAAAATTAGAAATAACACCATATTTACTTTAATTGAAATCACTTATCAGGATCTCACTGAAACAAACCCAATTAAAATCTCTAAAAGTCTTAATATCCCTCCCTCGACCCTTTCTAGAGAAATCAAAAAATTAGTAACCCTAAATTACCTAGAAACATATTTGTCAGACGTTGTTATGTTAGATACTCGTTTGAAGAACTTCAAAGTAACAGAGAAGGGATTTATTTTCCTTATGAATCTCAAAAATGCGCTTAATATTACAATAGCCCATCTGAATGAAAGAAATAATCAACAAAGTATTAATATGTCAATATTGTAGGATATTAAGGTTAATTTTTTTTTGTTTGGATAATGTGATTAATTTAGTTGTGACTGTCCAGGTTAAATTCATGAAATAATGATATGGAATTTTCTATGGGTATTCCTTTATTATTTAGCCAAACTAAGATCCTTCTATTTTTGGAAGGATCTAAAACTTTAAAGCGAGAACAAAAATCAGGACTCCCATCAATCTTTCAAAACGATTGAAGGTGGTTCATTTGAATAAACTGTTCATTAATACTAAAATAAATAGAACTCTAAAAGTAATCTATTTCTTGGTTCTTGTAACTCTAATATTTCTGGATATTTTGGTTGTTTTCTTTTTACCACAAGT
>JAEOSR010000168.1 GCA_016840285.1 Candidatus Hodarchaeota archaeon | reverse complement strand
TAACTGGTTAGATACTCCTCGACAATTTAGAGATTCTCTTGCAGGAGTTTTTGATTCGATGTATGAGGAAGTTCGACAAAAAAGAGGTGCGTATTCGTGAAATGAATAAAAAAAAAGTAGGAAAAAAGATTTACAGTATTTCCTGTTCTATTTTCTTTCTGAGTTTTCTGTATTCTTCCTCACTCATATTTGGACGTGTCTTTTTTAACATCCTTTTTACCGTCTCCTCCGAGTCTTTGGCTATCAAATCCATTCGTCTGTTAAAATCGTGTACAAAATGTTCATGTAATTCCTCTGCATACAGTTTTATCAATTCTTCCACTTCTACCTTATACTCCGCAAATCGCTCTTCCATTGCTTTATTCTTTTCTTTGAGGTCACGTATATCAAAATTCAGGGCTCTATTCTCTTGTTTCAACAGTTTAAGGTCTTTATCATGTTCAATAACACTAGGACTCTTGAAAATATCAAGAAAAGGTTCAACCTTTTGGTACTCTCGTAATAATTTATCATTTGGTAATTCCTTGTACCCCTCAGTTATATCTTCTTTATGTCCTACCATTTGCTTAATGGCATGATTACTCACTGAATATTCTTCACATAAAGTAATGAATATTTTTCTGAACCTTTTAGGTCTAAAAGCATGTTGTTTCTTACTCCCTGCCTTAACATAACCTAATTTCAGAGCAACCTGACGAAACCGAGTAGTAATAGTACCTGTGTTAATCTCCTGACTGACTTCAACAGTTTCCATTTCCTGCTCTTGCTCCTCTCCAAACCGCTTTTTTCGTGAATAACTTTTAATCCCATTAAATTTGTTGGATACAAACACAGGGTCAGAATCTTCAGCATCCTTTCGCCATTCAGTCAAATACACATCCAATAATTCAGTTGTTCTAAGCGAAAAGATAGCAGTAAATTCTACTGCCGTCTTTTCCCGCGATCCCTCATAGATATAACGGCCCTCAAATTCAGGAATCTTTTCTAGATCCTCTTTCTTCATTGCCAATAGATCGCCAATGTCAATACCAGAAGAAAGCAAACAACTTAAAATTAATTGATCTCTAAAGTCTAATTTTAAAATAAAGGGATCTAATTTCTTATAATCCAAGCTTTTATCCTTAATCAATTGATTCTTTGAGCTTCGATCCGTTTTCCGTACCGCGGGCTTTTTGATTTTAGGGGTTATGAATTTTCTTGTCCATACTACATCGAAAGCAGTAAAAAAGCCCCTTATACAACCATAAGAAATATTTCGTGCAGAATTCCACGCGTTAAAGGTTTTTTTAGGAGTATAGTTGATAGGAGTCTCACCCCTCAGCCAACAGAAAAAATCGTGAATAAAAGATTGTAGCTGTTCAACCGTTTTTCTGCTTTGACCTAATTCTATTAAGGATTCTAATGATAAACTCTGATTTTCTTTTGGTCCATTACTAAGAAAAAACATAAAAAACTTTAAACTGCTCATATACGCTTGTTTCATTTGATCACTAGGATTTGTACGGGTTTTTCCTGTTTGTCTAATATAATCCCACCATTTTAATACGAGAGGGTGTTCTTCTATCATCTTTTTGGTTTCTTTCTTATTAGAAAAATCTATTTCACCAATATGCATTTTTCATTCCTTTCCTGAAAAAATTTTTATTCTGAAAAATAATATGACATCTTGGATTTATAAAGATTTTTCAACATAAGCAATTATGTTATCAATAATTAGTAAAGAATTTTCCAATTTTTTTCGCTTTTTGGATTATTATATTTTTGGTGTCTTCTTTCGAGTCTTCAAAAAGGAAAAACTTCAAGAACGGTTTTTTGGCTTTTATTATGTCCCAAACTCCAATAATTTGTCCATCATATAAAATTACAGATGTAGCATTTCCAGTACGATCAAAAATATAATGGTAATGATTATCGGAGAGAAAATATCTTTCCCGTTCTTTGTACCCCATGATATATGGATCTAGAGACGGTAGAAGATTAACCACTTTCTTTTTTATATGAATTCTTTTTTCTATCATGTTTATATCTGATTGTAGCAAGAGAAGATTCTTATCTAGATCTGAAATTCTAACCTGTAATATCTCATCTTGAATTTGATTTAATGCTTTTTTAATCTGTGTTTTTCTTAAACCTGTCCACCAAATTATATCTTCTTCGGAAGCAGGACCGAAAGCTTGAAGATAGTATTGAACGAGCTGATTTTTTGCTTTGGATTCATTTATTCCAGCATAATCAAGATTTGGAAAAAATTCGTTAAAAAGGTAATATTTACGAGGTCTACTTCTTATTATAAGCAGTTGGTCACACATTAGATATAAAACGTAAGAGATATTTAATTCAGTTGACAGAGCTTTTCTAATCTCTGATGCAGTCATTTCTTCGTTTTTTTCTTTCAATATTCTAAGAATTGATACTGAAATCGTTTGATATGTGTCAAGTGAAATCCCACGGAATTCTAGTGCTTTTTTTGACTGTTTTTCCACCATTTTGTTTGTCGCGACATGAAATGCTGGGATCATTTCTTGAGGAAGAATATAAAGGGTTTTACGAATACATCGGATCTTTGCAAGACGTCTTTTCACGTAAAGTTCTTCATCTAAGAGTTCTTTCGTGAAATTATTAATCCGCGCCAACAAACTTAGATAGGAAGTCATTGGAATAGTTGCGTGAAGTCCAGCTAGATCTTTTACTATCTCTACAAGATCTTGAGTCCTTGAATCTTCTGTTAAATGCTGTTTATACAAGATTAATTTGTTGATATCATTCAATGTAAGTTTTGTCATTTTGAATCGCTGTGAAAAATATTAGTAAATGTATTATTGATGATAGAGCTTACTATACTGACTTACCCCGCGGCCAAAAATCTTGGATTATTTCCTTAAGAATTCCAATAAGGCGACTATCTGTTGTAATGATTAATTGAACACCACTACTATCACCAGTCCCAACTGCTGCTTCCTCTGTCCCGTCTCGCGCGAACGCATAAACCTCAATATTTTCATGGTGTTTCAATTGGACATTACCTAGTTCTTGAGATATTCTGTTGGCCATTTCTTGAGAATCAACCTCAGTAAGGATTTGTATACGACGACGAGTTCCTGCTCCTTCTAAAAGATCCCAAGGAATCAATGATAGTTTGGGTACCATAATTTGAATTGTAGACTTTGTACGACTCAGCATGGCCTCTAATGTAGCAATTACTTTTGTTTCAGTTTGAGATTGAAGATATGTTTCATCAACACTTGTTATTGGTACTTCCATTGCTAATTTTTGTACCTTTGAGATGGCCGACATTAATTCTTTACTTTTTGTAAGTCCTGATCCAATTTTATCAGGAATTGCACCAATTAATTGAGCCAGATCGCTTGATATCGTATCTTGTATTTGGGTTGCCTGCTTGTCAACTTCTGACACAAGATTCAAAACCTCATGTTCAAGTACGTTTACTATTTTCTGTCCTTCTGATTCGAAGAATGAATATGATTCGGTAAGCATTGTATCAATGGGATCATAATATGAACTACTTACTTCAATAACTGTGTTCTTTATCCCTGTGATGTTTTCTTGTATATCATTGGAGATATCTTCCAAGCTGCTAGTAATAACCTGACCGAATGAGCTTGAGAAACTGGTTACACGTTGATCAACTTCTGTGAACAGTGCCTGCTGACGGTCGATAATAGTACTCTTTTCAAGCTCTAAAGCATTTGTATTATTCGTGGTACTATCATCCAAGAAACTATTAACTTGATTTAATAGCGTATTATGTCGAGTATTCAAAGATTTTACAAAATTTTCACCAGTTGATACATAAGTTTCAAGTGATGCAAGAAAATCTTGATAAAGGCGATCCATTTTTTGACTTAACTGAATCTTACTAGAGCTTAACTCTGTCTCGATTTTAGTGAATATTTCTCTGATATTAGAACTGTATGTTTTTATTGCTTCTTGGATCTCTTTTTCTGTTTGAGCCTTTTTCTCGGGGAAGTTTTTATCTAATTCAGCTACTTTTGATTTCAGATCGCTTAACTCGTTTTCTAGTTCAGTTTTTATCTTTTTGATTTGGTTAGTGAATTCTACTCTCTGATTTGTGATCCTTTGTTCCATTTTCTTAAGATGATCTAAGCTCGATGACCTTACAGTCTCAATTCTTTCTTTTGAGCTATTGTATTGCGTTTTAATATCATTCTGTAATTTTGTTGTGGTATCCTCTAATAATGAAGGAAGAGCTCGAATATCCTGTAGTTTTTCAGCTGTGCTCGATTTAATCTTAGATGTTGATTCTTTAATTGATTCATTGATGGTTTGATTAACTGCTGTGATATGATCTTGAAGTTCTCGTAGTGCCTCTTCTAAAGTAGCGATGACAGTTGTACCATTTTCTTCCAGTTGGGTTGGAACTTCTTGACATTTCTCTTTGTGAGTCGAAGCTAATGTCTGGATTTGTGAACTCACAAATTCATTGAGTTGGTTCTGAGTTTCAAATAATCTTATTGTCAAGTTTTGAAGACAGTCATCTATTGACTCAAGTAATATATTTGACTGATTTTTTAATTCTTTACTAGTCTGGGTTAAAACAGTGGTACCTTTTTGAGAAGTCACTTTCCAATGACTGGAAATGATATTTTTGAGATTTGAAAGATCAAATTGATCCTTTAAATTATTATAAGTTCTATCTATCTCTGCAGCGACTGATTCGTTAATTACTTCAGCAATCCGAGCTCTTCCTGATTCACTTGCCGATTGGAATGCGATTTGTAGGTTTTTGATGAAATTTTCTACTTCAGCACTTAAAACTGTCTCTAGCTCTTGAGGTGCATGAGCTGTCTGTTTTATTTGCTGTAAAGTTGAATCCATTTTTTCAAATTCGTTAACAAGCCTCTCTTTAAGGTTTTCTCCTAGTGATGTTGAAATTGTTGCGAGGAGAAGGGAAAGATGATCAGTAAGATCCTCTTTTCGTGAGTTGAATCTCTGTCTTATTTTGTCTGAAAACACAGAAATATTCTTCAGCGCCATTTCATATGAGGAATTGACAGATTTTGAGAGATCTTCGCTGATAGTGTCCATCAAACGTTGGATCTCCAGATTTTGAGTATTCAAGCTTGTGTTTATTGTTTCTGCAAAAGAATCACTAGAAGTGTTAAAATTATGAATTTGATCATCAATGAGTCTTTCTGTCCGTTTTTGAGCACTTTCAAACTCCTTCAATGCTGAAGTTACAATCTTTTCTATATCCTGAAATCCTCCTTTGCCTAGACTTACTCTCTTACCCAATCTATCAGTGACCTCTGAGTTGATTTCAGTTAAACGGGCTTTAATTTTATTTAGTTCTGCCTTTACAGCCCTATCGAAGTTATTAAAATCATCAGTATGGCGTGCTTGGTATTCCTCTAGTTGAGTGGGAATATTACGACTGAGTTGTGAGGTCGATTTCCCGATCCTATCACTTAAAGAGTTTAGTCGTATATTCGATGCTGCTATTAATTCATTTTGTTCTTTCACAGCAGCTTCGTTAACTTCTACAACATCCATTGAGAGATTAGCAATATCTTGATCAAAAGCTTCAGAAATTGTTTGATTACCAGCATCTATACTTGTTTTTAATTGGTCAAGGATTCTTGAGATTTCTGTTTGGGAATTGTTAGAGATCTTGTTTAAATTCCCTGTAACCTGATTAATTACATTAAAATTCTGAGAGATCTCTTCTGTTCTTGCAGCGACATTTTCGGTTATCGTCGATTGCATCTGGCCAAGCATCATGCCCGCGGAGGTTCCAAAAGACGAGAATTCCTCATTTGTAACATTTCGGAGGTATAACAAAGCTTCAGAGATTTTCTCACGATTTGAGGTTGTTTCCTTTATTTTCAGGTTCAATTCATCTATAGCTGTTGAAATATCCACTAAATCTATCTCTGAATCTTCAACGAAAACTTTTTCTGAATCAGATAGTTTCCTTATCATTTCCGTAAAATTCTCTGATACAGTGTCAAGTGTTGACTGAATATAATGTTCAAAATCTTGTATTGCACTACTGTTTAACTTTGAATTTTCTTGAATAATCAAATTTTTATTGGTTTCTAAAAGAGAAGAAATTTCTAAGGGCAATTGAACCATTTTTTCTATACCAGTAGTGTACCGCTCTCGGATAGAACTTTCTAGCTTCGCAAATAATTGTGAAATATCATTTTCCATTCTCTCTTGAAATGTTGATAACTGAGTAGTCATTTCAGTATTGATAAGTATCACTCCGTCTGTTTGAATTTTCTCAAGGTCTTCTACTTCTTTGAATAACCCATCCTTTATATTAGATGTAGTATCATTCAATATTTCAATTATTACCTTGGAGGTCAATTTTTCCTTAACTTCATCTAAACTACTGATAGTCTGTGCAAATGACTGAAGCATTTCTTGAAAGTGTTTCCATAGATTTTCAGCTGTTTTATTTGTGATTTCCACTACAGAGATTGAACTTTGAGATGCTTTTTCACTGAATTCTTTAACCATCCCTTGAATGGACGTCAATGATTCCTCCCCCAAATTTATGAGATTTGTTTGCACTGTTTCAATTTGTTGGTTAATAATGGCTAATTTATCAGTTAGTTTCCTAGTTACCTCTTCTTCAATTGAACTGAGGTCTTCTTGACTAACGAGTTTGTTTTGTTCAATATTTCGCTTAGTCTGTTCGTTAACATTCGTAAGGGTCGAATTCAAGTTCTCAGTTGCGTTGGAAAGCTGTTGTTGAAGTGTTTGAACTGATTGTTTCACTTGAGTAAAAAGATTGTTGAAGTTATCGATTCTTTCAGAATAGATTTTCGAGATTTTCTCGAGATGTAGCTCTCTTTCTTCTGTTTGAGCTTCTTTAATCGTTTGTAGTTTTGATTCAAGTTGTGAGATATCATTTTGGACTTCTGTTTCTAAATTAGCAGAGAATCCTGTTATCAAATCCTCAAATCTAATAGTATTTTCTTTGTTTTGGACTGAGATTTGATTTTTAATCTGTTGCAGGATTGCAGTGCTTTTAGTCTTTCTTTGTTCCAAATAAGCATTAATATGAGAGCGAAGTTCTTTTTCAGTTTTTGAGAAGAGCTCGGAACCCTTTTGAAAATCATTAATCATTTCCACCAATTCTTTTTGCCCTCCTTCCCAACGATTCATGATCTCTTCTTGAATTTGATTCAATTCGTTTTCTATTTGCCTATCAATTTCACTAGTAACAGCTATTGCTGGAGCTAAGGCGATATATTGAGGCACCTTCCCAGGAACTACTCGTATAAATTTCTTCTTTTCTAATTCATCGAGAGCGTTTTTAATAACTTCAGGATTTAGATCTCTTGCTAAAATTATAATTTCATCAATTGTTCTCACCAAATTAGAAATAATAATAATATAGACTCGGGTCTCTTCAGATGTGAGCCCTAGCTGTTCAAGTAAGTCTTTTGACATAATTATCCCGCATTAAAATCTAATTTTAACCTTTTATTCAATATTCGCATAAATGATGTTTCAGTTTTAAAAAGATGTTAAAGATTTTTATGTGAGCTTGTAAGTTTATAATAACTTAGTATCTAAATTATACTGCCTTGGTAAACAATAAATCGGCAGAGAGAAGTGTGATTCAACAAAGACAATATCAAAAAAAGATTCTTTCCATACTAAAAGAAAACTACCTCCAAGGATATCACACAATTGCCGAAGTTGACACTGGATTGGGAAAACGTGTACTAACATTTTTACTCATCAAGAATATTCTTTCAGAAAAAAGAGTTCTGCTTCTATTGCATTCGACTCTTAGTTATTCTGAAACAATCCACTACTTTGAGGAGGAATATGGTGGGTTCCATGAAGCAGATTTTCAAGCTTTTTCAAGTCGAACACCTGGATACATCCGAAAGAAGATTCTCGAAAACGCCCGAATAGTGGCATCCACGCCTCAAACCTTCTTAAATGCCTTTAAGAGAATAATTACAAAACCCATATTTGACGTAGTTATTATTAATGAAATAGATAAAATAGTTCGACGACACGGAGATTCACGCTTATTAATTTATCCTTATAACACACTAATCCCCTATTTTGTGCAATCTAAGGCGTGGATTGTTGGAATGACTGGTACAATTCGTGATGATCACATATTCTATGATTATAGAAAAGAAACGATTGAAATTCAACAAGAAATTGTCACTCTGAATAGTAGTATTCCTGACCTTCATATAATTCGGATGGACTCCCTTTTAACACAGACCGATATACAAGATTATATCAAGAATACTTACATCCAACGACTACAGATCGATGTAAGTCCTGAATTGAAGACTATTCTGGATCTGATAGATCAAGCGATCATGGATCTACGTCAAAAAATTTTAGATGAAACCTTGGAAGATAGACCAACACTTCTTGAGGCTATTCCTTCCTCACAACTGGCTCTAGTCTCTGGTATGTTAGAGTCTGAATCTGGGGATAATCAGAAATATCAAGGATTATTATTAGTACGTAAATACTGTACAGCAATGCAACCAAAAAAATATCGCAAATTTCTATATCGTTTGAAGAAATTCGGAGTAACTAAGGAGCTTATTCACGCTTTACCTAAGATAAATACCAAAATCAATACTGTACATGATCTTATTGAACACCAACCTCCAAATTCTAAAACAGTTGTTTTGTGCTCATTTTTAGATACAGCTAGTTGCTTGCAAGAGGAGGTCGAAAGAATGGGAATGGCATCTTTCCTCATTACAGGGCAAGTTAGAAACAAAATTGAGGTTCTAAATAACTTCAAGAGAGAAGAAACGAAAGCTGTTTTAGTAATGACAGCTGTAGGGGAACGTGATATTGATATCCCTCAAGCAAATTTAATGATTGTATATGATGTAGTCAACACGGTAAAAACAATGTATCAAAGATTTAAGAGGACTCGCGGTGGTTTAGTTTTGTGTTTGTGCTATCGAGAGACCTTTGAAGAACGAAAGGTTAGTCGTGTACTTCAAGAGATTAGTAGGCGTTATCCTTGGTCTTCAATAATCGATTAAATGAAATTGTTTAGCTGTTTCTCCTTTCTTATTCATCATTTTCTTCGCTTGACTCCAATCTTTTGAAATCTGAATATTTTTGGCCTAAGATAGTGTATCTTTTAGTATTAAGAACGGATTTTACTTCTGTAGGCGCTTTGAGGATCCCTGCGAGATTTATTTTTGCGATTGATCGTTCAATTAAAGTTGGTGTGACATCTTCAGAGAATGAAAGTCCGCCCAAGACTCTGACCTCAAGTTTTTTTCCTTTTGCAGCAACTGCTTCTAATTCTTTAGCAGAATAGTGAGCCAATCCAATAATTAAGTTTTTTTCTTTGACTAGCTCTCGAAAAGTAGCCTCATGAAGATTAAGTTGGGATTCTATTGCTTTCTCAAGAAAATCAATACGATGAGGATATAACCCCTTTTCGATTAATATATCAATCTTTGCGGTCATTTCCACATTTAACTCAAACATAATTCTATCTTTAGGATAATTGGTCATTTTCAAAACCTATTTGTAGATATATTTTGAACTAACATAAATTATAGCTTAGTTCGTAATTAAAACAGTAAATTTAAGAGAATTAAGATCGGGATTGTAAAAGTTGCTCCTACAGAAATTGCAGTAGCTATAATTTGACCTTTATCTTTCATCCATTCTTTTCCTTTCTTTTTTTCTGCGATTATAGCTATAATTCCACCTAGACTTAGACAAATTGCCATATGGGGCGGAAAAAACATCCCAATTGCAATTGATAATCCGATTGTGGGAAAAAACAGAGCTAGAATTCCTCCGAAGATTAGCTCTGCGATGTTTAAAAACATATCAATTGCTCCAGCTGCAAACGGCCCTATCAAAGCAAGATAAATTGGGAAGGCAGGAGCAGGGAAATTAACGTTTCCAATTCCCAATGCTTTCCATAAGAATAAAGTAAAAAACGGAGTAGCTAAAACTGCTACAATATAACCAGCCAAAAAGGCGATAATGGTGCTTTTTTGACTTATTTTCATTTGCTGACTGAATTTTAAAGTTGAAACTATACTAATTGTTTCTCCTACTTCAGCTTTCGGAGTTGCAATATATGGAGTCAACCCCCTAGCCCCTACCAGGAAAAGAGGGATATTATCGAATATAAAAGGTATAGTTGCAGCAGCAGATGCTTTTGCAACCGTTGATACAGTGATATATCCATGAATGAATGATCCTAGAATCATAATCCAAATAAGGAGTAGAAGAATCAATATAAAATGAGTAGACGGAAGAATATTAAGTGTAATAATGAATAACGTCGATAAAATTAAAACAGCAGTATAAGATAAGAAAATCGCTAGCTCTTTTTCACCCAAAGAACCAGAGAACTTCTTTAAAATCGACACATTTTCAGTTGTGTAGTAAGGATTATTCCCTTTAATCTCTGTTTTGGTGGGATCTGGTTCTTCAAATTCCTCATTGTTTGCTAAGGATATGTCTGAGGACGTTGTGACTTCAGAAGGCTGTTTTCTTTTCCTTAACTTTTTAAAAATTTTTTTTATTTGGGTAAAGACGAAAGGAGATATAATTGATGCAGAAATAATAAACCCAATCAGAAATGATAGGTATTTATGCTGCAATAAATATGAATATAACCCATAAAAGTCACTTGTAAAGTTGCCTGAAGTAACTTGATCCTTAAAATCAACGATATTAATTATAAAAGGAGTTAAAACGGTGTATAATACAAAAGAAGAAATTCCTGCTGGTACTGATATTTTAGGATTATTTATTACGAATCCTACAGAAAACATTGTGACCCCAATCGTTCCTAGCATTATACCAAATAATAGTCCATTATTTGTGTTTGAAAAATCAATTACAGGATAAAATAGAGTGATTAACGCAATAATAAAGCCCAAAGCACAAAACCGTTTGAACAATCTTATTTTTGATGTTTGATTGGTTACTAATACTTCAACTGTTTTCACTCGTTGAATTGTTCCTGGGAAAGGGAATTCTTCCTCATTGTTTATGAATTTTGGAGCTAAATAGATTCCAAGGATTAACCCAGAAATCCCAGGGATAAGCATAAGAAAATAGTGGACAAGTAAAGGAATTATCCATTCACTTGATAACACAATTCTATCTGTGAGGATTGATGAACTTGGTAAAAGCCAACTGGGAGGATTGAAATTATCAAATCCAAATGAAGCAGCGTTATTATAAAGCCATATGAGAAATAGAAGGCCAATACTAGCCTCAGCAGCACTTGTTGCTCCATAAGCAATAGAAACTAATGCAAGATTTTGAGAAGTAGCTTTCTCTCTCAGAAGAATTTTAGTAAATAAGAGGACAACGAAAGCGGAAATACCGACAGACATGAGACCGAGAACAACATTCAGATACAATGTTAACCAGTTCATCATTAGGCCTACCATAATTCCAATAAAGATAACACTCTTCGATTTTTGTTGTGTATGTACAATTTCAGATAGAATTTCTTGATAATCTTGTTCCATCTCATCAATTCTCCTTTTAAATAATTAAAACGAAAATTTAAAATTAATTACTATTCTAGCAAATGCTTGCATCAATGCAAACGGTAGCTATTTATATACCCTTTGCTTTCAAACAAATTGAGTAATAATCCAAGGAGAGATACGATGTCCACTTCAAATACCTCAAAAATCCTCGAATTATTTGAGAATCCAACAGTTAGTCAAATTTCAATGTATTTAGTATTTTACCATGAGTTAACAGCAGGTCAATTAGCGAAAATCATAAAGAAGAATATATCAACCATCACTCGAAATTTAGAAAAATTAAAGGAAGCCAACTTGGTTTATGTTTCCAAAACAGAGGAAAAAGGGAATTTACAGGTTAAATATTGGGCTTTAAATCCAGAAGTCATTAATTTAGATACTTTGATTACAAATGAGACTATTGATCAATTTTCAGGGGAAGAAAAACAAAAAACCATCGTACGTATGCATAATATCCTTATTGCATTCCGTGAAATCTTAAAGACTGTTTATGATCATTTAGTAAATAGTATGATTAGTTATTTTCAAAATCCCGATCAAGAAGAGGATTTCAATATTTTTACAATTTTTTTGTTTGATAAAGAAACAGGGGATCAATTTGAGAAAGAGTTTAAGATATTCCAGAGGAAATTTTTCGAGGAACATAGAGAGCCACCTGTTGGTCTAGATAGCATTAATTTGAATAGCATCATTACTTTTATGTTATCTTCACGTCTTGGTGATGTATTCCCTCCACTTCAGAAAGCCCAACTTAACAATGGAAGCATCAGAATGAACCTAGAAAGGGGATAAATCCTCCACCAAAAAAACCAATT
This sequence comes from Candidatus Hodarchaeota archaeon, assembly GCA_016840285.1. The sequence continues at coordinate 59,833 of JAEOSR010000168.1, read as the reverse complement.
GCTAATAAACTACCAATTAATGATATCCATATTTTGGGATCCCAAGCAAGTACTTTAGCTCCATCTAAAACTCCTATAGGGAGGAGATTAAACACTCCAAGAAGAACATTTAATTGAACACCCACAAGACCGATAAATACAAATACGGGGACTTCAAAAAATATTCCTATTCCCTCTAGTAAAATGAACAGACCAGCAAGTACAAAATTTATTATTGGCCCAGATGCAGACACTCTACCTCGGATACCTGCAGAAGCAGTGGCCTCTCCCCACCAAAAAACAGCACCTGTTGCCAAAATTGGAAAACGAATTATAACACTCACTAAGGCTAATATAAGTGCCTCTTTACTAAGTTTATAGTATGCTCTTGCACCATATTTGATAGCAATGAATTTGTGAGATAGTTCATGTGCAAAAAAGCTTATACCCCAGATAAACAGATAGATCAAAAATTCATTTGGAATCCTCCCTGTTTGAAGAATTCCTTCAATCAGTCCATATAGGTAGAGTAAGATTAAACTAGTGATTATCCACCCAATTCCTAGTTCAGATATCTCTTGAACAGATAGATGGAGTCTATCCAGGATATTCTTTTTAGTGAAATCTTGGTCCCATTCAGGTTCTTGAGCCAATTACATCTCCTCTATGCATGTATGACTCCCTGGAAGATAATGTTTCCCACAAAGGACTTGTCCACATCTCGAACATTGAAATGGTTTAAACACTTTTTTCCCACAAGCACTACAAAAACCAACTTCGGGGACTTTTGGGAGTTCTGGCCCTCTTTTAGGATAGGTTTTGACCACTTTAAATTGTGTTAAGTCAGGGGAGGCCTCATATTCAGCTTGGAATCCTCTAATACGTTCAGGAGCGAATAGAAGAACAAGGAAAATAACTCCGATCGTTATTGTAATGATCCCCAATATGAGATAAGGGAAGGCAAAATAAGCAGTATCCCCTAAAAGTTGATAGCCAAAGATAAATCCTAAAGGGGAAAATAGACCAATACTAGCTACAACGATAACAACTAGACCAGTGACATATTTTGAGTTAAGATTCATTTTTTTCGTTCTCCCAGTTACTGAGGATTCCTTTAACTTCCGACAGCGATGAAATGACTGGAGTCTCATGTATTATCGTATGGAAATCCTCTTTACGAAACATGCCTTCTCTTCCAATAAAAGTAATATCCTCCATTTTAGCTCTACGAGCATCATTCAGGGAATCTCCAATAAATACGATATTAGCACTGGATAACTTGTATTTGGATTTTACAAAGCTAAAATGATCTCTTCCTTTCTCAAACCCAGGACGCCAACCGAGAATGTCATTAACCATATTTAATCCTTGTTTTTGTAGATATTCAACGATAATAGATTCAATTGTGCCACTCGATATTCCTAACAAATATTCGAACTCTTTTAATTTTTCTAGTACCTTAGACGAATCAGTAAAGAGTTTTTGTTCATATATTCGTTCAAGCTTCATTTTTTCAAACATTTCGATAATTCGACTATTATTCTTTCCAGGAGCAATAATTTCCATTTGTTGAAGAAAGGGGAGTCCAGATGTTTCACGATATTTCTTTTGAGCCTCTTCTTCTGAGAATCCATAATGATTTGATAAGAGAAAGATTGCGTTATTTTCAAGAAATGGCATTGAATCTACAATGGTTCCATCGAAATCAAACATAATATATCTTATCAAGCCTTTCCTCATAATTTTTTGATGCCTCTGGGGTAGATCAGTGTGATAGATTTCTTTTTTCAGGTATCCATGTTACATTTTCTATTATAATTATAATTTATTGTGTAAATAACTCAAATGAAGTAGTTATCAAATGTTTTTAAAAGTCTCTTTCTAAAACAATCGAAAATAAGTATATTGATTTTGGAAGATGTTTGTCGTCAGAATTTTCTTTATACTCTATTCATATTTGCTCTTAGAGGAGTGAAACCTCATTGCGTACTTATGATAAACTCTTTATGTGGTTTGTCTTGTGTCTGGTTATCATATCAATATATTTCTTCGCTATGCCAGATTTACACGCAAATCAAGGTTATCAGATAGTTGGAGTAGCTTTAATAATTCTAAGTTTTTGTACAGTACTAATTTACTTTCTAGCGTTAAGAAAACAAAGGGGGCAGATTTACTCCAGTCTGAAAGCCTTTCAGGACGCAGGAATGCATGTTTTCAGAAAAAAATATGAGCGTTTACTCTATAGTAGAGACATTGGTGATATCCCGAAAATAATCCGCCTTTTATTTAACTTAAATTGTCTTGCCGTGCTACAACCAAAAGATATCGTTGAATTACAATCAATTATCAATCTTTGTGAACAATATCGAATTCCCTTAATCCCTCGTGGAGCTGGAACTTCTGGTTATGGGGGAACGTTGCCTATCAAAAGTGGGATAATCGTATTGTTAACGAATTTTAACAATATCATAGAAATAGATGAGAGAAATAGCACTGTTGAAGTAGAATGTGGTATTACTTGGGAGAATCTCCGAAAACATTTAGAGACCGTAAATTTCACTTTACAATCATATCCTTCTTCAGGCCCATCGTCGACTGTTGGTGGTTGGGTAGTTCAAGGGGGATACGGAGTTGGATCCGCAAAATATGGTAGTGTAAATCAGAGTATAGTGAGCACATCAATTCTTGGTGCAAAAGGAAAAGAATTCCAGATTAAACCAGATGTTATTATTGGTAGTTGTGGTAGATTAGGTATTCTTTGGAAGGTTACTCTAAGAATAAGGGATCTCTCAAATATGGTTCATATCGCTGTTTCATCCCCTCACCAGAATCAATTACTAAATGCAATTTTAGCTTATCAAGAATTAAATCCTTTCTTTTTGCGATTTGATGATCACCAAAAGCTTCTTTGGAAGAGTCCTCTTCAGAATCATTCTGTTTGGCAGACTCAAGATTATGATGGTGGCATTATCTCCATGAGTTTTATAGCAGAGGATTGGCATAAAGGAGACTTTGATCAGATTACTCGTGAATATGAGCTTTCTGAACTGTCAAAAGACTTGAGTACGACCTTTTGGGATGAACGATTTCAAACAGTTAGATTGAAACGTAGAGGTCCTTCATTGATAGTTGCAGAAGTCCTAGTTCCTATAATCCACTTAAATAGGATAATCGAGACTTTATCAAAACGCTATGAAAGGAAATCTTATGCTTTAGAACTAGTATCAACTTCTGACGGTTATTGCATATTATTTGTTTGGTTTCCTGCAGATATTCGAAAAAAAACCATTCCGTTATTTGGTTCTTTACCGTATACTTTTCATTGGATCAGAACATTTGACATAATACAAATCGCTCGTCGTTGGAAAGGTAAACCCTATAGCAGTGGTCTTTGGTTTAGCCCTTATTCAAGCTTAATATTCAAAAAACAATTACATGAAATGAAGCAACTCAAGAAGAAAGTTGACCCCTTTGGCATATTTAATCCTGGTAAGGTCTGGGGGGCTTGGGTACCTCGATTTCTACCAATTTTTCCATATTGGCTCATTATTCGGATAGGCGCTCCTTTCGCGAGCTTTCTATATCGAATTGTGCCCAAAAGATTCAGATAACTATTGATTAATCATTATTCACTTTGTTCTTTGAAACAATGTGACTCAATAAAATTATCAATCTTTTCAAAAGCCGATTGAGCTTCTTCTGAGTAAAAAAACCAACGAGCTCTCTTTTCGTGCGTCCATCGTTCTTTATAGGGACAGTTTATGAGATTATCAATGATAAAATCAGGTGAGAGACTATCACTTTCGTTATGAATTATTAATGTTGGTTGATTAATAAGAGACAAGCGACGATTTGTGAATCCAATGACTCTGTAAAGTTCAATTAATGATTCTGTTGGTCTTTTAGAATAGTAGAACTGTCCTCTTTCCTCATCTAAAATCTTAATAATACCAGCCTCTTCCTCAGAAATCGTAGTAAAACTTTTCTTGATATACTTCAAAAATGGTAATACTGTTTTTACCAATGTTGAGGGAGGATGTTGACTGGGCGATATAAGAACTAATCCACCAATCTGTTCTCTTTCTGGAGAAGCTGATAACATTGTTGCAAGTACTGATCCCAGTGCGACCCCAATAATGACTATTTTAGGATAATTCTGGATTAAATAGAAGAGTCCTTCTCTCGCATTAGAGTACCAATCTAACCATGTAGTTTGTCTTAATTCCTCTGGTACACTCCCATGTCCAGGCAATAATGGAGCAATACCAGAATACCCACAATTTCTTAAGAATACTCCCAAAGGTCGCACTTCACTCGGACTTGCAGTGAACGAATGAAGGAGTAGACACCCGATTTCGCTTTTAGAACCAAATCCTTTAAATTCAAAAGGAAGGGCTAGAGGATCTACGTCGTACATATTTAACCGCTCAAATGTAGCTTCTTAGGTTTTACTAATATATTTCTTTATCAGCGTCATGGGAAAAAATAATAATCAATTTTCAAGTGAATCTCTCAAGCATTTACATTAACCTAGAATTATTTAAATTGCTAGTGTAATAAAAACATAATTAAAATGTGTACTTGGAAATTAATACTTAGAATTTTATGAGAACTTTGTGAATTTAGCCAATTTAGAAACTTAAGCATTAAACAGATGTTTAAAGCGCGTAGAGGTTAGAATTAATAGTAAAAAAGGAAAATCGATAGCTTTGATCAATTGGAGATGTATAGAATTTGGAATCAAATAAGATACTTCGGACAGGGGTTCAATCTTTAGACATATTCTTAGGAGGAGAAGAAAATCCTGGGCTTCCAGATAAGAGTGTAATACTTGTATTAGGAGAACCAGGGACTAAATTCGAATTATTTGCACAACAAATACTCTTCTCGATTTTACGGACAAAAGCAACAGAAAAAGTCATTTATTTATCATATGACGGGAGACCTCAAGAAATAATTGAAGAAATGGGGATTTATGATTTTAACATTCAACCTTTTGTAGTAGCTGGTGAAAAGTGGCAATTCATGGATGCTTTTACCGCTAGGATAGCGGCTGAAGGGGCTGTCATTGGCTTACAATCTCTTCCTGGTATAAATTTTGGTGCCGAGTATGCTCAAGATTCGTTACGTTATTTTTCAAGAGTTTTTGTTCCATCCCTTGTTGAACATGATAATGTCTGTACATGTATACATTCAATATCCTCAATGATCCGTAGTAATTCAATGGAGAGCGTATCAATTGCTATTGAAACATTGAAACACATAGTAAGGCAACGTGGGTCGGGAATTCACTTTATTCTTATGGTAAAGAATTTACATGGTTCCTCTGTAGAAGTATTGGCGTCTCATTTGGCTGATTTTGTGTTTGATATTTCATTTGGCAGAGTTGGTGGAGGAAAAATATCTATTAATTTTTCTGTTCAAAAATCCTGGAAAAGCACCTTGTTACCAATTTCAGTTCCAATGACGATTGATAAGAAGGGAATTCGGTTAGAAACAACTGTGCGGATCTAATATTTTCCAACCTTTTTTCCCCTTTTTTCCAACTCAATGAATCTAAAATCCTCATATTGTGGTGTGAACCGATAACCGTAAATAAAATTCTTAAAGTCACATACTCCAGGGTTCAGTTTTTTAATACTAGTGTTCATATGCTTCTCTCTAATATCAATTACCGCGAAATAATAACGTGTTAACGGCCCAGGATTAACGAAAATAGTATTATTTTCTGATTTTACCAGGGGAAGTTCATGATAATGCCCAAATATCGCTAAATTTGGTTTTAAATATTTCATGAACCTTGTAATTTCAGCAGATCCCCCACTAATCGTCCCTTCAGTTGTTTTACAACAAAAAGCTGGTGGCTCATGTGTAAGCAGGATATTCAAGGTAGAAGACTTTGTATCTGGACTTATTTTGAATAAAGGATTTAATTGGGAAGAAAACTCGCTTGGAAAAAATTCCATATCACACAATGGCTTGTGATACCTCTTTGGAGTGAATTCAGATCCACCATACCCCCAAATTTGTAACGACCCGAGTTTTATTTTTGTTACATGTAAGAAATATACCTCTGAGGCTGACCAAGTTTTTATTACTTGTTGAACTTCATAACTATCCACGTTACCGGGTACGTAGATGATAGGAACTTCTAGTGAACCCAAAAGAGTTAGAATAGTCTTAACAGATTTGATTTGACTGTTTATAAATTTCCTTCTTCCTCCTTCTTTATAGACCCATCGTGTGTACTTACTTTTAGATAGATTACCATGAAAAAGGATATATTGCAGCATTAAACGGATAGGTGTAGTTTCAGGGAGATCCCCTGCGATCAAAATTAGATCTATTCGCCATCTTTGTTTCTCAATTATTGAAAGTAGTTTGGATACAGCCTGAATATTTCCGTGAATGTCAGCAAGAATCAAAATTCTAGAAATGTTAATCACACAAACCGTTTTTCGTTAATCAAAGTTTTCAGTAGTGATTCAAATATATTTTCCTAAAAGATTTTGTTTAGAAGTCAAATCATTTTAACGAACGTTGATACTTATGTCATCAACAAAGGATGTTCAAGTCAAAAATATGAATTATGCCTCTTTTTGTTCCAGAATTGTTTTTCCAAGTAAAATAAATGGTTCCAGATTTTGATGGTGTCTAAGAGCACTTGCTTCAACAAATGGTGTTATGATGCCAGTTTGGTTGGAAATATCTTTAGATAGTAACTCTCCCTCTTCTGTTGCCACAAACTCGGTTAACTCATCACGCAAATCGATTTTATTACCTACTAGTACAATAGGTATCTTTCCTGTCTGTTCTAACAATTCTTCAGTCCATCGAGTCATGTTATGGTATGTTTCACGACGAGAGATATCAAAAATTAGAATTGCTCCATTAGTTCTGCTATAAAATTGTTTTCTAATTGAAAGGAATGATTCTTGTCCAGAAAGATCCCAAATTTGGAAGGCGATTCTTCTCTGATCGATATCGAAAATTTTACGGCCGATATCTACGCCTATTGTAGGTTTGTAACCCCCAACTATTTCACCTCCCAAAAACAACTTGACAAAAGTTGTTTTACCTACCCCATAGTCACCACACATAACAATTTTTGAAGTGCTGGTTATCATTTAGGCCTGCCTATAATCGGGATTAGCGGTACTTGTATCCCTCTTGGAGTAAGCGATCATCTATCTTATCTTCATCCTCTGCTAAGGTGAATCCTGCTCCAATTCTTTTTCCAGTTGCTAATTGAAATCCCGATCTACAAATACTCTCAGCTTGCCGACGAGCTGTTCTACGTAAGATCAAACCAGCATCAGGAGAATACTCTAATTTTCCAGACTGCGTTGCCTCATCTAAGATCAGTACAGCGTCACCAGCCTCCTCTCTCCCTTCTGTAAATGATCTATTCTTAAACACAAGTCTCACCATGTTTCTTTACTCCTATTAATATTGGATATTTGTTTATTTTATATAAAATGATGATGGAATTAATAATTTTACAATATATTAAAAATATTTGGAGCTCAATTATTGATGATTAATATATATATGATTTCTACTACAAGAAATTATAAACATTCTCATTTAACAAACCAAATGAGATTGGTGATGAAGTGAAATCTTCTAAACTTGTCACATCATTGGCTATCATTGGTGAAACATTCGATCAATGGCAAAAAATCAAGAAATTGTGCGACCAAAGCACTCAAGATAATTCAGGACTTGCTGTAGGAATTCTATCACGGACAATTGAAATGGATTTAGGTTCTTTTAAGGTCAGATACCTTTTATTGTTTATAGATCAGAAGTTCGCTTATAATATCAAACCTACATTTCAATACTCCATGAAACAGGTAATGGAAGAAGGAATTGAAAATATCCTTGTGAGAACTGGAAGAAAAACTATAATTAGGGCTCAAATGAAAGAAGAACAGGATATTCGACCCGCTAATCCTTAGTCATTTGTTTATTTCTAACTCATATAATTCTGTCAAGAGGTTTTCCTGATCTTTCGTTAATGTCCTTGGATATCGATATCTTACCTTAATTTTCTTCTTTTTCTTATCGACTGTATTGAATATTAATATCGTATTTTCTTGTGTATTTTTAGGTATATAACCTGACAATTGTTCGCCCGTTGGTGTTTTGATGGTCAGATCTGAACCACGGATGGCCAAAAATACAGATACAGGTATCTCTAAAATATCATCTATCATAGTAACTTCAACTAATAAATCTCCAGCATTCCCCCCCATTTTTCCTTGGTTTCCCTTACCCGTTATCCGTAAAACTTTACCATCTTTGATATTGGGAGGAATGGGAATACGAATCCTTTCTTTTTTAACAGTACCATCTTGATATTTTCGATTCAAGTTGATGGTTTTCTTCAAAGTTGTAGTTCTCCCCTCTAATTCTGAGGTCTTAATCTTTAAGTTGATTTTTATATCCTGACCTCGTTGTGGTCTCATTGTTGATCTAAAACCGCTTTCACCAGAGAAAGGAGAGTCCCCAGTTCTAAATGCCGAGAAAAAATCATTAGATCCGCCTCCACCAAAAAATTGTGAAAATATTTCAAATGGATCGATATCCATTCGATGTCCTCCCTCTCCTCCGCGAGTAAACTGAGAAAATCTCTCAGGACCAAATTGATCATATTGTCGTCTTTTCTCAGTGTCTGAAAGAACTGAGTATGCTTCTCCTATTTCTTTAAATTTGTTTTCAGATTCTTTTGGATTCATACCACTTTCTTTTGCGCGATCGGGATGATATTTCAAGGCTAGCTTTCTGTATGCTTTTTTAATATCTTTTTTTGAGGCGCTTTTTGAAACACCTAGGATTTCATAATAATCTTTGGCCAAAAGATAGCCCTCTAATAAGAACTTACTGATCAATTATAGTTATTCTCTAATCCACAGCAGATTAATGAATTTTATAACTGTTTTTCTTTTCTAAACATATTTCACTTCAAGAAAAATAAAAAATACATTCTTAGTAAATTTAAGCTATTTAGACTTTAGCTCCCCCTGAAGAAGTAATTATAGGTTTGTGAAAATTTAGGAGCTATAAAGGAAATATGATTATTCTTTGCCATTAATTGCTTTTTGGATTTCTTTCTCCAGTTTTCTCATATCTGCTCCCACTATTTTAGAAACCAATTTATTCCCAATGATTATTGCAAAAGTTGGTACTCCTTGGATTCGTAATTTGGTAGCTACTCCTTGATTTTTATCTACATCAATTTTGACAAAATCAGCATTAGTATATTTCTGACTGAATTTTTCAAAGATAGGAGCACTTGCTTTACAGGGAGGACACCAATCGGTAAAACAATCCACTACTAAGGGTCTGGATGAGTCCGATTGTGTATTTGTTTTAATAATCTCTGCAAATTCCTTTTCATCGATTACTCGGGCCATTTCAATCATCACCAATCAAAAATCATCGTTAATCGTTCTAAGGTAATCTTTTTATTATTTACTTAAATTGACTACTGTATGAAAGAAGGAATCAGGAATAAAACATGGTTTCTCTTTTGTTAATTTATAAGTATAAATTTGATTAAGGTATATTATTTACTCTCTATAACCTTAATGTCATGATACACAAAAACCTTAGATGTGATTATTCAATAAACAATTTGACACCCAAATGAATGAAAAGCGTATTAATGTCAATTTTATTCTTTGATGTGATTTATCAATGGTTCTAATCGCTCAACTTGCTCCCTATATTCCCTTATTCAATTTAATCTTTTTTATTGGTGGAGTTCCTTTTGTATTGTGGTTGAATAACAAAACTCAGAATGATTGGATTTGTCTAATTTTAGGGATAATATATATGGTTTGTTATGGAGTAATCGCGCAACCAGGGTGGGATGAATGGTTTTTTTTCTTTTTTGGTTTAACAGTTGGTTATATTACTGATTATTGGGGAGTAAGTTCTAAAAAATGGAAATATCATCCTTGGGATCCAGATTATGGTTACTCGGCTTATGTAGGTTTCGCGTGGGGAATGGTCTCTATTTTTACCTACAACATCGGGAAAGTAGTTATCGCTCCTCCTGAGCTTGCTTTTCTACCAGGAGTATTATTTATTCTACCTACTTTCCTTTTTGAATGGAAATATGGAAGAACACGTAAGGATCAATATTTTCTATTTGCGCGAGCTATCTTTACATTCTTTGCTTTTCTTGCTTCAGGCAGTTTGGGCTTAATGTTTATCGCTTGTTTTGTTGGAGCATATATCGAGTTTGCTGGGGTTGATTGGATAAAGAATTGGCTGTATATCGATACAATGAGTTACATTTTCATTTCTTTTGGGTATTCATTGATTATTTTGTGGTCAAAAATGATTGTTGATTTATTAGGTGGTATAGTAAACCCATTTGTATGGCTGTTCTTTGTTGTTGCACTTTTAGCGGGAGGTATTGATCTGTTTTGGGCTCAGAAAAAAGTCGAGGTGGATACTAGAAGAGCCTTAGTTGCTGCTGAGCAATTCCAAAAGAATAAATGAATAAGGCTATGTGGAAAGAATACAGAAAGAAAAGAAGATCGACACTCGTATAAAAAAGTGATTGAAAACACGAGTGACGTTTTGATTGGGAGCTAATTAAAGTATCATCAGTTACCAACGTGATCGTGAGCCTCGATCCCGATCTCGACTTCGAGAACGGTCACCACCGCCACCACCATAGCTAGAGGATCTTCCTCCATAACCTCCTCCTCCTCTATCACCATAGCCACCACGTTGTCTAAAGGATCTCCTACGTGGATCTTCTACATGTTCAGAAGATCTATTATTGTCTTTGTTAACTTCATCGAAAACTGTTGCATCTTCACCAATTTCTCCGAATTTTCCCTTGGATAATCGAAGAGAATTCTGAAAAACATTTGCAAAACCATTACTAAGCTTGTAAACATTCCCAACTGAGATAGCATCAATATCCTCATTCCATAACGTTAATGTTATGGACGCAGTGTCATCTGCTACGATGAAATCGCACACTCGATGCGTTTCACCCGACCTTTTATTTATTTCTCGTTCTTCACCAACATCGGTGACTTGAAATACCACATTCAATCTTTTTTCGAGAGGCTTGACATCTCCAATCTTGACATCATGCGTCTCTTCTGATTCATTATAAGACATTTTTTACACTTCTAATGACGAATAGAACCCAAATCCTTACAAAAAAGCAAAATCATCCTACATGTTCTAATTTTCGATCTCCATAGACTTTAGAGACTTAAATTGTTCCATTCGCACAATTACTCTTTCATTTCAGAAGTTGGGCTTGTATGATTTCCTCTTATTATGATATATAAACTTTCGTCTTTTTTCGTCGAATTAATTGAAATAAATATCAGACAGAAAATTTTTTGTTATCTAATGTTTTCCCTTTCCTAAATGAAAGAAACAATTTTGTACATAAAAAGATTCATTCTCTATTACCTCAAAAGAGTTGTTGAGTCTTATGACCCGTAAAATTAAACCCCGAGATTTATTCCCCATGGATCGAAAAGTTGAGAGGGAAGAAATCTTGGCTGTAAAGCGAGTTATGCGAAATAAGCGATTGACATTCATGAGTGGTACTGAAATAAATGAGTTTGAAATAGAATTTGCAGAGTATATGGGTAGTAGTTATGCAATTGCCGTTAGTTCAGGTACAGCTGCTTTACATGTGTCTTTAGCTGCCGCTGGAATTGGAGCTGGGGATGAAGTATTAATTCCACCATATACTTTTGTTGCCACAGCTACAGCTGTTTTACATCAAAATGCCATTCCAGTTTTTGTTGACATTGACCCTCTCACTCTTTGTATGGATCCTGCTGATTTAAAGAATAAGGTAACTGATCAAACTAAAGCAATTATCCCTGTCCATCTATTTGGCTATCCTATGGACTTAACATTCCTTCTCGATTTTGCAACAGAATATAACTTAGTTGTAATTGAGGATGCATGTCAAGCACATGGAGCTGAATATAATGGAAAGAAAATTGGGACATTTGCAAAAGCGGGTTGTTTTAGCCTTTTTGAATCCAAAAATATGATGACTGGGGAGGGTGGGGTAATAATTACTGATGATAAGAAATTTGCAGAGCAATGTCGATTGGTTAGGCATCATGGAGAACCATCTTGGTACACCTACGAGAGATTAGGGTATAACTATCGCATGACAACAATCCAGGCTGCGATTGGCTTAGAGCAACTAAAAAAACTTGACAAAATGAATGAAGGACGGATTAAGAACTCCTTGTACTTTAATACATTATTAAGTGATATTCCAGGGGTAACTTTACCACGAATGCCAGAGAACGGAAGGCATGTATTCCATGCTTATGCATTACAGATTGATCCAGCAATAGTTGGAATGTCAGGAAGAGAATTAGCTGATCGTTTAAACCGTGATTTCCAGATAACTCAATTAATCTATCCCGCAGGTCTTTACACTTCTACTCTCTTTAAGGAGAGAATGGGTTATGGAGAACGTAAATGCCCTTTTACTTGTCCTTTTTTTGAGAAAGAAGTTTTCTACACTAACCCTCGCTGTCCTACCACGGATAGAATTGCTGAAAATATCATCGGTCTTCCTAATTGGCATCAATTGTCTTATCTTGAGTTATCTTTGATAGCTGGTAAATTGTTACGAGAAATGGAAGAAATCTTGGAAATAGAGCTTGGAATTGAAGAACGAATTATCGGTACAATGCTTTCAACTGGAACTTCACCAAAAGTGTATGAATTAATTTCAGGAGTCCCTAAAGTCACCAATCCTTTAAAGATTGGTGTAATTGGATTAGGAGGGATAGGTCAAGTTCATGCAGTCGCTTATGCTGCCTGTTCATGGACAGAACTGCACTCGCTTGCTACACGTAATCCGATAGCACTCCAAGGAGCAGCATTGTTTTTTGGGGTTACAAATATATATGAAGATTATCTTGAAGCTCTTAAAGACCCTGAATTGCAAGCTGTATCTATCTGTGTGCCAACATTTGTTCATAAAGAATATATTATCGCTGCAGCAAATGCAGGGAAACATATTCTCTGCGAGAAGCCTCTTTTATTGTATCCAGAAGAGTTTGAAGAGGTTAGAAATGTTTTAAAAGAAAATAAAGTCAAATTAATGGTTGCAATGATCTGTCGTTTTATGTCTCACTATTCTACAGCAAAAAGAGTAATAGAAAAAGGTGAGATTGGTTCCATAGTTTCTATTCATGCGCACAGAAGAGGAAGAGGGCCACCCCCTGCAGATTGGTTTTGGGACGTAGAGAAAAGTGGTGGCATAGTTATAGATCTAGCAATTCATGACATTGACCTAGTTCAATGGTTTCTGGGATCAAATGACCCAATCAAAACTGTTTATGCAATAGGGTCAAATGCTGTGTATCCAGAGATCAATACATGGGATACAGTAGTGATTACCCTCAGATCTCAATCGGGAGCCTTGATTACAATAGAGGCTTCCTGGGCTGAACCAGATCTTAGAGATCAAATAGGAAACAATACAAAGATGATAGTTTATGGTGAGGATGGGACAATACAAATTGATCCCTCAAAACAACCTGCCATTAAAAATACCGAATTAGACGGGCCTGAACCAACTTTGGAAGAATTAGATCAACTACCATTTTTCGTTGACCAAATTGGTACATTTGCTAAAGCAATATTGAATGACGAAGAAGTATCTATTCCTATCACTGATGGTGTTTCTGCTCTTCGGGTGGCTCGCGCTGCTCTTGAATCATTACAAAGTGGTAACGTCATCCATCTAAAGTAATGGGTTTTTTTACTTAGAGATTAACCATTTACCTGCTTGATAAATCAGCTCTCCATCGAGAAAGAGCTTTGATTTTTCACTCTGCATGTCTTTTAGAATATCCCAATGGATAGCTGATTGATTTTTTGAACCAGTTTCAGGGTAGCCAGAACCTAAGGCTAAATGAACAGTACCCCCCATTTTCTCATCAAACAACATATTCTTTGTAAATTTATTAATTGCAAAATTTGTCCCTACAGCTAGCTCTCCAAGAATATTCGCATTAGGGATACTTATCATTTTTTCTAATAGGTCTTTTCCCTTTACAGCGTCGAAAGCAGTTACTTTTCCTTCTTTAAATGTTAAACGGATATCTTCAATCTCCTGCCCTTCGTATATTCCTGGATAGGTGAATCGAATGGTTCCACTTACCCCATCTTCATGCGGGCCAGTAAATACTTCTCCATCTGGAAGATTTCGACGACCACAACAATTCTTCCATTTCCGATTTTCAATTGCTAGTGTTAAGTCCGTATCCTCACCAATAATCTGAAATTCAGAACCATTGTTTAAAATATCCACTATCGTTTGCTGCTCTTTTTCTACACCTTCCCAGAAACTAACTGGATCCTCTTGATGGAGGTTCAATGCCTTATACACATATTCTAAGTATTCTAATCGTCCCATTTGTGCCTCTTGAGCATGTGCATTACAAGGGAAAGGAGATAGATTCCACCTCAATTCTTTCTTCGCAGCCCGCTCAAGATAGATTTTTGTAACTTCTTTCCTTGCTTCTCTTGTCATTACTTTTTTATCTGCTGGGATATTTGTTAATTCTCGAGTATTGTAATCAGAATGAATTGCTATCAGTACAGTTGCTTTTTTCCAAAATTCAATCTCAAGGTCGTCAACATATTGTAGTTGCTCATCAGAAGCTAATCTGTAAAAAATTTCTTCTTGACCATCAAATCTGAATTTTAATCTCAAAATATTTGCGCCTACTCGGATAAGCTCCCTGTAAATTTCGCGTATAAGGGTTTCAGCGTTAATTGGAGCTTGAAGTAACACAAGATCGTCCTTCTTCGCATTAACAGAGTATAGCACGATTAATTTTGCTAGTTTTTCGTTAAAATTCGCGTACATAAGTAATCCTCATATCTTTAAGATTTAAACTCTAAATTTTCTTCGCAATTAAAGGAATTATTATTGTGGAAAAAAAAATGTAAAACCCTCATAAGTCATTATTATCAAACATCATATGGAGAAAAACCGCCTTGAGAGCTGGTTAAAATTGTGATTTACGCTAATTCTATTCTGAGGGTTAATTTAAAGACAAAAGAGATCAAAAAAGAACCATTAAACCTCGAAATCGCTCAGCAATACCTTGGAGGAAGAGGGTATGGCGTTAAAGTCTTGTATGACGAGCTTAAACCAGGAATTAATCCACTAAGCTCAGATAACAAAGTTGTTATTATGACAGGCCCAATGACAGGTACCACTTCTCCTACAACTTCAAGATGGTGTATGGTTTTTAAAAGTCCACTTACAAAACGGACACTCAATGACACTCACTGCGGTGGAAGGCTAGGGATTGAGCTAAAACGAGCAGGATATGATGGAATAATAATCGAGGATTCGTCTAATACCCCTGTTTATCTTTTAATTAATGAGAACAATGTTTCTATTCAGGATGCTACGAATTTATGGGGGAAAACTATTGATGAAACAGAAGAATTACTCCTGAAACTCCATAGTGATCATTCTATTGCAGCAATAGGGCCAGCAGGAGAAAATCTAGTTCATTTT
The DNA here is from genome assembly GCA_016840285.1 of Candidatus Hodarchaeota archaeon. The sequence goes on along the minus strand of JAEOSR010000168.1, from coordinate 44,289 downwards.
GCTTGTGTAATCAATGGAACAAGAACTGCGGGGAGAGGTGGTATCGGAGCAGTCTGGGGCTCGAAAAAGCTTAAAGCTGTTGTTGTCCGAGGGTCAAGAAAAATTTTACCTGCTAACGAATATGCGTTTCGGATGGTTAATAAAAAGTTCTTAGAGATTATAAAAGGGCACCCAGTAACGGGAACTGGATTGGGGCTTTATGGAACTCCCATTCTTGTCAATATTGTGAATAAACATGGTGTTTTCCCAGTTAAAAACTATAGTACTGGGATATTTGATAATGTACGTCAAATTGCGGGCGAGACACTTAAGGAATACCTAGTGAAGAAAGAACCTTGTCGGGGTTGTCCTATTGCTTGCGGTAGAATAATGAAATACAAAGATGTTGAAACACGAGGTCCTGAATATGAATCATTATGGGCTCTAGGTCCTAATTGCGGAATAAGCGATTTGGAGGTTATATTTAAGGCTAACTCGCTTTGTAACAGGCTAGGACTAGATACCATTTCGACTGGGAATGTTATTGGATGGTTCATGGAATGTGGTGAAAAAAGAATTATTCCAAACGGTATAACTTTCGGTGATGGTCAAGGACTATTATCATTAATAGAAAATATCGCGTACCGAAAGAAAAATGGTGACTTATTAGCAAATGGAGTGCAAAATGCTGCTAAAAAAGTTGGTAAAGGAACAGCAATATTTGCTTGCCATGTTAAAGGCTTAGAAATGCCCGCTTATGATCCAAGAGGAATTAAAGGTATGGCTCTTAGTTATGTAACCTCAAACAGTGGTGGAACTCATTTAAAAGCTTATACTGTCATTCAAGAAGTGTTAAGCTTACCGCATTTTATAGATCCGTTCTCAGAAGAAAAAAAAGCTGAATTAGTTCAAAATCTGCAAGATGTGTTTGCTGTTCTCGATTCTGCAGAGTGGTGTAAATTCACCGCGATGGCTGTATTCTCAACCCTCAAGTGTGAGATCGGCATTTATGCTAAGCTATTGACTACTGCAACTGGTTTTTATATTGATGAAAATGAATTCAGAAAAATTGGGGAACGAATCTATAATTTAGAACGCTTGTTCAATATTCGTGAAGGATTAACAAGAGACAATGATATCCTCCCTCCAAGATTTCGAAATGAATCATTACCCGAAGGCCCTGCTAAAGGTCACACCCTTAATATTGATAATCTTTTGTTAGAGTATTATCATATTCGAGGATGGGGTGATTTAGGAGTCCCATCAGATCGTAAATTAGAAGAGCTTAACATTCATCCTATTCAGACTTATATAAAGCTTCAAGTTGCTTTAGATCTTCGTGATCTTGATGAAGCTATCAAAATTGCTCAGAAGAGCGCGCTGGGAGGTGTAGATTGGATTGAAGCAGGTACACCTTTAATTAAAGCCACGGGTATGGAATCAGTTCGTAAGTTACGTCAGATTTTCCCTCAAAAAACAATCATCGCTGACCTCAAAACCATGGATGCGAGCTATTTAGAAACAGAAATGGCTGCGTTAGCTGGTGCTGATATTGTTTGTATCCTAGGGATAGCCCCAGATAGTACCATTAACGATGCTGTTGGCGCTGGGAAGAAGTTTGGAGTTAAAATTTTCGCTGATTTAATAGGGATTGAAGATCCTGTTAAACGAGCCATAGATTTAGAAAAACTAGGCGTGGATATTATTGGTTTACATATCGGTATTGATCAGCAATTGCGATCAGGTTTTGATAAAATTCCTTTTCCAACATTAAAAAAATTAAGAGAAACTATCAAAATTCCAATTGCTGTTGCGGGTGGACTGAAAGCAGAAACCATTCCTAAAGCTGTTGAATGTGGTGCCGATATTATCATTGTAGGTTCAGCAATCACTCGGTCAGCTGATCCCCAACAAGCCACTCAGCGTCTTAAAGAAGTGATCTTGACGAGAAACGACCAATGATCACAATAAAACTCTCTTTCTTTGCTATATTGCAAACGGAATTTGGAGAAGCTCACAATATTGTCCTTAAAGAACCTATGAAATTAAGGGAGATTCTCGATTTTTTTCAGTCGAAATATAATGAAAAAGGGAGTACTTTTTTCTTAGAAAATGAAGAATTAAAGAAAGGATTCACAATACTTATTGATGGACGCAATATACATGCTCTAGAGGGATTGAATACGAGCTTAAGTCACAACTGTGATGTTTCTTTTTTTCCATTAATCGCAGGTGGATTCTAGAGTTATTCAATATTTGCGTGTTCCTCTTTCATTTCCCTCTCACTAATGCTTAGGTCCATTGCTAATTGAGCAACGCATGAATCTAGAGTTATCGCGGCCGCATATTCGAATGAGGGGATTATAAAGCTAAGATTTGAGATTTGATGCAAATCAGCACTTATTTTCTCTGATCTTCCTTCAATAGCTAAGAAAATATCAGACTTTTTTGCTAATTCGGATCCTGGAAAAGATGTTAACCCAACTATACTCATATGTACAGATTTTGCACTTTCCATGCGTTCTAATGTACTTGTAGATACGCCTGAACCCGAGATTCCGATAAGTAAATCTTCTTTACTTCTGAATCTCCAGTCATAATTCGATTTACAATTAATTCGTAGATGGCTTAATCGAATGGAAGAAATACTAGCAATAATTGAATCCAATCCACTCCCATAAACAAATAATTTCTTTCTTACTTTACCAGAATAACTTTCAAGAAGAGTAATGAACTTCAGCAAGGGTTGTTCATTTCTTTTGATATTGGCTATAGTCATTTCTGCTGCTCTTAATACTTCATTTACACTTTCATTAAATCCTTTAACCGATGAGTCGTCTCGTAGCCCTAAAATTACCCCAATACCTATACACATGGTAGTCATTTCAAATACTGTGCCTAGAGGCGTAAGTGGAGCGTGAGAAACAGGTGTTAAGGGAGCGTGAGAAACAGGGGCAAATTTCTCCTTCACATACCCTCGTGGAATAAGAATAATTGAATCTGCTAATCTTGCTGCTAGAGAATGTTGATCACCAGTAAAGACTAATATTTTTGCCCCTCTACTAATTGATTCTTGTAATGTGTTTATCGTGAATCTAGTCCATCCTGAACCAGTAATACCAATAACTACATCATCTCTTCGGACTGGTTTAGCAAGGCTTTTACCTAGATATGAGACTTTATAACCTATATTTTTTAATAATTCCCCAAGCAACATGCCTACTTTTCCTGATCTACCCATCCCAACGAGATGAATCCTTTTATCTTTCTCTTTTGCTTCTTCGAGTGTTTTACTGAATTCCACGAGACAAGGTGGATTTTCATTTATAGAATTAACGGTTCTTTTTGCTGTTTTTTCTAGGAGATTGAAAGCTGAATAAAAAGATAACAAATTTTGACCTTTATCGTGTTCCAATGCTATCTCCAAAGATATTATTGAATAATAATATGTTCAGCGATTTTTTCTTTACAATAATCGTGAATAAACCTTTCATAAAAAGAATTTCTGAATAAACAATATTATTGAAGCTTATTAAGTCAAACAAAATAAGGGAATTTACAATGAATCTTAAAGCAAGCACACTAAGAAACGAGTTTGATGACCCTCATCATTTAATTAATACCTCAGATGGTAAATTATTGTTCCTTAGGACTTGGGAACCAAAACCACCAGCCAAAAAGATTGCTATATTAATTTTCCATGGCATTACAGCTCATAGTGGGCCTTATGACGTGTTAGCTAAGCCATTATGTCAAGAGGGATACTTACCCTTTGGTTTAGATTTACGGGGCCATGGACTATCAGATGGCATAAGAGGAGATTATCCTAGTAAAGAAAGACTTGTAAGAGATCTTTGTGAAACAATAGCATTTGTTAAGGAAAAAGTTCCTCAAGTTATTTTACTTGGTCATAGCTTAGGGGTTCTATCTGCATTAATGTCCATAAACCATTGCTTAAAGGATATCAACGGTCTAATCTTGCTAAGTGCTGCGAGAACATTTCGGCCTGGTGTGTATCCGAAATTATCAATACTAGCAAAATTTAAGATTTTGTTGAATTCACTTTTTCGTCCAAGTAAACCTGTTATTAGCTACTACCGTGAGGGGATGTTGGGTACAGATGACCCATTATTTAATTTCAAATATACATTCCGATTTATGAAAATATTCAGATCAGAAGATTTGCAAATTCCCGAGAAATTAAATTTTCCTATCTTTGTTGGTCTCGGTGAACGCGATGAGCTTTTTACTGTGGAAGCAGGGCAGACTCTCTTTGATGAGATTCCTTGCAACGATAAAGAATTTTATGTTATACCTGGAGCAAAGCACGCTGAGTTTCCTGAAGGAAGTCTGGTTAGATTATCAGGTTGGTTAGAAGAGAAATTTGATTAATTCAATTTTTTTGCCTAGTATGATAATGAATTGATTACCTTGAAATTAATGAAAGTTCACGACTAAGAGCTTCCTGTGTAAGTGTTTGAATATCAGCCTTTGACCAATTATCGGTTTGTATCCTTTGTTGGATAGTTTTAATTAATTCTAACTCGAAAGAATGAAGTTCCTGAATTGATCTTTCATTTTCTACTAGATCAAGGTTATCCCGTTGCATAAAAATATCAATATTTTTGGGTTCTTTTTGGCTTGAAATTATCATAGGTTTGAAGAAACTTATACATGGGTGTGGTGATCCTGTCATCCAATGAACAGTATTCTCCTTTGAAAGATAAGAAACTTGAGAAGCAGTAGTTCGGAAGGCACCATGCATACAGATACCTCCATAATGATCACGGAGGATTTCCATCATAATTCCTGGATTAATCTTTCCAAAATTTGATTTTAAAAGATATTTTCCCCAGCCTTCCCGTGAATATCTTGTAGGTTCCTGATAGATACCCTGAGTAAAACATTTAGCGAAGTCAAATTCTTTTCGATTCTCGCAGTAACCTCTGTCAAGAGAGTAGTCAATGATACCTTCTTTAGCTATGTCAAACTCAGAACGAATTGATAACGAATTTGAAATATTTCGGAATCCATCTTTGACCTGTTGGGCAATCCACCACTTCCCTGCTGTTTCCAGAATCCAAGCTTCTTTAAAATCAGCGATTAGGAAGGAGTTATGGTACATTAATGTTGGATCATTTTCTGCACATGCCCCTCCTTGGTCATATGTCTCAAGTAAATCGCAAATAAGGTGAACCGCTTGAATTGCGGTTGACGATCGCTCAAGAGCGAGGCGAACTAAGTCCATTCCAATTAATGAAGGAGGTCCCATAGGTTCTTTTGTATTGAATATTGCTTCGTTACCGATTACCACATTCATCTCATTTGCTCCTATCTCCGCGCCCCACATCCAACTAGGTTTTGAAAGTAGAACTGCGTGTGTTTCTTTGACTTGTGGGATAGAGATGTAGGTACATTTAACATTAATTTCATTTGGATGTTGTTCTCTTGGGAAATAAAAAATGGTTTGTTTTTCTGAAAACGGTCGGTCGCTATTTTTGCCAAAAACTACTCTACCATCGCTAGTTGCTGATCCTAAAGCAACAAAAGTATCACACATAATCTTATGAAACCTTTTTTAGGAGAATAATCTTATCGTTGCATTCCAGTCTAAATTAGTTCAGATCGCGAGATCCTGAATTATATTAAAAGCATAAGTATCAATCGGCTTCTTCTTTTGAGTCTCCTCAAGTGGGACTCTCACTAACTGATGGTTTTTTTCTCCCACCATAATCCCTGTGTCTCCCTTCAAAACACAATCGACAGCGAAAGCACCCAATCGAGTAGCTAACCACCGATCAAGTGCGCTTGGTGAACCTCCACGTTGTACGTGTCCTAAAATAGAGATGTGTGATTGAAATTCTAATCCTTTTTGTGTTGTTAAACGTTTACAGAAGTCAAATATGTTGTCTTTACTTACTCCCTCCGCCACTATAATAATAATACTTTTTTTTGCTCGTTCCTGAGCGGACTTTACGCGCTTTGCAACACTTTCTAAATCAATATGATGTTCTGGAATCAAAACTTCTTCAGCTCCACATCCTATTCCCACTTCAAGTGCGATAAACCCTGCATGGCGTCCCATGACCTCAACGATAAATACACGTTCATGTGATTCTGCTGTGTCTCTGATACGATCAAGCATTTGAATTGCAGTATCAATAGCAGTATCAAAACCTATTGTGTAATCGGTTCCATAAATATCATTATCTATAGTTCCAGGAATCCCGATGACTTGACCATCCCAATACTTTTTTAATTCTAATAATCCACGGAATGTTCCATCTCCCCCAATTGCTATTAATCCATCCAGCTCATGTTTTTTTAATATAGTAGCTGCCTCCAGAACTCCCTTTTCCGAATAGAATTTCTTGCAGCGTGCGGTCTTAATAATGGTTCCACCAAGTTGAATGATGTTACCAACTGAACGTGGAGTCATTTTTTCAAATGCTTCATCGAAAATACCTTGGTAACCTCTGTGGATTGCAATAATTTTAATTCCTTTTGCAATACCTCTTCGTACTACCGCCCGTAAACAAGCATTCATTCCTGGAGCATCACCTCCACTACAGAATACTCCAATTTTCTTGCTTTGTTCGTTACTTTCCATTTATAATCACTATGTCTCTTAACTCTTTTATTAGTAAGAAATTAACACAACATAAAAAAGTAAGTCTCTTATCCATAGATTAAGAGAAACTATTATAGTTTTTTTGAAAACTCGTCTTCAATCAGTTTAATCTATTTGGGGTACTATTAATGTCTTGGAAACACACACTAGGAAAACCAAGTGACACTTATATTATTGGTAAGCATTGGGTGAAAAAGAACATACCAAAAACAAAACGAGTGGCTAAAGCATTGCACAATGAATCGTGTCCTGGTGCTATTTATGATATCGGGTTTCATCACCTTCCTGATGACCCATCTGAACAACATCATCTTTGGCTTTGCATAGAAACTGGAAGATTATTTGAAACAGCACCTTCTCTTAAAGTACAACCGAAAACTAAGCCTAAGAAAATAAAACCTAAACCAACAACTAAGCCTCCTGTACAAGTAGAGGAACAAAGAAAACCTATTATTAAAAAACCACCTGAACCAGTACCAGAACCAGTTAAACCAGTTGTACCTGCTGCACCTACGGTAAATACACTCACATCTGTCTCAGAAGTGAAGGGGATTGGAAAAGCTGCTAATGACAAATTAGTTGCAGCTAATATAAAGACAATCGGGGATTTATTAAGCAAACACAGTCAGGAGATAGCAACAATGATAGGCCGAAAGAGTGACAAGCAGATCAAGACTTGGCAAGAGACTGCTCAAAAGATGATAACTGGTTAGAAGAATATTTTATGGGATATATGCCTTTACATATTCTTTAAGCATTCGTCGGGCAGAGAAAGCGGGGGTTATACTTTTGATTGAATTTCGAACAACCTCTAACCATCCTGTTGGAATTCCTTCATTATCTTTGTCATAAAACAATGGACGTATTTCTTCTTCAAGAATTCGGTATATGGAGTTAGCATCGTATTGGTTTTGATCTTCAATATTATTTTGTTTTTGAACTCCAATAGACCAACCATTACTCCCATCATAACCTTCGTGCCACCATCCGTCTAGAATTGAGAAATTAATGCATCCATTGATAGCAGCTTTCATACCAGAAGTGCCTGAAGCTTCTAGGGGTTTACGGGGTGTATTGAGCCACACATCGCAACCTTGAGCGAGATATCTTCCTACTTGTATGTCATAATCTTCAATGAAAGCAACTCGGCCCCCTATTGATGGATCTACGGCTTTATTGTAAATTTGTTGAAGAACATTCTTACCTGGATCATCAGCTGGGTGTGCTTTTCCCGCAAAAACAATTTGAACAGGTGTATAACGATCTAGCAGACTTTTTCGTAGTCTTTCAATATCTTGAAAGATTAGGGACGCTCGTTTATATGTTGCAAACCTCCTAGCAAAACCAATTGTCAAAGCATGAGGATCAAGGAGAGCTCCAGCTACTAAAGTCTGACGTGAATCTTTACTCTCCTCTATTCTTTTGACACGAGCTCTCTCGCGTAAAAATACAAACATCCGATCTCTTGTTTCTTCTCGGGCGGCCCATAGTTCTCTATTTGGAATATCATCAATTTTCTCGAATATGTCAGGATCATCGTGTTTATCAGACCAATTTTTTCCTAAATACTTTTTATAAAGTGCTTGGAATGGCCTACTAATCCATGTAGGGATATGAATACCATTGGTAACGAATTGGATTGGAGCTCGGTTTTTAAATTCAGGTGTTGAAAAAAGGCCACTCCACATTTTATTACTTACTTCACAATTGAGTTTTGAAACAGCATTTTGATGTCGACTTAACCTAATACCGAGAGCTGTCATATTAAATCTAGGACCCTGTCCATCCCCCCAATCGAATGCTCCAAGAGCTAAAAATTCATCACGATTGATCCCCAAACTCTCCCAATAATCTTGGAAGTATTTTGATACTAATTCAAAGGGAAACTGATCATGCCCTGCTTTAACTGGTGTATGGGTCGTGAAAACAATCTTATTTCTTACAATTTGAACTGCTTCCTCAAAGCTCTTTCCATTCTCATTCATTTCTCTTCTAAGAAGTTCAAGGCCAACAAATGCAGTATGACCTTCATTGCAGTGATATACTTCTGGATTATGACCAAGTTGAGATAAAATTCTTACAGATCCGAAACCAAGAACTATTTCCTGACGTATTCGCATTTCTTGGTCACCACCATAAAGTCGAGCTGAAAGTCCTCGGTTCCAAGGTTCATTTTTATCAATATCAGTATCCATGAGATAGAGGGGTGTTCTCCCGACTTTAAGGTTCCACACTCTTAGAAAAATGGGCTTAGGAAATTTTAATTCTATATGTAATTGTTTGCCCTCATCACTAATAATAGGGTTAATAGGGGTTTGATCAAATTTTAAATAATTGTATTGTGCTTCTTGCCAACCACTTCTTGGCATCAATTGTGTAAAATACCCTTGAGGATACACGAATCCCACTCCAACGAATGGGACTCCTAAATCACTACTTTCTTTAACATGATCTCCACTAAGAATTCCCAACCCACCTGAATAAATTGGAAGGGATTGATGTAAACCATATTCTGTGCTCACATACGCTATTTCTCCTTTGAAACGTGGGTAGTTATTTGAGAACCATGTGTCTCTAGAATCCAAATGACGATCGAAATTATACATGACCCCATCATAATGTTTAAGGAATGCTGGGTTCTGAGCTGCTGCGTCTAACCTTTTTCTCGGTATGATTTGTAGCATACGAACAGGGTTATGGTAAGTGTAGACCCATAGAGGATGATCAAGACGTTTAAAGAGTTCGCGGGCTTTTTGGTTCCATACCCATGTAAGATTTTCCGCAAGCTCCCCTAATCTTTCAATACGTTGTGGGATATCAACCATTTTGCATCTCTTCACAATTATTAATTTTAATCTCGGGATTAATGGTAAGTAGCCAAAATAAGCCCGTTTATACTAGTGGTGAGGGACCTATCCATATTATATAAATAGAAATTTATTAGTCTTGTTTTTCTATCAGCCTGGGGATAAAATCATTGAAAGTAAGTAAAATTGCCAGAATACAAACTGAGATGATAGGATGGTTATGTTTAGCTTTTCAGAAATAAAAATTGGACAGAGAGCTGAAATTAAACGGACTGTAACAGATGATGACATTAAGAAATTTGCTGAGGTAAGTGGAGACAGAAATCCAATCCATCTAGATGAAAAATACGCAAAGAAAACGTTCTTTCAAGGTAGAATCGCTCACGGTATGCTCTCTGCAGCCTTTATCTCCGCAGTTCTCGCCAATAAGCTCCCAGGGCCAGGAAGTATCTATCTGAAGCAAAAATTAAGTTTTTTTAAACCTATACGAATAGGAGATACCATTATAGTAGCAGTAGAAGTGATCAAAAAAGATGACGTAAAAGAGCGAATAATTTTGAAAACCACTTGCACAAATCAAAATAATGAGTTATTAGTAGATGGAGAAGCCACAGTAATGCCTATGAAAGAATGATCCAATCAAAGACTACATGTGAGTAAATGATTATTTGTCTGATTATTATTTCTATTTCGAACTGTTTGTTAGAATCTTAGAAGATATAATTCTTGTGGATGAATAGTCTTCCAAGTATTCTATTAAGCAATCTTTAAATTTCGTGAGCTTCATCATTTTACTAGTGAAATTCTATGAGTCTTTCAGGCCTTCTAGACCGAACTGATATTTCTAAAGGTGCTAAAGAAATTATCAGAAACGAGATAAAAGCAATAGCTGATAGAGAGAAACAACTACAGGAGAAGGAGGATCAATTCCGTATAATAGCAGAAACCAGTATTGATACTATCTTTCAAATTAATTCTGAGGGAAATATCACTTATTGCTCTCCATCTATTTCTCACGTTCTAGGTTACACTCCTGCTGAAGTGGTTGGTACTCCTTTTACAAAGTATGTTCTGCCTTCTAATCTTAACCAGTCAATGAAGTTGTTTAAGCAAGGAATTTCAGGTAAAACTGTGAATTTAGCTGAACGACAAGTATTACACAAAAATGGTGAAATAAAACAAGTTGAAATCAGTGGGGCTCCCATTATCAAAGATGGAGAAGTCATTGGTACTCAAGGTATCCTCCGGGATATCTCTGAACGTAAAATAATTCAAGATAGTATTCAAGAGTCTGAAAGAAAATTCAGAAATCTTGCGGACCAATCCCCAAATATGATTTTTATTAATCAGAAAGGAAAGGTGGTTTATACAAACAAGCGATGTGAAGAGGTATTAGGATATACTCAAGAAGAATTCATTTCAGAAGATTTTGATTTTCTATCTCTGATTGCTCCTGAATTTCAAGAGCAGATTATTGTTAATTTTAAAAAGCATATAAAAGGAGAAGATGTTGACCCACTAGAATATATTATAATTGCCAAAACTGGGAAACGATTCAATGTTTTATATACTCCCAAATTGATTGACTATGAGGGGGATAAAGCTATTTTAGGAACTGTTACTGATATTACCAGTCAAAAAGAAATAGAAACAACGTTAAGAATGCGAACTCATGACCTTACTGAACGAATCAAGGAATTAGACTGTCTTTACCAGGTCTCAAAGTTTTTATCTGATCCAAATCTTGAAATAGATGAAATTTTTACATTTATTATTGATCTAATCCCATCCGCATGGCAATATTCTGATATAACATGTGTACATATCGAATTTGAAGGAAAGAAGTATGATTCAGCTAATTTTCAATTGTCACCCTGGTGTCAATCCGCTGATATCACTGTATCTAAGAAAAAAATTGGTTTAGTACAGATTTGCTACTTAGAGGAAAAACCTGTTTGCGATGAAGGGCCTTTTATTAATGAAGAACGACATTTAATTGATGCGATTGCTAGAGAACTTGGTAGGTTTATAGGTCGTGTGAGAGCAGAAACAGCATTAAGGGAAACTAAGGAAAAGTACCAGTTGCTAGTAGAGAAGCTCCAAGAGGGAGTGTTACTTGAGGATGCTGCAGGGAAAATTACATTTGTGAATCCAAGAGGAGCTAATTTACTTGGTTATTCTGAAAATGATTTGATTGGTAAAACTTGGAGAGATATTGTACCATCTGAGTTTTTTACCACTGTTGAAGTTGAATCCGATAAACGTTCAAGAGGAATTGGAAGTAGTTATGAAATTCAATTGTTGACTAAAAGTAAGAGTAAAATTCCAGTTCTGATAACTGCTTCCCCAATTTACTCAAATAGAGGAGACTTTTCAGGGACATTAGTTGTTTTCACAGATATTACAATATTGAAAGAAGCGGAGCAGAAACGGATTAATTTCATTACAATGACATCTCATGAATTACGAAATCCATTGGCCGTAATATCTGGTTATTGTGATTTTTTAGAAAGACACGATAAATTCATTGATGATAATCGCAGACGAGAAATATATAATTCTCTAAGAAGTAATGTAAATCGTCTTGAGCGGTTAACTGAAGATATCTCTCAAGTTGTCCGAATTGAACAAGGTCGATTTCAGATTGATAAGAAGAAAATTGAAATTTGCTCATTCTTACAATCTCATTTTGATCAATATACATTTACCTTAAGAGATCAATTTTCGTTTAGTGGTTGTTCAAAAGACACTCCGATATTAGTTCATATAGATCCCGATCGTTTCCAGCAAGTGTTAGTCAATGTGATGAATAATGCCATTAAACATACACCAAAGGACAACCGAAAGATCATCGTATCATCAGAAATATTTAACGATTATCTACGTATTTTAATCAAAGATAACGGGTCAGGAATTCCCCATGAACGACTTGAGAGTATTTTTGAACAATTTACTAGTTTTTCTACTGATTATGCGTCAAAAGGTACTGGGATTGGATTGTTTTTATCTCGTAAAATCCTAGAAGCTCATAATGGTTCAATTATAGCCCAAAGCGAGGGAAAAGGACGCGGATCCACCTTTATTATTGATATACCAAAATTAAGAGAATAATTCCTAAAAACATGAAAATGTTAAACTTAGGGCGAAATCTTTTTGCCTCCGATGATATAAAACCGAGAATTGTTTATTATTGTGTTTATTTCTTGGAATCCAGTTTTTTCCAGTAATGGAATTAATTTTTTTTTAGGAACGGGGAAAGGTACCCAAGGTAAAGGTTTTTCGCGAGTATATTCAAAAACAACAATGTTTCCATTAAGTTTTAGATGATTGAAGGCATTTCGTAATGCGACGGCTGAAGTAGGTTCATAGTGCAAAGAAAATCCGAATAATATTCCATCAACTAGATCATGAAAAAGAAGATCCCTTGTGAAATCTTTTTCAGAAACAATAATATTGGTTTGTTCGGGGAGTTGAGATTTAAGGAAGGATATATCATAAGGATTGTTATCTACTGCAATGACCTGGGACGCTAACGTCGCTAATGGAAATGTATAGGTTCCTCTACCACAACCCGCGTCAATCCAGACACCTTTGGAAATACCACTCTGTTTAAGTTGCTTTAATATTTTTTGATATTTTACAGAAATATCCATTGTGATTAACCCAGTCACCCGAGATTTCAACAGATTGACATTAGATTTCTTATCTTATATGCTCAAAGGGTGAAATTAATCCTCAAGTGGGTACTTTCTGAACCACCAAGTGGCGAAAAGCATCGTTATTGCAGCAACCAACACTACAATTCTTATTCCAAGACTTCCTGTGCCTAATATTCCTGCGTCTTTTGCTCCTCCAAAGTCAGAAGATCCAAAAATTGCCAAAAGGATTCCCATAAACAATGCTCCAGCACTAGCAGCTCCCCAATCTAACACCCCTTGCACAGCAAAATACATGGATTCTCGTCGTTCCTGATCACCATAATGATCATTATCAATAACATCAGAGAAAACAGAATATAGTAAAACCACAATACCCCCTGCTGGGATTCCAGTTAGTAGGATGCTGATGACAAGCTGGTAAAAGAGAAATCGATAGTAATCATCTGTCCCAACCAAGGGTGTCCCTGGTAGAAAACCAAGAAAAGCTATACTGGAAGCAAATACTGCAAATAGAACCATGAATAGTTGAAAACTCTTTTTCTTACCCAATGTTTTTTGAATCTTGGTAATAAACGGGATTATTATGATTGCAGTAATAACAAAGATTCCGGAGACTATTGACATTAAGAGAGAGGGTTCAATACCAATCCATGAAACCGGTTCTGTTGAGTCAAGATCTAAACCGAATAATCCTTCAACAACTATTGGAAGTTGTGCTAACAACATCTGAGAGGCAGCCATCCACCCCATAATTGTCACTATATAAGCGCGGAATGCAGGATTTCTTAGGACCATTGTAGCAGATTCTCTAAAACCAATAGTTGTAGGTTCAACATTCTCATCCTCCTTTGAACCTAGTACCATTGTAAGGGCGGTTAAAATCATCAAAAAGGCAATTATTGGAGCACCTAATTCTTCTCCAAGTATTGGCCATAAAATAGCAGCAAGAACCATTCCTAGAAACGTGAAAAGTGTACGGAATTGTTGATAACGCGTTCTTTCCAAAGATCCTTTGGCTATTTCTGGTAACATAGCTAGGTACGGATTAATAACAGCGGCATTCATAATATTATAAAATATATACCAAATTGCTAGCCAAGCAATCGAAAAGATTAAAGAGTCCCTAAAAAACTGTGAAAACATAGAAGGAAAACCAAATAACATAAAAATACTTAATCCCCATGGAATGGATCCAAATAAAACAAAGACTCTTCTTCTTCCCCATCGTGTCCGAACCCTATCAGAAATTTGGGCTACTGGAAGATTGGCAAGACCCTGAATTATCTTTCCAAAAAAGATGACAATTCCAATGAAGAACATTCTTTCAACCACTCCTGGACCAGTATACTCACCGAGAACATCAAAGAAATAGAATGCTACAAGGAACGTATCAAGAATCCCAGATGAAATCGAGCTACCAAATTCAATTACGCTCCACCACACTTGTTGCCACTTAACTGGCTGATAATCCGTTTTAGTTCCTTCAACTGTCATAAAAAATCCTCTATTTTATTTTTTTTTAAGTTTAATTGTTAAACAATACTCAATTATAAAAATATTCCTCGAAAAGTGAGGATACTAAAGTATTAATTCTCATAGACTGTCTTTTGAATAAAAGGATTGATAAAAGTGAGATATTTCTTTCTACTTTATTAGATGATTTCATAACCAAGATAGCTAGACTTATTTTCTCTTTTTCCCTTTTTCTTTCTTTCTTCGTTCTCGTTCTAAAGGATCCATTAAGCTTGTCATATCATCCAATAATCCGTCGAAAAGATCCCCGAAGGCATCCTGGGTTTTCTCATCTGAAATTTCTACTGTAGAGGTCTCCTGAACACTGGCAGCGTGGCTAGAAAGAGCTATGTACTCATCTGTTCCGACACGGTAGTTTGCAGCAGTTTTTAAACAGACACTCACAATCTCACTTAAACCATCTTCATCTTCTAATTCTTTTAAGATAGCTGTTGCTTGTGAAATTAAATCCAATCCTTCGTTTATATTGCCTGTTTGAAAACTCAATTTTGCAGTTGTTACAAGAAATTTTCCTTCTTCTATTCTTTTCCCTGAATCTTTAAAGTGTTGAAGTATCTTTGTACGCTCATTTTGTGCAACTTTTTGTGTAATAGGAGAATTATATAATGGTTCAAAGATTTCCGCCATTTTTGTTAAATATTGATCGTGTCCAGAGGGCCCATAATCTCTCAAATAATCCGAAGCAGTTTTTATCAGCTTAACACCAACTTCGGGATCTTCTGATAATAAACCACTCCCTATAGCAAAAAACATATTTGAGAATTCGAATAAAAATTTATCAGATTTCGATTTAGTGGCTAATTCGAATCCTTTTACACCTAATTGATGAACTGCTTCGAAATCACTAATAGATAGATTGTATCTAGTGACATTTAACATCGTCTCTAACATCGCAGATGTGTCTCCTAATGCATGATAACCTGAGGCTGCTACTGAATATAACTGATTGACGGCGCGTGGGATTCCTTTTTCAATATAAACAGGGATAGTCTCATCAATTATTGTCTTAACTATTGCAGTTATGTATTCAGTGTTGTTTATTGTTTTGGAAGTATCAATAGCTTGACCCCACATTGTCAAAGCTAGATCTAAACGATATGGAGCAAAAAGTTTGCTATTTGTTTGATATAATTCCACTGCTTGCGAAGATAACTCTGCCTCAGTAAGAATTGAATAAAGTCCTTCAATGAGAGGCCAAGCTTCATCGAATTTTTCATCTGCAATTTTTGGTTTGATTCCACGATCAAAACTCGCAACAACTTGTCCTGTAAATTGTGTAATAAAATCACTTGGTTCGTCCATTCGAATTAATGTTTCATGAGTTTGTTTAAAGTAAGCAATTGCGTGGGAGAAATCCTCTGTAGAAACAAATTTAGTAAAAAGTTGCCAAAAGAAATCAATGTACTCTTGGGCCTGCTTTATTTTCTCATGAAAGGCTAAATTTACAATAGCTAGCTCATACATTTGAGAATGTTGTAATTCTGTGTATCCTTCTAGAATGTGGTTATTAGTCCAAGTTATTATTTCGGAGAGCTTCGAATGATTTGGATCTTGATTATAAAATCCATAGAATGTTTTAGTAACAAAATTCTTTGTTTCAGTAAAGAAATCTGGTTGATCAACCTTTTCTGCAAGATGTTTTGTAAGTGTGAAAAGGAATTCATTAAATCTGTTGAATTTCTCCGCAATTCCAGCTAAAAGCTCTAGTTTTTCAGTTAAAAGCAATTTTTGAGACAAAATAGTTGTTGTTAGAGTTTGTTCTTCAAGATAAGTAAGATTATTTTTAACTACTTCTTCTAATGATCCATGCTTGATAGCAAATTGAGTAGATTTATCGATAAATTCAAGTGCTCTATTCATATTATTCTCTAAAAGGAGGGAACCAACCTTGAAGTAAATTTCTGCGGCTTCTTTAGGATCATATTTCTTTATTATATCAAAAGCATCATGAACAGTATTCATTCCTAGTTCAATTAGCCCAGTATTGAGAGCTTTGAAAGTTGTTGCCTGAAGGAACCCTCCCTGAGTCTCTTCTGAGATTGATGCGGCAATTGAACTACCCAGTTGTATGAATTTCTCTCTAGGCTCTTTTGACTTTGGATCGAGGTTAAATAATGGTTCCATCTGATGGTTGGCATGGTTTAACATTTCTTGTAATTTCGAGGTAGCTTTTGCTGCAACAAAACCATCGTATGCTCGCTCCAGAAATTCTAATTCTATTTCTTGTTTTCCCTGTTCACCTGCCGTTTTAGCGAATGAAAAGGCGGAGTCTCCAGCGCTTTCAGAGTCGCCAATAAAGATTTTGACAGATATTATGCTCCCTAGGTGCCTTGATGCTTTGTTAAACTTACCTTCGGTTATCAAAGCTCCGAATTTTGATTCTAGATAGTTAATTATTTCATGTGTCTGACTAGATCCCTCTTGCAATGTCCACCAATTCTGAGCACAAAATTCAAAGTATGGTAGAGAACGTTTTGTTAATTTCTTTTCATACATTCTCTGACTGTAATTATAAAGGAATCCAAGTGCTTCTTCAACAATTTCATCGTTATTGATCTTCTTAGCTAAATCAATGTTTTTTAGTAAATACTGCACGCCATCATTATTTTGGAATTCTATTGGGCCCTTTTTGACCATAAGAAGACGGGAACTTATGATATTTTCACAGATATTTTTCGCTCGCTCATCTAGATAACTCATAATTGCTTGTTGGATTGATCTATCCTCATACTTTAATACCGTGTCAAATGTGGTGTCTACAAGATTATAAAAAAGATCCTTTTGATTATGTTCATCATAAATCAATGCAAGTCGCCATAAATAAGGTGAGATCTCTGTGTATTTTTTTGCATTTTCAAATCCTGCCTTTGTTGTCTTCATTAATACATCTGCAATGTCAAATTTCTTTTCTTGAGCAGCAGAAAGGCTTTTCTCTGCGAAAACCTCAGCAAGTTTCAAAGAAAGAACTTCTCTGGGATATGGTACAATTTCCGATTGAGATTTGTGGTAATCCATTAAACTAGATGTTCCTTCAATCCCTTCTACGTGCCGACCGATATCGATTAACTTACTTATTTTATCAAGTTTAACATCAAGAATTTTTTCAAGTGATGGTTTATCTGTTCTAATCTTCTGATAAGTTTCAATCGCTTTATCAAATAGATCTAAACCTCTTTGCCACTTTTCTTCCTTCCCTAAGAGAGAAGTAGAAGTTAATAATTTCTGTCCAAATGAAAAGTAAGCATCCCCTGTTTGTATGGAAAAATCATAAGCTGCCTCTGGTTTACCAACTAACTGAAAAAGGGAAACAGTCCAATCTAAGACTCCGACCATGTCTTCAGGAGCTTCTTCAGCCAATCGGTCGCGTTCACGGCCTGAAATCTCTAGAAAGGTAGGTAATAATTCCTTAATCTTCGCTTGCTGATCTTCCTGGTCTAACAGTTCATGGTAACTTTTTGCTGTTTCAAACATTAAATCAGAACGGCCGGATTTCCTCGCAGTGAAAAAGGCTCGATTATAGAGTCTGATATCATTTGTTACCTTTGCTGCATTAAAATAATTACGAGCAGCTTTGTCGAAACTACCTTCTTGTTCATTTTCTTTTGCCTTTGCTAACGCCTTCTGAACTTCTGACATTTTTATTACCTAATTATTTTCCATACGGAGAATTATTCCCTCTGAGACTTTTAAAGGACTTATAACTCTTCTTCTATTTTGCTATATGAATAAAATAGTTGTTTTTTATTGTTTGCGAATGTTGATAATAAATCTCGAAATGGATTTTCAATAGATTTATGTGTATTGAGATGAGTAAATTTTTTTAGATTAATTATCTAGATGTGTCTATGTGGTGTTTAGTAATCATAAAATTAGGTTTCAGGTTCCATCAAGCAGAAATCACTACTGTGAGATGCAAAGGGTAAAAGAGGGATATCGATTGACTTTTTTTAATGTGAATAAGAGATTAAAGATTGTAGAAATCACAGAATCTCAGCTCGATCGGGAATATCTCAGAAAGCTATCTATAAATGTAGGGATTGAATTCTACGCGCTAACGGGCCCTTATGACTGCAGTG
Source organism: Candidatus Hodarchaeota archaeon (assembly GCA_016840285.1). The sequence goes on along the minus strand of JAEOSR010000168.1, from coordinate 25,604 downwards.
AGGAAATTCTTCGTCAATGGCATAAACATTTCAAGAAAAAAGGTTTTTTACAAAGGTTTTTGGGGAAGTGACTGAAATAAGATGCCTTTTTGAGAAATAATGAGGGATCATTAAAATGGATCCATCACGACTTTAATCGCCCTTTTTTCATCTATCTCGATCATCCCTTTTTCCCATTCGGACATTTTTACACGATGGGTTATCAATTTCTTCAATTGATTTTGAAAATCTTTGGATTTTAAAATTCCTCTCATAACTTGCCATGTTTGAAACATTCGCCGGCCAGCTATTCCGTAAACGCTAGCACCTTTGCTCACCATCAACGTATTGATATCAAATTCAATTGGACCTGGGAAGAAGCCTAATAATGAAACTCTACCACCATATGTTAATGCTTCTAACCCTTGACGAAGAGCGTGAATGTTACCTGACATCTCAAGTAAAACATCTACTCCATTCCCATCAGTTGCATCCCTGACCATTTTGGGAATCTTATCTCCTTCTTCCCGAGCATTGAGCACCATATCTGCTCCTAATTGTTTAGCCATTTCAAGTCTTTGCATATTTCTTCCACCACCACTTGCAAACACCTGGGCTGCTCCGAACATTTTTACTACTGGAATAGACATTAATCCGATTGGTCCACATCCAGCGATAAACACATTTTTTCCAGCGATCCCTTCATCTGTAGTTAATCCTTTGGGTAAGACTGTATGGACTGCATTTCCAAGCGGATCTTGGAGAGAAGCAAGAGCTGGATCCAAATCAGGATCATTTTTCCATGCATTTAATTCGGGAATTACCGCATACTCCCCAAAAATCCCGTTCTTATCGACCCCAAAAATTTTTGTATTTCTACAAATATGCATTCGGTCTGAACGGCATTGATAGCAGGTTCCACAAGCCTCATGACATTCCATTGAAATTTTGTCTCCTACATCAATGTTTATTACGTCAGGACCGATCTCAACAACTGTACCTCCGACTTCATGCCCAGCAATAAATGGAATAGCTGGTGGTAATCTCTTTTGAGCCCATGCATCATATACCCACATATGATGGTCGGTTCCACAAATAGAAGCTACATCTATTTTAAATTTTACATCTGTTCCATGTAGAATTTCAGGTTCCTTTGTTTCCTTTATATCAAAGCCTTTTTCTTGTTTTGTTTTCATGATAGCTTGCATTTAAGATACCTCAACATTATAGTAAGAATTCTTAGCAGAATAAATTGTCGTATATAATATTCCAAAAGTGATAATGAATGGTTTTATCCTTTGTGTTTAATATAATCGTGCTCCAAAGTAGCTTTTAGAATTACCTCTGAACATTTGTAACGAAGTGATCAAGATCCTCTATTTCATTGATTCTATAAGCTCTACATAATTTATATAGCAGTTGTCTGGCATAATTATCGATTTTACCATGATTTTTCCTGCTTTGAATCTCTTTTCTAATTACTTTACGTAGATGTCGTCCTTTACGGTCGAAGTCGGTCAAAATTACAATAATAGGGGCGTGAAAAACTATATCCACTAAATTATTGTTGGATTTCTGCCCCTTTTCAATGATATTCCCTGTTAAACCCAATAAACGGAGTGTTTTGGTGTCTCTTTTCCCTTCAACAATAATAAGGGCTTCTTCACCAAGTTCATTACAATATTTTATGAACTCTAAGAGGTCTGAAAGTGCCTTAGTATTGAGCACTTATCTCACTTTGTTCTGTGTATCTAGAAATCCATGTCTAAAGGGAGGTGGGGTAGTATTACTAATAAAATCATTCAGCCTGTTTCTTCATCTTTACGACCATTTGGAAATTCTGAGCTAGTGAATCGTAAAAGTCGACAAGCATCTCTAAATCATCAGCCATCAATGATCCACCTCGACCAATCTCGCCTATACGACGGAGCATCAATCTGTCAGCTTCTCCTAGGCCAATTGCATAGAGAACTGCCTCAGGAATCTCCTCTATTTTATTTCGAACTACAGGAATTGGATTTACTCCTAAGCCATTACCTTTATTGGGATTACCATCAGTTAAAACTATTATCATGGTAGGATTTCGCTTATTTATTGTGGGATTCACTTCGAAATTCTCTATGCTTTTGTATGCTTCATCGAGTGCACCACTCAAGAAGGTAAGACCTGAACTTTCTGCGGTTTTTTGGACGACATGACCAATTATGCTTTCAATTCCAGCTTTTTTTGTTTCTCCTACACAGGAAATGACCTGAGAGTCACCTAGAGCAAATTTTTCTACATCTCCAGAGAAAGTAATGAGTTGTACCTGTTCACCCCACCCTTTTGCGATTTTCAAGCTCATGAATAACATAATCGCAAAACTTGCAGCATCCACTCGACTGACCTTTTTTCCTTCTTCAAACCTTCCAAGAAAAGTACCCAGCTCCTCAGTTTCTTCTAAACCCTTCTTTAACCCTTCAAGAGCTCCACTAATGTTTTGTACTTTCATATCTTTCTTTTGCATACTCCCACTCACGTCTAGAACGAGAACTGCATTGAAACTCATCTCAGTGAACGGAATGATGTTGATCTCAACTTCTCTACCTGTTGGATCTACAATTCCAATCTCACCTTCTTGAATAGGCGGTTCGGAGCCTATAAATCGAACTGTTATACTTCCAATCGGACAGTCTTCCCATGCGATTTGTAATCCATTAAATACTGGGCGATTACGAAGCACTGCTGATAATTCTTCAAATTCCGTTGCTATCCATAAGATTGCTTCCTCGACTTCTTGACCTGCTAGTGGTTCAATACCGAGTTTAATTGATTTAATACCTGCTGCAATTTTTGCAGACTCCACTTCAACAGAATCACCATCTGATATATTCGCTGAATTTAACACACTATCATCAACAGCAATAGTTCCTTGGGCCACTTCATCAGATGATAGGATTTGAACAGCTCCCCAGTCTTCCCATTCTGTTGAAATTTTGACAAAATCAAATTCTTCAACACCAACGTTACTAATGTCAGATGGGTGTAAATATGCACGACCTTCGATTTTCCCAACATTTACAACATTTAGTTTAACCATAACTAAGCCTCTTCAAAATTGATCTATAAATAAGTGATATAATTCTTAACTAACATTATTCTAAATCAGTATTCTTAATCTTTTTTAAGCTAATTTTATTTCGAAAAAATCCGAATTTTTAACTAAAATGCCAGAAGTCCCCTTCTTTCAAGTGGGGAATGAATAGCAGCCCTTAATAAACATTTCCTGTCAAGATAGGATAAATATGCTGAAAAGGAAATTCTATAGTGGATGTCCATGTGAAAATAAGGAGAATTATTTTGAACAGGCAGCCAATAAATTATTATTAAGAAAAGAAACGCAAGGTAATCGAATTACTGACCTAATGGTTAGGTAGAAAGAAAGTAACAGCAATTGAACCTTATTTCAGGTGGTGAAAGGCAGTTCGTGAGAGCTGCTATCACGCAATGCCCTGTGGACGGGCTATCTCTGAAAGTACTATCCGGGGTAATCTACGACACACAGCCAAACATAAAACGAGAGTTTCCATTTTTCCTAGAGAAAAATGGTTGGGCGGACTCGTAGGAAGCACACTCCTTTAGATGTGTGTAGTTCATTTATAACGTTAGATCAAGTCTCTCTTCATATGTAGCTGCCTGTTCACCTTTACTTTGGACTCCAATTGGATCAGAAATGAGATCTATTGGAATTAATCCCATTTCGTTTCGTATTTCAACATCAAAAAAGAGATATCCACAATCTTTTGGTGTTTTAAACTTGATATTTGGGATGACAAATTCATCTCCAGCATCAAGATCTCTTTTAATCCGAAAATTTGCTAATCGTTTCGTTTGGCCCCCAGGGAGGGTGTTCACATGAATTGTTATAGTTGCATATGGCATTGATTTAATAAAATGGAAAACAAAGTTTACTTCATACTGTTTCTTTGGTTCTACACCTTCCCAGAGATTAGTCCTTTTAGTTGGGTCTACTGTGAAATTCCAGTCAACACATATTTCTTTCAGTGGTTTTATTGGCCCAATTGTCTTAAATGACCTGTTCTTCTTAAATCGTCCCATTGTGATTTGAGACACAATGTAGAAGGGACTATGTTGATAATTAATTAATAAATCGATACTCCGAGCTAATTCTAGATTTTCTTCCGGTTTTAAATTAAATTTCGTGTAATAAATTGGGACTGAATCTGTTAAGGATTGAGATACTAAGTATACTTCAAGCTCTCCCTTCTCTGATTCCTTAGATTCATTAACTGCTTGAAAAATACACTCTACTAGACCATAATTCCCTGTAACATAGAATTCTTTTGGATTTATAGCTATTTCATCTTTTCGGATTAACTTGAAGGAGAACTTTTTTGGCAATAAGCTTTCGTTTGTTGCAGTAATAGCCTCCACATTCACCGTTATTTCCCCATACAATTCACCAAGGTTTATTGAACATGGAATTCTAGTCATCCCTCTTTCTTCAAGACTTGCTATGTCTATTGAGGTGTTTATCTTAGACTCCACTGGTTTTTCTTCTTCTTTAGCATTAAATATTAAAGTAATGGGATTATTTCGAAATTTATACATAACTCGTTTAATATCACGAAAACTGAGTTCAATGTAACCAAATACTTCAGGTCCAGAAACTAATGATGGAAAGATAGCAGAAACCTTTTTTGGAGAGGGCTTAAAAGCTACACGTTCTTTTTTAAGATGCTCTATGAAAAACTCTCGTCTTTTTACTTCTATCTCTTTACGTCGAGTTCTCATGACATTAGCAATTTTTGATTCAATTTTCTGGTATTTAGCTTCAACCTCTATAGTTGGTGAGAATACTTCAAGGTCCTCACTATCTTCAAAAGCTGAAATCTTAATTTCTTCTTCTACTGCTTCAATTGGTTTTTCTACAGGAGGTGGAGCTGGTTTGGAAACAGGTGTTTTAGTTTTCACTGGTTTTCGGGCCTTTTTAGCTAAAACTGGCGGTTTTTCGACCTTGATTGTAGGTGTTACAACAGGTTTCTCAATCTTCTTTTCCTTCGGCCTTTTCCGAGGGGCTTTTTTAGGGGGCTTCTTGGGTGGTTTTTTCTTTGGTTTAGGTGGTTTTTTAGCAGCTTTCGAGGTTGAAATCTTCCGTTTAGCTATATCTTTACGTAATGACTGTTGGAGAGTCGATTCTGTAGCTTCGATTTTGGTCCTATCTTTAATTTCAACTTGTTGAAGAGAATTAAAATTACCATCAACAACTAATGGATAACTATTTTCTTGAGAATAGTACAAATTTGGTAAGAATGAAATGTTTTCACCAGAAGTTTTGTACAAAGATAGCAAATATTCTGCTACAGTGAGAGGTGGATCATATTCATTTGACCCGAGAATAGGTATTAAGATATATTCAACCAGTTCTGATCCAAATCCTTCGAGTTCTGGCTGAACGTAAACTAACATAGATTTTATGGAATGCATTAGTTTTGAAGCTTTTTTACCAGTAGTAATATCGTAATTATAAAACTTTGAGAAAGTATCGGTTAATCCATCGTCAGTAGTATATTGAGCAAGCAAACCAAATTGTACAGATTTCCTTCGGTTTTCATAAAGGCATTGTGATGCCACTTTAGGGACTTCTTCACTGTTTTCAATCAAATTTTTAGCTTTCTGTGCTAGAGCTTGAATCAAGAGTACAATAGCTAAACGGATTTCAGGCCAGGGTTGAGCGTCAAAGAAGCGTAATTCTATTGTAGAGTAATCAGTAAAAGGATATAAGTCAACCATTCGGTCGTCTGGGGGAGCTTTCCTAACAGATTTGGCAAAGTTCATTCTAGTAGACTTGTTATCCAATACTGGAAGATAAGTAGGTATATTTGGCCCCATTTGACCACTATTTTTCAGTAATCGGTACGAATGGACACATCTGCCAATAATTTGCTTTTTTCCATTACTTTTTCGAATCAAAACCTTACCACTTGGCTTTTGATCCAAAAAAGGAGATGTTGTGCTAAGTGCAATTAAATGAGGGACATAATTTCTAAGCATATTATAGATTGGAATTCGTATCTGTTTTGGCATCCCGATGTGATGGTGTTCTCCGCATGTCAATCCACTTCGTACTCTTTTTTCTGTTGGATTTAATCCAATTGGAAGGAAAGCAACATCAGGGGGTAAGCCTTGAAGGCCTGCAGCAAATAATGTATCAATCCACCAATCCAATTCTTCCAAATACTCACAAGGAGGAGTAACCAGCTCTAGTAACCAAGTAATTTGGCCGATATTAGGATCTGGACCAAACACGTTTACTCGGATGGCTTTTTTTCCAAGCTTATAGTGGACAAAAACGAATTTTAATCGTCGTTCTCTTTTTATCTCCTCTTTAACTTCTACTTTCACGATTTTTTTCAAGATTTCCTTGGGAACGCTCTTATCTTTCTTCAGTTTCATTAAAAAATCTGCTGCACCAGAAAACATCTTCTCCCACGCACTGAGGAGCTCATCCCCAACTAATACTTCACCTGTTTCTCGGGAAACTAAATGATTTTCTATTTCTATTCCATGGGTGAAATATAATTCCGTTTTTAGAGAATAGTCTTTAGTAGTCATGCGATTCACCCACCAAATAATTCAAGAAAAGTCTGTTCTTTTAAACGTGGTTTACGTCCTCTCAATTTCGAGATCATTTCATTAGGACTCAGTGATTTAATAGGTAAATTAGTTATCCTATCAAGATTGGATATAGGATTAAGCGTGATATTTTGATAATCATCATTTGTTTCGAGGGTGTAAGAAATTCTTTGATCTAGTTGTCCAATCGTTAAAATTTGAATTGAAAGATCTTTGTCCGGTGGTTTAGCAAGATCTAGAGTTCCAATATTATTCTCCTTAGTTAAAAATTTCTTCAGATTTGATTGTAAAATTGGTAAATCAGTTTTATAGCCCTTAGAACGATGTTTTTTCGGGGTAAGGTTTTTTCTAAACCACAAAGGGGGGATAATTCTAAGAGCATTACCGCCAAGTATTCTTGCAGACGCTGTTAATGGTTCAATATCAAGACCGTTATTTTCAACGAGCTCTTTAAATTTCCATGATAATAGAAAAGTAATGAAATCAGCTGCCTGTAAAACACCAAAATAATTCGAGTCTGTACCAAATAGAAGTTTCTCCGTCCATCCATCTACCTTTATCACATTGTTGAAAAATATCTCAACATCTTTTCCCCTCATTCCTGACGTTTCAGCAAACATACTTTCTTTTGTTAAACATTCGAAGATTTCTTCTGAGTTATAGTCAAAAGCAGAATGACCTAAGACGACATTGATAGGAAATTCAACCTCATTTCGTGCTTCTTCCGCAATTGTTGTGATGTCTACTGCTACTCCTTTATTTGGAACATCAAATATGATTGGTATTGATAATTCTCCAGCAGTCTGTAAGACATTTTTGCAGTTAGTTGACACAATTTTCTTAATCCAACCTTGTGACATTGGGTGAAGTTTCAATCCTCTCATTCCCAAACCAACAGAGTTCATAACCTCTTCGGGGGCTCCTTCATCGGTTACATCTACCCTACAAAATGGAATAAACCGAAAAGAAAAATCAAAAGATTGAGTTTGATGTCGTACATATTGATTACTCTTTACAAATTTTGGAGACGTCTTCGTATGAAAAATGTCGTTGAAGGGGAAGCATACAATGTGATCTACGATCCATCCTCGACTTTTGGTACTATTTAACTCCAATAACCTTTGTACAGCAGGGAGTAAAGGTTGTGAAAGTTCTTCTGCTTTAGGTAGAGAAACAAAATATTCTGATGGATTGTGATAAATGCGCCTATGTATCTCATACTGCAATTTTTCATAGAGATTAATAATATCTTGAGGACGATTTACTCTCTGGGAGGCTCCTTTTGTAGTTTCAATCTTTACTCTGCCAATGTGGGTGTGAAAATCCACAAGAGGAATATGGAATGGTGAATCATGTTCATCTAAGACAACAATCACGTTGTATCACAGCCTAGGTTACTTCATCAGCATAGATGGGATGATATTTACGACAGCAATAGTCTTTTACCCGATAATTAATTAAATTTATTGAAGTTACTTACTCAAGAAATTTTTTGTCTTTAAAATCAAACCAATTCTTAGAACTAAAAAGTATGTTTAGAACCACGATTAAGGTATATTATACAAATTCAGAGAGATTTTGAGAAGGATTCCTTTCTTAAGAACTTGTCTGCTCACTATTCCCATGTTAACTTATACCATTCTTTGAGAGAAGGCTTGTTTGGAGAATTAAAGCGACACACGCATTTTATGCTCTCTTCTGTTTTCGTAGTAATATCCCCAGTACAGGGAGGATTATAGCTAGTAGAATAAACCCCACAATGATTTTTATATTTAGAAAGGAGGTAGGAGAGGCTCGTGGATGAGCATCTTGATTGTTTGCATCACCATCAATACTATAGGGATTGTCTACGAAACCATCACTATCTGCATCGGGTTCCATCCAATCATCCCAGTAATTCCTATCAAACATATTATTCCATCCCTCATCACATGCTTGAGAGCTTCCATCCAGATTGTTTCCAATAAAAACGTTCCACGACACATTAGAAAACCTAGATGATCCATCTATTAAAATACCATATTTCCTGTTGTTGGAAATAGTATTATCAAAAATTCTAGCAAAAGAAGAATTTAAAATTTTTATTCCTTCGAGATCATTATTAGAAACTATATTGTCAGACAAGGTACTATTCTTAGAGGATTCGACAGCAATCCCTTGTTGGTTGTTATAGGAAACAATATTATTAGATAGCGTACTATTTCCAGATCCACGAAGAAGAATTCCTACCCCGTAATTATTAGATACATTATTAGCTGATACTGTGGTGTTCCAAGCGTCCCAAAGTTGAATTCCCCGCCAGTAGTTATTGGTGACCGTATTGTTGGAAATAGTAATTTCCGTAGAACTCCCAAGAGAAATTCCTCTTTCGTTGTTGGAGACCATATTGTTGGAAATAGTGCTATTCTTAGAATCCCCAAGAGAAATTCCATCGCCGTTGTTGGAGACCGTATTGTTGGAAATGGTACTATTTTCAGAGCAAAAAAGTCGAATTCCCTGCCAGTAGTTATTGGTGACCGTATTGTTAGAAATGGTAATTTCCGTAGAACTCCCAAGAGAAATTCCTTGTCTGTTGTTGGAGACCATATTGTTGGAAATGGTAATGTCTGTAGAAAACCCAAGTTGAATTCCCTGCCAATCATGGTTGGTAATTGTATTGTTATAAATAGAGCTATTATTAGAATCCCTAAGATGAATTCCATAGTCGTTGTTGGAGACAGTATTGTTGGAAATGGTAATGTCTATAGAAGACCAAAGTCGAATTCCAGATCTACTATTATCAGTCATGATATTGTTCAGGATAGACACATTTGAGCTAGAAATCGCTTGTAAACCAACTGAGGTATCTGAAAGGTTTAGAGTGGCAACTGTCACAGCAGTACAATTCACCAGAATGACCTGACCCGCTCCATGAGGAACCGTTTCTTCAGTAAGGTTTTGCCAAAAAATCAATGCTTTTCCATTGATCGTGTTATTCCTCACTACTGCCTGAAAATAGTCTTCCAATGTCTCCCCCTCAACGTAAAAGTCGTCATTTGTTAAGATATTATCTAAAATGATATTGTTTCTGGAAGAGGCAAGAAAAATTCCGCCATCGATGTTGTTGGCGATTTTATTGTTGGAAATAGTACTATTCCCAGAATCCCCAAGGTGAATTCCTAATCCGTTACTGGTGACCGTATTGCCAGAAATAGTACTATTTTCAGAGCAAAAAAGTCGAATTCCCTGCCAGTAGTTATTGGTGACCGTATTGTTGGAAATGATAATGTCCGTAGAACTCCCAAGAGATATTCCACCATCGATGTTGTTGGAAACTATATTGTCAGAAATACCGCTATTCTTAGAATTCTCAAGATGGATTCCATACCTGTTGTTGGAGACCATATTGTGGGAAATAGTAATGTCCATAGAATCCCCAAGAGAAATTCCTAATTCGTTGTTGGAGACCGTATTATTGGAAATGGTGCTATTCCCAGAGTCCCAAAGAGAAATTCCATGACCATGGTCAAACACGAAATTGTTTTTGATTATACCGTGGGTGACAGATTGAAGCATAATTCCCCACCATAGTGCGGATAAACCATCTAGATAGTTATTAATAATGCAGAACCATGCATTAGTATGACTAATAGCAATTAAATCACCATCAAGAGAAGTAATATTATATCCTTCAATTCGATAAGGATCATCAAAGGTACCAGAACCAGGAAATCCCTGAGAGGGGAAATCACTGTCTCCTGTAATGATAATAGGGTCATGAGGAGCAAAATGGGAAAAATCTGTTTTTTGGGGAACAACTACGCAAGGTTGAGCTGCCTGAACATTAGAAAACTGATTATCAGTTATGAATTGGAGATTTTGGTATAATCTACAGAAATAGATACAAAATAAAAAAACTAGAACGAGAATCGAACTACTACGTTTCAAGTTTGTTTCACTTCTACATTTGAATACCTAATCAGAGGACATTGATTTTTGTGCCTTAAAATGTTTTATCATAGGTATATTTAATATTTTACCCCCCTTTTCAAGGTAACAAAGGATTTCTTAAGTAAGGACCTGTTTTTCCCCTGATTTCATACTAAATTAAACAAATCTATTTAGATCAAATCAGTTCTTAGAATTAATAAGGATATTTAGTACTACGATTAAGATATACTATACAGATTCTTGAAAAAAAGACGTGCTTGACGTATCAATACCACCCATGGATGTTCTTCAGTGGTTACATTTTTTGTTAAAATTGATTGGAAAATAGACTGATCAACTGATAATTGTTTAATCATTAAGGCTATAACGGGTAAAATAAAAATTCCTAAAGATGACAATCGATAATATTTTGTCGTATTTAATTGTTCCATCAATGCAAGAGCAGCCAATTTGTTGAGGTTACTTGTTATAGGCCCTTCAAAATGACTTGCTATTTCATTTTGGGAAAGACCCGTATTTAGATTCAGGTAATCCCACATTAGTTCTTCTAAAATTTTGAATGTATTGAGACCCCCTTTACCACTGAAGGTTTTAGTGATATTAAGATCCAGTGGTTTGCTCATCCTAATTTTCTTTGGTTCTTTTCCACTTTTTAAGGATGTCCAAAATTTCTTTGTAATTTTATTACTCTCAATGACTGAGTTGTTCAAGAATCGGATGAGATTTTCCTCCTGATCACCAGAAATATAACCTACAAACATTAAGTTTTCCCACTCTACTCCATGCATTGGATCTTTAATAAGATACATGATGAGAACGTATAATAAAGTAATAAGACCCAAAGGACTAATGGAATGGAAAGAAACTTTGGTTGAGCTGATCATTTTAACTCTTTCACGTTCGAGAATACCCACATTCACTAAAGAAGTGATCAAACCTCGAACTTTCGCAGGGGTTGCAGTTGCATTCTTCCCTAAAAGTGCTGAAAAAATATCTGTAATTCCTTGAACGGTATTCTGGTCAGCTCTTTGACCTAAATATACAGCTATAAGACAAAGAGCTCGATTATAGTTCTCCATAACTGTAAGCGTTTCGACAAGCTTATTAAAGGGATCTTCTTCTTCAGAAGTCATAACATCTGATCCTCTGAGTTTCCTGGATTATTATTGTCCCTCCCAGACATCAAACGCTGAAGCATCTCGATCAAAATCACACAGACTTAATATCCCTTTTAGACAATTCTGTTTATATTCTTCGTGTTCTTCAACGACAGCCCTTAATGCAACTGTCGGGAATATATCTCTGACAAGTTTTTTCCGTTCATCAATGAAGAATGAACTAACCTTTTCTTGGTAGTTTTTTAAATTTTCAGGAGCTAAATCATACTTATTTAGATAAACAATAATTGCTTTGGTTGGGATTTCGAATCCACGATAAAATTTGAATTGTTCTTCAAGATCTTCGCTTAGGTCAAACATACAAAGAAATCGATTAGCGTTTCTCAAGACGTAAACACGGTAATAATCAGTGATGGGGGTCTGGTGCCCCCCAGTTCCATATAAAACATGTATAAACCCCTTAGAAGTGAATCTGATAAAATCAACTGTCTGGGTTGTGTACATTTCTGGGCCACCTGGAGCCCCAGCAATGATTTTCTCATCAGATGATGCCAAGGAATTCATGAAAGAAACGAAAACCGATGTCTTGCCACAATTCATCGTACCTAGGATTCCAACGTTTACCATTAGAGTCTGACCTATCCTTGTGTGATTTACGTTCACAGAAGAGTCTGTTGGTTTGATAACTTATACTTAAACGCATTCTTGAGGGACTTAAGTATCTTTTAATTACTCTAGCATTAATTAAGAGCAATTTTTTAATATATCAGATGATCAATAAACCCAGATTGATAAAGTTTATTTAATAACTTACTACATGTATTTTCGGATTTCCAACTCTTAAATCAAATTAATCCATATTTAATCTTTCCAACGTGGTAAATGGTGTTGATATGTCAGATCCAGAATTTTATCTAGGAAGAATTGGGGAGGAGCAGTTTAAAGTACCGAGTACAACCTTTTTAACTCATGCAGCTATTCTTGGGGCAAGTGGTTCTGGGAAAACTGTAGTATGTAAGTCAATTGTCGAAGAAGCTATTAGGGCGAACATTCCTATTATTGCAGTTGATCCAAAGGGAGATATTGGAGCTTTAGGTATTGGACTTGGGGATTTTACTAAAGATAAGTTGTTAGTTCATGCTGAAGTAGAAGCTGAAGACCGTGGAGGTGGGGATCCAGGACAAATAGCTGAAGAATGGATTGAGCTTTACCAAGATAAACTGGAAGATTCGTTTGGAGATGAATATGCAGATGTTGAGAAAGATTTCTCTGACAAGGTAGCCGTAATTCTTATTACTCCAAAAAATTCTGCGGGTGTTCAAATATCCTTGACTCCCAGCTTTGAAAAACCCCCTAACTATAATGAATTGATGACGGAATCCCCTGATGCTCTTTTAAGCACATTAGATCTGAAAATTCAACTATTACTCTCTCGATGTGGCATTGGAACAAGTTCTTCAACTGATAATAGAGTAATTTTCCTAAGTAATCTGATACGAAATTACTGGGAAGAACGTAAACAAAAGAATGTGGAACTAGATCAACTGATTGAGGGTATTCAAGACCCTCCATTTGAAAAAGTTGGTTCATTATCTGTTGAAAAGTTTATATCTAAAACTAAACGATCAGAACTGGCGAGAAACATTAACGCGCTTATGGTACGAGCGGTACCTGGAGTTGATCTAGATTTTGAAAAGTTAATAGGATTAGCAAAGAAAAAAAATAAAACTCCAATAATTGTATTTGACCTTCGAAAGATTACCGATGCTGATGAGAAGAGTAATTTTGTTGCTGAAATACTAGGAGAAGTACAACGGTGGGTGTGGTCAAAGGGAGGAACCAGTCGCTTACGAGCTATCTTGTATTTTGATGAATTGTACGGATTCATGCCAGCTGGTTCATTAAGTCCACCTTCTAAAACCGCATTGTTGATAATTCTGAAACAAGCACGAGCAGCAGGGTTAGGTTGTGTGTTAGCCACCCAAAACCCTGGAGATCTTGATTATCGTGGTCTTTCCAATATTGCAACTTGGATTTTGGGAAGATTAGCTACAAATCAGGATATTGCGAAAGTCGAAGGAGCATTAAAACCAGTTTTTGAGGGAGCAGGTGGAACCCCACAAGAATTCTCTAAACTCATGGGACAAATCAGAGCTTTAAAACCAGGAAATTTTATCGCTTATAATCCGAAATCTGGAGTGAATAGACTAAAAACTCGATGGTTACTAAGTCTCCATAAAGGCCCTTTGACAGACAACGAGATTAAAGTATTAACACTTAGACCACCAAAACCAAAGAAGAAAGAGAAACCAAAAAAAGTTGTTAAAACTGAGGTTGCAGAAGAAGCACCAGAAATAGAATTTGAATTCAGTAAAAAGAAACCAGCAACAGGAAAAATTACAGAACGATTTCTTAATCCTAAAATCCCTATAAAGGGAAAGCAACGGGATAATACTATTTTTGATAGATTGAGCATTAGCGGGGATCCCAAAATTGATGGTTTTTCTGTTCAGTTTGAAAAAGCAACGAATTTCTATTCACCTCTCTATTACTCAACAACTCAGATTAATATAAAGCGGACAATCAAAGAAGGCTCTCTTGATTTCCCTGTAGCCATCACGGAAGAAATGACCCGATCATTTGACTTGAGTAGGAAAATTGAATGGAATGCTACAACGATTGAAGGAATTCACGCTTCATCATTACCACCAAATGACTTGTCAATCCAACCAATGGATGGAGTGCAGTTTTATAAACTTGATAAGGAAATAATCACCAAGTTACCTGATAATATAATTTGGTATTTTACCCAGAATCCTTTCAAGGAAGCAGAGGCGATATATCATCATCAATTACGAGAGTTTGAAAAAACCGAAGTAGATAAATTGGCAGGAAGAACAGTAAGAAAAGAATTAACAAAGCTCTCAACACAAATTAGTCGCGTAGAAGAAAGAATGGAAAATGAGAATCGAAAATTAGATGAAACAATGATAAGACTTGAAACCCTCCAAGCCGAGAAACGCGCACGTGATGCTGAAGGAAAGTCAAGCAAAGCAACTGAGCGCTCAATCGAATCTAGTGAGAATAAGATCACAAGACACGAAGAGAAGATTCGAGAATTGCGAGATCAGATAAAAGAGATAGAAAGTCAGCGACAAGACTTAATGAAAGAAAAAGAAACGGCTTATGAAGAATTTCATCAAGCAATCGCAAAGTTAAAGTCAAGAGGGGTTCCTCAAGATTTTCTTCGTCCTGGGAAGGCCGACGTTTCCATCTCTGAAAAAGCTATTTACTGGATTCCTAGACTATTGGTTCCTACTATAATTAAAAATGATAATACTGAAGAGGGTCAGGAAAAGAAGCTCATTATCAATTTGAACTTGTACAATGGGAATGCAGACGTCACATGTGACGGATGCGGTCAACAAATCAGTACAGAGGATTATTATCAGTCTTTACTGGAATCGGAAATATCTCCTCCTATTTTTGTATGTTTAGAATGTTTAAAAACGTTCTGTAGCGAACATATTACATTCTGTTCGGATTGTGGAAAGAAGGCCTGTCTTGATCATTCACAGGAATGCGTTGTTTGCAAGAAACCATTGTGTACTGCTTGTGGTGTTGTTGACGAATCAACAGGTGGTATTCTCTGCAACGAACACTCTTGGAATTGTACGGTCTGTGGAAAGGGCTTTAGTGAAAGTACCTCATACAAAATGGGGCATACTGAACAAAAACCTGTCTGTGAAGAATGTGAACCTGATTATTTATTCACCTGTCCTGACTGTGGTCAAATCGAAGGTAAGAGTATTGCCAAGATTTGTGACGGATGTGGTAAACATTTCTGTCCTGATCATATGTCCAATTGTAAAAAATGTCAAGCTCTAGTCTGTAACAATTGTGGTCGGGTCAAAGTCAAAATCAAAAACGAAGAGGTAGTCGCTCGCTGTGTAAATTGCTCTTGACCTTCTTTCTTATTCTTCTAGCGATTTCAATAATGAATTTGCATTTTAGAAGAGAAATCTGAATTTCAAGTGGATCACCTCTGAATTTTTGCCTTGATCACAAAATATTAAACGTAGTTAATCGAAAGAAGTAATGCTTATCACTGAAATTTTCATTATCAAGATTATAATGAGTTTAGAGGTTTGAAAATGGAACAACCTATTGCCTTTTGTGGATTAGATTGTCTTAATTGCCCTGCATACATCGCAAAACGAGATAATAATCACGAGCTTCGCGAGAAGACAGCAAAGAGTTGGTCAAGCGCTGGTTTTAAAGTTGAACCCAACCAAATAAATTGTGATGGTTGTCATTCAGATGGAGAACTTGTAGAGTTTTGTACTAATTGTATTGTGCGAAATTGTGCTATAGAAAGGAGTTTCAATACTTGTGCTGATTGCGGTGAGTATCCCTGTACTAACAAACTTGAAATCTTATGGAAACAACTTAACAATTCAAAGGCTAAAGAAACACTAGATAAATTACGTAATTAACATAGGCTATATCTGGTTTTGGCCGTCTCCTGAATCATTTATGAAAGAAGCTTTTCTCATTGTTGATCTTATCATTTTTAAAGAATTTAGGAGAAAAGGATTCGCTGAACAGGCTTTATTGCTCTAATTCCGCTTAGTGGTGTATCAGTTTTTGAAAGAATATTTACGAATCATTCGAGAACTTTTCATACTCTCTCAACCCGAATGGGGGTTTAAATTTGCGGGAGTAGCTTATATATTAAATCCTTTCCATTTACTACCCTCGAGTTCACTCTCTGTGGATTGGATCATTATATCTTTCCTCAAGCTCTTAATGTACTAATATAACGATCTATCCAGAAACCTCCTAGGAGAAAAATAAAGAGTTCAAAACCCAAGGATCCATGCTCTGGGGGGATTTTTTGTAATCGGTTGAGTAGTGCAGAAATTGAATTTCCAAGTAAATTACCCATGGTTATCATCTCACAATGATTGATAATATCTTGGCTTTTTTTTAGTCCGTATTCCCTCACTAAGCGGCGTAAGGCTACTTCAGAAGGATGACCTGCAGTCTCTGCGTACTGCTGGGCAAATGACAATGCAATTACTTCCTCGGGTGGGAACTGACCGAAGTTCAATGCTAGGAGTGCTTGGATATTCTCGAGAGTGCTCCCTTCATTTAAAGCATTTTTCGTATGTCCCCATTCGCAATAGATACACCCGTATACAGTGGTACAAACCAGCATAATGTGCTCTGCAAATTGCCTCGATAGACGATGTGAATGATGCGTGTCCATAATGCTGTGTCTTTTTCGCATCATTCGAGTAAAATCTGTGATGAAAGTCTTAAATGTGTACGTACGTTTTTTGAAAAACCTAGTGGGAGCTTTTGTGTTTATTAGGTGTTTTTCCCTTGGTAATCCCATAGTAAATCTACCAGGAATACATCTCCTTATTTTTTATTAAATTTTATCATAAAAAACAACTTCTATTATGACATAAACCTTACTTCAACATATGTATTTTGAATGACTAAATAATAATAAAAAACATACTTACATTCCACGGACTTAAGAGGTGCTGATGGAACTTTCTCTCCCTCTTTTTCAATTCCAATTGCATTTACTCACAATGTAGAACTTCTGTATCTTTTAGGAATGAAAAATCTATTGGATAATCACAAAATCTCAATGATGTTTGAGGGAGAGGTGTTTATAATCAAGTTCAAAGATTAATTATGTGTATTAAATTTAATTGAACTTGAATAGGGACATAGCAAAGTAGAAAAATGTTTTTTTAATCATTGTCAAATGAATTTAAAGTGACCAAGCAGATGAGAAACTACTGGAAGATTTTACAGGAGCTGATTATCCTTTCTCGGCCCGAATGGGGTTTTATTTTTGCGGGAGTAGCTTATATGTTGAGCCTTTTCTATCTACTACCTTTGATTTCACTTTCAGTAGCTTGGTTATCCATATATGCATTTGCATGCGGTCATTTCAGTCTTAATGGGTTTTTTGACAGAGATTCAGATGCTCTCAATCCCCGTAGTTTCTCATTACGAAATCCTTTAGTAACCTCAAATCTCTTAACTTCACGAGCTATTTATCTATGGGTCGGATTGTTATGGTTCTCTCTTATTCCTCTTAATATATTTTTTATACCAAAAGCCTTATCTTATCCTAAACTTCCTCTTGCCTTTTTTGCTTTTCTTTTAGCGGTAGTAGGATCTTTCTCTTATTCAGTACCTCCTCTGAGATGTAAAGCAAGGCCATTTATTGATTTGATTGTTACAATCGTAATAATTGGATTCTTCATTCCTTTCTATATTGGATTATTAGGATTAGAAACCATTGTCAATACTAAATTATTATTTTATGGTATAATTCTTTGCGTCCTACTCGTTGCAGGAATACATTTACCTACTATTTTAACAGATCTAGATATAGACCGTGAAAATGGTGAAATGACTACAGCTGTCTTTTTAGGATGGAATAAAGCTGCTTATCTGACTTCTGCAATAATATTTGCTAGAGTTGTTGGTTTTGCTATAGTTAATCTAATCTTAATGAACGAAAGTTTCCTCTCCCCTAGTTTTTTTCCATTTTTACTAGCAGTTGTAGAACTGATATTGGCCTGCAATCTAGCATGGAGAAAGGATCGTGATGCAGCTCTTCTCCTCTGGAAAGTAGTCATTCTAACCAGTATACTTGGAGGGATACTGTTTGGGCTTCTTTACACGCCTAAATAAGCTATCATAAAAGAACAGATTCAACCAAAAAAAATTTTTATTAAATTTTCAGATATTTTGAGAAACATCTAAAGATTTTTTTAATCTCAAAAATACTTCTGTTGCTTTTCCTTTTAAAAAAATATCCACAATTTTGTGAGTGTATTTAGTGGGTTCAATATTGATTTCAATAATTTTTGCACCTGTTTCTCTTGAAAAATATGGAATTAAAGAAGCAGGCATTATTTCTCCAGTAGTTCCAACTAATATGAACAAATCGGACTTTAAAGCACATTTATTTGAAAGTTCGTGAACTTCAGACGGAATTGGCTCATTAAAGAATACAAAATCAGGTTTTAACAAACCACCACATTTTGGACAATGAGGTGGCAACTTATTCAGAAATTTCTCACTATTGAATTTTTGATTACAATTTATGCATGTCAATGTCCTTGAAGTGCCATGAAATTCTATAACATTACTACTTCCTGCTTTTTGATGGAGATTATCTATATTCTGCGTAATAATTGCATCAATTAATCCTTTTTTTTCTAATTCTGCAATGATAATATGAGCATCATTCGGTTTTGCTCGACCGAAAAAATCATAAAATATTTCGCTTATTAATTCCCAAGATTTTTTTGGATATTTCATAAAATAACTTGTCAATAAAAAAGTTGGATCATATTTCTTCCATAGCCCATTTTCTCCACGAAAGGGTGGAATTCCGCTTTCAACAGAAACTCCAGCTCCAGTAAATAGAACTGTATATTTAGATTTTAAAATCCATTCGACAGCTAATTGGTAATCATCAATCTTCAAGTTAAACTCACTTTTCCTTATCAAGAACTTTGATAAAAATGAAGAGGTTAAATCTCTCCACTTTCCCTTAGATTATCGATCCATTTCGTCATTGATTGAAGAAATTGGTGTCTTGCGGTTTTGATATGTTCAGAAAGTTGTTCAACTAGTTTCTTCTTCTTTTCTAGACCATCATCTCCACAGTCCCAAATTTTATGACTACCACAAAAACAAAGAGGCATATTTGATTTCCCATCCCAGCTCTCTGTGGTAAAAAATCCAAGTTTTTTAAGGGGTTTATCAATTGTTACATCCAGCTGAATCCATTTTCCATCTACAAGTATTTTTATATAATTATGAAAGTCGATAATTTCATTTTTTTCTAATATATTCTTTAACTTTTCAGAAAAATTAACTATTTTATATCTACTGGTAGGAAACCATATTAAATCCTTCCAACGCTGCATACATATCATATCTTTCGTTTTTAATCCAATCCCCTTATACAGATCTCTTAATAGAAAATGTTTGCCTGAACATGTGCCTTTATTTGCTTTATAAACGTCCATAGGGTTTCTAGAATCAATACTACCAAATTGAATATCCCTTACTTTTTTAAAAATTTTAATGATTTGCCTATCTTGGGATAAATCGTAAATACTCCATGCTTTTAGAATTTCAATCCTTTCTTTTTCACTTAAAAACTCCATCTTGAATAAAACCTTCAGCATTTTCTAAAATTGATAAATATTTATTTAATATAATCTAAGAATCTGACCACATGAATAATCACCTAATCCCGAAAGCCAAAGATTTAGTGCCCAAATTATTCTTTCAGGATCATTTTTATATTCAGGCCCAAGAGCTATTCCATTTACTGAGACTCCTAGGGGGATAATATCCGCTGCTATAGAAGTCATCATTCCTGTAATTCCACTCGAACAAGCATTTTCATAGATAGAGCCATTAAGAGTTATTTGTCCTTCTCCTTCTCCTTCTCCAGTGTACCCAGTGGTTGTATTAAAAAAAACTACTTTCCCACCTTTTGCTTCAATCATTAAAGGGATAATAGCTTTCAGTATTAAAAAATAATTAACTATCCAATCCTGAAATAAGTAATTCCAAGTTTCTAAAGAAAGATCCTCTGGTTTTATCTCTCCTCTTACTTTATCGATGTAATAAGAACAAATCAGATAATTAATGTCTCCAAAATACCTATATATTTCCTTTACAGCTTCTTTCATGCTATCTAAATTACCAGACATTACTGTTTTATAAATGACTTTATTTTGTTTTTTAAAATTGTCCATAATTCCACTATCTTTACGAGAATCAAGATCTATCAAACCAAGATTAACATTTTTTTGAGTAAGAAACTTACTGATTATTTTTCCAACAAAACTATTTATGCCAAAGATAACACAATTCTGTCCTTCATAAAATTGATTTTTGTTCATTTTCCTTCCCTTCTTAAAGATATGTGATTCCGCCATCCGAAAGAAGTGTCAACCCAGTAACTTTTGGTGATTTAGCTAAAGAGAAATAGGCGTATATTTCGGCTACCTCTTTTGGTGTTATCATTTTACCAATTCTAGATTTTTTATTTAACTCTTTAATGCTCTTTTCAACATCCTTTTCCCTTGCTTTCATAACTTCCCTTATCATGGGGGTATCACAATGCCTTAATACTAAAGTAAACGTTCTAATATTGTATTTCTTGTATTTTTCAGAGATATACTTCGTTAAACCAATGAAACCTGACTTTCCAGCAAGATATGGACAAGGTATTCCAGAAGATGATAGAGGTGCTCCAGTGAATAGTATTCTTCCCCATCTCTTTTTCTTCATGTGTGGAATCGCCATGAGAGTACAAAACATAGCCCCAGAGAGATCAATATTAATTGTTTTGAGAAACTCATCAAAAGAAATTTGTGGAAAATTACCTGTACCATGAACGGCAGCATTGTTGATTAAAATATCCACTCCACCTTTCTCGTCTGATATTTGCTGATACATATCTTTTACTTTTTCTTTACTTGAGATATCATACTGAGCTGACGCTGATCTTGGTTCTTGATATTGCTCATTTATACGGTCAGCCAATTCCATTGTTCCCTTAATATCGCATATGTAGACAAAGGATCCTAATTTTGTAAATTTCTTACAGATTGCTGAACCGATGCCACCAGTAGCTCCTGTGACAAGAGTCACTTTCTCTTTTAGAAACTCTTTCTCTTCATACATTACTCTATTCTTATCCATCATAATCAATTACAAAAATTCTAATCGTTTGAAAAAATAGTTCCTTTTTTTGGCCAAATACCTGTTTTTTGACATATTCCAAAAATATGACTACAAATAAGACGATGTTTAAAAAAAGGACAATTGCAATGGAATTCACCATCATTAAAGGTAACATTGTATTTTCCATATTTATGGGAATTAACAGCGAAATGGAAAGATTTCCATTCTCCATTGTCTCCCTTCTCACCTTTAATAAATTGAATACGTTTTAAATGACGCAGATATTTTCGACTCATTCTATATTTATTTTGGACTAATCTATCTTTATGTATCCACTCTATAATCCATTTTGGAATATTAGCCATTATACAATCCAATGACATGAATCAATTATTGATTTAGTATACTATTGTTGTATTGAGATCTTTAATTACAGATTTCGAAAAAAAACTTTCTTAAAAGATATAATGGTATAATTCTTCTCTAAGCTCTTAAATTGACTATATTTGATTAACTAATAATCAAATCTAGAGAAATAATAAAGATGATTTATTTCAAATCTTCAAGTAAGTCAAGGAATTCCGAGTATGGAATGGTTGTCCAGCTTTCTGCTAAAGTTGCCCCAGCAGCACGAGAAAGTAAAGATACTTTTGCCGCTTCAGTTTCGTCTGTGGCTTCAAATATATCTAAGAAATCATAAGGACCTAGAATGGCATAATGCGAGATCCATTTAATACTTGGAACTTTTTCCTTTACCATTTCAAGCCATTTCTTTCCCTGCTCCTTCCGTTTCGCTAAATCATCTTCATCAAATTCAAATTTTGTAGCAAGAATGTATCTGGGCATAATCTAAACATCGATAATATTAGTAAAAAGGTTTTCTCCTCTGAGAAAGTTGATTGATTTTTCCTCTTCTCACAATAGAAAATAAGTTCATGTTATTGAGGATAAAAGATTCGAAAAATTTTAAAGAATAATATACATAAGGAGTGGTATGAGCCTCAATAAATTGGTAGAAAATAAGTTATTTCTATATGGCGGGGGACTGATTTGTAGCCTTTTAGGAGGAGTTTTTGTGCTAATTGATGATTTCGCTGGCTGGTACTGGTATGTTTGGGGGACAGGATACGGGTGGGGATGGATTGGATTTCCATCAGCATTAGAAAACTTCCCCGATTCCATTCTAATCTTACCTTTGTTTCTTCTCGCTGCAGGAGGGCTGTTTTATTGCTCTGTTATTTCTTTACTAGGACTTATTAACCAAGAAAATCCTCCAGGAAAGCAAATCTACTTTATTGGAATTATTTTTGCTTTGATAACAGTAGTAATCTGTCTGATTGGTGGATTCATTGTTGCTATTGAAATGATATTTGAGGATTTGGAATTTTGGTATGGAGGAGCTTTCTGGGGAGGCATAATTGGTGGTGTGTTGTCTGCTCTTTTCATGTTTTTTCTATGGCGAGAATAGGAACCTTCCCTCTCTTTCACGAGATGAAGTCCATTAACTCAATGTTTCTATGAGTAAAGAATGCTTTAATTCAAGGAAAAAAGGTTTTGATTATGTCTTCTGGAAAAAAAATTATCGGTACTACTGGACAAAGAGATTTAGTGCAGATGTATGCTGAATATGTCTCAAAGTATAAAGCAGGTTTTTTTGACAGTCTTGGATTAGGCGTTGTCCAAGGAGAGAGGAGAGGACTAATGATAAAGATGTTAGAGGGTTCTACAGAGGAAGAATCCCCTCTAAAATTAATTGATTGTCACACTAGTGGCGGAGTATTTAATTTAGGGCATCATCATCCCGAAATAAATCATGCACTAAAAGAGGGCTTAGAGGGTGGCCTCGACATTGGAGACCATCACCTTCTCAGTGAACAACGGGCGTTATTAGCTAAGCAGTTAGCTAATCTTTTCCCAGGGGATATTAGTAAGACGATGTTCTCTGTTGGGGGTGGGGAAGCAATCGACTTAGCTATTAAACTTTCAAGAGCTTTTACTAAAAGAAAGAAAATCATCTCTGCTAAGAGAGCTTATCATGGGGTTACTGGATTTGCTCTTGGTGCATGCGCATCTAGTTTTAAGGATCCATTTCTTTGGAGTCTACCTGATTTTCAGCAGGTTCCTTTTGCAGATATCGAAAATCTCAGAAGTACAATAGATGAGGAAACAGCTTGTGTGTTATTTGAAACGATCCCCGCTACTGGGGGTATTCTCATCCCTCCTGAAGGATATTTTGCAGAGGTTAGAGAATTATGTGATGATTTAGGAGTTGTCATGATTGCTGATGAGGTTCAAGCAGGTTTAGGACGAACAGGTCAGATGTGGGGGATATATGGGGGATTGTATCCAAGTGAAAAAATCGTCCCAGATTTGATTGTACTCGCTAAAGGAATGAGTGCAGGAGTTTATCCTCTCTCAACTACTAGTTATAAACCCAAATTTGAGGAAGTTTTCGAGGATGATCCCTTCTTACATATTTCAACAACAGGAGGGTCAGAGCTAGGTTGTTATGTGACAAGAAAAATGCTAGACATAATATCTCAACCTAAATTTTTGAAGAATGTACAAACTAGAGGAGAACAATTTAGTAAGGGTCTTATAGAACTTCAAGAGAAGTTTTCCGAGAAAATCGTGGATGTTCGAGGACGTGGATTAATGTGGGGCATAGAATTTAAGGATGAATTCACCTCATTACTTTTCACTCTGACGATGATCAAGAATGGCGTTTGGTGTGATTACTGTGGTAATCACAAAGTTACCAACAAGTTTTTACCTCCCCTTATAATTGAAACTATGGATGTAGATGAAGTACTTAAAAGGATAGGAGTTACTCTAAAGGAAATCTGATTTAGTAGAAGTATGAAAAAAATGGTAACAAACTAGGTCAAACTTGATCGGAATGTTCAGTGTAATAATTTGTTTTGTCGGAATATATTTTTAATTCTTGAATGAATCGGCAAAATCTCTCATATCCTTTTCCATTTGGTTTGAACTTGTTTAAAACAGGCTAATTTTTCTTCATCCTTTTTCTTTACAATTCTTTAGTTTTGTCGGTAATATAGTGAAAGCAATCCCAAAAATGAAGAACTTTAATCCGTTTAATATAGGAGTATTCTATCTATATACTGAAGAATTATCCAGAAAGCCTATTATATAATTTTTTATTAATTATAATCGATAATATTGAGATACAAACCAAAATATCAATGTTGCATAATATTTGATATAACTGAATCTAAAAAAGGTAGTAGAACCTTCTGGTTCAAGATTTATCTAGAATATCTTATATATTTTGATTCTTTCATATTATTTAAAATATATCAAAGAACTATGTCTTTAAAAGGTGATAAGAAAATCCTTCAATATCATTTTCTATTCGTGTATCTACTAAGTTGGAGCTTAAATTTTCAGCAGATGGAAAATCATGAGCTATAATGGCAGATTGCGCGAACAAGAAGAAATAAAAGATCTAGAAAGACTGTTAAGCTTAAAAGACAATATTTCGGATGATTTAGTAATTACAACATGGAATTCTCTAAAGAAAATGCAAGAAGAATTAGAACTTTCATCATTGTACCCAATTAAGCAACATTACTACTTCTTTCAAAAATTAGAGGAGATTCGCAAAGCATTAAACCTCACATCTACGAATTTCACCCAATTAAATCAACTTTATATTGAAATCATTACTATCCGTGAACTTTTTGGACTACCTGAAACAACTTCCATGTCTGAAATTATTACTTTGATTCAGAGAGAGTCTCTGGAAAATTTGGCCTCTTTAGACATTAAACACGATTCTCTTCTTCTCAAATTTCTATTATTGCATTCAGTGTCGAAAAAAACACATTCTGTGTTAGCTGAAGAGCGATCAGCACAATTATATGACTTAGATCGCGTTCTGTTTGAGATTTTGAAAGCTTATGGCCCTCTTTCACGCCCTGAACTAGTCCAATTAACTGATGTTCCACGTAGCACGATTTATGATAGTTTGGAACGATTAATTTTAAAAGGATTGGTAGCTCAATATTCGGAGAGGAAAAGTCCTGTAGGACGCCCAACTACCATTTTTGAAGCAATAAAATGAGTTTTCAAGAATTCACGATAATTTTTAGCTGTTTAATTCAAACAATCTTTTATGTCGGATTGAATTCAATAGGGGGAAAAAAGTCTACTACTTTCAACTCGCTC
>JAEOSR010000167.1 GCA_016840285.1 Candidatus Hodarchaeota archaeon | reverse complement strand
TTGGTATAATAGAAATATGCTTCTCAATCTTGTTTTTCCTTATTTTTGTTTTCTTAACCTCTTTTACCTTTAAGTGTAAGCTGAAAATTAAAATTCATTTTTCTTACTTCTAGACCTATAAATATTCATTAGCTTATAATAATGTGTTTTTTGAGAAAATTCTTAATTCTTAACAATGATCTTCTGATCAGAGAGTTGTATTCGAATTTATTTCAAGACATTAGAATTAGAAGAAGGATATCATGTTGAAGATGGTATTTATTATGTCACTATATAAGCTAAGCCTCTAGGATTTGTCCATCCTTCATATGAACTATTCTATCCGCAAAAGATGCCATTTCTTGATCATGTGTTACCACTATGAACGATATTCCTTTCTCATCACAAAGTCGTCGAAATGTCGCTAAAACCTGTTTTCCTGTTTCACTGTCCAGATCTCCTGTTGGTTCATCTGCAAACACCACCAAGGGAGAATTAATGCATGCTCGTGCAATAATTACTCGCTGCATTTGTCCTCCAGATAGCTTCATCGGGTCTTGGTTTGCATATCCATCTAACCCAAGACTCTCTAATAATTCATGAACACGGGTATCTAAATTTTTGGTCTGACCAGCCATTAATGCTGGTAAAACAACATTTTCACGAACCGTTAGTCGAGGATCTAGTAAGTATTGTTGGAATATGAATCCGATGTTGCTCCGTCGAAATTCTGAAAGTTCGTTATCATTCATGTGTGCAATATCTTTCCCATCAAAAAACACAAGCCCACGATCAGGGACATCAAGGCCAGCCATGATATTAATTAATGTTGTTTTTCCTGCTCCTGATGGGCCCAACACCGCAACGAATTCTCCCTGGTGAAGTTTGAGATTAGCTCCGCGAAGAGCATAAACTGTGCTCTGTGAGGGGCGATATGTTTTATGGATACCAACTGCTTCCACAATGGTTCCTTCTTCATGGTCATGGGTGAATCCTTCCTTGGTTGATCCCAAAGCCACTCCTCCAGACTCAGGAGACAGAAAGGCTATATCCATGAAACGATCAGCCCAGATTTTCGCTTCTCTTAATTGAGCAGGTAGTTCTATTATCGCTGAATGAAATTTTTCAAGGTTAGCGTGTATTTTTCCTTGTTGAGCTTCTTTTTGGAGCTTTCGTAATGAATTCTGAAGATCCCGTAGAATTATAATGTTGTTTTCGAATTTCATCTTCAGTTCAGTAAGATTCTTTCCATTATTCACTCGAGCCTTTATTTCCTTCCCAAATCCATTCAATAATTCAATTTCCTGGTGTGCAGAGGATTGAATCTCTCCAATTCTTGTGATTTGACGCACTATTGTTCTGAGTGCATCAATACCCCCAACCAAGTCTCCCACAAGAATCCCAAAAGCTTCTGATGCTAGATCAGGATCTGAGATTGGAATGACTTCTGATCCTTCAAATGAATCTCTAACATTATTTACTCGTTCTGTAATATCGTCTAATAATTGCTTCAGAGATTTCAAGAAATAATAAGTGAAATTAAGGATTAATAACTCATCAAAAGCATGAAGAGCCGAGGAAGACTTTCCAACTTCATATTCACGATGAAACGTACCATCATGTATAACAATTCGATCTTCCCCTGCGTGTTCAAATGACCAGAATATTATCCATGAACGTTCTACAATATAATTTACAGTGCTTTCAAGAAAATTAACCATTTTTTGATTTTCCTGAGTTATTAAGTTTTCTGGATTTGGAGGGCAGCTAGGTGTTTTTTCCAGAAATTTCGCTAAAATCCTATGAGATTCGAGCTCTGAACGGTTACGTTTAGTCCGTGAGCGTAAGAGTTTTGATGTTGTTTTAATGTACTCACGGTATAAGGAGTTTATGGGTTTTTCAACAATAATTCTCTCCTCTGATCCAAGAGAATCTGTATTCCTATGATGTCCATTTGCTAGTATAAAAGTATTAAATTCTCCAACTGATGGTTTAGATTTTTTATTGTGCAGTCTTTTTTTCATTACTTTGTGCAAATTCTCTTGCAGTTTTTTATTGCCAAATCGATCTAACTTGTCAATTAAGAACCCAACCATTAATTCACTATTCGAAGCATTGGGAATGCTCATTAAAAGCCCTCCTCTACAACTTTTCCATCACGAAGTCGGATAATCCGTTCGCATTGTTCTCCAATCCATTCTGAATGAGTCACAAGGATGAGCGTTTGTTGATTATCAATATTAATTCGCTTAAACATTTCCATCAGGTCTTCCGATGTTACTGAATCAAGATCTCCTGTCGGTTCATCCCCCAAAATAATCACTGGTCGAGTCACTAACGCTCGTGAAATTGCCACACGTTGTTGTTGTCCTCCTGAGAGTGCTGACGGAGAATGATAAATTCTGTCTCCTATACCAATTTCACGTAAAATCATTGTAGCTTTTCGTGTGGCTTCAGGATAGTTTATACCTTGAGCTAATAAAGGAACCATGACATTTTCTACTGCATTCATATAATCGAATAGATTGAAGAGTTGAAATACAAATCCAATATTGTCTCGACGAAATGAAGTCATATGTCCGTCTGAAAACGTTGAGATATCGATTCCATCAATTTTAACAGTACCAGAAGTTGGAGAGTCAAGGCCTCCGCATATGTTCAGCATGGTCGTTTTCCCACAACCAGAAGGCCCCATTATAGCCACCATCTCCCCCCGCTTTATCTGTAGGTTTATACCCCTTAATGCATGAACTTCATTGGGTGTACCCTCTCCATAAATCTTATGAAGATTTTCCAACACTAAGATATCATCACTCATCTTATTATTCACCTATCCATGATAACGAAGAGCCTCACTTGGTGGAATTCGTGCAGCTAACCAGCCTGGGATTAATGCTGCAAAGAAGACAGAGCCCATGATGAAAGCACCATATGTACCAACTTGGGCCCATGGGATAATCAATTTCCAATTCACTAGATCAGCGAATACCCAAGCAAGGTAATTTCCTGTTAAAAATCCCACAATAAAACCTAGGGCTCCTAAGAACAATAATTCAAGAAGGATTGCTAAGGAAACCGCTTTCTTAGAAAAACCGACTGATCTTAACATACCAATCTCTCGTTTACGTTCTTTAACAGAACGGTGAGATACAACCAAAAGCCCAATTACTCCAATTATCAAACCAGTTGATATGAATATCTGGAGAAAATTGAGGGCATTTGCATTTGTTGCGTTCAAATGGTACTCAACATCCCAGAGATGATGAGCAGTAATTCCATAGAAAGTACCCTTACTCAAAGCTATGAGAGAATTCTCTCCTTTTTTATTCGAAAATTCCTCAATTTGACTAGTAAGTTCCTCGTTCTTGTCATAATCATAACCATGTATGGTTTCTATAAGAAATTCTTTGATCCCATAACCCAAAAGACTGAGCTGTGAAGCAATTTCACTGCTAATAATAATACCAGAGGGAAAATCGTTAATACGAAGATTACAGGATGGAAAGTAACTCAATCTCCCAGAATAAATCATTTCGATTAAGCTACCATTCGTTGCTGGAAAACTCACGATTTCACCTATTTCAAGGGGATAGAGCCGTTGACTAATAAACATAGGTAACCCAGATGGATCGCTAGGATCTACAGGTTCCTTTGTTGATCGATGGATCTTCTGACCTGCTAAGAAAGCCTCCCAAAATGTTTTTGCTTCTTCTCGTGCTTCATCTCGATACTTCATTTTATCTATCATTGACAATTGAGTATAATGAGGAAGAAGGTTGTCAAATACAAAAGGATAGAAAATTTCCCCATTCACCGAATAGGTGGAAAAATCAATTGCAATAAGTTTAGAGTAGAAAATATCTTCCTGGGAAATATCAGCACTAGGGCCTCTAAAGGGAAGCACTCCTCCAACTCCTAAAGGATAAATTTGTTTGATTTCTTCAAACTGCTCCTGAAGAATATTAGGATAGTTAAGGGAGGATAAGTTGAAAGGAGTTTGAGATTCAACAACTATAGAGACTCCTGACATATTATATTCCCAGGTGTGACTTGAACCACCTACTTGTGTTGCTGCATATGAGCCTACAAAGAAATTCAAAGAAAGAATTACAGCAAAAGTAGCGAAAGTAAGAACAGCACGGGATTTTCTCGAGTTGATGTAACGAGTAGCCACTAGTCCCGTCGCTCTAGTTCTACTAAATACTGATAAACATTTTCTCAGTCCTGCAGTTAATGCTTCGAGATTAGCTCCTACTATTGTAGTTGCACCTATCACTGCAGATAAGAGTCCTGTCAATGCAATACTATTAGCATTTCCACCTTCATCTGCCCAACCTATTGCAACATGAAAACCCCATATTGTTAGAATTATTAATAGAAGCCCGCTAATAGTTAAACTATGACGTCTGTAACGTTTTAGCCTAAAGCTAGAGAAGAGAATCCCTAAACCTACATAGAATAGAGCCTGGAAGTTTGCAGCTGCTTCTTCTTCGATATTATGGAAACCTTCAGGAGCGTAAAATGGGTGTCCTTGTTGAATTAGGTCAACTAAAGGTATAAGACCTAAGATTAGAATAATTCCCCCGATTATGAGAGGCCATAATGGCTTTTTTCCATTTAAAGAGGAAACCATATCTTTTGATTTTGGTCCACGAACTATATCAATAATCGAGATCCCTTGTGCACGTAGTGCAGGAACCATTCCAGTTACGAAAGAAAGGCCAATTGCACATGTAAAGGACAATACAAATGCATCTGGTTCTACCACTATGTCAAAAATTGACTTTGTAACTTCGGGATTTCCCATCGCTGATAACATATCTCTACTCAGATCATTTAACCAGATACCAACCCCTATACCTAGAATAAGACCAAAAATACCTCCTAACACTCCTGTTAGTATAGTTTCGAGAGAATAAGAAACGAAAATATCTCGTTTCTTCGCACCAATTGCCCGCAACATTCCAATTTGTTGCTCACGTTCTTCCATGTTCATTAATTGAATATTAGTGATCAATAATAAACCTGCAATCACTACTACAATGCCAAACATCTGAAAAGTACTAGCAAGGCCCGATACTCCCTCTTCAAGTCCCTCTCTATTATCTTCTCTTATGGTAGCGGTTATAAGCATAAGATTTTGGAAATTTTTGTCTAGAACTGTCTCAATTTGGCTTTTCGCTTCATCACTCCGTTCTCGTCCCAAAAAGGAGTTCTCATTGTGATCTTCTATTCCAACTGAGATTTGTGTAATTGGCCGATCTAAACTACTGGGAATGATTGTTTGAACTCCTTGTTCACTCATGAAAATTCGTCGAAAATCATTAGGATCCCCTGTTCTTCCGTATTCCCTATAACTATAGATATTTTTAATTGTAACATTATGAAAAATTGGATTTCCACGCTCATCTCGTAATGATACTGTTATTTGAGCACCAATCCTTGCATCTAATGAATCAGCCAACTCGGGAGAAATAATAATCTCATCTTCTTGTAATGAAGCAACATTTAGTTTTTCTCCAGTTGAATTTGAATAAATATGTCCCCAGAAGCTTCCATTAAAATCTGATCCAATCGTCTCGACTCTCACTCCTTGTTCAAACTGTCCCTTCTCTGGATAATAAGCAGTCGTTGAAAAAGCAATCTGCGGGAAAATACCTTTAAAATCTGAACTTAATTCTTGAATTAAGACGTCTGAGACATTTTGAGAGAAATAAATCTCATTAAGTGAAAAAATAAATATGTCGGTGTTTCCAAATGATTCAACGAGGATTTCTTCATAGTTTCTTCCAACCGTGGTTCCTAAAATCTGTGTCTGGACAACTAATGAAATCCCAAGTGCTATCACAAAAGCAGTAAGACAAAAATTACGTTTCCTACGACTAATTGCCTGAAATGTATGTTTCAATATATATCTCATAATTCATCCTTCCTCGTCATCACATCGATTGTGTATAGAACATCGATATTACCTCTGGATAGGTTGAAGATATCATTATTCATTGAATAATCAACTAAAGCAACTTAACTCTTTCAGAGTATAAAAAATCAATTTTAGAGGCACTAACAACGTGAATCTGGATGTTTATATGATATTCAGAAGATTTTTACATTACTGATTATTCGTGAAAAGAAGGAGGAAACATTTTATAAAACAAAAGTATTCAGTACCATCAAGAATTTGGATAAATCTAGTGAAAAAATCGGATCACGATTTAGTCAATTAATAAAGGTGAAAATTTGGTTTTGGAACATCAATTACGTAAATACAATGAAATTTGGGACAAATATAGTTCTATCATGAGAAAAGGCCAAATCAGTCAGTCACAAGAAGAGAAAACAATGTTTTATGGCCGAAAAATATATAACAAGGATAATCCAGCTTTCTATGCTGTTGTTTTCAAAATTCCTCCAGAAATTTGGGAACCTATTCAACTAATCCAGGCTGAGTTTGAGAAAATGGATCCAAACCAGCAATACCATCACGCTAATTTTTTTCATATCACACTCGAAGAGCTTGGTTGGGAAGATCAGGTAGATCTAGATCAAATGAACGATGGGATTGAAGAGGTGGTTTCAGGTTGCTATCCATTTAAAATTGAGTTGAAAGGCCTTAATTGCTTTCTAAGGACGATTTTTATTCAAGTAGTTGATCAGACCAATAGTCTTCAGAGAATCTTTGAAGCTATTCATAAGAAACTACCTTATTTAATAGAAAAACCTTTTGATTATGTCCCACACATATCAATCATAAGAACTTTAACAAAGGGAGCCCCTACACTTGTAGACCTCATTGAAAGGAAGTATCGTCATAAATTAATAGGTGAACTGTCTGTAAATCAAATTCACATTGTTCGTGCATTGTCGTATCTTACTGTTGGTCGAATAGAGATGTTAAAAACCATACTACTATAAAGGGTAATCTTTATTGTCTTCATATGTATTTAATCACACATATTCACTAGATTTTCTCAGTTATGTAACCTTTGGATAAAAGTTGAAAAAACCATTCTAGAATATCTTGGTGATGCTGATAGACCCCGAACTACAAATTTTTGCAATAAAACTCACGAAGAAGATCCTCCCTGAAGTTGAGGGGATTGTTGAAACTTACATTGGGGATCCTGAAGCAGGATTTTCTGCTTATCTCGACTTTGTGAAGAAATCCAAGCCTTCTCTGAAGAAAATTATCTTAGAAGGATTGAGAGATCCTTTGGAGGTTGGTCTAATTTCCCCCAGATTGTTAAGAGATCCTCTCGACACTGCACTCGTCATCCGAGAGAGATCTGCTGAAGAAAAAGAAGCACATGTAGTGGGATATCTCAAAGCAATCTTAGAACTAGTTTATTGTAGTGCAAAAGGCTTAGAGGGATGGCAATTCTCTAACACAATTTTATACGAGGAGAGCCAAAAATTACGGAATATTGGGGAAATCAACATGATATCATCACTAGCTCAGATCGTAAAGCAAGAGATTAATGATGTAGACTCACTTGAACAATTTGAGAGTATAATGCAGGAGAATGAGAGCACGAGGGAAAATTTAGGAGACATTCAAAAAGCCCAGACATGGCTACGGATGGAACAGGTATCTAGCAATCTCCATCGTCCGACTGATGATGAAAGTACCGCGTTGCCATTCACTGCTCGCCTTATGGCTTACTATCGCTCTCAAGAATACAAAAAAGATTCCCCCCTGATCATTGATCCTTTCGCAGAGCGTCTAGCAGGTGATATGATAGCGTATGCTAATAAACATAAATTCGTTGCCCAAAGGGGTGATTACTCATTAGTACGTTCATACTTTATAGAAAATAACCTGCTAATACCGTGGTGCAGTAGAAACAAGGAATCACAGATTGTTCTTTTAGGAGCTGGTTTAGACACCCGAGCTTATCGTTTGGATGTCCTACAGATGAATAAGCACACCTTCTTCGAGCTCGATTTTTCTACTGTGACCAAGTATAAAGAAACGATAATGAAAAATGAAAAATCGTTATGTGATCTTGTATGTATCTCTGTAGATCTTTCCAAAGCCAACTGGGCTTCTCTATTGATAGAAAGGGGCTTCTCTACTGATACGCCCACTTTCTGGGTGCTGGAAGGACTTGCTTATTACATGGAACAGAAGTTAATTGCTTCACTACTCAAGAAAACTGCAGAGATAAGTTCCGAGAACAGCCAAATTTTCGTAGACATTTGCGTTCCAGCTCTTGCTGACCTCGTTTTTGGCCCATTTACCAGATATTTTAAATGGGGTCTTGATAAAAAAGCTATTCCATCGTTTTTTGCATCAGTAGGTTGGAATGTTTCGTGTTCTTTCGCTGATGATCATGATCAAGGACGAGACGTTGGTCAGAGGGGTCTTATTTTTGTTGAAGGAGCACGAACTATTAATGTTTAAACGAGTTTTAAGGCCAATAAATTCACCTTCGACTTCAATGGGTCTACATTTTAACACTGATAACAAATTACCTCAAGCTAACCTCTAAAATGATTCCGTAATCCAAATTTTCATAAGGTAAACAAATAACAATTTTCTTATGGGGCTGTTCCAGGGTTAATCAGTATACTTTCAGGCGAAATAACTCATTATTCATTTATTGGAACCTTATTTGGAGGTTCATTATTTCTCTCTCTCCTTGTCACATTTTTAGTGTGGATAATTGGTCTAATTATTCTATATCCTGTATGTGTAACATTTCGAAAAATAAAAAAACAGTATCCAG
>JAEOSR010000166.1 GCA_016840285.1 Candidatus Hodarchaeota archaeon | reverse complement strand
CTAGACTACCAGAACGGATTTTAAAACCTTTTAAAGAATTTTCAAATACAGAACAACTTAGTGGAATAATTCTAATACTCTGTACCTTGTTTGCCCTATTTCTGACTAATTTCATTTTATATGAAGCCTATAATGACTTCTGGAGTAAAAAAATGACGGTTAAAGTCGGTGAAATTGGTCTGGAGAAAAGTATTTCCCTATGGATTAATGATGGTATCATGGCCATCTTTTTCTTCGTTATTGGATTAGAAATCAAACGTGAAATCCTCACAGGTGAACTAAATTCATTACGAAAGGCATCACTTCCTATAATAGCCGCCTTAGGAGGTATGATTGTCCCCGCGTTAATCTATATAATGTTTAACCTTAATTCCCCTGAAAGTCTTTCAGGGTGGGGAATTCCCATGGCTACGGATATTGCATTCACATTGGGCATTCTAGCATTAATGGGGAAGCGAGCTCCGTTCCCTCTAAAAGTTTTTATTACAGGAGTTGCAATCATTGATGATATTGGAGCAGTGTTAATAATTGCGATCTTTTATAGCTCGAATATTGACCAGACAATTCTCCTTATAGCATTAGGTATATTTCTCGTGTTGATATTCTTTAATAGACTCAATATTCAAAAGCCTAGTGTTTATATTATCTGTGGTGTCGCTCTATGGTTTTTTATCCTTCAATCTGGAATTCATGCAACGATAGCAGGTGTCTTACTTGCTTTTACCATTCCTGCCCGAAATAAAGTAGATGCTGATAGCTTTATTGTAAAAACTCAGCTTATTCTGGAAGAATTTCAAACGTCTGGAAAATGTGGTTCGGGAGTTTTACTAAATCAGAAGCAACAGTCAGCAATAAAAGCAATGGAAACTGCGTGTCAAAATGTAGAACCTCCACTCCAAAGATATGAGCGTTTTTTGCATTATTGGGTTGCTTTTGCAGTAATTCCTATTTTTATTCTTGCAAACTCCGGTGTTTTATTAGGGGATATTCCTTCAACTATCCACCCGATTGAATTAGGTATTTTCTTTGGTTTAATTGTTGGAAAGCCCTTAGGGATTAATTTAGCAACCTGGATTGCAGTGAAATCAGGAATTACCTCATTACCCTCAGGCCTTACGTGGATGCATATTATAGGTGTCTCTTTTCTAGCAGGGATAGGCTTTACTATGGCCCTATTTATTGGAAATCTAGCATTATCCGACCCAGTACTTTTGACAATGCAAAAATTCACTGTCTTAATTGCATCGCTTATAGCTGCAATTCTAGGAGTAATGATCTTGGCGAGAACAGCACCTATTGAATTAGACTTAGAAGAATTTGAATGCTGAAGTATGAGGGAATCAACTTCTACATATTTCAAATTGATCAGCTAGTTGAGAAAGCTATTGTACCAATACGGTACATCAACAAATTAAATAATAAAATAACAGAATTTAATTGGTAAAAAGAATGAAGGAAAAGCTGAACCTATTGAGATAAAATCATTACTCTGGATTGTGATAGTAGCTACTATATTGAGTACTATTCTAGCATATTTTATTGAACTAAATTATCAACTCTTTTTAGATGTTATTTTTCCAATTGATCCCTTTTTTCCTATTCCTTATAATATCATAGGAGTATTTTTCATTTTACCTGGTTTTGGATTTATTATATGGGCGAATTTTACGTTATTATATATTGGGAAAATTGGATTAGAAAATAGGGAGCCTTTTCATGTCCCATATGCTGGTCCTTGAAGGTCCATATCAATCCACTCAGAATCCTATGGTGGGTCAAAACATTCGTTTTTTCAATGATAATCAAATCATCTTTCTCTTTCCCATCCAGATATTATCAAGAATCAAGAGTAAAGAAGAATTAAATAAAAATATCGTGTGATATATGTGAAATCATTTATCATTTTATATAAAACGCTTAACATACCCAACGATATCTGTTTATAGAAATTTTTGATTTAGAAATAGGGTATTCCTCTTCCCAATATTATATGAAATGGCAGCAATCTTCTCCTACATACGCATTAACTAGAGTTAGATCTAGTCCTCAATCCATAGATCAACATTAAAATATTCTCCAATAAATATGGAAATACCACTAAATTGTTGAGGTGGAGGAGGTTGTTGGTTTTGTTCAGATGTTCGACGTACTGAAGTAATGTTATTTTCTTGTATACTCATAGGAAGCATTGGATTCCAAGTATTAGGATTGTCTGGACTGAAGGGGACATCGACAGCTTGCATTTGGTTATTGTTCCAACACATTACTTGGTTCTTCCTTTATATTCTTAATCAATATTCAATTGTTTTTGAATATCTTGTGCTAGTCCACCGAATATCATTAAATGTAGTGGTATGGAAAAAAAAAGACGAAAAAAAATCGATATTTAATGATATCGTGTTATCTGTAGTTTTTTATGAAGTCTTCCATCGGGAATGGGTTACCATGACCAGGATATACAGTATTTAATGATAAATTTATCAGTTTATCGATACTGGCATCTAAATCCATAGAATTATCGATCAGAGAGCCCTTAACTGGTCCTCGTTTTTCGTTATTTTCGAGTAAGTCGCCGATAAACAGATCACCCTCCGTTGTAAGGAATCCAATAGACCCCCTGGAGTGTCCAGGGGTATGAACAACTTTGGCACTAAAACCATACTCAGAAAGATCATCCCCTTCTTCGAGATATATATCTGGGGTAAAATGATCGCTTTTCTTCAAGTTCATTCTTAATAATGGTAATATCATTTTAGCAAGTTTTCTAATAATTATATTACTACCTGTTCTGGAATAGAAGAGATCTCCATGTTCAACCATTCCTAAATCGTCTTTATGCATCGCTATTTTGCTCTGATATTTTTCACGGAGATATTTACCATTACCTGTATGGTCAAAATCTCCGTGAGTTAGTAAGATTAACGTTAAGTTCCCAGGTTGGACACCCGCGCTATCAAGGGCATTTTCAATATTGTTACGTTGATTAGAATACCCAGTGTCAACCAAAATATACCCAGCTTTGGTTTTTATAAGGTAACAATTTACACTTCTAAATGTAATGGTTTTAATTAAGCCAGAAGTATTTGTATTCATCATTATTCACCAATTTTTATTGAATTTCATTTTTTCTATGGAATAGCATTTCAATATATTTGAAAATTCCTCATTTCACAAGATATGTTGGAACTTTATTGTTTATTCTCTTTGATGTTAAGGGAATTTTGTTTAAAACGAAGGAGAGGATTAACCAACCTACAGTCAGATACATAAGAATGAATTTGAGAAGTGCGAATGTCGAATGTGCTATAGCAAGCCAGCTTGGAAAACCCACAGGATTAACAGTCATCGAAAGGAGGAATACATTTTCTACTGCATCACAGATAGCACTTAACGCTCCAATCCATGCAAACATCCTACTTACTTTCAGAGGTAAACTTCCTTGTTGATAATTCCATGAAAGATATCTAGCACTACTATAGAAAAAGCAACCATAAGCGATCATGAACGCATAATCCACGAGATTTCCTAGAATAAAGAATATAATATCCTCAGATTTCATCATGGCAAAATGTGCTTTAATTATTTCGGCACTAAATCCTAGTTGAGTGTCATCCATTGTACCAGGATATCCAGATAATTCCAATAGTAGTATCACGAGAGTGGCTGTGATCAACACTAATGGTAGGCTAATTTGTATCAGACGTTTCATCAGGGGTTTTCCTGAGTCTTTTAAACTTTCATTATTGATTTTTTCAGATTTTTTCCAGTTCATTTCTTTCACTTTTTTAAGCGAATGAGCATTCATTCACCATATGGATTCATTTTTAAGTGAATGAACGTTCACTTATATATGTTTCTATTCCTGACTAATCCTCATGAATTTAACTTAAAGGAGATTTTCGCGTAGAATGAGGCCTAAAGATCAAACCAAATATAATGCCATTATCAATACTTCGCTTAAACTGGTAAAAGAGCTAGGATTTACTGGTATTTCGATCTCCAAGATTGCTAAACAAGCTAACATCTCTCCAGCTACAATTTACATCCATTTCAAGAACAGGAAAGACCTCTTCACTAAAC
This sequence comes from Candidatus Hodarchaeota archaeon, assembly GCA_016840285.1. Next base: position 10,594 of record JAEOSR010000166.1, on the reverse strand, counting down.
TATATACAAAAATAAGAACTGACATGAGTAACGGTGCATTACAAGGGGTACGTGAAGAGATGGACATTGAACAAGTCTTCAAATCTATCTGGATCAATTCCTTCTCATATAATCTTAACCACCCTGATTATCTCATTTACCGTGAAAAATTCGAACAGACCCCAATGATGGAAAATATCAAACCTGAAGATTTTGAATTGTATAATTATGTCAATAATCTTTTTCAACGGGGTATAAAAGAACATATTATCAAAAATCTCTCAATTCCACTTCTGACATCTTTCGCTTTTTTCCCAATCATCACTTTACTAAACTTCCATTTTGAGGGGGTGATTAACATGGATGAGAATCATATTACTGAAGCCTGTGAGATAGCATGGAATACTATTAAGATAAATGATTATTAGTTCAATGTCTAATTGAGGATGATTTTATTTTGTTATTCTGACAAGTTCTAATTCTATATCAATAAAAAGTCTCGTTTCAGTACTAGAGAACTATTCAACAAGTACCATCTGGTGCTTTTGTGCAAACATGAGATTTTAGGAATATACGGAGGTTCGTGTGTAATACCAACGTTATGTTCATGAAAATCTTTATGTTTTCTTTATATAGTCTAAATGTCATTTATCTTTTGATGTACAACACAAATATCGCCAAAGATATGAATCTATCAAACCCGAAAATCTCAAGACATTTATCAAGTCTTCGAGAACATGATTTAGTTTAGTTTTACTAAAAAGAAGAAGAAGAAGATATAAAAATAAACAATTGTTATATATATAAACAATTGTTATGGATTTAGGAAAGAGGTGTGCACTTTCAGCGGTACTTTCGTAATTTTAGCAGCTGGTTTGGGCTCTCGATTTAATAGTACTACTTCTTCTATCCCTAAACCTCTGATAGAACTCGGGGGCCGACCCCTTATTGATTATGCTCTGTATAATATCATGGATAACTTCCCAGAATTGGATAAAATCCTTGTTGTGACTGGTTATAAGAAAAAGCTTCTTGCTGATTACATTAACCAACTCAGCTATTCTTTCTCATGTGAACTGCTTTGTCTAGAAGCGCCAAACTACAAACAGGGCAATGGACACTCCCTCCTCGCACTGGAATCTTCGATTACAGAGCCCTTTTTCTTAACCATGTGCGATCATCTCTTTGAAGATAGAACTTATCAAACACTTAAAATGGGGATTGAGAAGGAATTTGACCTCTCATTGTGTATTGACACGACCCCAGATCCAACCATTCAAGTAGACGATGCAACTAAAGTCTTATTAAATCAGAAAAATCGGATTATCCGAATCGGAAAACATCTCTTGAACTGGACTGCGTTTGACACAGGACTATTTTTCCTTTCTCCTTTAATTTTTAACAGGTTAAATCAGGTCTCTAAGAAATATCTTACTCTTACTGATGGAGTTACTGAAATGATTCGATGCGGGGATTATGTCAAAGGCATTGATGTTTCGGGGTGTGCTTGGGCAGATATTGATACATTTACAGATTTACATCACGCAGAGGAACGACTTTTAGATTACATGACTCCAGCTTTATCAGACCAAAAACTGGTGACGGTCTCTCAAATCTGTCCTCTTTATACTTCCACCACCTACCTAGAGGCGTTTAAGAGTTACCAAGTGGATGATGATTAAGTGCCAGCTAAGAACGATGGACTAGTCTCTCAATATGTAAATAGGAGTTTTTCCCGCCCTTTATCCGCTGGCATCCTTCGTATCTGGCCAAATTGCAACCCCAATCTGATTTCAATTATTTCCGCAACATTTGGGTTTATGGGAGCGGTTTTTTTTGGAGGATACCAACCAGTTATAGGAGGAATTCTCATCCAAACTTCAAGCATCATTGATGGGTCTGATGGGGAAATAGCTCGTGCCACAGGAAAGGAGACCTTTTTTGGAGGGTTTTTTGACTCAGTTCTCGATCGTTATATCGATTTTGCTATATTAACATCTATGGCTTACTTCTCATTGCTTTTACTTTCACCTCCGTGGGTTCTCCTCTTAGCTACGACCTCTATGTCAGGGTCTTTTCTTGTCAGTTATACTGCAGCTAAAACAGAAACTAAAACCGATCTTCATTTTCCCCGCACAATTCAAGGCCGAGACACGCGATTGCTACTTATTTTTCTTGCAGGGATAAGCTCCATTCTTACTCTTTGGACAATTCCTCTTTGTCTGTTTCTCCTTACTATACTTACACACGGGGCTGTATTCCTACGAATAATCCAAGCGAAAAACGATCTAAATAATGAACAAAGCTAGTTTAGAAGATCATTTTGAAGAAGCCTAGCCTTAGTTAATAGAGAAGCTTTTAATCCTGTACTTTCGATAATAATTGGACAATTATTTAGTGATTTTAGAATAGCTTTCAATTCTTTCTTTTGTTGGAGAAGAATTCCTTGTCCTAGTGCTAAATGATCATCAGCGGTTTGGTTATTATCATGTAAATGAATGGCACTAAATCGAAGGGAGGGATGCTTCTTGAGTTGTATCTGAATACTTGATAAAGGATTATTGAGGATAAAATGGCCAATATCTAGAACAAAAGATAGATCATCAATAAGGTCATTTAATTGAGCCATCTCATCAATGGTTGTTAATAATCCCAAGTCTTTTATTGAATACCCATTTTCAAGGGCGAGTACCATTCCTTGTTCTTTACAGAATGAATGAATTTCTTGAAGCGATTTTAACTGCGTCTGATACGCTTTTTCCGTTGATTTTTGATCTCTTGGTAATCCAGCAGGGATCTTACCCCCGTGTAATACAACAAATATGGTCTCTAACTCCTTTGCTACGCGTATTGCCTCGGTTACACAGATGACTGATTGTTTACGCTTAATTTCCGATAAAGATCCAATATTAATGTTTTTTAATGGTGTGTGAAGAGAAAAGGTGAGTCCTCCCAAGTCTTGATTTAATAAAAAAGTAATAATTTTCTTCTGTTCAGATTGAGAGGAAAAATTGTCCCATTTCAGCTCAATGTGTGTAAAACCTGCAGTAAGAACTTTTTCAAGATTAATTGATGTTCTAGAACTAACCTGAAACGAAAAACCAATTTTTCGCATTAATTTCAGCACAGTCAAAATTGATTTAGGTGAGAATATTTGTAAAAAGGATTGTGAAGTGAAATATAATGAACTCCTTGAAATCTTTAAAAGCAATAATCATTGATTTTGCATACATTATGATAGTATTATTAATGGATTTGGTCTTTATAGCTCATACGTAATATTGAGAGATTTCTAATTAACAGGTTGATTCTACCATATAAAAAGTACAATCTAGCTAAAGAATCTATCCATTCTATCAAATGCTTTATTTATCATATCTAAAGGAACACAGAATGATAATCGCATGTGGCTCTCACCAGAAGGTCCAAATGCAATACCTGGGGTCGTTGAAACTTTTATTTCTCTTAATAATTTTTTACAAAAAGCTACTGAATCTTTACCTTCATTTATCAATATTTTTGGGAACATCAAATATGATCCTCTTGGTTTTTGATAGGAAAAAACAGATGCGAGTTCATCTAATCTCTTGCACATTAAATTCCTCGCTTCTAAATAATGATTTCTAAAATCTTCGATACAGTTCTGTGGTCCTTTTAATGCAGCTAAAGCAGCATATTGGGAAATAACTGGTGCACATATTGCAAAAGGTATATGGGCTTTATTTAAATGAGGAATAAATTCTTCATTTGCATGTAAATACCCAATTCTCCATCCAGTCATGGCATAATTCTTAGTAAAGGTGAAGCAACTTATTGTATGATTTCTCATTTCGTCTATAGACCCAATACTAAAATGTTTATAGCCATCATAAGTGAAATATTCATAAGCTTCATCTGTAATAACCATTAAACTGTATTCAAGAGCAAGGTCAGCCAACTCACTAAGTTGTTTTTCTGTAAAAACTGCTCCTGTAGGATTAGCTGGGGAACAGTACATTATCGCTTTTGTTTTTGAGGTAATTGCTTTTCTAATTTCGTCAATATTGAGTCTAAATCCCTCCTCTTCAATTAAGGGTACTAAAATAGGTTTTCCTGACGCTAGAATTACCTGACGAATATGAGTCGAATATGTTGGATCAGGTAAGATTACCTCATCACCAGGATCAATTGAAGCCATAATTCCTGCAGCTAATCCTTCAATTGCTCCTACCGTGACTAAGATCTGTTGGGGTGTTGCATCAATCTGGTTGTAGCTTTTTACCTTCTTTACAATTTCTTCACGTAATTCTATTATACCCAAGCTTTCAGAATATCCATCCACCAACCCATTTTTAATTGCGTCGATAGCTGCTGCTCTTATGAATTCAGGTGCCCCAGATGTTGGTTTTGCCCATGATAAAAAAGCCACATCTTCAAATTTCTTGGAAAGACGTGTCATTTCATGAATAGCCGATTTTTGAATGTCCAAAATTCTTCTAGATAAATTAGAACTTTTATTCATGGAAAATCCTTCTTAATCTTATTCAAAATGAAGTAAGTTTATCCTTTAATAACAGTATCCTCTAAGAGAATCCTCTCATAAGAACATTACATTTAAATGAAATAGACCATGTAAAAAAAGTATTAAATAATATTATCTGTTTTTCTATCGAATTTTACAAATTTAATTACATGTAAGTTTATCCTAAAAGTTAAATTCTTCAGTATATAATTTTCTTAAGATAACCAACGGTTAAAGTCCAAATACCATGAAAAACACCCATGTATTGTCATGAACTAATGGATTAATGAATTTGGAATTTTCTATCTCCCTTCTACTACCCCCATTGCTTGATACTTTAAAATCAAAAATCCGTCTTATGCTTTCTTTTCCAAACTAGCAAATTAACATTCGCAAAAGGTAATTTTCTAAATACAGTTGAGATCTCACTATTTTACCTCACTAGGTACGGTTAGTGGCAGGATTGAAATTAGTTCTGTATTTTTAAAAACAAGGATTTACGAATCTCGTCAATTTAATGTTTTTTTACTTAAAACCACTTTTTCTACCCAGTTTTTATATTCAAAATTCAAAGAAAGACGATTTTTATCACTTTTCGCAAGAATTCCTGAAAGATGCAGATTTTCACAGTGATAGGCAACATTCCTTTTTGGTATCTTAAGTACGCTAGCTAAATCATTAATAGACCATACTTTAAATTCTAAAAATGATGATGCAATTTTTATTGCTGTTTCTGAGGTTAAACTGAAATATGTTTTGATGTATGAAGAATTCGGAGGTTTTTCGATCAGATGATAGATCAAATATTGACCAAATCTTATCTCGTTAATAAATCCAAAATCTTCAAGAACTTTAATATGCCATTTGAGGTGAGCTGTCCCAGTTTTTGTTTTACGTAGGAGTTCTCGGAAATGTAAGAAATCATAATCCTCTAATAACCTTAGAATTAATAATCGAGTATAATTTTCTTGAACTTGCGAAATTGATAGACGTCGAATTGTAGGGTCTACTAGAACCTTACCAAACAGAAAGAAAAAAAAGGATAATAACTTAAAAATTGCTGTAGTATCAGATTGAATTCTCATTTTCCCTTTTATGTCACTAAAAATTTGTTTGAATATGATAACTGATACAAATAATAGTATAAGACTCAAGAAGATAAAAGAAAACAAGGGTACAAGTGGTAATAGATTACCTGGAAAATCACTCTGTCCTGCAATAGAATTGTAAGTAATAACTTTTAAATAAACTTCCCAATCACCAGTTCGATTCGAAGACCAAACAATATATGCTATTTCATCCGAAATAGTGTAGCAGCGAGGATGGCGATTTTGGTACTCTTCTGATGTAAAAAGTTGTGTTGAAGACCAATCATACCCAAAATTAGAGGAGTGGACTAGATATAAATCCAGTTCTCGTTCATACATCACGTATAAGTTTTCATTATTAGTGAAAACCGCTCCCCAGCCACTATTGTCATAAGGTGTTACTTGGTTTTTACTCCAACTTTGACCATCATCAAGAGAAATCCATATGAAAGTAGCCCATCGATTTCGTAATTCTTGTACAAAAAGGTAGATTGCACCAGTATTACTTATATGACAATCATGGATCTCTTCGTGAGTTTTTGCATCAGAAATTGGAATAACTTGCTGTTGTACCATTAGTACTAGTTTTTCGATAAGCTATATCATTACTTTCAATATTCTATAATTGAGATATTGAGGTATTTATGTCGTAAAATTGTTGATTGATTTGATTTTTACCATATATGTGACAAATAATCAATGATTTATGTTATTTATCGATTAATCCAAAGAAAATTTAACATCTTATCCAAGAATTGTCTCTATTCACAGTTCAGTTGAACGAGTTATTCTTTATTACAACTCGTATTTGTCGTTTTGTGAGGAATTTCACATAAACAATAGACCCAATAAAACTGACGAACACTGCAAGGCCAGCTACTAGGAGAACCCACTCAGGGAGACCTGGGGATCTATAGATAAATCTTTGATCAACGATTCGTTGGGGATAGTCTCTGCTGTCAAATGCAGCTGGATTAATATTACCTACCTCATCTTCGGTCGAAATACGATAGATAATGTCGAGGTTGGAGGTTGCATCAACAAAGTCCACAGTCACCATATACAGGACGAACTGATCAGTTTCGTTGGACACTTGAGTCGTCATGGGCGTTTTCAGCCAATCCAGGTCGTCTTGGAGGAGGGCAGCGCCATTCCCACCCATTTGGTTGAGCTCGCCACTTGTTCGAAAGTAGTAGTAGAGAATGACTTCTGCAATCCCTGAGCCTAAGTCCTGTACTTCGGCATAAAAGGTGAGATTGGTGGGATTGAGTTCATCATTCATTTCAAAATAGGCATTGAGGACACGTGGAGGTGCTTTATCTGAAAGGGTAATGGTTAGGTTCCCATTTTTGACAATATTCGTGGTTTTAGTGTTGTCGAGGACAACTAACCAAATACCAGTACCAGAGAAGGTAAAATAAAAACTTGTATTTCTAACTTTCCGATAAAAAGCATTAATTTCTGTTTCACCAGCGAACCACTTCTGAGAGTCGCTTTCATTCATGATATAGAGATCAAGTCCAGCATTACAGGTTACCTCAAAATGACCGTATACTGGAAGACTAGTTATATTGAAACTACACCATATATTTTCATTTGGACTAAGAGAAAAGCTTTCATCATAAACAACAAATTTCTCAGCCTTAATACACTGAATAGGGGGAAAAATAAAAAGTAATAAGCAGAATAAAAGAAATTCTTTGGTATTCACAAGTAAGTCACTTTGATTTTTCTAATTCATTTGTATTATTGACCTAATCTTGAAAAGTTTTTCTAAATAGCAATAGATGAAAATTCTTTCATTCCAACTTTAAACGACATTGGATATCAGAAAGTTATACCCACAAGAAAAATGAGAAAAGGTGAAAAACTCCCTCCACACACGAACTAGACCCTATTTTGTATAGAGTTGTTCGACTTCAGGTTGAGATAAGACATAGAGAGCAGCGATACCAAAAATGGTTCCAAAGGGACGTTTTGTGGGTTAATGGGGGCAAAGGACAAATTAATCTCGTAACTTCATCTATTTTCAGAATTACAGTAGAGACATCTGCATTTTGAGAGGTCAGATGTAATCATACTATAGCGACCTAAATAGCGAGAAGTATTTTACAGAAAGTAAATAGTAAGAAAGAACTGGAATGACCATCGTGACTCATTTTTTTCGCTTGAAAAAACTAGTTAGGAAAACAACTGCTGCTAATAATGGCAGGGCTTCCAATCCAGAAGTTCCATTACTAACTGTTCCTGTATTGGATATTGTTTTAGAATTTGTCGTAGTAACTGTTGTAGTGGAAGAAATTGAATAAGTAATGTCATCGACTACATCTATCACGATTATGTCACTAGTCCAGTATAAATTTCCTTCTAATAGCTGTTCATCACCATTAGATGTCATATTTTCACTCCAGTTTGGCCAATTCCGGATTTTTGCATATCTGGAATAGATATCTGAATTTATTCCATTCCCACACGAACTATTTGCATAAGCATCAACCCTGGCTCTTACTCGAAAATATGTTTTTCCTAGAGATACTAATGGAGGGGAATTCATCTTATATTTCTTTCCGAACCAACTTGATTGTCCAGATAGGGTTATATCGTCTGTCACAGGGACGAAAGAATCAGGATCCTTAGAACTGGCCCATTCTAATGATGTTTCATCCACAGTTAAACAGCCATATATCTGCCATTTGAATTTAATACTTGCACCTTTCTCTTGTATTCTTCGAGGATTCGATATGATTTTGATATACGGCATAGCGAGATCAGTTGCAACTAGTGCTAATCTAATATTTTTAGGCACCCACCCATCTCTCGAAGGCCCCCCTAATTCATTTTCATTTTCTTGTAGATTCGATTGGTAATAAGAAGCTTCTACAACGAATGCTAATTGGCCTCCCGCAGAATAACCATCAGGATCATTGGTGAAGTATCCTCCAAATTCAGTTCTGGAAGCATAAGCCCAATCTCTCCAGCTACCATTTAGAGGACCAGCGTTGAATTTCGGATAAGGTCCTTCACCAAAATCACCAGCAAATGAACTCATTAGATCTGCGATATCCATAAAACTGTTATTATCTGGACAAGGCTGTGCTTCCCTAAAGTAAATTCCCCACGGGCAAAAAATTCCATAGAAATTTGTATGCCAATCTATAGAGATAATAAATTGATGATCTTCACTAAGATCACGAATACATTGAGTTTCAATCTCAGAAAAAGGTCCATTATTAATCGTCTCAGGGGCATAATCATAATCACGATTAAGATCAACATTATTTCCATTTCCCCGAGTTGGATAAGGACTCGCATATCTCCCATCAGGATTAGCGCAGGGAACAATGTAAATTTCACGATTATCTACAAGATAAGAAATATGGTCATCTTTATCATAATTATTTAATAACCAGTATGCATACCAAAAGGCATTTTCTACCCCAACAAGTTCATTCCCATGATGACCACCAATAAAAAGAACTTCTGGTTTATTATTCCCAGTACTTTCATTGGTAATTTTAATACACCATATTTCTTTTCCCCCTAAGGTAAGGGCATGATTGTACTTCGCATTTAATGAATAAACATCGGTTATTGCAGGAAATGACTCATTGAGAGTTTTGAGTTCCTCAACGAAATCTGTGTAGTTATTATGAAAATAGTAATCAGCTTGAGATATTTCTTCGAAAGAATCCTGAATAACCTTAGTGTTGAAGGTAGATCTATTTCCTAAAGTGATAACTGAAGTTGGAAAAAGTCCCATACTAATAAAATAAGTAATGAGGAAAATTATCGGTAAAGCTCTCAAGAAATCATTTTTCATAGAGTAAATAGCAGAATCATAATATTTAAAGCTTTTCACCACTTCAGGATCAAGCATTTAACGTACTATATGGTTGTAGAAGTGGGTTCTTACGGTGGTAGGCTAGTTCACGTTAATGGATCGTATTGGCAAAACTTGCAGACCAATTCTTAAATTTCAGTCCCAATCAAAAAATGCTAGTTCATTAAAAAGATCGTTCTTTCAGATCAGAAATGTAGAAGATCTCTGACACAGTTTTCAACTTTGAATCTCCTTTAATTTTACTAATTTAAATTCTTTGGAAATTAAAACTAATAAACAGTTATTACATTAGAGAAAACTTTTGGGGGATGATTTTCCTCTTTCACAATCATCTTCGAATATAAAATAGATGAATCTTATGTTTCTGCAGATTTATTCTTTAGCTTTTCTTTAAAAACGCTCGATTATGGTTAAGTGGTTCTTCTCCTCTGCAACTACTTCCTGTCACACTATCGTGATGTCGACCTCAAAGACCTGTCCATCATCGGTCGAGGATTACAACCGTCCCCGCTACATGGTCGCCAATACGTCGGCCATTCCTATCCACAAGAGCAATAAAAAAGCAACAATAGAGATCAAACCAGCAACAAAGACAATTACGGACACAAGACTGACACTTAGATGCTGGCATACCAGAGGCAAAATCCACAACTCTCAACCCAGTCATACCTTTACCTAAAGATCTACCTTCACGAATTCCATCTTTAAAACACAGATACGGGGCTGCAACACCATAAATAATGATTATCGTAAAAACAATTAAACCGTAATTTCGCGGAATGATTTCTATAGCTTCTACAGTCCCTCCCAAAAGAAAAAAAATTAAAACCCCTGATATATAATAGAGGAAGTAATCAGTAACAAGCGCGATACATCGATTAAGAAGGGGGGCCTTAAGATTAGGATGATAGATTCGTGGACTAAAAGTAATAGGTTGAGTCGTTCTTGAGGGATATTCGGAAGGAGGAGTATCCCAGACTAAAGTTGGCTCTGGAGGTACAGCTTGTTGGTCTGGGAGTTTTTTTCCGCAGTTTAAGCAGTAATCACTTCCCTGATCAACACTTGCATAACAGAAAGGACAAAATGGCAAGATATTCTCAACCTCTTCAGAATATTAGACCAACCAAGAAGATAATCCTCAAGAATTTGATAAGGGTAAATCAACGGGTCGGGATCTAATCATTG
>JAEOSR010000165.1 GCA_016840285.1 Candidatus Hodarchaeota archaeon | reverse complement strand
TTCATTTCAATCATTTTTTTAAAGGATGAAGAAAGTATAGAAAATAGTCTATGAACATGACTTTTGATGCGACTCAGAACCATCTCACAAGAGGCTCATCAATAGATGTTCAATCATAGGTGATTACATTATGAAAAAGAAAGTTTATTTTGGAATTTCAGTAATTTTATTGCTGACTCTCCTTAGTTTTACTACTCCAATCAAAGCAGCGGATTACGCAAATCATAGCTTCAGTGAAGACCATTTTGCAATTGAAGTGGATCTTATAGGTGCAGGAAATTGGGCCAACCCCACTCCAGAAGACCCAGATTTAGTTAGTGATCTTCTAGTTTCTACTGCAACGACTGCTGATAGAAATCCTAATGAAGATCTCGATTTCTTTATGGCTTACATGAATTCATCAGGGATCGAAACAGCTTATTCAGCGTTAGAGAAAATGGAATTTAATCTAACCTTTGGTGATTTGTTGAAACCTGAAGTGTACGACGTAATTAGCGCTCTTTCAAGCATAAAACCAGAATATGTAGAGGCTCTAGAAGCATCCATTTTTGAGATCAATGCAACAGCTCCCTTCCAACAGTTAGTTCAGCATTATGAAACACCCCCATTTATGGGATCAAAAGATGTTTTTGTTACCAATAACTTCATGTGCTTGGTAGCTTATTCTGCTGGGACAGGAACTGATGCTACAAAGATGGACATGGAGGATGAACTCTATATCGGATACACATTTAGTGTTCAACAATTGACTAAGGCAATAAATGATGTCTTAACCACGAATGGTTCCACTTACGAAATTGGGGACTTCAATTACAAACCTAGCTTCACAAAGATTGCTGATGACGAATATAAGTTTGGAATTGAATACAGTAATATGTTCGTGTTATGGCAAAAAATCGATGAACCACTTAAAGGAATCAATATTTTTGGGCCAGGGTTCGAGGCTTACATGAAAACAGTTACCAACGGTATTGTATTCGGACAGAATATTGCTGCTGCAACGGTTCTTGACTATGTTTCATATGAATATGAATTCAAAACAGAAGAAACGACAGATGCTTTAGGGAATGACATTGTCTTGGGAACAGTTACAACCCATTATGACATTGGAGAAACCAACTTCCTCGTGCTACGTGAAGATACAATTCCAACAGCTAACTGGAATCATACTCCGTTTCTCGCGGCCCCTCAATATACCTTCGATGTGCCTGCGGGCCTCGCGGGGCAAACCATCACTGGACTTCCTGCTGGTATCCCTGGCGCTGTGACAATCATTATGCCCAATTTATCATTCTATGCTGACGATGATGCAAAAGCGCGAATCCACATGCAAAATGGATTCGGTTTGACCGTAGCGACCGCAACATCAACCTTTGGAGTCGGTGTATCAGATCCCTCATTTGCTGATAATACTGGTAGCGCGAATCCAACATTAGATATGTTGATGGGTGGAAACACCTTCTACTATACTAATTTCACTGGAAAAGCGAATTATAAGCTAAAAGGATTGCAAACTCTTATGGGAATCGATCCAAGTGTGGATCGCCCAGTTATAATATTACCGTTCACTCCAATTGGCTGGGCAATTAAGGATAATGTTGCTAAGGAGTACTTTAGGGTCGAATTTGAATTAGCTTATAGGTTCACCAAACTCGTTGCTGGAAAATTATCATCTGCATACACAGCCTATCCTGGATCAGCTAGTATATATATGGCCAATATGCTCTACTTTACTTTCACTGAGTTTCCAGAGTGGTATGGTGGAGAAATTATCCACGACCCTGCCTATTCAGCAGTTGCAGCAATGGCTGCAGTTGGTGAAACCACAACACCAGGTGATACAACTGGACCTACAACTTCATCGGAACCTAGTGGTGTTCCTGGATTCGAGGGCATTGTAGCATTGTTGGCACTTCCTCCTCTGTATACATTGTATCGCAAACGCCGTCGTTAATCTCTCCTTCCTTTTTTTCTTTTTTTCTCTTTTTAACGGGGATCGTTGATTACTACTATTCATTTGATGATTAGAAAATTGAATAAACTCTAATTATTTCAGAGAATGAAACAATATTTTCATAATGGATCAACGGTTTTTGAAAATATTTTCCTTAAATCTCTCTTTCCACGCTTCTGCTTTAATCACAGATTTAAAAATGCAAAAATTAGAGGAATAAGGAGCGATTAACACTAAACTGTTATCAGAAGAGATTTAACCTATATATTGATAAGATTAATAAGACTCGTTCAACATATGATTTTTATTAATTGGTAAAAAAAGGACGAAATAATTATCAGTTCGTATAAAAAATCTCCTTAGTCAAAACTTTACTAAATAGGATGAGTAAAAATGGCGTTAATAGATTCCTTAATGAACCCTGTATTCCTTTTAGCTTCTGTAATCCTTACATTATCCCCTGTAATAATTTTATTCTTTCCTTATCTTTACACACGACGAAAGAGTGAAAATCTTATTG
>JAEOSR010000022.1 GCA_016840285.1 Candidatus Hodarchaeota archaeon | reverse complement strand
TAACGGTTCGGGATACAAAAGGATAAGCTGCAATAAGGTGTGCAAGTATGATGGGTATCCATGCGTCTTGGGAGGAAATACGGATAAATCCGAATGTTCGGAGCATACCTAAACCAATGGTAATAGATGAGGTAACTAAAGGAAGAATAAGAGCCCAAGAGAGAATTAACGCCATAACTGGATGTTTTCCTAAAAAATCTGATCTTCTAATGGCATAAATAGATAAAACTCCAAAAAAGGCTGATAATATCAATGTTACAAGAGCAAAAATCAAAGAATTGAAGATTAAATTTATTGCAGAGGTGTTTGCTCCAATTGCAGGAATGGACTCTGGTGCCCATATAAAACCTTTATCATTGAAATGAAAGCCTAGAAGCCTAAAAAATGCGGTAACGTCCCAATTATTAGTCATACGATCATAAAAAGCGGAAATGAAGATTATTATAATTGGAGAGAGAAGAAAAATCGTTAAAGAAGTGATATAGATGACTATCATACAAAATCGGATTTTGTTTTGAGTGAGAAGACCTCTTAATCTTATCTTTGATCTGTCTCGAATTTCTCCTATAGTTAAAGGAGTGGTACGGCCATACTTCCAAAATCCTGCTCCAATGAGACCTAGTAAAATTACTAGTATAAAATCAACACGGAAATAGAGGAGAAATACAATGATTGCCACAACAACTAAAATTTGGATAATTTTGATCAAAAATGAAGATAGAAACGCCGTACCTCTTTCACGTTTAAAAACAGATTCAGAGAAATGAAGATACATTATAATAAGAACGGAAGTAATGAGTAATTGAAATAGGGCTAATGCTGCAGCTTGGTGATAATCATAACGATAATGAAATAATGAGTAAATTTGCACTTCTAAGGTTTTAAATTGAATACCTCCCAGTGATAGGACGATTGCAAAAGAAGTAAAGCAATAAAGAAAAGTAAGGATACCACTCGCTAGAATAGCAGAGCCAATTTGGGGGAAAGTTACATAGCGAAAGTAATGGAATTTACGACTTCCAAGAGCGGTCGCTACTTCTTCCATGTCCACATTTGCTTTTGTCCAAGCGCTAGATACCAAATGTAAAACGATAGGGACATTATAAAACGCATGGACTAAAATAATTCCTTCAAATGTTTTATATAAATGGATTGGAGGATTCTGCAAATGCAAAAAGGTCATCAGAAAGGAGTTCAGGATTCCATTTGGTCCAAGGAGCAATATAAAACCTAATACTACCACAATTGGTGGTAAGACAAATGGCACAGTTAGAATCGTCTTAAGAGACCTATCTCCCGTAAATTGATACTTAGAGAATATATAAGCACCAGGGAATCCAATGATTATCGTTATGATTGAGCTGATAATAGCTTGATTTATAGTAAATTGTATAAAGTATAGATTTAAAGGATTTGCAAACGCTTCTCTCAAAAATTCAAATGTAATCTGACCAGAATCTGATGTAACAGCATCAATTAGAACAAAAAGAAGGGGTATGAAGAAGAAGAAAAGAGAGATTAGTAGGGGTGTTAATAAGATTAGGTTAAATGAATTGGCAATGATCCGATTTTTTGGGGACCCATTCTGGAGTGCTTGAACCACATAAGATACCTTCGTAGTGTTCAATCAGATAATCTGAATTATCTTCTACTTCTTTTTTTACGAATAACAACAACCAAAATTGGGATTAAAATGAATAAACTTGGAGGAAATGGTGTTGTAGAAGGTGTATAACCTAAAATTATTACTTGTTCCCAAGTCTCTAGCCATTTATCAAGGGATTCTTCTAGTTCATCGGGACTAAATAAATCATTCAAAGGTGTAATAGTTGTAGGATCAATGGCAAAATTATAACTTTCTGGAAGATCAGCAAGCGTATTTGCAGGGTACATCCAGTTGTTTTCGGGAATTATTTCTTGAACTGTTTTCCCTGTAAACCAATCAATGAATTTTTGAGCGAGAGAAAGATTTTTTGTGCCTTTTAAAATTCCTAAACCTTCAATTTGAAGCCATCCGTACTTCGAACTATTTTCATGAGATACAGTTGCTCCTATTGAAGGTGTGCCGCCAGGTTCTCCATAGAAAAGGTAGTCATATGCAGGATCTGTTCCGTAAGACACCACCATAGGCCGATTAGCTGCAGGATTGTAAAAAACATCAAAAGCATCACCCCAACTTTCTTCTATTTGAATGTCATTTCTTGTATCATTCCACCAAAGTTTCCAATCTCTATTAAGTACTTTTTCATATATACCAATTGTCCACATCAGAAAACCGAGGCCTGTACTGCTTAATGTTGGATCTTCGGTAACAAATATTTGAGCCACGTTAGGGTTGAGTAAATCCTCAAGTTTAAGATTGTCGATGGTTGGTACATTTGTTGAATTCACCAAATGTTTGTGGTAAATTATTGCAATAAGGCCATAATCGTAGGGGGTGACATAATGATCAGGATCCAGCCCATTAACCGCACTTTCCAAGAGATCAGACAAAGTAGTGGTTTCATAAGGAACTAGTATATCCTGAGCTTTTGCTTCATAAATCAACACATTATCAATACCTATAATAATATTAGCTTTTGGTGAATTTTTTTCTGCTACTGCTTTAGCTAAGACTGAATTTGCATCATCAAAATATTCTAATTCAACTTTACAATTTTCTTGGACTTCAAAGGCGTCAAATATGCGAGAGTTGGCATCAGTAGCGTTTAATCCCCAATTTAACAGAGATTCATAAGTATAAATCGTCAAAGTTGGAGTTTGCTGTGTCGAATTAGGATAATTGCTAATGGATGAGACTTGAACGATGATAAGCGAGGCTAAAACAATCAAAATTGCAATTTTTAAGGCCCACTTCAAGAATATTCCACGAACTGGTTTTATTTCATTTTTTATCATGTCTACACAACCTCAATGAAAGGTAATCGAAAACATCTGAACCTCATTTTAGCAATTTAAATAGTATAGCCCGATAATATAGGGCGGCTATAAGGCTTAAATAAGCTGTAAAGTATGAAATCTATCTTGTGCCAAGGTGAGGAATTCAATAAAAGAAGAATGTTGGTTTGAGATGAGAGTGGATGCTGATCTGAGCCTTGCTGCTTGAATTACATACCATAATCCTGACATCAAATTCATTAAGTCACAGGTTAACTCTAAAACCTTAGAAGGGATTTGATATCCTAGTTTTTCTTCAAATTTCTCAACAAGAGTTTGTTGAAGAGTGTGGGTGAGCTGATTTTGAGTAATAAAATAAGCCACATCAATGCAAGGATCAGCTAGGGTTGAATACTCCCAATCTATAAGAACGATTTTGGAATTTTTAGGTGTTAAAATGATATTGGAGAAGACTAAATCTCCGTGAATCCGAACAAGAGGTTTGACTGAATTTAGACTCTGGAGTTGGTGAATATGGTCATTAAAAAATCGATCAGCTTTCTCAAAAGAAGGAAAATCTGAAAACTTCCTATTCAGAGAGGGTGAGGTGGGGTAATGACGTTCTATCCCTTTATATTCAAGAAGATATCGCTTAATTACATCATAATAATGGAAATCCCCCGATGTGGATTCAGTTATGCTATGAATAGATGTAATGGCATTCACTAATGATTCCAGATTATTCTGAAGATGATCGTTAGTGATGGTATGTCCTTCAACCCATTCACGAGTAATGAAAAATTTAATGTCATCATCGTAATATTTCAACAGTTGTGGGGTATTACGGTTGGATTTAAGCAGCAGAAGGCTATCCTTTTCACGTAGGAAACGTAAATAGACTGGATCGCTAGCTTCATCTCTAATGAGATATTCTTTGACTAACCATGATTCGTTGATGAGGATATTCCTGTTGTTCAACCCACCTTTGATTAAACGTGCGGAAGTAATTTCTCCTGGTAAAAGAATAGGAGGAATCTGTTCTAAAAGCTTTGAGTGGTGGTTCATCTGAAAAAATAACCTTATTGATCAGCGGCAAATTATGACTTTTAGTAATGAGTTAAAATATCAACTTTTAGCTTTTTCCTACTGGTTGTTTAAAGAACTATGACAAATTTATATGAAGGTCATTTTCATGTAATATTTGAAAGCATAGTAAAGATGCTCTAATCATTGTAAAGAATAAGCTATCAAATATAAAGACGATAATTTTGTGGTTTTATGCAATTTATTTGTGAAATTGTCCCGTCAAGTTTTTTAACTCCCCTACGAAGAGCAATAGCTCAAGAATTGGCTAGTCTTGGTTATGTTCAGATCGAGATTGCAAAGATTCTCGGGGTCTCACAGCCAGTAGTTTCATCATATTTGAAAGACCAAAAAAACTCGTCCACATCAATAACATCGAGACCTGCTTTCGAAGAGCTGGTCTCTGGCCTTATAATGAGAATAAAGAGTGAATCAACGTCACCAATAGATCTTATGGAAGTCATTTGCCAGGAGTGCCAACAATTTAGGACAGCTGGCCCATTATGTGATATTCACAGAAAGAAGACTTCCACAGATTTTCCCCCTGATTGTAATATCTGTTTTCCCTCCCCTGAACTAACAGAAGTTTTCAACCAAAGGCTTCAAACAACAAGAGAACTGTTTGAAGCAGCACAAAAATTAGTCAACACTGAAGAAAAATTTGGCCAGATTATCCCTGAAATTGGCTGTCAATTCGTTAGTATGACAGAGAACAGCCAACAATTAATAGATATTGCTGGGTTTCCAGGTAGAATTGTTAAAGTTAAAGAGAAAGGAAAAATAGTGGCATCACCTGAATTCCAACAAGGCCCCACTCTCGCTCAAATCTTGATCCATTTCAAAAAACATGGGTCACCCTATCGATCAGTTATATCTTTACGAAACACAAAAGAAGTTCTAGAAACGATTATGTCCGAGAAAATCGTAACTGAAACCAAAGAAGCTGATAAAGATTGGAAAAACACTCTTGAATCGATTCCACATGAAAAGATCAAGGATATTGATGTGATTGCAGATGCAGGAGGTCACGGATTCGAGGCTATCCTATATTTGTTTGGAAGAAGTCCCTCAGAAATTACAAACTATCTCATTTCTAAGTTTGAGTGAATTTTATTTTAATAAACAAAGTAAAAACCCACAGAATAAGTGAGGAAGGAAAACATTATTTCTTAGGAAGAAACTAAGAACCATCACCAATTTAACAACCTATTTGGCGGGAAATATTGCTTCCCTCCATTAGGAAGAGGTTAAAAGGAAAAATTCGAAAAATCCCCTGTTAGAGTGAAATAGATATGCTGCAAGTTGAAATTCCCTATTATCAATATAATATCGGTATATTTCAATTAAAGAAGAACCTCTTACAGATATATTCAGGAATGGATATAAATTACCGTTTCAAGTAGATTATTTTTTGCAGTTCATCACTATCATCATATTGGTTTGAGGATAAAGTAGATGCGTCTAAAATACCACAGATTCTTCATAAAAGGCCTATTATTGCTGTTACTTTGTTTAATGATTACTTCAGTATCAGCAATCCGACCTGACAATACCATTTATCCCTTATACAATTATTTCGCATTTGGGAAGGATGGAACTATTACTGAAGGTCTTCACAATCAGAGTTTTGTGTCCGAAGAAGGTATGAAGATTCATGAGGTTACTAGTGATCAGGATGCCTATAAATTCCGCTTTATTTTCCAAACTCCTAAGGATCCTTTTGAAGTGCTTTCTTTAAGGGTACGAACGCTTTTTACTTATGAAACATCGGGATTTATTCGATGGGGTGGGTTGCATAATGTTACAGTCAGCATTTTTCCTTTCGAGCTAGCTACAATTGACGGGGAAAACGATTCTGTCCAAGTTATAGATGGAAGAGATTTATACCTCGGAGCTACAATACATTTTAATTTCAATATGAGTGCTTTTCAGGAGGTTGAGTACTTTGAATTAGCCTTTTCATCATGGAATAGAAGTGAAAGTCTTCGGGGAGTTCAATTTGAACAAATTCACTTTCATAGAATCTACGATAATTATCTTCCTGAGACTATTCTATTATTTTTAACTGGTTCTGTAGGTTTATTCAGTCTTGTGATGATTTTTCCCAGAAAATTTGGAATTCTATTAACAATATTGATCACTATTGCTCTTATAATCGTACCTCTAATTATGATAAATCGAACCCAGAATTATTTGAAGGGTCTTCCCCAAAATGAAGAGGGAGTAGAACGATTTACTTTCTTTGGCCGAGTTTATGAACGCCGAGATTTAGGAAATGGATTATTTTCCCTCCAGATGGTGAAAGATCTTTCAACAGCATTTGAATTGCAGGCGTTATCAGGAACGGGAGGACAGGTGGTTTATCCACAGCTCGAAAGCAATATCGAAAATACAACTGAAGATACTATAGTAGAAATAGAAACTGATGGTGGAGAAACTGATTATTCTAAAATAACGGAAGAACCAGCTTCTCTACACAATACGCCATCATCATTTCATCAATTCCAGCCATATTTTGGTGCAGGGGTTGTAAATATAGATGTCAGTAATATCTCAATTACTGATTCCGATTCTGGAGTAGTCCATTCAAAAAGAGAACAGTATTATTCTTTTGAGGTAAAAGTAAGTGATGAGGATGGGTATGGGGACTTAGAGTATGTACAGCTAAATTTCACAGTTAATTCATTTGAATATTCAGTTGGATACGACAATGGAACGGATACTTATATTGAAATCAACGATGATGACGCCAATCATATCACCCTAGACACAGGAGGGTCATCATCAAGTCGTAACGGGGACTATTTAACGGTAACGTTTAAAATCCAAACAGATTGGGATTTTCCTAATGAAAACACTGTTTTTCTCGAAGCATGGGCAAATGATACCAGCTCAAATACAGCTACTCAAACATCCTCAGCTACATACGACTTCAATCATGATATCGAAGTAGCTTCTTTTAGTGTTGATGATAATAATATCAATCCAAACTATGCGTCTAATCTCGTATTTACAGGCAATGTTTATTATGATGGCACCACAATTGCCGTTCCTGCCGTTGAGATTGATGTTGTGACAATATTTCGAGAAG
>JAEOSR010000164.1 GCA_016840285.1 Candidatus Hodarchaeota archaeon | reverse complement strand
TGGATAGGAGAGAGACGGGTCTGGAAGGTAGCGTTGATAATAGCAATTGTTCTTATTCCAGGAAGTGCTGGGTGGTGCTTGCTACGCAACAGTTGGACAGGTTTAGTTGATATAATCTGTAATATACCTATCATTTTTCTCTTAACAAGACCAAAGGTAAAGGAGTTTTTTGAAAGGCAAAAATAATGAGTAGAATGAGGAAATATTCATTGTAAAGGAACAGACACGCCATAAACTCTAAAGTACGTATCATTTGATCATTTTGTGTCAAACCAAATTCACGTAGCCAAAAAGAATTGGTTCAAAAGTGAATTAAACTTTTAGAATTCTTAAATACTCTATCCATGGACCTACGGATTCTTTGTAATGTAATGCTAAAGTTTCAGTGATCTGGAATAAATGGGTTAAATCATGAACAACCCATGTGGCTAAATGTTGTTGTAAAGTGACTTCCCCAAATTCAGGATGAATACCTGTTTTGTTAAGGTCATTAACAGTCACAGAATCTTTTAAAATTTCAATGTTTTTTGCTCGAAGATCTTCAAATTGAGACAATCGTTCCTCAATTCCTAAGTTCTTATCAAACCCTTCGCGATCAAAAGGAGGAAATTCTTTTGAACCATCTTTTGAAAGCATTATTTTCATTCTGGGAATCCAATCAGTTTGTTCCCCAGAAATTAGGTGTCCAATGACATCAGATGGAGAAAATGCTTTGTCATGTTTTCGAAAATTTAACCATTTATCATCCAGTCCTCCCAATAACTCTCGTAGTACTTTAGGAGTTCGAGATAATATTTCAATTGCTTCTTGTAAATCGTATACCATTATTTTTCAAAAAAAATTTGAAATATGAATTAATATGTGTTTGCATTGAAAACTTGGATATCATGGAGAGATTCATTTCTTGATCCCAGTCCTCAGCCACTAATTTTCACCATAGACGTCTAGATTTTTAAGTCGTTATCAGATAAACGTTGAAACTCGGCGTAATCCCATCGTTGGGAATCAAAAAGTTTCGTTAACTGGGACCACATCCCTCCACAAAACGATTCTATGGCGGGTTGGAAGCGAGGATTGGAATAATATTTCTCAATTAAGGTTTCCGCTTCTTTGTAAAAAGCCTCGTCTCGGTCTTGAATTTCAGTAATGATCTTTTGCCTTAATTCCTTCATTTCGTCCAATAATCCATCAATTCCTCTCGTGATAATCTTCTGGTTTTCTCAACAACTTCTCTAAATCCTCCACTTTCAGAATAGAAATGCCATTCATAGTTGTAAGCTATGTGCTCACAGAGACCTCGTAGGCTTATTCCAATGGATTCGTTGATATGATTAAATGCCTCATCTGACAATTTATTAATAGCTTGTTGAATTCTCTCTTCAGCCCAAAGATAATAATTAGCTAAATTTGTTAAAACTCTGATATTAGTTTTGTTCAGAATGGTTCCTCCTTCTTGTTACAGAATCTACAGCTTTTACAGTTTTCTCCTGTTTTCCCTTTCATTTCCAATCAGTATATTCTTTCTTTGCGTCAATTAATGACTTATTCCAGAAATTCACACATATCGTGCAAAAAAGAAGATTACCATTGCGTTGTCAAGAGGTCTACCCTTATAATAAAGATGTAAAAACTGTAGAAAAAGAGATACCTTGTTTTGATCCAGTCTGTCAACATAGTCCCTCTTTATTACCTCTTTTGAATATATCAGAGGAGGAGTTCAAAAAATAATACTTACATTGTGACTTCATCGATCCTTGTAAGGAGTCGCTCCAAAGAAATGTGATCATAGCTCTCGGAAACATTGGAGATCCTATTGCAATATCAGTTCTTCAGAGATTTAGAAAAAGTACTAACGCTTTACTTAGAGAACATGTTATCTTTCTCGTTTGCGTAAGTATTAGCTCAAATGTTTACGATTTTGCACTACTTTTATGAATATGCTGCCATAATAAAACGCATCACCCTCCTTATGCTGGTATAAAACTAAAAAAACTTATTTATACTTCCGTGCAGATATGTCCATTGATAACTCGGATATTAAAACATTAAATGAACAGATTATATCATCGGAATATTCATATCAAGCGTGGAATTATAATTTAGTGACAAACATAGCAAAAATAATGGCTGATTACTCATATCAACACATTAATGCTGATTATTTCCCGTTTTATGGTAGTGTTGAAGATTGTTAGAGGGAAGAGAATGCAGAGAAGATTGAACGAATCTACTTCAAGAAAGCCATGTTGGATTACTTGGAGCTACCGAGAGCCACATGAAAAAATTAGAGCATTAAGCCTGGAAATGAGGAGAAGAAGGATGAAGAGGGTGCTGGATTTAGGGTGTGGGACAGGGAGACATACAGTCTATCTAGCTCAAGAAGGGGTTGAAGTTTATGCCCTCGATCTCT
>JAEOSR010000001.1 GCA_016840285.1 Candidatus Hodarchaeota archaeon | reverse complement strand
TTTTCATTCTGATTCCC
The DNA here is from genome assembly GCA_016840285.1 of Candidatus Hodarchaeota archaeon. Next base: position 36,892 of record JAEOSR010000001.1, on the reverse strand, counting down.
CAGTCAAAAGAAGATTGTGAAACAGAAAGGCGTGGATTTTCAACAATAAAAGTTTTTTGAATTAGATGATTCTTGACTGGTTTCCCTCTTAGATATCTGATATCTGTTGCTAATTCAGAACCATATTGTTTACTAGTAATAAAGTCAAAACAATCCATGGAAAGACCATTTTTTTTCGTTTAACCTTCCATAAAACCACTCTAGAAATAAAGGTGAGAATTAAATCCATTATTGGATAAGCTGCTATTAGTAATGTCTCAGCCAAAGTTTCCATGTCTACTATTATAGGGATCTTCAAGATCAATATTAAAACAGTTACCAAACGTACTCCAAATAATATTAATAATAGAAGTATTTCTCCCCTTTTTACCTGAACTTCCATGGTTCTCCATTGCATCACTAAACCCATAAAAAAGATTACATAACCTAAATGTCGGAGTAATATCCCTATTAATGGTTCTTCAACTTCAGCTTGAAGGATATTATTGTAAAAAATGCTGATTGCCCATGAAAATATTGCTGCTGAAATTAACAACCAAGCTCTTCTTGCTTGGGCCTGGATGTTAAACTTAAACACGAATGCTATCAATATGAGTCCACAAATAACAAAGAGTATAAACCCGCTAATAGCTAAGAGATTTTTATAATCTTCTGAACTAAAGGGCTGCAATATCCAAGCAGTAATTACAAAAACAGTGTTTAATGCCAGTAAAAAATAAATTATTGAATAGCGATTCAGTGTTTTATTTTTGGTGATATTTAGATGGGTTATGGAAATTCTTAAAATTATTTACCCAGTTTTCTATTTTCTCTTTGATCAGCAGCAATTAAGCGAGAGAAAATTCTATGCCAATCACAATACTGAAGTTTCTTCCATTCAATAGCGCTATTATAAGTGACTGTGAAACCATTTCTCATATAGAAAGCTACTGCATAAGAGAGTTTTGGTAGGTCTTTTTGGAGAGTTATTTCTTTGGTTTCAGATACATACTCAAGATTCAATTGCTTATTGAAGTTCTTGGTAGCTACTTCATGTCACCCCTCAATTTCAATCCTCAATAACTTATGATTAGAACTCTTACTATTTAAACTCATATTTTTAGATATTGGTAGCATTTTTATTATGTGCATCTTTATATAAAAGTAATATTCTAATTAGTTATAATTCTGAAGGGGCGAAATAAATGGCTTTAAGCAAACGTGCTTCAGTTGCCGAACATTGGGCTCTTTTTGTAGAGGGGACTGAAGTCAAATGGCATTTTGGAAATCCGTCAACTGAATTTCTTGAAGTGGTCTCAAATTTTTTAATGGGCTTGGGAAAACTAGGTAAGGAGCTTTTCGGTACAGAAGGGATTGCCAGTATCATTTTTGATCTTAGGGGACATGCTGGATTAAAAGCTTCTGAAGTGTTTATTGTTTCGTTAGAAGAGAAGTTTTTCTTGATAATTTCTGATCCTTCAGTCACTTTACTCTTGATCTCAGCCGAAGGAGGCATTCCGGAAGATATCCAAATCATTATGAAAGCAGTTCTAGTGGGTCAAGCCAGTATTCTTTACTCAAACATGGTGGCAGATGTAGATGATGCCACTCAAGCTGAAATTGAAGAACATTTCAGACGCATTATTGCTGATATAAATGAAGATTATTTAATAGACGAAAGTATTAATAATATAGTAGGAAAGGCTGGATCAAATTTTTCAATTCTTTCATTTCAGGAACTACTCTTACTCCATTACTACTTACGCCAAGCTGCTGAAAGAACAACAGAAATGTTACCCACTCATGAAGGTTTTTCTATAATAGCTAATCTGGATGGATTTGATATCCCCTTTGCATATAATATCACTAACCAGGGAATTTGGGCAGGTTTCTTCGCAGCAATTGTTGGTTTCATTCATTCATTATTTGAATCTAAACCCCGATACATTTCTTTTGGAACAACAGTGATTTACAAATTACGCTTTGTATTTGGGAAAGATTACTTCATGGCAATTGATTCTGGTTTAACTTCAGATCTGTTATTAAAACAGGACTTTCATAAGAAACTTTTCGCTACCCCCTATGCAATTCTGGTAGATATGAGTCCAGGAATTAAGCGACTGTTAATTGAAGAACTTCTTCAATATCATGAGTCTCGACTTAATTCTCTTAGTGCTGCAACTCTTTTAGATACGTTTGTTGGTGATGATGATACCCTTTCGGATCTGAGTCAAGATGAGCGTATAATACGGATATGGGGGAAGTTACTCTTGAATTTCCAAAAGTGAAATAAATAAAAGGAAATACCCTTCCTCCTACAATTTTCCATAGTAGGAAAAACATTCATGTAGAATAATCTAGGTGATAGTGAAAACTGTGACTGATGTCAAGCAGCTATTTGATTTAACGGGAAAAAAGGCTTTAGTGACTGGTGGAGCTTCTGGTATAGGATATAGTATGGCTGAAGGATTAGCTGAAGCAGGAGCTGCTGTTGCTATATGTGGAAGAGGAAGACATGGCTCGTTAGAAGAAGCTTCCTCCAAACTAGGGAAAATCGGCCCTGAAATAGTGGCGATCAAGTGTGATGTGAGTATTGAGGAGGATATTCTAGACCTCGTAAAATCTTTGGGAGATAAAGGATTTTCTATCGATACTCTTGTTAATAATGCAGGGGTCAGTTGGGGTCATGATTCGGAAACTATGCCTTTAGATCGCTGGAATATGGTTATTGATACTAACTTAACAGGCCTATTCGTAGTTACACGAGAGGTGGCTAAAAAATTCTTGATTCCTAAAGGAGATGGCTCAATAATAAATATATCGAGTGTTTCTGGTATGACTGGTGGCGAAATAGGGCTCACAGCGTATTCCGCCTCCAAAGCTGGTGTCATTGGTATGACAAAACAATTAGCTATTGAATGGGCTTCCCTTGGGATTCGTGTCAATGCTATTGCTCCAAGCTGGTTTCCTTCATATATGACCCGTCATTTTACGGGAGAGAAAAGTCCTTTTCGCGAACAGTTACTAGCTGATTGTCCTTTTGGACGTTTCGGGGAGCTATGGGAGTTAAAAGGGCCAATTGTGTTTTTGGCTAGTCGAGCAAGTTCATACATAACAGGTACTGTGATTCCTGTAGATGGAGGATATCTAGCAAAATGAATTCTAAATCTGTTTTAGATCTATTCAAATTAACGGGAAGAGTGACACTGGTGACTGGGGGTGCCAAAGGAATAGGTACTGTTATTAATGAAGGTCTTCTGGAAGCTGGAGTCACTACATTGATATTCTGTGGTAGGGGGAAACATGGTTCGCTAGAAGATGAGCAGAATCGTCTATCTGAATTATTTCCATTGGCAAAGATACACATTTTTAAGTGTGATATCTCGGATGAATCACAGGTTCAATCAATGGTGCAAAACATAAAAAATGAGGTTGGACATGTTGATGTTTTGATTAATAACGCAGGAGTCACTTGGAATGCTCCAACAGTGGATCAAACCTTGGCAACTTGGCATCGTGTTATAGATATTAATCTTACTGGATTATTCATAATTACACGAGAAGTTGCAAACGAACTTATGATTCCTAAGGGGGGTGGAACGATTATTAATATTAGTAGCACATTAGCTTTTCAAGGAATAGAGGTAGGCAGTCAAATTGGATATACTGCTTCTAAAGCTGGTGTTTTGGGATTAACGCGACAGTTAGCAATAGAATGGAGTAAATGGAATATTCGTGTAAATGCAATTACCCCTTATTTTATAGAAGGAGATACAATGGCTAAAGTATTCACCAGTGAGGATAGTCCCGTGAGAGAGACTCTGCTTGAAAGAATCCCATTAAAACACTTTAATCATCCAAATGATCTAAAAGCAGCAGCTTGTTTCTTAGCGTCTGATGCTTCGTCAAATATTACTGGTCAGTATCTAGTTTTAGATGGTGGTTTATCGGCAAAATAAGATAGGTGATCTAGAATAACGAAAATAAATAAAATAAAGGAACTTGATAAAACAGAAAAGACCATCGAAGTAGTGCAAAACGAAAATAATCTCCTAGTTAATCATCCTCCCGATTTTTTTCTCGAGAATTATACTGAATCATTAAAGGTCATCCAACAACAGGGAAAACCTCTATTGGGGTACTTTACCAATCGTGTTCCAGTAGAAATACTACATGCTTTGAATACTTATCCTATTCGGATATTATCAATCGGTTCATCTATTCCGGGAGCATCTGAACGATACATTCAAACCTACGGGTGCTCCTGGTTACGTCAAATAATGGATATTGGGATTGCTGAAGGTTTTAACACCTTTGATGGAATCATCTTTTCTGCAGGCACTTGTGATTCTCTTCAAAATGTATCAGATATCTGGAGGAAGGTCTTTCCAGATCAATGGGCATATAATCTTACTTTTCCAGTATTAATAGATACTAAAGCTGCAATGGAATATCTGCAAAATGAATTTGAGACATTAGTTCAAAAAATAGCAGAAAAGTTCCCTGATAATCCTAATGGCTTTAAGCTTTCTGATAGTATAAAATTATATAATATAAAAAGGGTTAATCTTCAGAAACTTGCTAGCTTTGTTTCAGAACGAAAACTTAGATACCAAGAATTCTTTAAATTATTACTTCTCGGAGATATACTTCCCATTGAGACCATTAATCCGTATTTAAGTATGAAAATCAAACAAATTGAAACATCGTCCCAACTTAATATACCTGATTCTCCCCGTCTCCTTTTGATTGGAGGGATGTTTGACACCCCTCGCTTATTCGATGATATTCCTGAGTTTGCACATGTTGTGGCCGATGATTTGTCTTTCGGGGCAAGAAATTTTAAGTTTTCCATCCCCCAAAGCCGTTTCTTACAAGGATATGCCCAAGCATACTTGGAAAGAACCCCTGATCCAACAGCGTATGATATGAAAAAACGCTGGAAAAGCATTGAAGACACAATTCGTCATCATAAAGTTGATGGGGTAATCCTGCTTGGAATGAAGTTTTGTGATCCCGATTCTTTTGAATTCATTTCGATCCAAAATGGCTTGAAAGATCTTAATATTCCCTCTCTAAGTTTAGAAACTTCTCCTGATTTATCAAACATCCAACAGATTCAAACACGCCTCTCTGCATATATTGAAATGCTATCCTAAGAGGAGAAAACACCATGTCTAGTAAAGAAAGTAATCGTGTGTATCGACGACTTGAAAGTACTCAAAGTGTCAAGAATTCACAAGCAATGTATTATTTCCAGAGTAAAAATCCTTTCTTACATGATGAAGGAAAGAAGATTGCTTGGGTGACATCAGGCGCACCTGTGGAATTCTTAATTGCCATGGATATTATTCCTCTTTATCCAGAACAATATGGAGCCATTGCGGGAGCAGCAAAAGATTCTACCCGATTATGTCAAGTGGCAGAGAACCATGGTTATAATGCTGACCTTTGTGCTTATGCTCGGACATCATTTGGTAGTGTATTTTCTCCTGACCCTCCTACTCCAATGCATGAAATTAATGGCACTGGAGGATTAGCACGGCCAGATATGTTGATTGCAGGCAACAATATCTGTGGAACAGTTCTAAAGTGGTATCAGGATCTATCTCGGCATTTTAAAATTCCATTATTCTTGTTTGACACGCCCCCCTTGACTGGAGACCATCTTTCAAACTATTATTTAGAATATGTTACAGTCCAATTACAGAATTATGTTGAATTTCTTGAAAAACAAATGGGGAGAAAAGTAGATGAAGAGAAAATGACTGAAACCATGCAAAATTCTCTTCAGGCTATTGATCTATGGACCCAAATTCTAGAACTATGTAAGAATAGACCAAGTCCTTTGAACTGTGCAGATCGGTTTTTATTAATGGCCCCCGTCGTAGCACAACGAGGAACTCTTGAAACAATTACAGTATATGAAGAGGGTCTATCCGAAGTGCAACATCGGGTTGATACGGGTCTTGGAGCAATCACAGTTCCCGAAAAATATCGGCTATTGTTCGATAACATACCAATATGGTTTAACCTTTATGAATTTTTTAATTCATTTGCCGCAAAGGGAGTTGTTTTCCCAGTTGATACTTATACCCAAGCTTGGTCACAACAGGGGAGAATTGTTGAATCAGGGGATTTATTGCGTGATGCTGCAATGATGTATTCAAATATCTACTTGAATAAGACTCTTCAACATAAAATTGACTTGATTAGCACCCTTACCACTGATTATGAATGTGATGGGATCTTGTACCACTCAATGAGAAGTTGTAAACGATATAGTCTAGGACAACCGATTACTCGACGAGAAGTGACTGAGGAGACTGGTAAACCAGGAGTCATTGTCGAGGGAGACATGTGTGATAATAGAAATTTTAGTGAAGAACAAGCATGGACAAGAATCGAAGCATTATTAGAATTGATTGGTTAAGTATTCAAGGGTAAAAAAAACTATATTTCAAGTTTTATATTTGTTATAAAGTGTTAATCCTAATTTCTGGAATGAATCATCCACATTTTCACCTGTTTTTGCTGAGGTTTCAAAATAGGTAATATCCTCGTTGATATTATCAAAATTCGCAATGAGCTCTCCTGAAATATACTTTCTCGCTTCCTCACTCTTAACCTTATCCTTACTTTCGTCTTGTAAATCTGATTTATTACCAAGCACAATTACTGAAATATCTGTTGAACCAGAATGCTTACTGAGTTCATTCATCCACTTATCTAAACTGAACAAAGTATCTGGTCTGGTAATGTCGTAAACTAGGAAGGCTCCTACAGTATGTCTATAGTACAGGGTTCTTACTGAACGGAAAGTTGGTTGGCCTGCCAGGTCCCAGATTTGAAATCGTATCTTCTTAAATTCAGAACCATGGTTCAATATGATTTGTTTTGAAACAAAATCAGTTCCAATAGTCGGGACATAATCCGTCTCGAAACCTCGTCCTAAATATCTACTTCTTAATGATGTTTTTCCCACTCCTCCATCTCCACATAAGGATATTTTTACCAATAATGCCATTATTCAGCAAAACTCCCTTGGTATTCATTCGAATTTCAAATAATTCTTAGATCGTATGATATTACAATGCTTTTACTGTGAGTACTAAGACTAATTCATCCTATTCCAATGATCATTGATAAACAATTCTCATTAATTTTCCCAGAAAAATTATCTTAGGGTGCAAAAATTTAGCTTGAACCAATTTGTGAGTAGAAATCATCTGAAAGTCTAGCTTAGGATTGGAAAAAACAAAAAGCATTTCAAATTTTATCGATTCAACCAAGAAATTAGCCATAAAAGTTAGAACATCCAACCCACTAATATAATATTAATTCTAGGAATCAAATTCTTTGGGGTATGATAATTTTTACATCAGGAGAACAACCAATCCAAAGAGCTTCATAAATTTGCTCAGGGGGAATTTTAAGAAGTTTAGTCATGATATTTCTTGCATCATTGTATAGAAGCATTCTTGATTCCAGTAGTGTCCCTTTTTTTATGGTTTCATTGAATATCTTATCAAACTGGGCTTCTTTACCTTTGGATAATATGTGAGAAACAACCAAGCGTTTAAGTGAACTGATTCCAGCACTAGAAAGGGGTACATCACTCCGTCCTCTCTTTATTCCCTCATCAAGAACTTTTAATTTTAAAGCATCAATGACAAATGGTTCAAGTAAGGTGAGAGGAAAATATTGATGGAGAATCGCTTCAACCTGGGGACCGTAAACTCTCTCATCGACTATTCCAAGATCCTGTATAGAGACTCTCTTTTCAATATCTTCAATTGCACGAGAAAACGCTTCTTTCGTGAATTTAGTAGGATGTTCTCGAAGAAAAACAAATATTCGATACGTAGGTGTTGCTGCAATCAAAACTTGGACTTGATGTTGTTCAATTACGCTCATGCGAATGTTGATTCCATTTTCTGTCTCCGAAACCTCTAGATCTTCTTGTTGTACCTGTTGTATAAAATCTGATTGAAATGATTGGAGAAAAGTATCAATTCCCACCGAAAGACTGCTCAAAGCATCATTCAAAGTTTGATCTTTTTGATACATGATATTTGTTATGGTATAAATAGGAACGCCTACCTCTGTGCTCACTAGAATCGTGTAAACATTAGAGATAACTAATAGCTTGTCTTCGATTTCCTTCAATCTCTTATATCTTACGCTTCTTTTTCGCTGAATGGTGCCTCCTCCTAATAATAGAATAATTACAATAGCCACAGTAGCAATAATAATAAGAATTATCAAAAGTGGATCTGGGATAGCAGAGGCTAATGGGTTTGGAAGAGAAACAGCAACAATAATTTCAGTTTCTTCTGCTGATGTGGCTCCTATCTCATCGTGAGCTTCAATAAACCAATTTAATGCCCCTGTTTCGTTAAATGTTAATACAGAGACGTATAAGCTTCCGTTGAACTCCATTTGGACTTCATCATATGTTTGACTTCCTCCTCCTCCATTAACACTTGATATGAATTGATAATACAGATGAACTTCATCAATTCCTGAACCCCAATCTGAAATATTCGCCCAAACAGTAACAGTTCCATTGTCCTGAGAAGTTCCAGTATCTTCGATCACAGGCCTCCAAGGATCAGGCATTTGATTGGCATTATCGATTAGAATTGGACCGTAGTACAGAGACCCTCCATCATTCACTTGAATTACATAAGAATAATTGTGAAGATAAGGAATTTCAAGGCAATAAATTTCATGAGTTTCATTTGAGGACATAAATGTCTCATCCAAGATCCAATTTCCATTAGTATCATCATAAACCGATAAAGTAGTGTTGTAGTCTTCAAAAGGATCATGAATTTTCACCCAAAATATTGTTTCTCCAGGTTTGGAAATATTATATTCCACCCCAGAGCCTAGAATTTCAGCAGGTTGAAAATCCAACGTTTTTTGATTTGTTTTGTTAAGAAGTATAGTATTGAAAGCTTCATCAAAGATAAGGATACTATAATTATAGAAGCCATTTTGGATCATATCAGTCGAATAAACATATAATGATCCGTTGTAATGCATTTCCACAGTGAAAGGTGGATCCCAAAATTGAGAACCGTTACTATAATTAATTGTCAGATTCACTCCTGCAATAGTTCCAAAAGGATCACTAGCATTCACCCAGAAGTTAAAGTGTGAAGTATAGTGGTTCAAAATTGATTCATCATCATCAAAGTCGTCACAGATGGGGGGCGTTAAGTCGCGAATGTATATAGGTTTGAAATCAGTAAAATTAGCATTCAATTTTCTATCAGTTGCTTTTATTTGGTACACTGGGACATCTGCTGGTACAAATCCTGATAGTGAATAAACGTAGTAGTTTCCAGAACCATTCCACTCCATGGTGGCATTTAAAGAAGATCTATAGATGACTTCAATCGTTACTGATGAATTTTCCTCTGTTAAACCACTACCAAAAGGCCCTTCGACAACTTCAGCCCAAATAGTAACTGTACCATTCTGATATACTGTAGATCCATGTCTTTTGATATTCGGAGGAGCTAAATCATCTATGACAATCGTTTTATTACATTTTCCGAAATTCTCAGCATCATCATGAACGCCAATTACAATGTTTACTTCTTCTCCATAAAGAAAGTTCTGGGTTTTGAACCAATTACGTAAGATAGGATTATAATCCATTGTTGTCTCAATAGTTGTTGAATCAGAACTCATATTGACATAAAATGTGTTATTAACAAAATTAGAGACACTAAATACGTCAATTGCATAAGCTGTAACTGTAATTTCACCATCAGTAAGGATCGAGTTTTCAATTGTAAAGATGATGATTGGTGGGATTTTATCTGTTATAGTGATATTCAAAGATTCGTCCAACGTTGGTTCATAGGAATTATTAGAAGAGTCAACTGCTGTAACATAATACCAGATGTTTTCAATTTGAAATTCGTGGTTATTTTCACGAACACTGAATTGCGATTCCGAGATTTCAATCATGGTTTTATTGGGCCATGGGGTATCAAACCAGTTCTGTGTATAGGAAACAAAAACGGAGGTTTCATTATTAGGCCAGTCAATGACTTCAGCATGAAAATCTACTGTTCCATTCCCCCATTCTTCGGCCCAGTAAGATACTATTGGTATCGTGTTATCATTTATGATGAATGGGCCATGAATAATACCTGGATTAACGTTTCCAGCCAGATCGGATGCGTTAACCCAATAATAGACAGTATCCTCGAAATTAAAAGTAAATTCATAATAATATGTTATGGCACCAATGGGGGACATAAGATGAGAGCTATTAGCTCCATTCACCGAAAGAGTCAATTGAATGGAGCTTATATTAGTACCGCTTTGATATTCATTCCAATCCTCGATATAACTAAAAAATTCGACATAACCATTCTCATGAACAGTAAAGGTATCGCTTACACCCCATATGTGTGGCTCAATAGCGTCTTTTGGAATAGTTAAACCGAACTTGGGTGTTAAAGAATGCAATCTTGTTCCATTTTCATTCCCAATGCTATCATTAGCTGACCATATAGTGTAATTCAATGTGATGTCGTAATAGGCCTGAGTGCGGTATACCCAGTATCCAGAAGCATTTAAATGCATCTCTACGAAGCTTTCATTGATTTTCAGGATAACAGGATCCTGAATATCGCTTTGTTTATCCGTAATATTAGCAAAAAATTGTAAAGTACCATTTTTGTAATCAGTCACGTTATATTCTTGGATTATAGGGGGAGTAATGTCTCCCAGTAGAAAACTATAATTATCAGATATTCGTATGTTACCCGCAATATCGATTGCTGTTATGTTATACGTCACATTTACCGCGGCTAAATCTTGGGCTGCGGTCTCATTATAATAGAGAACCCCATCCGTTGTAACCATTGAATAGTTTTCGTTTCTGGTGAAAGATGTATTACTGGCTGATAAACTGAGATTCACCAGCGTTAAAGTACTTGCATCAAAGATATCTGCGTAAAAAGTCTTATTTGAGGGAAAAAATCCAAAATTAGAGATAATCGGTGGATCATTATCTACATATTCCTCTATCCTGACTGTAAAATTGAAATTTGCGGTCAAGTTGAAGGTTTGCTGGCCTGTAATGTTAAGTAAGGATAATGTATCATTGATTGTGTCTTCAAATTCCACTGTAAGATTATAGGAACCAAAAGGAATGTTTGCAAAGGTAGTTAAACCGTCCACAGTGGTATTTTGACTGAATTTTTGACTGATATCATTAGAAAGCGTGAGATTAACTGCTGCATTAGGTACATCCTGATCATCCAGATCTTTAACGTTAATATTAATCATCGCACTACCATTTACATCATCGTACAAGATCCATCTGAGAGTTCGGTTCCATAGCTCCCACCCTTTTTGATTGAGAATATTTCCCTGAGTAGCTCCCCAGTATGTCCTTCGCTCAGCAGTCAATACACTGTTCCAATCTTTTTTTCCTTTGTCTAATGTGATGAGAGTTCTTTCATTGTCCTTTCCATCGGTTCTTCGGGCAAGGCTAACAATCTCTGTTCCAGGTGGTTCATTATTATAACCTTTCAAAAATTGAATTTCATTTTCCGAGGTATAAATTGTAACATAAGTACCATTTGTCTCATATAAAGTAATGTAATGGTTAGAATTCATGATATAATAATCACTTCCCCATACAGAACCACGTCCTGAGGCAATTCGAAAGTCTGGCCATGTAAACGATTCCATGATCAAGATGGGAATTTTTGCATTAGCAAGAGAACTAATCTGATCTACAGCGATTGAATCAGAAATTATAATAGCATCATATCCTTCAAAAGAATAACTATTATTATCATCGTGACACGTCACATTAAACCTCAAGGTTAAATTGATAAAATCAACGAAGGGTTCATCATAAACTGGATCGAGAGAAGTAGGGTCTGCTACAATAAAAAGAATATGCGGATTTTGGGAAGATTGAATATCAAGAGATGGAGAACAAATGGGAATTTCTGAAAGCTCATCATCTTTAAGGGGTGTAATGAAATCCTTATCGAAATATAGATCCTCAATTTCATTTTGATTTTTCAGAAGTACCCCAGAAAGCATGGTTAAACTGATAAGAAGAATCACTATCAAGTGAAGGACTCGTTGCTCATGCCTAGATGGTTTTTTTGCTTGTGTCCTTCTTAATAGTACCAAAAGGAGTAGCCCTCCTTGAGTAATTAAATTGTCTCTATTAACTTATTATAAAACTAACTTTACTGAATTATAATTCCGTTGGAATTCTTAAATAAATTGTATTATGTAGTTTTGCTTCTAGTGCAACAGAATAACATCTTTCTATGGAGGTAGAATAACCTATCAGACTTTTGAAAATACAAAAAAAGTAAACTAATCCCTCCTAGACAATAATACACACAAATTAAGGCGGAAATCAATCATAAATTCGCCATAAAAATCTTCCTTGAATAATTATACTTGCAAGAATCTGATAATTTCTTCTTTTTCAAATTTGGTTCATCATTGACTCTGAACTCATGATTTATTCTCGTGGAATAAAATCGGGACAAGCGATTTCATCTCGAAGCATAACTGCGAAATTCTTATATAAAACAAGTAATCGGCAAAGTCCTGCTTCTTTCTCAGTTATTTGTTCTCCATATTTAATTGATGCTTTGTCTGTTAAATATGCGCATTGCCCACATGTCATATCTTTAAAATCAAATTCTGATTCCTCAAATTCTTCAGTCATTTTTTACCATCTCTTCTAGGTTCATAATTAATTTAAGAGTATTTAGACTTATTTTCTTAGCAATTAAAAAAATATTTCCTCAATGATAAAACTAATAGTTAGTTAATACAAATACCAATAATGTATCTAAGGTGGAATTTGATCTGCCATTTGACAAATTGATTCGCAAATTCAGGGATCAGGGAGATGTAGTTAGTTTAGAAGATTTTCAAGAGAGACTAGATCAATTAACCTCAAAAATTGAACAAGAATATGAAAACTCTAAAGTAGCAGAGCAAACATACCAGCAACAATACGACGAAAAACTATCAAAACTTGATTTTAGTGGCAGCAAACGAGCTGTAGAAGAAAGTAGACATCAACTTGCAAAGAGTTTAGAATTAGATGTGCAATTAGAATTCTTGTCGAATATCAAGAGAATATCTAGAAAAATAAAAAGCTTTCAAACACCCAAACAGCAGAATAAATTTAACCAAATAGCAACACAAGTATTTGATTACAAGAAAATAAGTTCACAGTACGGCCGACGAATGATTTTGAAACAATTTATGAAATTAGTGCCTCCATCCGCAGGTGATCCAACATTAGATGTGATTTCTGACGGAGGGGGGGGAGATAACGATATTGAACGAATTCTTCAAGAAGTTAAAAATGGGATAGTTGATAATAATTCTATAGACAACGAAATAGACAAAATCATTAAAGAGATTCGCAATAAAAAGGATTCTTCATAAAAATAAAAGAATATCTTCAGAATGCGATTAAATTACGAGATCTATCAGGTCTGTTCCCAAATCAATTACAAGATCGAACGCTCAGTGAATAAAGGAGTTAACTATATTGAGTGATGAACCTGTAATTCGCCCTATGACTGTTGAAGATTGGCCTATTTTTCATAAGTTCGATATCAAGAATTTTCCTGATGATTCGATAGCTGAGGATTGGTTTAAAAAACGAGTTGAGCGTGAGGGTTTTTTTGCATTAGATTTAAATAGTCACATTGTCGGACAGTTAATTCTAGCTCTATTTGGGGATGATGAAGGACATCTTGGACGAATAGGGGTGGATGAAAATCATCAAGGAGAGGGTTATGGAAATCTGCTTATGAAACATGCAATTGAATGGTTTCAAAAACACAAGGTAATCAAACAGATTCATCTTTACACCCAAGATCACAATACGGTTGCTCAAAACCTGTACATGAAATCTGGTTTTATAGTCTCAGGATCCACATGGCACTTCTTTGTTCCTTTTGATTCTCTGAGACCTCTCAATATTTATACGTGTCAAGAGATCCTTGAAGATGAAATTGATCCAGTTGGTGAGAAATATGCTGATACTCTCCCAGCTGCCCAGATTAAACGGTTTCTAACTTATGATGAATTTCATGTTTTCACTCTAAAGTATAATGACGATATTGTGGGAGCCTGTAGATTTACTCCCAGTTTTCCTGGCTGCTTTCCGTTTGTACTTGATGACATTGTTTCTTTCGATGATTTCATGGTTGGTCTGAAGCCTTATAGCCTACCTGATTATGATTATATTCGCGTCACTTTCACTGACTATCCTAATTTAGCCCAATTATGTGAAAAACGAAAGTATAAACTTCATCACAGACTTTTCAAGATGACCCTGGCTCTAGATTGATCCAGTATTAGAAATTGTTTTTCTATCAATTCATATAGTTTATCGAAAGAAATTGGCTTTGAAATGAATCTACCAAACAACAACAGGATTTCTCCGAAATGAAGAAATCAAATAAGAAGGAACTCACTTACTCAATAGAAAAGATAAAAAATAAGATTAAAGGGCCAAAAATTATTAGTTTAAACATAGCTGATGTTCAAATATGGAAAGATCCTTAGTATCAACACCTTTATGTGATAGTAATAATAATAGAATACGATTAAAAGCAAAAGAAATTACAACTAACTGTAAAACACAAAAAGAATCCGCTTTAAGGATTTTTTCTTTTGTGCGAGACCAAATTCTATTTAATGCAACACTTGATATTTTTGAAAAAGCTTCCTCTACTCTAAAAGGGGGAACAGTTGATTATTGTAATAAGATAAATCTCCATGTAGCCTTATTAAGAGCTATTGAAATTCCTGCTAGACTTCATTATGTGCAAATTGAAAGGCAAATTTTACAGTCATTTCTTCCTAAATTCTTATATAATCGGTTACCGAATCCAATCGGACATTTTTGGTGTGAATGTTTTCTTAATGAAAAATGGATTGCTTGTGAGGCTTTTTTCGACATACAGCTATATAGAGGGATTCTAGAAATGAAAACAATTACTAAAGAGATGATTCCAACTATTGATTGGGATGGTGTGAACAACCTTATTGTCTTGAAAAATTGGATTATTCAAGAGGCTGCAATTTACTACTCATTTGATGAAATTATTGAGGATGAACTAAAGAAGGTTGGTTTTCCTCCAAAAGTGTTTTGTAAGCTTTTCGATTGGGTAGCCTGTTGGGGAAGTCAACGAATAACTAACAAAATGCGCCTATATTCAAGATAAAAACTCTGGACATTCATTTTATTTCGCTAACCTCGCAGAGGTTCAAACTCTATTGCAGCTGAATTGATACAATAGCGTAATCCACCTTTCTCTTTCGGGCCGTCATTAAATACATGTCCCAGATGTCCTCTACATGCAGTACACAACACCTCAGTTCGAATCATTCCATGAGAAGTATCTTTTTCTTCTTTGATAGAATCTTTGATTGGATTTGAGAAACTAGGCCAGCCACAGCTTGAATTAAATTTCTCTTCGGAAACAAAGAGGAGAGTTCCGCATCCAGCACATTTATACTCCCCTTCTTCAAAATGATTCCAGTATTTCCCTGTGAAAGCTCGTTCTGTGCCTTTTTCTCGGAGTATCCAAAATTGCTCTTTTGTCAGGATTTTTTTCCATTCTTCTTCAGTTTTTTTCATGTCAGGATTCATCTTGATATAAATTCTATTCATACTATACATAAACTCGTTGATAACAATCTCGTAATAGAGAAAATAATAATAACGACAAAGAATACTATTTGGCTATCAGATTTCGGTTATTTCAATCATTAGCTCTTTCATAATAATCCGTTAGTGCGAATGGAGCCCCATGTCCAGGGTAGACAGAAATAATATTGAAATTTTTCAGTTTTTCAATACTAGCATTCAAATCTTCTTTGTCATCAATTAATGAGGATTTATCGGGTTTTTTAAAATTCATAAATAAGTCGCCACAAAACAATAAGCCATCAGATGTAAGTATTCCAATCGACCCCTTAGAATGACCTGATAAATGAAGCACAGTGGCGTCCAAACCATATGGAGAGAGATCATCTCCATCTGCAAGCTGAATATCTGGAGTGAACTTTTCAAATCTCCCTGTTCGGTACGCCATTAACACGAATTTAAGGATTATACGAGTAGCAAAGTTTCTACCTCTTCTATTCCAAAGCATATCTCCTCGTTCGACTGCTGCAATATCTTCTTTATGCATTGCTATCTGGGCTTTGTATTTCTCCTAGAGGTAGGAAGCATTACCAGTGTGGTTAAAATCTTGATCTGTGAGAACGATTAGCTTGAGGTTTCCTAGTTTACATTCCGCTCTTTCTAGTGCTTTTTCAAGGTCTTTGCGTTTCTTGCGAAATCCTGTATCTATGAGGATATATCCATTCTCAGTTTTTATAAGATAGCAATATACAATCCCTAGTTTAATCGGAATTATGTTATCATGAGTTATGGGTACTGATTTTAGCTTACTGTCAGTTATCAAAGATTTAATTCTCTCCTTTACTGATGATTCTGCCTACATCTTCAGCCCATGTACGAATTTGATCCCAATCACGGTTATCTCCCAAATGACTATACTGTCCTACATACCGTCCTCCAAATGCTTTACTAGAGGTGGCTTGAATCCCCCATTTGTCGAGATTGTTATCTATCCATTTTTTCTGAAGTTTTTCATACTTTTCAAAATCTTTCTTTTGATAAGCATCCCCAGCACCTCCAGATGACACGAAGACAAATAGTTCTTTTCCTACAAGTCTTGCTTTATTCTTTTTAAGAAAATTCTTCCCTTCTTTTGCCCAGCGAAATCTTGCCACGCTGATACCGATTATGACATTCTCATAAGGAGTAATATCAGGATTCTTAGTTTTTTTTTCTTTAAGATTGATTAAATCAATGTCAATATTATATTTGGTTTTTATAACTCGGATGATTTCTTTAGCAGTTTCAGTTGTTGCACCCCAACGAGTTGCGTATACTAGAATTATTTTACTCATGATGTCACCTTTTTTTGGTTTCTTTTTCTATTTGGTATAGAAAGAATTCTTTCGAATTCATCTATCCATTCTGTTGCTTTTGATTTTTGACCATTAGAATCCCATTTTTTAATATCAGAGGGATAATAATAGCCTTTGAATGCTATATGACTAATTGGTTTTGAAGGTAAACTCTCAAAAATACCTCTTCTATACATCTTTGACAATTTAGTCAAACCACAGACAACAAATGTAGCTATGGGTTTATTTCTTAGATAATCTGTTTTATCACCCAAGTAATTCTCGAATTTTTTCTCAACATGAAAACCATAGACTGCAGATCCTATTATAAACGCATCACAGTTGAATTCTTGAAAATTATTCATTTCTCCAACTACTACATCAAAATCTTTCTGTTCTAAAGCCGATTCTAACCAAACTACTATTTGATAAGTTGCTTCTTTCCTGTTAGTGTTATAGATTATACCAATCTTCATTTTTTTATCTTGTCCCCATATATAATTTACATTAGTGTTGAAATAAAGATTATCAGCCCTAATGAGAGGGGGATACCTTCACTGAGGATAATCCCCAGTTTTGTTTTCATCAAGCCCATACCAACTTTCGATGACCCACCAAAGGGATGAAGTGGCTTTCCTGTGTCATTAGGATACACATAACTCATGGGAGAGACAAGGAAGTCTATCACCCAGTGGCTGATTACTAGAAGTCCAATAATAACAGTGGTAAAGAGGTTATGAGTAAAGAGCAAAGTGATTATTGCTGCAAGAAACGTCCAAATCATAGCCATGAGAAGGCTATGAGACCAAGACGCTTCTGATGCTCGATCCGATTTTGGCATTTGTTCCAAACCTGCGAACATAAAACCGAAAAATATGATATCAAGAAGATAAGCACAAATTACCAAGATAAGGACGTGAATATCAGGTGCTAGCAGTGTAAAAGCTAATCCAATGCCTAAGTGTGCAATTCCAGCCATTTTATTTTTCTCCTACTGCTTGACAACGATTGTTTCAGCTAAAATATCTAAACCACGTTGTTTCTGAGTCTTTTTGGGATCAAGCTTTTCTAAAATCATGCCTAGAACTACATCAAATGGTAAAATTTCTTCTGAGATTAGGAGCTTTGAGAGATTTCGAATGATTGCCTGTTTCCAGGTGATTCGAATACCTGTCTGATCAACTACCAAAAGTTTAAGCAGTTTTTTACCAAAGGTTGCTCCAAGATAGTATTCTAAAACTATGTTATATCCCAAGAGAAGCATGACCGTCGTGATACTGAAAAAACTGATTAAGATTATTAGGAGAAGTTTTTCAGGAGTAAATAATTCAAGATGATTAAACGATTCTTGTCCCCATTTTTCAAATTCTTGTACTAGTTCATCATAAGGTATCACGAATGTGATGATTAGTAAAAATCCAGCACCTAGATAAATGACAAGCAAGATTGTTTCTATAAACAAGTCAAATAAAAACGCACCTAAGCGAATCCACCACCCTGCACGTTTGCTGTACCATTCAGGATGGCTTTCCATGATATTCAAGGCCACTTCTCTTGGGGAACCAAACTCTATAGAGGGAGATTTTCTATCAGCATCAACCAGTGCTGCCTCAATATCTATTCTGAGTTCTTTGATAGCCTCCTGTGTTTTTTCTTTAGAATAAGGAATAAAGCGACGTACTTCGTCAATATATCCATCGATTGTCTTTAGTTTTGAATTTTCACTCATTTTACTTCATCTCATCGTGAGAATCAATCACTTCTTCAATTAAGCTTACAAATTCCTTTAGGGATTGTTTTAAAGTATCTAGAAACTCCTTTCCCCCCTCTGTGAGGCTATAGATTCGTTTGTCTGTTGGATCTTTTTCACTTGAAATCAACTCTATTTCTTCGAGTTTTTTTAAAATTGGGTAAATATTGGATCCCGCCACAGTAATCATGCCTCGAGTTTTGCCACTTATCGTTTTTGTCACTTGATAAGGATATGTTGATTTTTCAGCTAAGGCAAACAGAACTAATGGCTTACTAAAGCCTTTTTTATATTCCGTTTCCCATTTTTGGAGTTCATCTTCATCAAATTTCAACGATTTCAACTCGTATGATGAATGATACTATCACCTATATATAGTTATTGATACTATCAGTTATAGAAATATATAAGCAAAAAGAAAATCGCGTTCGAGAAGGTTCAACTCAAGACCCTTCCAAGAGTTTCAAAGAGAGAATAAATCAGAATAAGTTTTTTACGTCTCTCAAAATGACTCGTATCTCATCCAATCCCATCTGCCAAAATTCTTTTCTTGTAAGATCCATCCCCATATCTTTAACTAATTCTTGCGGTGACTTGGATGATCCAGCAGCAAGGAAGGCTTTAAATTTTGGTTTAAAGGAATCCCCTTCACTTTTGAATTTATTATATAATGCAAGGACTATTAATTCGGCAAATACATAAGGATAATTATAAAATCGTAAATCTATTCTGAAATAATGAGGTTTCCACATCCAATCATACGTCTGTTGGGGTAAGAATTCGATAGCATCTCCAAAATAATCTGTTCTAGACTTTAGAAACAAATCTGATATTTTTTCCGTATTTAAGTATTCCCCTGCTTCAATAGCACTGTATAGACTTTTCTCAAATTGCGTCCGTGATCCCACCTCAAATATAACAATTGCTAGATCTTCCAAGTGGTTAAATAAGATGGTACTCTTTTGAGAGTCAGCAACAACTTCTTTCATTTTATCTATTAGCAGAAATCGCACAAATTCTGATGCACATTCAGCAATACAAAATGAAATATCTTGATTAAGCAGGGTTTGTGCTTCTAAAGATAAATAACCGTGTATCGCATGCCCCATCTCATGAGCTAGCGTACTCAAATCATCGAACGTGTCATTAAAGGACTGGAGGATGAAACATTCTTTTGCGTAATCATTTGTAGAACAAAAAGCACCTCCTCGTTTTCCTTTCCTAGGGGAAGCATCAATATGATGTTCTTCAAACATCTTGTTAGCAATTTTTCCGAATTCTTCTTCGAAATCATTCAGAATTCCAGTAACTATTTCTTTTGCCTTATTCCAAGTTATTTTTTCTGAATCTTCTCCCTGTTGATGAATAGGTGCCCAAAGGTCTTCCCCTAACAATTTTTCAGTACCTAACACCTTGGCCTTTAGGAGTAGAATCTCATGAAAGATATCTAGATTGTCCTCTATAGCTGCATATAAATTATCAATCATTTCTTGAGAGATATCATTAGTAATCAAACTTGAAGCCATAGTATCAAAATTTCTACGTTTTGCCATCGTTACATGATTAGCACAAATACTACGTAAGGACGCTGAAAATATGTCTCCGTCTTCTTTTAAAGCATCCATAACTGCAATAATGGTATTTTTTCGATTTGTTCTATCTGGTGATCTCATTAAACCTTGTGCTTCACTCCAAAAAAAAGTCTTTTCTTTGGTATCGATTAGTGCTTTGAATGGTTTACCCCCTAACCACTCTGCTCGAAATTGAGACCAAGCAATTACTCCATTTAGATCTTTCTCGAGAATTAATTGCTCTTGCGGCTCAGAAAGGTTGTGCTTATGTTTTCTACGAATTTTTTCCATATAGTGTTGATACTTCGTTAAAATTGGTAATTGTAGAAATTCATCCTTGCTCTCTAATAGCTTTCCTAATTCTATTTTAACAAAAGCGATTTTTTTCTTGATTCCTAGTCGAAAATTTTTCAGAGTGTTTTGCAGTTCTAAAGCTTCTTTGTTTGTCTGGTCTGCACTAACCTTTAACTGCCCATAAAAGAATAATCCTTCTGATTTTTCCTCTAAGCTTTCTATGCGTTCAAACAAA
Source organism: Candidatus Hodarchaeota archaeon (assembly GCA_016840285.1). The sequence goes on along the minus strand of JAEOSR010000001.1, from coordinate 16,041 downwards.
CGAAGAAGATCATTCGCTGTTGTGTTCGCTGAATTTATCTTCCCACGGTAATCTTTTTCAATCATTTCTGCTTCGTATTTGGCTGTTTCAATAGTTTGTTGAATTTCTTCATTAGTTTTAAAGATGAGCGTTAGATCCCATGCAATTTCTTTTGTTTCAACCATTTTAATCACGATACCAGTTTCTTAAAGAAAAAAAAGTTAATAGTAACAAGTTGGATGTCTTTACAACGTTAAAGCGTTTGATTAAAGCGAGATATTCGCGGTTTTTTGCTTTTTTCCAGTCATATATTCAATATTTATTCTGCCTATGGTTACTTTAGTAACGGATTTTTCTTGGAGTTGAGTATCAATTATTCCTTGAGGGTTTTCATCGAGCTTTTGAATCATATTGTTCAGTGCCTGCCTTTTTTCTTCCAGATCATGAATAAAGGACACTTTTCCTTTAAATTGGGTTGTTGCGTAAAGGTGGTCACATGCCCCTTGAGCATATCCGTGGTCAATCAGTGCTTGTCCCCAAACCACGTTGTTTAAGGTTAAATAATCTATTTTTTTTCCTTTAGTTGCACAATGGAAGAATATAACATCTTTTTCGGGATCATAACCATGACTTAGAGTAACAAGATAGGGTTGGTTGTCCTTACACATAGCTATAGTAATATATTGAGCTCTAAGGAGGATTTGTTTCATTTCATCTAGGTTAGTGATAGCTTTTTCTTTTCGTCTTATATCTCTCATTTTACTCAGCACACATCTGAAGCATTTGTAGAGTCACTTAGGAATCATTTCATAAAGATAATTATTTTATTTGTATCTCTTTTCCAACTTGGATTGGTGTAGAAAGTGGTGGATTCACTAGTAAGTAGAGAGAAAAGACGTGTAACTAGTGATTTCGACTCAATGATCAACATTATTATTTTTAATTCCTTGGGTTTCTTCTTTCTTGATTTTTTAATTCCTTATGTTGCCTCTCAAGAACTACAAGCTGCTGGAATAGATATGGGAATTATTTTCTCTGTCATCGTTGTTGGATACATCCATATACTATTTAAAGCCTCATCTAGCTGAATCATTAAAAGTGAAAGAAAATGCAGAACAAAATAGTCGACCTCAGGTCTGATACTGTAACCAAACCTTCCCCAGAGATGTGGGAAGCATTAAGATCCCTAAATGATCGAAACATTGGTGACGATGTCTTTGGAGAAGATCCAACAGTTAATGAATTAGAGGATAATGCAGCAAAAATTACAGGGAAGGAATCCGCTCTGTTAGTATCTTCTGGTACTCAAGGCAATTTAGTCTCTTTACTCAGTTCTACTCATCCTGGAGACGAAATTCTCCTAGAAGAAATGAGTCACATTTTATTTTATGAGGTAGGTAGCGCTGCTCGAGTTGGAGGACTGACACCACGGCCTTATTCTTCTAATAAAGGAATAGCATCTCTAGAAGATGATCTACAACCGTTAATTCGGCCACGAGATGATGATCACCAACCTTGGACTACCTTAATTTGTGTTGAAAACACACACAACAATCATGGCGGAACTGTACTTCCTCCCATGTATTTGAAAAATCTAAACACCTTTGCTAAAAAAAATGAAAATATGAAGATACATATGGATGGTGCACGAATCTTTAATGCAGCTATCGCAATGAAATTACCTGTTACTGATTTTACGAAATACGCAGATAGTATGTCTTTTTGTCTTTCCAAGGGTCTTTCGTGTCCTGTTGGGTCAATCATTGTAGGTTCCCAGGAATTTATCAATAAAGCAAGAAAATATCGAAAGATGCTGGGAGGTGGAATGCGACAAGCTGGAATTATCGCCATTCTGGGGCTTATTGCACTGCAGGAAAAATGGATAAAACGTCTTGAAGAAGACCATATCAATGCTAAGCATTTAGCTAGAGGATTAAGAGAATCAGCTCTCCCAATCATAGTTAATGAACCAGAAACAAATATAATCTTCGTAGAATGTCCATTAGAAACACCAATGGTAAAGCTGGTTAATGCACTTAGCAATAAAGGCATATTAACTCTAAATAAGGGAAATAAATTACGTCTTGTTACTCATTATGGTATTACAGGTGAAGATATCGCTTTTAGTGTCGAACAAATCCCCATAGTTATGAACAATTTTTTCCAAAAATGAAGTAAAACTTATTTTTTCTCGATATTAATGAGTAAAACCAGAATATCCGTGGCTAATCTCTTTTTGGATTTCCGAGAAGTCGTAAGTCCAAGATTTCTCGCCATTAACTTCAATTCTTGTGTCTTATATATTCTTGTTAAGTCGTGAATTGTTATTAGTCTTGATTTAATACGATTAATAGCGGTTTCAGCATTAAATGAAGGTCTGACCCGACTGCTGATGGATTTCTCTAAAATTTGCATTAAATCGTTTTGAAAAGGACTTTCAGAGAGGTTGAGTTTATCAACAATTATATCAAAAAAGAGTTCTTCAAGTGTTCCAACATTATCTAGAACGAAAAATACACCAAATGCCCTGAATTTTCCCCTAACAGTCGTGTCTTCCCAGCTTCCAAAATAAATACGTGCAATCTTTCCATAATTTGGTAAAGGTAATGTAAGCCTCATTGGAGGTTTCTTGCTTTGTTTAGCTAGACCTGTTGAAAAAAGATGGAAGCAAGACATGAAACATTGAATAGAGATAGTATTGATATCATGAGTGATTTCTTGGTTACAATCATATACTTGTGGGCCCTTTTGCTCATCCCAGAATGAAAAGATCATCAAAATGTTATTGATCTCCAAAGTTTGGCCCTCTCGAACATTAATCCTATGAATATCAGTATCTACAAGCAGCCATATGATCTATCAAGTTATGTTATAAATAATTTCTAATCACAAAAATATATCATAGTAGTAATGAAATGCCTATCTTTGCTTTTTAATCAGATCCTACAAAAAAATACTTGGGTAGACACTAATACATGGGAAGTATTTTTAAAATATAAAATATTGGTTTTGTTGAATCACTTATTTAGTTAATTTTTTGGTTGGTTTAGGCAGGTGAACCTAGTTTGAGGTTTAAGTCTGTAGCAATAATTTGTTTCTTAACTATGTTGATTATATTGTTTTCTGGTTGTACAGAACCAGAAATAAGCCCAGAAACTGAGTTAGTAGTATTGGGAGTCACTGAGGAATCTAGAGAATTTACTCTTACAGACATCAAAGAGTTCACGAGCATAAGTGGAACAAGTGAATATCAAAACTCCCTTGGAAATTGGCGTGGGAAGGGGCTTTACAAAGGTGTACTGATCTCAGTTTTTGCAGAGGAAGTTGGTGGAATACAACCTGGGGATATCCTGATTATTACTTCCAATGATAATTATACCCAAGTCTACTCTTACGAGAACATTTACCCCTCAACGGAAAGGGAGGGAATTCAAGGATCAATGATTCTTGCTTATGAAGTCAATGGAACCTCAATTCCCAAGTGGAAAGATGGTCTTCAAATTGCATTTCTACCTTCAGACGAACGATACTCAAATGAAGACCAACAACAGACAGCTTCACTCGATTACTCTCAAGCAGCAGCCAGTACCCGCTGGGTTAAATCGGTGGAAAAGCTAGAATTTAAACGTGAAAAAAGCGTTACAATTGTGGGGGAGGTCAATTATACTTTGACCACGACTCAACTTCATAGATTACCCTCAATCACGGGTTCTGGAAAATTTCTTAAATCAACAGGTACGGTTGTTGGGCCTTTTACATATACAGGAGTGAACTTTTCCGCGGTACTAGAGCTGATTATCAACATTTCCACTAACTTTTCCATAGATGTTGTTGCAAGTGACGGCTATAAGTTTACTTACACAAAAGACCAAATATTTGGAGATGTGCCACTTTATAATGATGAAGGAGTTCAAATCGGTCATGGAGGATCCAATAATCTCACTTTAGCGTTAGTTTATGAAGAAGATGGATCACTTCTCACAGAAGATGATGGAGGGCCTTTTCGGATGGTTTATCTCGGTTCAAATGATCCCATTACTGATGGGCACTTTTGGACAAAATATGTCGATACAATCATCCTCGGGAAAGGAAAACCAACCTGGAGTATTACACTCTCAGGTTTATCAATTGTAAGTATTAGTCAGGATGATTTTGATTCAATTGTTTACTGTGGGGATCATATTCACAATATAACGTATCAATATTCCGATGCTGGTCGTGTCATTACCTATGAAGGAATGCCATTATGGATCGCTTTGTCTATCATTGATGGTGGGGAAAATGAGTCAGGTCATTATATTTTTAATGATCTTTTAGCTCAAGAAGGATATACTGTAAGAATTTTTTCATCTGATGGTTCTAATCTTACCCTAGATAGCTCTATTACAACTCGTAATGATTCATTAGTATTAGCGCATGTGAAGAATGGATTATCTCTCCCTGAGGAGGAATTTCCAGTTAGATTAGTTTCTGCATATCTTCCCCAAGAAAAATGGATAGATAAAATTGTATCGATTTCAATAACAGAGATTTCTGGATTCAATATGTCTTGGGATATAAAATTAACAAATCAGATGAATACATCTTATTCCACCACCCTAACAGCAGAGGATTACTTATCTATCATTAGTTGTCCTCATCATTATCGATCTGTTACAATAACTGAAAAAGATGGAATGAACTCAACGTATGTTGGGCTACCTCTTTATATCGTTTTAGCTATTTTTGATGGAGCAGATGGTGGTTCTCATTATGGAGGATTTGATTTTTCTTTTAATGAGAATTTGGCCTTAAGTGGTTATGTTGTAAGAGTGATTGCGAATGATGGTTATTCGTGGGACTTTGAGAGCCAGTCTTTAATAAACAACTCAGAAATTATAGCCGCGTATTTACGTAATGGAGTTCCTCTGAGTTCATCCCACGGCCCATTAAGAATTATCGGTTCTGAATTGGAAGGAAAACAAATGATTTCCGTTGTTACCGAAATTCAAATTTTTTTACCAACTTAATAACAAAGGTTCATGATAAATGCGTTTACGGGTAGTTCTTCCTGTTACCATCATTTTACTGATGGTATTCTCAATATTGATAGGATTATTGCTTTTATTTCCTCCTGAAATCTCGAATACAGATTCAGACTTTCCTCTTGAAATTGAAGGAGGAACCCTAGTGAAATTTAATTCTACACGTAAAGAGGCACATATATTCAATCAAGGCTATAATTTGACCCTAGTAAATGATCCAGTGAAAGTGAACCAGAGTACCAAATATTCTATCACTATTTTCAATATTCAGACAAAAGATTTAGTTGTCTTAGGACTAGGAAACTCAGAATCTTACGAAAAAAAGAATGAAACATGTGTCTTATTAGATATCAGAAGCAATTCGCAGTTGAAAAAGAGAATAACTTTATTTATCGATACTACAAATATCGATTCGTACAAAATTGCGGTTATAGGAGACACTCAGGGTTTCACACCCTTCTATGAGGGACTTATCAAAAATGTTTCTTCACTCAACTACGCATTTATTCTTCATCTCGGGGATATAACACCTTTTGGAACTCAAATCCAGTTTGAGACATTCAACAAAATAACACGTCATTCTAACAGACCAATTTTTCTTACTCCAGGAAATCATGATGTGAAACAAGGTAATAAGAGTGAACAATACGAAAAGCATTTTGGAAAAACAGATTATTTTTTCATCTTTGGTAGAATGCTTTTCATCTCCTTAGATTCTTCAAGAGGCTTTTTTACAGAAAACAGTTTTAATTTATTAGAAACTCTTTTAATTCAATATCAATCCCTCCCCAAGATAATTTTCAGTCATATTCCCATCTTTGATCCACGAGAGGAAAATGATCATTCTTTGTTAAATAAATCACAGCCAAAAAGGTTTCTCAATTTAATTCAAAACCAAAACGTGAAAATCGTATTTTCTGGACATATTCATTATTTCAATTGTACTGAAATTAATGGTACGCGTTTTATTACTTCTGGTGGTGGTGGAGCCGCATTACATGAACCAAAAAAAAATGGTGGGATTCATCATTTTACTGAAATAGAAATAATAAACTTTGGCCAGTCTATTTTCTTTACACCCGTGGAATTAACGAAAAAACTCAATGTTTATGACGTTGCTGTCATTCAAGGATCAAGTTCCAATGTCATCTCCTTAAGTGATCTTCAGACTGAATTTCAAACATTTTTAGGTAACAGTAGCTTTCAGAACCAATATGGAAACTGGCGAGTATATGGTGAATATATGGGAGTTAAGGTCAGTGATCTTCTCCGGACTGTGGGAGGACTTGAACCAGGTCAAATATTAGAAGTCGAGGCTTGGGACGGATTAAGAGAAAACTATAGTTACCCTGTTATTTATCCTAATGCTACTTGGATAGAAATTCAAGGAGGAGTGATCTTGGCATTTGCTTATAATGGAACATTCTTTCCTGATTGGCTTGATGGTTATCGGATCGTCTTCTTACCACCAGACCAAGCATATAGTAATGCAGATTGTGAAAACACATCTCCCCTAGGAGAAGGATATCATATCTGGCCTTCTGCAGGTTTTCGATGGATTAAATTCGTAAAATCATTAAGGATAATAAACGATGTTCAATGAAGAATAAGGACTTTGGAGTTTACAATGGTCGCTAAGCTTATTATTACCAATTTTTGGGGGAAAAAAATAGTGGGTTTTTATCAAATATTTTCGCATAACAAGTAGGATGCTTAAAATGGAATATGAAAATGAAGAATTGAACAAGAATACAAGAAAGACGCTCCCTGGAAATTTTATTCAGCTTTCAGATGGTTTTACTCATTATGAATTAGATGGGTCAGAAAATGGGGATATCGTTATTCTGGTGCATGGATTTTCGACCCCATCGTTTATTTGGGATCCAACATATGAATATTTAGTTAACGAAGGTTTTAAAGTTCTAAGATATGATTTATATGGTCGTGGTTATTCCGATCGGCCAAAAACTAATTACAATATGGATCTTTTCATACGTCAGCTCTTAGAATTAGTCGAAAAGCTCAAGCTGGTCGAAAATAAGATCAATCTTATTGGTTTGTCCATGGGTGGCGGAATTTGCGTCGTTTTTGCTGATAGGTACCCAGAGGTTGTAAAAAAAGTGTCGTTAATAGATCCGATTGGTTTTCCAATGGGGAGAAATATTCTATTGTCAATTTTAAAGGTACCAATTCTGAATAATTTCATATTAAAATTATACCTATCACATAAACGAATTATTGAAGCCCAAAAAGAAGATTTTTATCAATATGGAAAGGTCGATGAATTTCTTAGCAAATATGCAGAACAATTGAAATATAAGGGATTTCTCCAAGCAATGCGGTCAACTGTGTTAAATACTCCTTTTACAAACTTGAAGGGATCTTATGAAAGATTAGAGCAACGAAATCTTCCGCTGCAGCTTTTTTGGGGAGAAAAGGATCAAACGATCCCTTATACAACAAGTCAAAAGGTATGCGCAGCGGTTCCATCAATTGAATTCCATACAATCAAAGAAAGTGGTCACATACCTCATTATACTCATTCAGAAGAAGTTAATCCGCTTCTTATGAAATTCTTAAAGGATTGAGTCGAGATTACAATAATTCCATAACTCATAACGTCAGAGGATAGGAGAATGTGTTAGATAAGTTTTCTCATATTCGATAAAAATTCGTCATTTTCTTGTCTTGAACCGATTGCTACTCTAATAAATCCCGAAAGCCAACGATCTGAAAGATCCATAACGAATATTCCTCTGTTTAAGAGTTTTGTTCCTATATTGGCTATCTTTGTATTTAAAAGTATAAAATTAGTTGTACTAGGAAAAACTTGTAGTCCCATCTCTTTCAATTCCTTACTCACTCTCTCTCTTTCTTTTTGGATCAAGTCTATATTTTTCTCAATATATCCAGGATTTTTCATTGCTTCTATTGCTGAATATAGTCCAACTTGTGAGAGCATTATAGAAACAGAGGCAAATTTATCCAAGAAATTCTTCCCTCCAATAATATATCCAATTCTTACTCCAGCTAATCCAAAGGCTTTCGAAATTGTTCTTCCAATAGCAAGATTCGGATACTCTTCAACCATATCAGCGTAGGTCACCTTTGTAAATTCAAAATATGCCTCATCAATCACAAGAAAAGCGTTTTCATTGTCAAGAATGGTTTCTACGATATTCATATCAAGAAGAATTTTCCCTGTTGGATTATTCGGGTTGTCGATGATAATTATGGAGGGTTCATTCAGTTCAGTAAATAAAAGATCAGTTTTCAAGCCGAAATCTGGCAGTTCGAGTGGAATAGTACTCATTTTCACTGCAAACTGCTGTGCTGCATAGAATGTAGGAAAAAATGTAGGAAAAACCATAATGATTTTCCTCTCATTTGCAAACATATGTACTATCTCTCTAAGTATCAGATCTGAGCCTGGATAGGGAATGATGTGATTTTTAGGAACTCCTGAGTATTCAGCTAGGAGTTGTCGAAGTAGTTCACGATCCTCTGGAAAATTATATCGATTCAGTAAAGATAGTCCCTTATTTCCCGCTTGAATTACCCCTGTTGGAGGAGGATAGGGCATTTCATTCATGTTCAACCTTATCTTCATTCTTCTTCCGCCTTTGGTTTATTTATGTCTCAAGATTCTTCCAGGAAGTTTTTCTGTTTGTTCTTCGTCTTCTACTACGATCTCCCCATTAATAATGACATGTTTTATGCCTATAGGAAATTGATGTGGATCCTCATATGTTGCACGATCAAGCACTTCGTTATGATCCAGTACGACTACATCTGCCCACATGTTTTCTCGTATCAGCCCTCGATCATGGAGCCCTAATTTTTGAGCTGGAAAACTCGTCATCTTTCTGATTGCCTCTTCTAATGTCAATAAGCCCTCTTGGCGGACATATTTTCCTAATACTCGTGGATATGTTCCATAAAATCGCGGATGTGGTTTTCCATGGCCAAGGACTCCAGTAGGAGCTACTCCCCAACCATCTGTTCCAATCATTGTGAACTTATTCGTCATGATTCGTCGGATATCTTCCTCATGCATCCCCTCCACTAAGATGGAAACTTCGCCTTTTTCTTCACGAATTAGATCAATTAATGTTGTAAAATCGTCTTGTTTGCTTTTAAGTTTAGTTATTTCGCTGATATTTTTCCCTTCAACGTCTTTCCATTGATCTGTTTTAACTGATGAAATGTAGATCTTATCTGTTCCTAAATCTTTCATCCAGTTTTCCCAACCTTTGATTCCCTGGGCAATATCTTTTCTAATTCGTTCTAATGTTTTAGAATCTTCAAGACGTTCGAGTATTTTCTCGATCCCACCAATATGAACCCAAGGCGGAAGAACTGTAATAAGAGAAGTCATTCCTCTATTGTAAGGATACTGATCACATGTAACATTCAGACCGTTCTCATTTGCTTCTTCTATGAGCTGTAAGGTAGTTTTGCTTTTCCCCCAGTTTAAGCGGCCTGAAGCTTTGTGGTGAGCCACTTGCCCACCAAAACAACCTGATTTCTCAACAATCAGTATCAATTCTTCAACTGCTTCAACTAATGTCGCTCCTTCCCCTCGAATATGCGAGAAGTAGATTCCTCCATACTCAGCTACTACTTTTGCCAATTCAATAACTTCTTCAGTTTTAGCATAAATCTGAGGCGTATAGATTAACCCTGTGCTCATTCCAAAAGCCCCTGATTGCATAGCCTCGTGTATATACATCTTCATATGTTTAAGCTCTTCATTGGTAGGTGGACGATCTTCAAAACCTGGTCCTCCTGCTATACGGACGGTTCCAAACCCAATAAGGGGGACAATATTTGTGGAACAGCCTCCCTTCTCCATTGCTAAGAGGTACTCATCAAAAGTCTGCCAAGTAATATTCAATGTTTCACCTGGGGGAGAGAAAATATTTGCCATTTTCTCAAATAAATCCAATTTTTCTTTATTTATTGGTGCAAGTGAATCTCCACAGTTACCTACTACGGCTGTTGTGATTCCTTGTCGCACTGTTGACGCAAGATGAGGATCAAAGGGAATAGCAAAGTCCGAGTGGCTATGAGGATCAATAAATCCAGGTGTGACAACCAAACCATTAGCATTAATTTCCTTGTCTGTATTTTTCTTTTTCAATTGTCCTATTTTGGTTATTTTCCCATCTTTAATACCTACATCCGTTTGATACCAAGGATTCCCTGTTCCATCAATAATTTTACCGTTTTTGATAATTAAGTCATATTTCATTATATTCACCTACAGAAATAGTGGGATTCTCTTCTTTCTCTATGTCGATGTCTGGATATACATATCGTGACTTTTTATTAATTAAATAAAAAGCCAGATCATGGTGTGAGAAAAAGGAATTAAAACTAAGCAATCCCCAAATATGCTTCTTTAACGTGCTCATTGATAGATAATTCAGAACTGCTTCCCTTTAATTCAATTCTGCCATCTTCGAGTAGATATCCACGATCACATATTTCTAATGCAATACTAGCGTCCTGTTCTACCAGAAGGATAGTTGTTCCTGCTTTTTGGATTTGTCTAATTGCATCAACAATGTTACGTTTAATCATTGGGGCTAGGCCTAGACTAGGCTCATCTAAAAGTAGTAATTTAGGATTACCCATAAGAGAACGGCCTATGGCAATCATTTGTTGTTCTCCACCAGAAAAAACTCCAGCTTTTTCGTCAAGGCGTTCCTCAATAAAAGGAAATAAATCTAAAACCCATTTCATTGTTTTTTCAGCTTTCTCTCTATCCGTAATAGTGTAGGCACCTAACTCAAGGTTTTCTCTAACAGATGACTCTGTAAAAAGTCTTCTTCTCTCAGGACAATGAACAATACCCAGTTCGACAATCTTGTGGGGTTTTAGTGAGAGATTTCTGCCCGTTACCCGAAACTCACTCTTTGTGGACTCTGCAACAAGTTGCCCCTCAAAGAAGATTTTCCCACGTTCGAGCTCTACAAGACCTGATATTGCTCTCAATAGAGTTGACTTACCCGTTCCATTTGGTCCAATAATGGCGACTAATTCTCCTGTGTCTACCGTGATTGATACTGATGCTAGTATAATTGCACGGCCATAGTGTACGCTTGTTTCTTGAAGTTCAAGAAGATGGGGTGATGATGATTTAGATGCTTCAGGCATAATCCTTCGCCTCAGTTCCTAAATATGCACTTATGACTTTTTGGTTATTTGCAATCTCTTTTGGGGATCCCTCGCCTATTAATCTACCTTGGTGGAGAACTAGGACTTTTTCAACCAGTTTCATTAGTATTTTAAGCTTGTGCTCTACTATAACTATCGCCATACCGTTTTCGTGAGCTTCACGGATCAATCGCTGGACTCGAAAAGCTTCCTCAAAACTAAGTCCTGAAAAAGGTTCATCTAACAATAATATGCGTGGTTGAACAGCAAATGATCTAGCTATATCTAGTCTTTTTAAATCTCCATGAGGTAGGATAAAAGCTGGGTAATTCTTTTTTTCAGCTAAATCAACTGTTATTAAAGACCAGATCGCTTTATTTCGGAGAGTTGATGACTTTGCATAAAAATTCTTGGGAATATGTGGAACCATAGCATTTTCTAAAGCATCGAGAAACCGGAAAGGACGTACGAGCTGGAATGTTCGGGCAATCCCTAGTTTTGAGATCTTGAAAGTTGGCCAGCCAGTGATATTCTGACCCTCAAAAAGGATCTGTCCACTAGTTGGTTTCAAAAATCCAGTGATTAGATTGAACAAAGTGGTTTTACCCGCCCCATTAGGTCCGATGACCCCGATGAGCTCACCAGCACGAATAGAGAAGCTAACTTGATCTACAGCTTTCAATCCTTCAAAGTGTTTACTTAAATTCTTTATTTCAACGAGTGTCTTTTTTTCCTCACTGCTAGAGGTCTCTTGTGACGTTTCTACTGACATTTTAGTTTCACCATCAATCGGGTTCATACCTGCCAACGGAAGGCCAAACACCCCAGTATTTTAACCTAATCATTTTGAAAATTTTAGGGAGGTAGAAAGAAAATGGAATTCCGATTATTACATAAATGAGAAATTTTGCTTTGATTAACGCCTCTCCCGTAAGATTCATGCCTATAACACCTTCAAAAAAGAATAAACCAATGATTTCACTGATAAAGAAAATGATTATGGCTGGAATGGAAAAAACAAACATAATTATAAGACCAAGAAATGTTAAGAAATTATCAGGGGTGAGAGATGTTGCCATCTGACCTAAATTGTCAACCTTCCCAATTAAATTTAATATTACCGTCACCAAAATAGAAATCAATTGACTTAATGGATCCGTTGCTTCTCCACTTTTGGGAAGAACAGATGAAAAATATTCTACTCCCCACCCCTCGCTACTGGGAAGAATTGCCCATGCGAGTGCAAATAAAATCCCCAGAATACAAGCCCGTTTCTGATCCTTTGTTGCACGGGTAAGTCCAAAGGGCATGTATCGTAAGGTAACGATTAATAATATTCCAAAAGAAAGCATATCCAATCCGTGAACACCTACGAAAACATTCTTTAGAAAAAGGTTCACAAGGATTGTCAATAGGAATGCACCTACAACACCTCCAGTGATAGTACCGATGCCTCCTATAACACACATGATTATTACATTGAATGAGGCAGCGCTTTCTAAATATGTGGGAGACACATAACTGTACCACTGGGCATACAATCCCCCTGCAATACCAGCGAAGAAAGCACTTAAAGTAAAAGCTAGAATTTTATAATTACGAACGTTAATACCAAGAGATTCAGCCGCGTCCTCATCTTCACGAATCGACTGAAAAGCGAGACCGATACGTGAGAAAGCAATCAGCATCATCAGACCTATTGCGATGAAAAACACTACAAGAATAAAAAGATAGAAGTTCAAGGAGAAAACCTCTCGTGATTTAGCGACTCCTAAAGCAGGAAGTGGAACGACCCGAGTGACATCACTTGAGAGGCCATTGTTTCCTCCTGTTAGCTGTTTGAAAGTATTAGCTAACGAATTAAAAATTAATGGGATTACTAATGTTACCAAAGCAAGATAAAAACCTTTTACACGGAGAGCTATTACCCCTATGCAAACAGCTAAGAGAGCTGAGATTATTCCTCCAAATAATAAGGCAAAAATAGGATCAAGAACAAAATTATGTCCCAAGACAATGTAGAGAATTTCATTGACAATAGTAACGAGAAAAAGCAGAATATCATCAACAACAGGAATACCTAATTCCAAAATCGGTATGCCAACAGTAAACCCAGCTGCAACCCAAAAAGCGACATATGCAGCAAATCCCCAAAAAGCAGCATGTCCAAAGCTAACCTGTCCACTGTATCCAGATAGAAAATCCCAACTTGCAGCAAATATTGCCCAAATTAAGCAAAGTGCAAGAACCTTGAGAACCCAACTATTTGCTCCAAATAGACCTGCTTTGCGGCCCAATCCATAAATATCGCTTAATATTGGTATCTCTGAACCATTATAGATGAGATTGAAAGGTGGCCATTCTGTAGGGGGTGCTACGATAATAAATGGAGCGAGAAGTAATCCTAATATCGCTATTATGTAATAAGCACGATCCTTAATTTCTTCCCATAGGTCTTCAGCTATTTCTTTCCAGTCCATTATTCTAACTCCTCCTTAGTTCCTAAAATTCCCTCTGGCTTGAAAATTAGTACTAACAAGATTGCAGCGAATGGGATGACTGGAGAGAGACTATTAAGTGGAACATTGACAATTGGTACAATCATGGTTATACTACCTGCAATAGTCTCAGCATAGCCTATAATGAAAGCGGCAATGATACTTCCAGGTAAACTACCTATTCCTCCAAGAGTCACGACTGCAATACATGTAATTAACACCCACCATCCCATATAAGGACTCCATTGAGGAGAAGCACTGAAAGAGGAAGTTAAAACAGCTGCAAATGCAATCAATCCCATTCCTACTCCACTGACAATCGCTGTGATTTTTCTAATATCTATCCCAGCAAGTGCTGCAGCTTCCTCATCTTGGGCTACAGCACGTAAAGCCATTCCCATTTTTGTAAACCAGATAAAGGCGTACAACAGTACAAGAGCAACTATAGAAAAAACTACAGAAATAATTCTTAGGTATGAAATGCGCGCTCCGAAGAAGACTAATACATCGTTTAGGGGTACAATTCCATGAAGAGTACGATCCTCTGGGCCAAAAGGAACCAATTTTTTCCCTTTGAAGGGAAAATATACTATCTGAATGAAATTTTGGACGAAAAGAGCTATTGCAAATGTGACAATCATCACATTGACATGAGAGGCTCTGACCTTATCTAATAAAAACTTGTCAACCATCATAGCTACACAAGCAGTTAACATCACTGCGATTATCATCAAAGATAGATAGATCACGTTTAAATATACTATGTACATTAAAATGGGGATTGATACTCCAAGAATTGTCACTCCAATTGCTATTTCTCGTTTTGGGAGCTCTAAATACCAAGTGGCCAAACCTAGTAAAAGCACAGCCAAACTTATGTACAACCCTTCTACGAGATTTTTATCTAGTAGTTTCCCTTCTAGGACTACTTGAATAAATAGGAACCCTCCTCCCGAGACTATGGTCGATACCACAATTAGAAAGAACTCACGTCTTTCAAATACAGTCCACATAAAAAGTAAAATTACAATTGTAAGTAAAACTGGGAGTAGAACTAAAGCCCAGAGTATTATTCCATCAATATTAATTTTAGTGGCTGAAATTTTAAGTAAGGGAAAAGAACCTGGAACTATCTTTACAGCTTCTAGTAAGAAATACATTGTGTAAGCAGCTATTACATAATAGGCCCCTAGCGAAAGTTTGAGCTGTTTTGCAATACCGTATATTAAGGAAAACCCCATGGCTAATATGGCATAGAGAACACTAACTACAATACCGTTTAAAACAATTTGTAGCCCAATAGCAGGTTGGCTAGGATTCATTACAAAAGGAAATAACAAAAAGAAACCGAAAAGAATACCGAGGCCAAATAGAAGCCAAAATTCTTCTTGTAAAAATTCAGTAAGTCTAGTTTTTGATAGATTTCTCATAGGAACTCTCCTTTTTTATTTCTTTCATATCAGCTCACTATATAGAAAGAAAATAATAAATAATAAAAAGCTGGGTTGACACTTTAGATAGTATTTATCAAGTTTTCTGTTAAGAATTGAACGATCGACTTTGTTAATGCAGCCTATTCTCTGTTTAATTAGAAAAAAACGTAAAAAATAAAAAAAGGGAACGCTAGTAACTAGCGTTTCTTATTTTTTTGTTTGTAGATTATCAGTGCTAAGCTGCAGAAGACAAGTATGGCTATTGGCAAGTCAAATCCTGGAACTTCTACTACTTCTTCACCTGTTGTCTCTGATGACTCCTCTTCTGTTGCTGTCTCTGTTGCTGATGTTTCACTTGTTTCTTCTGGTTCCCAACCATGTTCGTCATGGTTGATTGGCCATACTAGATTACCCGCAGTGAGATTTCTTTGAGCGTCCATTGGAGAATATTGATCATTGTATGCTGGGGTGTCTTTCAGAGGATCGTGCCAGACGGTTTTCTTTTCCCCATCTTGTTGCCACTGGGCCCAATAACCGACACTATGCGGGCGTCCGTTTTGTCCGTATGAGGCATTAGTGTAAAGGTCATGGACTTCGAATGTTCCGATAGGTACACCTGTAGGATATTCCGTACTTGTTAGAATGGGAACGGAATATGGTAAACCTGTTGTTAGGTTTTCAGCTACGGTCCAATGAGGACCAGCTTCACTTGTGAACTTGATCGTGTAAGCAGTCCCTACAAATTCAATGTCTTTTAAAGCAGCTTCGATGTCGGCGTAAGCTAAGGAGTCAGCATCTTCGATAGCTTCTTTTAGTAAATAAACTGCGTCGTAGCTCGCAAACGCTGTATAAGTCGGCATTTCATCATATTCAGTGTTATATTTTGTTCTGAAAGGTCCAGTTTTTGCATTTGGCTCCACATCGGGAGGACAGGTTTCAAGCTCA
>JAEOSR010000163.1 GCA_016840285.1 Candidatus Hodarchaeota archaeon | reverse complement strand
GTAAACATCAGTCATATTTTATTTTCTTGGTTTTTTTCTCTTCTATCTTTTTCAAAGCTTTTTCTTTTTCTCCCCCCATTTTCTTTTTCATTTCTATCTTCATTGATGTGATTTTTTTTCGAATTTTTTCTACTTCTTTCTGCTTTTGAATAACCTCAAGATCTAATTTTTTAGCTTGATTTTCTAATTTTTCTATTTCTCTGCGGAGTTTTTCACTCATAAAGATTCCTCCTGAAGTGATTGCTTTGTTTGAATTACTAATTACTAAAAACATTTTCTTTTTAATTTGTCTACTTTTTAGTCTTTTCTAGAAATTATTTTCTTTTATTTAATCTTCTAATTACATCTAATTCCAAAATTCATCTGAATTTTTTCAATGAAATTAAAAATTTGTTGTCAAGAAATGTTCCACACTTTAATGATCAAATTGATTATTCCTGAGTACTTTACTGAGGAAAATTAAAACAATTTATTCTAAATTCTGAAAAAAAATTAACTCATTATGATCCATCCTAAAATCAATTATAAAACAACTGAGAATATCTCTACTTTCAGAGAAAAATTAACTGAAAATCTCTCTTACGGTGATTGAAAACAATGAACTCGAATCAAGCTTTAAGAAAGCATAGAAAAAGACCCTCTGTAAAGATTCGACGACCATTTAAAGATTTCATCGAAACAGAAGAATTTAGTGGAATTTTATTGATTACGTGTACGATATTTGCCTTATTTATAGCAAATACGCAATTGGCACATCAATATTTTGAATTATGGGAAACAAATCTTGAATTATCTTTAGGTGGATTGATCTTAAGCAAACCTTTGCATTTATGGATAAATGATGGATTAATGGCAATCTTTTTTTTTGTTGTTGGATTAGAAATCAAAAGAGAGTTACTTGTGGGAGAATTAAAAAGTCCAAAAAAAGCAATTCTTCCTATTTCTGCAGCTCTTGGGGGAATGATTATTCCAGCTTTATTATATGTAATCGTAAATATTAATAATCCAAGTGCATCACGAGGGTGGGGTATTCCTATGGCAACTGATATTGCTTTTGTTATTGGTGTTATGGCTTTATTAGGCACGAGAGTTCCATTTTCACTGAAAATTTTTCTAACAAGTCTAGCCATCGTTGATGATATAGGTGCTGTAATGATTATAGCAATATTTTACTCTCATAATATCGAATTAACTTATTTAGTGGTTGCAGGTTTCCTTTTACTAGGATTGTTCCTCATCAACTGGTTTGAAGTTCAAAATCATGTGGTTTATGCAATAATAGGCGTCTTTTTATGGTACTTTATCTTCTTAAGTGGTGTGCATGCAACCATTGCAGGGTTATTGATAGCAATCACGATCCCCTCGAGAACAAGAATTAATCCTGATGAATTTATTACAGAGGGGCAACTGATATTAGAAAGATTCAAAGCAGCTGGACCTCGTGATAAAGAGATTCTTCTTAATCGTCAACATCTTGCTGCGTTAAAGACACTTGAAGTTTCCTGCTTGAATGTCCAAACCCCATTACAGCGTTTTGAAAGGAGTTTGCATTATTGGGTTGCTTTTACTATTATGCCTCTTTTTATCTTTTCAAATGCAGGAATTACTATCGAGGCTATTGATCCAAACATGTTTTTCGAACCAATAACTCTAGGGGTAATATTTGGATTAGTTTTTGGTAAACAGATAGGAATTTTTCTTTTTGTTTGGATTTCCGTTAAATTAGGTTTGACAGAATTGCCTTCTGGCTTAACCTGGGGACACATTTATGGTGGTGCATGGTTAGGAGGTATTGGTTTTACAATGTCCCTCTTTATAGCGAGTCTTGCACTGATCGATCCGAATAATCTTATTATGGCAAAAATTGGGATTATTATTGGTTCATTTATTTCAGGTATTGTTGGATATATCATTCTAAGATATGTTCATACTAGAATATTAAAAACAAGTTGAGACCCTCTTGAGAGAACTTAGCTCAAACAACATTATTTAACCATTATCAGTTTTCATACGTGGATATTATGATAAAAACACCTACAAATGAAAAACTCATTATTTTACTTAAAACTTTAAAGAAAGGAAAAGAATTTACTGTAAAATCTAGGAGAATCTTAGATCAGAATCCTTTTGCTATCTTAGAAGTCATCGATTTTGTCGAAATCCCAGAAAAATCTTATATTCTGAAATCCATGGTTTCCATTCTTAAAAATGAAATTCTAGTTCATCAATACGCAAGTGATTATAAGATCAACGGAGCACAGTTCATATTTGGCCATTCTGAACCGTCTTTGCACTTCATACTTATGGAAAAAATCGATGATATATTACCAATATTTTTCATCGATTCAGAAGAAGTAAAACCATTTTTTTCCAGAATCACTAAAAATTTAGCCAAATTTCACTTAGATAGCTCTCGAGATGTTCAAATGTTAAAAAATCTTGGTGTTTCAGAATTTGGATATCGTTTTTACTTTGGAATCTTAAATAAAATCAAATACAAAGTCAGAAAACTCTCTGAACACATGAATCACCCATATTACTTAACTGAAGATCTTGTTTCAGAATTCGAATCAAAGCTTAAGAAGGTTGAAAAATTATTACAAGCACACCCTACTGGAAAATTAACTTTAATTCATGGTGATTTCGATTTTGGAAACTTCTTTGTAAAGAATATCAATGAAATCTGTGTTCTTGATTGGGGAATGGGGCGTATTGATGTTCCTATAATTGACCTGGCAAATTTGCTAAATGGCTTGTTAGAATATGGTTCAGATTTTCAAAGTCTCATTTTGAAGTCTTATAATGAAATTGCTAAACCATTAATTCACAAAAAGTTAAATTTATCCAACATTCGTCTTGCGGGTACTCTCATGCATCTTCTTTTTTTTCTGAATTTTCAACTTAATTTAATTGAATCGTTTGTTGATCCAATGTATTTTATCGATCAAATCAACAGAGAAGTAACAAAAATACTAGAACTAGTAAAAAAAATGTAATTAATATTATCTTTTCTGATTGGAAGATAATTGGTAACATTTTTGATCTGTAATAAATCTCATAAAGGAAATAATGTGTTAATTGTTTCTGATAACTTATTCAAAATTACATTAGGAGCCTTGAGAATGTCCCTGAAAACTGATATAACCGATTTTGTGACACGAAATAGTGGTTATATTGTGCTATTATCAATTTTATATATGATAACCACGCTTATTGTGATAATAAAACCGCGTGGATTCCCTGTACCTGAAATAACAGCATCTTATGCTTTGTTTGGAACCTCGTTAGCTGGATTCTTATTGATTCTTTCAATTAGTGGTTATTTACTTTTTCGATATTTTACTAAGAAAAGACCTTTAGAACAAGCCCCCTTTCAGTTAATTTGGGGAATATCTTTTCTCATTTATTCGATAACTTTAGCTGGTTTAGTTTTTCAAGCATGGGGTTTTAAATTTGCCAATATGACTGATCCCTTAATCTTTCTGATATGGCGAACTCCAATGATTATCTGGGTCGCTGGAATGTGGATTGGTGTTTCAAAGCTTTTAGTTGATGATGATAGGTTAGTTTACTTTCCTGCGTTCATCATCTTGATTCTTGGTGAGGTTTGGTTTGTCATTGGGTTGATAGTTTTTGCTGATATTGAATTTACCATGTATGGGTTTTTATACTGGGAATTTGTACCAATGGCTATTATTTTGGCCCTTTTATGGTACCAATATGGAAAGGGGACAAATTTAAGTTCACCAAACGTAATCGCACTTGGATTCGTTTTATTTGGAATCACCTACCTTGCTTGGGCGCCGTGGCATTTTAAAGAACTTGAGTACATGTGGTTTGTTTGGTTTAATGTCTATCTAGTCTCGTTAGCTTTTCTATTGACAGGATTTTATGCCTTACCAAAGGAAATTCTTGGAAAATTCAAAGAGATATGAGTCTTATTCTAATCTTTTAAGGAGTCTTCCCAAGCAGCCCAATCAAACTTCTGAAATGTATAAACTTTGCATATTGGTTCAATCACTTTCGTTCGCGATAAAAACCTAGGTATCACGGAACGGTTTCTTGAAGATATCAAATCGTGAATAATGCCCACTTATATCAAAGTTTTGTCTTTCTTGAATAGCCATCAGGGGATCAACATCAGCATATATTATTCCTTCTTTGTCGACTAAAGGGCCTGCGATTATCGTTCCTGTCGGGTCGACGATCATAGATCCCCCATTTTGCCAACTCTTAGAATGTGATTCCATAATATTTTTCATTGGGAATTCAGATTCTTTCAAATGGGAAAAATCTGTTGGTCGTAACAAACCAGATGTTGATACGACCCAAGAACGTCCTTCAAGAGCAATGAAACGGGAAATATCTTGTGTTAGACCTAGGCTTCCAGGCCATACTGCAACATGAATTATCTCCTCTTGTAAATGGAGGGCAGCTCTAGCTAATGGTAACCAATTCTCCCAACAATTCAAACCACCTACTCTAACACCACTAAGGGGGTATGTTCTTAGCCCAAAACCATCACCATCAGCCCAAACTAAACGTTCCTCAAAAGTGGGTTTTATCTTTCTATGTCGACCTAAAAACTCCCCATTTTGACCAATAAAAAGAAGGGTACAATATAAAGTTCCCCCAGATTTTTCTGCAACTCCTCCAATGAACATCATTTCCAATTCTTTGGCCAGTCCCTTCATTTCGAGGAGAATATCACTATTTTCTAAATCAATCGATTCTTGCCAATATTTTCCGTAAACCATTTTTTGGTGTGGATCGTTGAATCTAGATCCACATGAAGGGGAAAGCCAAATCGGATATCCTGGAATTAAAGCCTCTCCAAAAGTTACTAACTCCGCACCATTAGACTTGGCTTCCCGAATGTGCTGTTCTAATTTTTCCCAAGTCTTCTGGGCATCAAGAAAAACTGGAGCTATTTGAATCCCTGCAACTCGAATCATGATTATGAAAGAGTAAATAGAAGATAAAAAAGATTTTCCCAATTCTTTAGTGGTAAATTTACCCGTTCACAAGAACTTGAGAAGACGCAAAACAATCTCCTCATAAATGGAGGCAAATAGTCTCATAGAAGCTAAATCAATGAATTCATTACTTCCATGGATGTTGCCTCCTTTTGGTCCTAAATCAATAACTGGGATACCAGAAGTATAGCGGGCATCAGATGCTCCCTCCTGTTCACAAGCTTCGGATGGCAGAAAATACTTTTCTAATACCTTTGAAGCGGTTTTTACAAGGGGATCATTTCTTGAAGTATGAAAATATCCAGATGATCCCGGACATGAGATTTCAGCATCTGTTGCTAGCTTACCCAATCGTTGTCTGAAGGCGTTAACTAGTTCCTCAGTCTTTTCAGATGAAAGAAATGCTCTAACATCAAAATAAATTTCAGTTCCTTCGGTAGAAGAATATGAAATGATATTGGGATTCACAGAAATCCCAAATTCGCTTAAAATTTCAGTTGGTAGATCGATCAATATTAAACTACGGATTTTGCGTAAAATATTTGTAAGATTTTCATCATAAGTAATTTTTTTAGATTTTGATCCCTCTGTAACCCTAATAATAGACGCTTCAACATAATCAGGTATGACATTTCCCTTTATCCAAGCTCCATCTATTTCTTTCACCATCCAATCCCTATGAAGATGAAGTAGTTTAGAAAGTGCTATGACAGAATGGGTATCAGAACCTCGCACAAAATAAGCACTATGACGATTATCATCTCCTAATATTCGTGTATAACACTTCTGACTTTGCATCAGTCCAAAAGAATTTACAATCTTAGACGCGAGATTAATTTTTACCCCAAATCCAGCGCGCCGTTTATGAACTACTCGAGGGCCCCCATCGACGTTAATTACATATTTAGGTAGAATTTTATTTTTTGTAAGATAATTGAAGAAATATTGGGCACCATTTTGGCCACCAATTTCTTCATCAGTAGAAAAAAAGAATCCAAGATGTTTCAATATTGGAATGTTTCCTTTACACAGTTTTTTTAGCATGAGTAATGAAGAAACCACTGAACCTTTGCAATCTTTAGAACCACGACCATATCCTAAACCTGACTCAATTTTTAGACTAAAAGGATCTGATGTCCATCCTTCGCTAACGGGAACTACATCAAGATGCCCCATGAACAGGATATCAACATTTTTTGGATCAAATGCCAAATATATTGAAGCATATCCTTGACTTTCTAATATTTGAGCTTTAAGATCAGGATTCCAGGTTTGAGCAACTTCTTGAATATATTCTAAAATATCAGGTTCAGGGCGAATGTCCTTTGCTGGATCATTAATTGTTTTGAATTGTATCAACTTTTGGAGAAGAATTTCTGCTTTCATATATTTTACCTCCTTGAACGTTAACAGTTTTATCGAATGCGAGATAGGTACCGCTCCAATCGCTTACTAATGCGATCAGATACTCCCTTCGGAATCGAGTTTGCATTTTTTAACCCAATTGCCATCAATGTTAGATCTAGCGCGGATCTTTGGGCATCAAAGCCTTTTTGGATTAATTCTTTACTAAAATGGTCTTTTGTTGAGGCCCACCATGTTTGACATGAATGTTGGGCTTTAGCAACAGCTTGTAATGCCATTTTAACCTCATATTCAGTCTCATCCTTTTTGAATAACAAAAATTCAAGAGTTTCTGAAAGTAGGTCTGAATGAAAGTTCAATAACTCATGAATACTATTGCCTGGGTATGCCCAAAGAGGAAAAGGAATATCTCGATATAGATCTTCCTCGGAGGTGCTCCAGCTACTACTACGAAACTCTATAATAGGTTGATTTGGTAAATTTGTAAGATCAGAGATAGATGTGGATTTAGTTGATTGAAGAAGTTGAATCAGAAATTTCTCATATTTTCGATGGTGTTCTCCAAATGTTTCTAAATCAGCTGCATAGATTAATACTCCTTCAGGTTGAAGTGTATTTAATTGGATTAAATGTTCTAAGGCATTCTCCACTGTAGCATATCTTCGGAATGATATATTATTAGAAACCTCACGATTTCGGTTAATGAGGAAAAGATTGGGTGCACTCGGATGGATAGGTAATCTTGTTAGTAATGGTGTTGGAAAAGGAGAATTTGAGCTAATAGCTATTTCTGGAACGATCATATACCTGTAACCCAGGGAATCAACCAAAGTCGCAAGGGTTTCTGAAACAGCAAGTTCAGGGGGCCACAAACCACTAGGTTTCCAAATAGAGCCAAAAATTCGAGAATTTATTTTTCTATTCATTGTAATTTGCTTTCTTGCTTCTCTTTGAGAAATAAGTGGCAGGATAGGATGATATGCTCCAGAATCTAAAAATTCAATCTGGCCGTTTCGTGCTAGCTCTGCATATTTTTCAATCACTATTAAGTAATCGTCTGCAAGCATCTCTGTAAGGCTAGCATTCATATTTAAGGTGATTTTAAGCTCTGGATTATTCTCCAAGCCTTGCGCTACTGGTAAATAGCATTTCTTTACAATACGATCGAGAATATTCGCTTTTTGTGTAGGGGGCTGATATGCATGCAATACTGCTGCAAAAGGGACTATAGTTTGCTTGATAGACAATGTTTTCGCACCAATTATACCAAAATATATTTTCTCTGAATCACTTCGAGTAATTTATTCAAATCACCAATTAACTTAAAATTCTCACAAAAGAGTCCTGATTCCAAGGCTCCTTCAATTTCATCAGGATCGTGAGCGATGAATAGGGCTTTATTGGGTGGTGTTTCTAGGGTTAACAATATTTTGGAGTACATTTGCTTTTGAGGTTTCATTACTCCTACATCACGTGAAGAAACAATTTGATGAACATAAGGAGATATTTGAAATAAAACTTCACGTATTGTTGTAGAAGAAAGGGCACTATCTGTTAAGATGCCAATTTTATACCCAATTTGCCATAATTTCGATATCGTTCTAACAAGAAGAGGATCAGGATTTTTCCACCATTTTAGAATTTCATATTCTTCAATTAAAGAAGTCTTGACTGCTGTTTCAGCTGATAAATTGGATGAAACATGTTTAGAATCGAAATCGGTACCTAAGGTTCGAACTTTTTCATACAGTTGAACAAAGTACTCCTGAGGATCTATTCTTGAGTTATTAAAGCGAGTTAAGAACTCATTCCAAACTTTTACTTGATCATCTGGAATCTTATGCACAAGGACATCCCCTGCATCAAAAATTATTGCAGAAATGGGTATTCTTGAGGATTCCATCTTTAAAAGAACTCTTGTCAGTTTAGAGGAATAGTAAAACATGTAAGATTTAAATTAGAATTAGAACCCTCGTGTTAGTTCCCATAATCGCCTTCTTCTTTCCGCTCTCTCTTTTTCAATTTCAGCTCGTCTTTCAGCTTCAGTCTTGACGGGTTCTTTTTTATCGAACTTTGGGGTAGGTTCTAATTGCACTACTCTTTTAAATTCAGGTTTGGGTTCGATTTCAGGTTCGGGTTCAGGTTCAGGTTCAGGTTCAGGTCTTTGTAAAAGATCTGTTGTGCGCTTCGTATCAAATTTACTAAAAAAAGATTCAGTTAATAGATCATCAGGAGAATATACGGTCTTAGGTTCAAGGGAAGGTATGTAAGGCTCCTTATCTTCAGGTTCTAATACAGATGAAACGGCCGAAGCATCCTCCACCTCTTTCTCTCCCTCACCTTCTTCGAGTAACATCTCAAGGGGACTTTTCATCACTGATTGTTGGAAAAATGATGCAGTCTCAATCTCTGGTGTCATAACTTCTGGTTTCTGTTGTTTTGGAAGTGATTCTTCGATTTTTTCTTCTGCAATTATCTCTTTTTTACCTTCATGAACGATTGGAACTATCTGTTCTTCCACTCGTGGAGAAACATCTTTGGAAACGTCATCTGGTGAACTAGGTGTGATTTCAGCATAAGTACGCTCTGACTCTTTCAGAATTTGTATAATTTCAGAGGAATCAGGAACCTCAGGAGCCACAGGTCCTTCCACTTGGGCAGTAACCTCTGCAATCATCGGTTTCTCATCCCGAGGTATAACATCTGGGACAGATTCTTTAACTTCAGGAAGACTTTCCTGTTCAATTGGAACAACCGTTTTTGGAGCAAATTGAGTTGATGCGGCAATTTGATTTAAGACATTTAGAAAATCTCGAGCTTCTGCATCTTCCAATTCCAAATTGAAATCCTCACTAAATATTCCAATTGTTCGCAGTCGGTTTTCTGCAGTAATTGCTCGCAAACAAATACGAGGACCTTTCCTATCCAAACACCATTTGACTACATATTTATTTTGGTATTCAATTTCCAAGGAACTTCAGCTCCTCTAAAACCTACATACTTTCTAAGAAGTCATTGAACAAGGATATAAAATCAGAAATCTCTTCCTGGGTGAGAGAGAGACTCTCATCACCTTTTTCGATAATTATTCGATTGATCCCTTCATCTTGAATAATCTTGTGAATTTCAATTGCTGTTCCAGATTTTAATTTTATCCGAGTTATTGAATCAATTGATTTTTCAGCAACTTTCATCTTGTTAACACCTGTGTCACTTATTCATTTTATCTTATCAGGCCTTAATTTCAACATGAAATATTCATGAATCCCCTGAAACCATGAAGAGTCCTTATTAAAAACGACTCTTTCTTGGGTTTCGAGTACACAGAATACTTGGATTACCTGAATAAAATGACACACTCTTATTTGATTATGTAACTTATTCTTTAAAAAAGGATGTTATATATTTTTTCAATTGGAGGTTGATTTCATGCTGAATTTTTTAGTTCGGGGATCATTAGCGGAGTCTTACCATTTGATAATATCACCAAACGGCTTACCTCTGATTCTCTAACGATTTTATATTCAGTTAAATCCTCAAGCTTTTTAGCAAAAGAACAGATTCGATCATGAGTAGGCATGGCTGATCTTGGAATTCTTTTTTCGGTGGCACCCACGTGAACAACGCCTTTCACTTCAATAAATGAGGGATTCATAGTTCCGATCATTTCAGCATATCCTGGGGGATCTATGAGATTAAATCCCTCAGCAAGAGTTAAACGTGCAACAGTTCGAAATGGAGTCCCTTTTCCAATTATGTGCAATGTTTCCCAAATTTTGTTTAATGCAATGTCTTTCTCTAAAGGACGATGTGTTCGAATAAAATTCTTTTTCCCAGGAGCAGGTAGAGTTATATAAAGTTGAGTGGGATAATGTTTAGCTTCTAAAATAGCTTGAAGTGTTCTAGGGACACTGCCATTTGAAACGATGAAAACAGTCATCCTATGTTTTTTTAATTCGTGAATTAGATCTGGAATCCACGGATAGAGAAAAGGCTCTCCAGTTAAACTCATGGTGGCATGTTTAGGATTCATGGCCTCATTATATTTGATAGGGTCAATGTATGGTTTATATCCACATATTATTTTACGTTGGCCTTCTAGTATACCACTAACAACCGTTTTTGGGCTATCAAACATATTTACGAGCTTTTCAGGGTCAGAGGGATCATAATCATTAAACATATTTCCTAAACCAAGATCGGACTCATGAACTCGCCAACAAAACTGGCAAGAAAAATTGCAGATTAACGTGGGGGAAAACTGAACACATCGGTGAGATTGAATTCCGTAAAAACGTTTATAACAGAGGCGATTCTCTCTCAACGCATTATGAGTCCAATTACACTTTTTGACAGCGGTATTTTTCCCAGAGAGTTGATATTTTTGCTTTTTAAGTAGGGCTTGCATTTTTTCAGGAGCTGCTGACATGGATAATCCTCTTTGGAAAGCACTGAATTAATCGTTTTGATAATTGGAAGGATGAAAATAGTTGGTAAAAGCCATAAGAAGGGGGTTCGACTCTTAACGATAGAAATCGATGATATCCCCATCGTCTCTTTTGCTGTCGTGTGGATTTAAAATAATTCTGAATAGATCCCAGACCACTTCACTCGCACACCTTCCTCGCTCTGTTAGTGCATAAAGAACCTCGAACTCTTCTTTTCCATGGATTTTGTAAATTAAATCAAGGTCAAGAAGGACATCTAATCTAGACTTAACAGTTGAGGGAGAGGCATGATGTTCAATGGAGGAAAATATTTGCTCCAAGGTTCGTCCATTGGGATTCAAATGGAGGTACTGGAGTATTAAGAGAGCATATTCCTTTTCAAAGTGTTTAAGGGGATTGATTTCCAATGTTAAAAACTCAAGGGGGTTTATTAGAGAGTATGATCCTTTTTATTAACATTTAGGTTTATTGAAAGTATCTATATCAAGATGTGTTCAACAATTCCATCAAGTATTTTGATATAAAAAATTGTTTATGTCTTAGGAAGAAAAATAGTGACTGTAGTTCCTTTTTTTCTCCCAAGTGAAGTGATTTCAATTGTTCCACCGTGAATCGAGTTAACGATTTTTTTTACGATGGATAATCCTAAACCGGTAGACGTCGAACCAGGCTCAAATTTGGTGAATGGTTCAAAAACTCGTCTTAGATTCTTTTTATTAAATCCAAATCCGTTGTCTTTCACCGTTATTTTAATAACTTTTTGGCCTTTAATGTCTTGTTCTTCAGCATATAGATCTATCTGTCCTTTTTTTGGAGGAGAGTATTTAACCGCGTTATCCAAAATGTTTTGTAAGGCTCGTAGTAATAGCTCGCGATTACCAACCATTTCTAACGAATCAGGAGTGTATATTTGAATCTCTAGATCCTTTTGGATCATTTGGGGAAGAACCGACATCTTAGCATCATCTATCATCTCGACAAGGTCGAATGTCTGTTTTTCATCAATATAATCAGAACGATCAAGCGATTCCATTTCCATGATGCTCCCAACCATCCGAGAAAGTCTCTTTGAATTAGACACAATCATTTCAAGGTGTTTTTTCATCTCTTGAGTGACTTCTCCAACTAAACCATCTCTCAATATTTCAGCAAAACCTTGAATTGCAGCTATGGGTGATTTTAGGTCATGACTAACTGCAGAAAGCATCTGAGTCTTTTCATCATATCGTTGTTTTAGATTTCTGTAATCTGATAAAGAAATTAAATCAGCAGGAGTGCTCTTACGGCCTGATCCCATCTGACTTCTCTCAATTTCCAGGAAAGTCGCTAAAGATGTTTCAAGAATATTGCTGTGTGTTGATAACATAAATAGTTCTTTATTTAAGCGATTGTGTTCAAGTGAGTCTTTTTCTAATTCCTCCAGTAACAGCTGAATGGGTTGATAAAGATCTCGGAGAGTAGCTGGGAATTTCCCACCTTTTTCGGCCTCATAATAGAAATTTGGGTGAATTTGAGAATCTGTTAAGCACAAAAATGGATACGTAAAAGCTAGATTAGCTATTAGTTTTTTTCCTAGATTTTTCTCAAGAAAGAGAGAAAAAATGGAACAGGAAATGTCATAATTGGAAATTTTGTCCTCTAATGACGACTCAACGAACTTTACAAAGCTTTGGGTGATTCTCATGGCAGTAAAATCGAGGAAAAAGCTTTGACGTGTTGATGTTTTTGGAAAATCAGTTAACAAGTCATCCAAATTGGTTAAAAACTCACTTCTCTTCCATTTCGCAGTCACCTTCGTTGGAACCTTGATCGTAATGGTTTGAAAGCCATTTTCTATAGAAGAATGGAGTTTTGAAGGAGATTTTTTCGAATTAGAAAAACTGATTAAATACCGCTGAATTTGTGTTTGTGATAGGGCTGTATTTAGAAAGGACTCAAGTTCATGTTGGTTCTCATAAAGACAGAAAACTCTAATATTGTTCCCTATATTTTCCACTAAATTACCCCACTAAAACACATATCTTTTTCCAGTTAACAGTAACTGATAAACGTCATTATTAAATTTTTTCTGGTAAAAGCTGTTCTAATGTATTTTTCAATGAAGTAAAATCAAGAAGCATTCTCAAGTCCAAAATGGGATATAATTTTGAGTTAATCTCGACATATGAATTTATTTGAAAGCAGTTTAGTTCTTCTGAGATGTCATCTTTAATATTTCTTATCCTTTCCGATGTTACAGCATGATACAATCCAATAATGGCATCAACACCGAATCCAACGTTGATAGTACCTAATTTACGGATTATTTTTTCTGAATACCTTAGAAAAAGGATTCTTGATTGTGATGTTTGATCAAAATTATCAAAGGGACAACGAAGATATTTTTTCAAATTTAAAATCGGGATAATTCGATTCTGATTATGATAATTGCCTAAACAGTATTCAAAATCAGCATTATTATGAAACTCGTTATCGAATTCCCCAACTCCATCTATCTGGACAATTGAAATTGCAAATTCATTTAAATCGATTTTTACAATTAAGTAAGCCTTATTATTGTCATGTGGCTCTATATCAAGTGAAACCATCAATGGTTCCCTTTTTTCTCTCAATTTAGGATATTAAACAATATAAGAGGAGTAAATCATTGAGTTCGGATATAAATAAATTAATCGAATTTATAGGGTTCCCCTAGCCTATTATGATTACTTAATTCCGTCAAGGTTCTCTTATAGCCCTGTAAACCCTCATCTAAGGGTGTTCCAATAGGTATTAAACCCATCACAGACAAGCGGGCATCCGTAACACCTACTAGATCTGCAATGGCTTCTTGATCAAAGTCTACAATGAAACTACTTCCCAGATGTGTTGCTGTAGCAGCCATCATCATTTGAGAACTTGAGACAATAGCATCGATGATATTAACATCATCTTCCTCTTCAGTAACAACAACAACTGCAAAAATTGCTGCAGCATCCTTTATCCACTCAAAATCCGCTGTTTTTTTCGCTATTTGCTGTTTCAAGTCGAAATCAGTAATTATGATGAAAGTAAAATTCTGAATGTCTGATAATGAGGGAGCTAATTGGGCACAAGCTAATAATTGTTTAATTTGACCAGAATCTAACGTTTGGTCAGGTTCAAATTCTTTAAAGCGTTTATTTCTGATAACAACCTCAAAAAAATCCATAGAATCTCCTCTTTACTATAATTGAGGTTTTGATAGCTAATTATGACTTGATGAAATTTGAGGGACAACCTCTTAAAAATAGTCTGTATCTTCATTATATGAAAGCATCATTTAATTTATACTATGTACTATTCATACTCCGCTCTATTTCATCTATCCTTAGCGGCTTGGGAAATACAGAGCTTCAAAACCCAAAAAGAGCTGATTCTTTTGTCAACGAATAAAGAGCAATTAAAGTTGCATTATGAACAGCAAAAATACTTGATTGAAGATATTAAAATCATGCGTAAAAATCTTCAAAATGAACAAAAACTCACAACACGCTTTAGAAAACAACGGGATAAATTTAAAGCTGAACGACAGGCGCTTCTCGCGAAAGCAGTCCCCGAAATCGAAACACGCGATTCACAAAAAGATTTACTCGAGATGTTAAAGAAACGGAGAGATTTTCTCCGCAGACAAGCTAAACGGGCGGATGGGCCTGTATTTAAAATATTGACACAACCACAATTAGAACAACTCACCTTGGTAGAGTTAAAATTTCACCTTTATGAACTAGAATTCATGCAACAAACTAAATCTCTTTCTCGTGATGATGAAGAGATTCTCATTGAAGAAATCCAGCGAATCGAAGAGAGAATTGCCCTCTTAGAAAAAAGAAATGAAGCAATAGTTGCTGACTATTTGGGAAATATTCCTAAAACAAAAGAAAAAATAGAGCAAGAGATCGCTGAAATCGATAAAAAAATCTCTCAGGAAGAAGCAGATAAAAAAGAGATTGGTAATAAAGTTCAGCAGATGTACAGTCGCATTAAACCATTGAAGGAGGAAGAGGATAAAGCTCATGAAGAATTTGTGAAACATCTTCAGCAGATTGAGGAATTAAAAGTTATAATCGAGGCAAAACAGGAAGAACTTGACGCTTTAAAGGGAAAGATTTCCAAAGTAAAGAAATTAATCTCAGAAGAGACTCATAAACAGGTTTATGGAAAAATCGAAGAAAAAATCGAAGCTCTTCTTAAAAAAAGGGACAAAGGAGAACTCACACCTGAAGAACAGGAATATCTGATGAGTTATGGTTATGCACCCTTCTAAAATTAGATTATTCTCAATACTACTCTACCTTTCGAATAATAATGGTTAAAAAAAAGGAAAAATAATGAGTATAATAGATTGATCGTGACCCTCTCGGGGATTAATTGTTTGAATTTGAAACATTTAAAATACTACGATGAGTTTTTTACTTGTGCTTACTGTGCATATTGCGTTAATAATAACGCAGCATGCCCTACTTTTCTTTCAGTGCGTCATGAAATTGTGACAGGGAGAGGAAAGATGATCACAGCGAGAAACCTTGCACAGGGGTTATTAAAAAAAGATGAGGGCTTGGATGCCCTTACAGAGGGTTTATTTCAGTGTACATTCTGCGGCGCGTGTGAACAAGAATGTATTGTAGATATTCCACTGACAGAGGTTTATACTGAATTAAAGGGGTTAGTTCAAGATCGTTTACCATCGGATACGAAGAAACTTTTTTCAAATTTGGAAACAAAATTCAATATTTACGGGATGGACCAAGCTGATCGAAATTTTTGGAATTTTGACGTTGAAGATATTTATGATGAGATGGTCAACAAGCCTGCAGAAGTAGGTTATTTTATTGGTTGCGTGGCATCTTATATGGGAAGAGCGGCAGGAGCGCCAGTGACAATTCTAAAACTAGTGAATCATGCAAATGAAAGAATTTCGGTTTTTTCTCCAACAGAAAACTGTTGTGGAAACCCCTTTTTATTAGGAGGATGTCAGGAGAAAGCTAAAAAGCTAGCTGAACATAATGTGGCAGAAATTGAAAAGCTAGGAATAAAAACACTATTTGTTTCGTGTGCTGGATGTTACCGTGTAATCAAACAAGAATATCCTAAGTTATTAGGAAAAGAGTTGCCCTTCAAAGTGATAACTCATATGGAATACCTTTTAAACCTAATTAAGAAAGGAAAACTGAAATTATTGAGCCTTACCCAAATTAACGTCTCTTTCAAAGACCCCTGTGAGTTAGGTCGGCATTGTGGTGAATATGATATTCCACGAGAATTAATTGACCATCTACCTGGAGTAGAAAATTTAGAATTACCCAACAATCGTGAGAATGCTCTTTGTTGTGGAGCAGGAGGATTAGTCAAAGCAAATTACCCTGAGATAGCAAAAGATGTTGTTTTAAAGCTCATTCAACAGATGGAAAAAAGCGGAACAGAATTATGTCTAAATGCTTGCCCCTCATGTCAATTAAATATTGATCAATTTCTTCGAGAACAACAATCATCTATCCTCTCCATTGATATATCCCAGTTAGTTCACAGACTATCACAAAACTATATCAATTCTCTAACAATGAATCATTAAGTGGTAGGAGTATTCTTTATTTGATATCGTCTCAGTTAAAAATTACCGCTCTCCAACCAGATTTAACTGTTGATGAATTCAGATACAACTTAGATGAATATCAGAATCTTTTCAGTGAATATTCAACTACCATTAAGTCTTCCAAGGTTATTTGCTTCCCTGAGTACTGGAATGGGATGAGAAAAGGGAGTTATACCGAAACTATACATGATTCATCAATGAATTTTTTAAAAAACACAGCCATTCGTTATAAAGTATGGATAATTGGTGGAAGTCATTTAGTAAACGATAAAGATTCCTATTTTAACCGGGCACATATTTTTGATCCATCAGGCCACTTAATTGGAATGTATGATAAACGTCATCCTTTTGGATATGAACAGGTTCAAGAAATATCTCCTGGAAATAAGAACCTATTTTGGCAAATAAATGACTGGAAAGCAACAATCCAGATTTGCAGTGATCTGTGGAACACTAATGAATATTCCTTATTGGTAACAGAAGATATAGATCTTATTTTTTGTCCAATTCTAACCACAATCCCTGATCAGTCTTATACAAACTACGGCCGTTTTATGTGGCACAATCTCGCAGTAATTCGTGCAAAAGAAGCTGCTACTGCTGTCATTGTAAGTGACAGTGCAATACAACCTATTCGCGAACCTTATTGGTGTGCTGGGGCTAGCTGTATTGTTGATCCCTCATGGCGCTTTTCTAACGATGAACCGCCTGGAACGAATATACTATCATCAATACCCAATGGTAGCAGGGGTATAGTAACAGTTACTTTAGATCTAGATAAAATTCGTCAACAGAGACAATATCGAAAAGATATAGGATTACTCTTGACCTAGTAGAGAATATGAAAAAAAAAGAAAACCTCCTGAAAAGTTGACTTCTTCTGGTAAGAGGGCTTACTTCGAAACCTATCGCTCCCCTTTTCACAGTTCTTGTTAATTGGTTGGATACTCCTCGAAAATATAGAGATTCGTTTTCTGGGGTTTTTGATTGTATGTATGAAGAAGATCGATATAAAAGAGGTACTCATTCATGAAATGATGAAAAAAAAGGGGATTTTTAGACAATAGAAATTGTCAACCCAGAAATGAGGAAGAAAAGTCCTATTAGAATAACTATCCACATGAATAACCAGTTAAGGCCTGACCAGCGATTTTTATATGTCTTTCCATCTTCAGTGACAATCTTCCATACTGACATCATTGGGGTGGGAACACGATGATACCATCCATAAGCTTTAACCATCCTTCCCTGCAAACCAGGAACCCTGAAAAGTGCAAATATCCATGACATGAACCCTAAAATAGGACTGTAATCCAATGTGATTATACCAGTCTTATCTTGAATCACGAGATCTTCGCTCAACCAATAACCTGGTGTTCCCCGACCAACAACACGGCCTTCGAAAACTGCTTTCTTACCACGGAGGGGGGAAGCTTCATAATACGAATTCTTTGTATGATCAGTTAAACAGTGAACCACTGTAACAGTTTCATCACTATCTCTTATCTTTGGGTATTTTTCATGACGTCTCCATTTCCAAATCAATGCAAATAGAAGGAGGCCAACACCTACACCAATAGCTGGATCATATAGAGTACCAGTTGAATCTCCAACAAGATACACTATAAAAGCACCAACAAGAGGCAAGATAAAGATTAACAGAGGTGAAACATAAGATAAAAAGAGATCAACTAGAAATTCATCCCACAAACTTTCAGGCATTTTCACTTTACCGATTCCTGGAAATTCTGGTCTAAGACCTCGTTCTTCTTGCATTTTATTTAGTGATCTAATCCTTTTGGCTGGGAGAGGATGGGTAGAAAAGAGTTCCAGAAAGCCACCCCACGGATTTGAAAGATCCCACTGGGCAGCTATTGCGACTGTCTCTTCATTCAAGTCACTGACACCGCGCCCATAAGCAGACATTGCCAAGTTCCGTGCTCCACTAACATCAAAAATTCCTAAAGAACGCATTCCAGTATTAAATGCGCTTTGTTTGGATGCCTGTTTCCTCGCAGCTGGAGATGCACTTTCGTCACGCATCCTTTCTTGAGTTGCTGAGTCCTCTTTAACCATACCATAAGCAATTTTTACTAGAGCTCTTGATAATGCCCCTGGATCGCCTGTCGCTTCCGCAGAGAAACTATCTGCATAGTATTCTCGAACACGTGAAAGAAAAAGGACTAGAAAATGAGAAACATAATATGCAATAAAAGCTCCTATTGCAACAACAAGTGCAACAGCGCTCACTTTGGCTGCATCATCGTCTCTACTACCACGAGCTGAAATTCGTGCGAAAGTCCAAAGGCCCTGATAAAAAGAGTAACAAATCAACGGGATAGCGGCGGCCATAGTCATCCAAATGAAGTCTCGATGAATAATATGACCACATTCGTGAGCTACAACAGCTATTTGTTCTGATTCATCTAAATAGTTTAATATTCCTTCAGTAATAGCCATTCGGGCTCTTTTTTTAGTATGACCGTAAGTAAAGGCATTGGGATTATTATCGTGGATGATAGCAACCCATTTCAGAGAAAAATTATGAAGTTCCATTTGTTGATGGAGAAAATTACGGATATGCGCGGGTAATTCATCAACCTGGTACTTAGTAGCTTGATATACCCAAGAGATGGTGATATCCATGATCCAAGGGGAAATCAAGAACTGAAATCCTACAATGATAAATGCGAAGATAACTGGTAGGAGAATGATCAAATATTCAGAACCTTCAGGGATAACTCCAGCTACCGAGATTAAATAAGCTAAGACCATAGCAAGTACGAAGACAATCCCCCAAAGGAACGTCAAAATCCAAAACGATCTAAGATAGAGTCGTGCAGCCATGCTTTTTACACCTAATTTCTAATGATATGTTTGTTTAGAATATTTCATATATTTAGCATTTTGGGTGGAAGTCAAGCTCAAATACTTTTAGTTAGCAGAACTCATTTAATTAACACTTGTTGCTAAATTTTAATTATTATTAGGTGATAACATGCTTCTTGGTATTAAAAACAATCTTCCTCCATTAACAATCCTTTCAAAGGAACAAGTTGAAGAAATTCACCAAGCATCACTTAGAGTCCTGAAGAATACAGGCGTACGGGTACTATCCCAACAAGCATTAGACATTCTTAAAGAGAATAAATGTAAGATTGAGTCGAATAGGGTACTCTTACACTCAGAACTTATTGAAGATGTACTAAATAAATGTCCCTCTTCATTTACGTGGTATAGTGTTCATCCTGATTCTAAAAAACACATTAAGCTCGAACCAGGACGTGTTAATTACACTATAAGCCATTCCCCAACCCATATAATTGATTTTAAGGGAAAACGACAAAGGTCGACCTACAAAGATATCGCAAATATGACACGTCTTGGAAACGCCCTTGAAATGATGCACCTGGGAGGTTCAGGACTTTCAGGAACTGTAGAGGAGATTGACCAGGGCTTGGATCTCATGACGGCCGCTGCTTATCGTTTTATTTATGAAGTTAAAAATACCGACAAACCATTGTTTGTACCACCAAGCGGTGCAACACCTGAAGATGGTTTAGAATTTTTCAACCTTTTTCGGGAAGACCTAAGCGATTTGCAAAAGCGACCCTGTTCTTGGGCTTGGGTTAACACTGTTTCTCCTCTTGTGCATAATGAAACGATGACTGATTATGCACTTGGATTTGCCATGTTTGGTTTACCAGTTCTTTTTTGCCCAGAAGTTATGGCTCATGCTACTGGGCCAGCCACATTAGGGGGAACATTAGTTCAACATAATGCAGAGATCCTATCAGGTATTGTAATGTGTCAATTAGCAAATGAATATTATGGAATTGCACCCCCTCCACCTATTGTATATGGAACAGCTTCCTCAATACTGGATCCTAGAACAGCTCAAATTACACTTGGCGCTCCAGAAGTGGGATTAATGAATATCTTAACAGCCCAAATGGCTAGGCATTATAACTTACCAACGAGGGGTACAGCTGGTTGCACTGATTCTAAGGCTTTAGACGCCCAAGCGGGTCAGGAATCAACAATGAATGTGTTACTTGCTTCGATGGCTGGGGTAAACTTGATAGTAAATGCCCTCGGAGGTCTTGGGCCTGGAATCCAAGCTGCTTCTTTTGCTGCAATGGTTTTCAACAACGAGAGCTTGAAAGCAATAAATCGTGTATTAAGAGGCATTGAAATCTCTGAGGAGGCACTAGCAGTTGATGTTATTCATGATGTAGGTCCTGGAGGAGAATTCTTGAGTCATTCACACACGTTGAAACATTTCCGAACAGAATTCTTTTTGCCGAAATTATTTGACCGGACGGATTTCATTGTCTTTGAAAAATCAGATAAACAAGATATTGTGACACGTGCAAATGAGATAGCATACGAAATTATGAAATCACATCAACCACCAGAGCTTGATAAAGATATTGTAAAGCAATTAGATGAAATTATGAAGAATATCCATAAAAAATATGTTAAGAACTGATCTGATCTAGTTTTTTCCTGTGTAACTCTTGAACATGTGATTTCATATTTATGATATAATCTCTAGTATAAGGATAGAAATATAGGCAGATGAGGGTAATTACCAATGCTATGGCTGGAAATAAGAATACAAGGAGTCTTAATCCTAGTATTACATCGACACCTGGATTTGGTTTATATGTTTCCCAGCCAGTCTTGGAAAAAACCAAGGAAACGGTGATTATCGAAAAAATCATTGAAAGACGCATGAAGAAATTAGTAATTCCAAAGAAGGTACCCTCACGACGAACTCCTGTTCTTAATTCATCATCATCAATTACATCAGCTATGATTAGATAGATAAAATATAGCATACCTCCGAAACCAAAACCCATGAAGACAACTGTCATTATTGCTGTTTCAAAGGAGTTTATAATTAATAATGGGATTGAAGTAATTATGTAAACTACTATTGATACTGCATACATCTTTCGACTGCCATATTTTACATCTAATCTTCTCCAAAAGAGCACAGTTGCAATACCTACGATAAACATGGTTCCCAGTAAAATTGAAGTCAACAGAGTATCTTCTATTCCTAATACCCATTCCGCATATAAAGGAACTGTAGATGAGAGAACAAGTAAAGTATATTCATACAGAAAGAACATTATTGTATAAAGTACAAAACTCCTGAGACGAAAACTATGTTTCAAACCTTGAAAGAAATTAAATTCTTGATGATAATCCTGGGTGAATTCAGGGCGTTCTAACACACCCCACTTTAATGAAATTAAAATTGAAATTAATATAATAATCGTGGTGACAATTCCATTGATTAGATACCCATCCATAACATCTTGATTTCCAATAAAAATCCCAGGAATTAAAAAAGCTGCAATTAATCCTATTGTTGAGAGAACTTGTCTGATTGAGTTGACATCTGCCCTCTCTTCGACAGATGTATATAATTCTGGAAATAAGCTATCATAAGGGAGAGAAACCATCGTGTAGAACGTATCATAACAAAATAACATTACTAAAAGATATAGAAAGGTAATAAAATAATCATCTCCAATAGGAACAGGAGGAATCCATAAAATGATCTCGATTATCAAAATTGGGACTAATCCAATCATGATATAAGGTTTTCTTCTCCCAAAACGCGTATTAGTCCTATCAGACAAATATCCTATTAAGGGATCATTAATTGCATTCCATACGGTCCATAATATAAAAGCTGTCATAATATAGTTTATTGGAAGTCGAACTGCGGCAAAATAGAATGTTAGAACCCAAGTATTAAAAGCACTATTAATGAACCACTGAGCAAAACTGCCTAAACCAAATGACCATTTCTGCAGATTGTTCAAAGAAGACTGGCTATGCGAACTATCATCCATTTTATATCAACTCTATAAATTTCGCAAACAAATTCTTCACATTTTAAATATTAAACGCAATAATTAAATGAAGCCTTTTACTCAAAACCAATGCAGTCTTGAAACTAACAACCAATCTTTCAATAAGGTTAATTTGTGAATCACTATGGCACGCGTGGACTTTCACTGTCACACAAAATACTCAAAATGCTCCAACCTTGAACCAAAGGATATTCTAAAGCTTTGCAGAAAACAAGGACTCCAAGGAATCATGATTTGCGATCATAACACAGTTAAAGGAGCCTTAGCATTTAAAGAAGTTCTTTCTCCTAATGAAGATTTCATTTTTGTTCCAGGGATTGAAGTTTTAACAAACCGAGGTGAAATCATTGGAGCATGGATTGAAGAGTGTCTTTCAACCACCCAATTTCCTGATATTACTGAAGAAATAAGGGAAAGAGGGGGAATAGTGGTGATTCCTCATCCTTTCGATGTAATCCGTGGCAAGAGATTTAGAGTTACTGACGAAGATTTCCCTTTCATTGATGCAATTGAGGTTTTTAATTCACGTTGTATTTTACCAGGAGCAAACAAAAAAGCTTTAAGGCTTGCTGAAAATTACTCTTTTATACAAACTGCAGGATCAGACGCACATTTTGCTCCTGAGATAGGTAAAGCATGGATTTCTTTTGATGGTTCTACTACAGATGCATTCCATCAATCGCTCCAGAGAGGTGAAACAACTGTAGAGGGAAAACGATCTCCTTTATCACTCCATCTTCACACTATTAACCACCGATTGAAAAGAACCTTCAGAAGGAATAAAAATGAATTATAAGGTGAGTTGAGTACTACTATCTACTTAAGAACTGTATTAATTGATTTATTTGAGGTTTTCATATGCAAAGAGGATTAAATACACGCGCAGTTCACGGGGGTGAACGGCCAGATCCAACAACAAGAGCGTTAAAAACTCCAATATATACAAGCAATACTTTTTCCTATCCTAACATGGGGAAATTTTTTGAAGCTGCCGCCAATGCTTATGGAATAAATCCAGAGGAATTTACATACTTTTATTCACGGACAGCTAATCCTACTACAAACGCTCTCGAACTTAAATTAGCATCCATTATTGGTTGTAAGGGTACAATAGCAACATCTTCAGGGATGGCTGCCATTTCTTTCATTATTTTGGCAAATTACAAAACTGGTACAAAGATATTAGCGTCTGATTCCGTATATAGAAGTACAAATCAATTTACGACTGAGACATTACCAAAAATGGGTATCACTTGTGATTATTTAGATTTCCGGGATCTTGGAGAACTAGAAAAACAACTTGGTAGCAATACTTATTCTGTTGTCCATTTTGAATCTCCAGCTAATCCTACAATGCGCTGTTACGACATCAAGGCTATTTGTGACCTTGTTCATGAATATAATTTAGAGACAAGTGTGACTTTCGATAATACTTTTGCCTCTCCCATCTGTCAACATCCATTGAAATTAGGGGTAGATTTTGAGGTTCATTCTAGTTCTAAATTTATTAATGGACATGGGGATGCTCTAGGAGGAGTAATTGCTAGCAATGATATGGAGATTCTTTCTGAATATCGCCGACAATTCTGTGAAACACTTGGTCAGACCCCATCATCATTGAACTCATATTTAATTTTACGAGGATTAAAGACAATTGGTTTAAGAGTTAATCAACAATCAAGAAATGCTTTAGAAATTGCTAGATATCTTGAAGAGCATCAAAAAGTGACCCAAGTCTATTATCCTGGTTTAGCAAGCCATCCTCAATTTGAAGTTGTAAAAAAGCAAATGAATCCATTTGGGGGAATGCTATCTTTTGAGCTGGAGAATGAGGATAAAGTTCGAGATTTTCTAGCTAATAGGGTGAAAATCATCCGTTTGGCCATGGATCTTGGTGATATCCAATCACTTATCGAATGGCCGTATATCATGACCCATTATGACCTTGAATCTGAATTGAAAGCAACCACAGGAATAACGGAAACATTATTACGTCTTAGTGTTGGAATTGAGGATGTTGAAGATCTCCTGTTTGATTTAGAGCAAGCATTAAAGCATATTTAATCAACTTGATTATTTATATCAAATTCTAACATCGAAAAAAGAATTACGTTTTGACGATGAATTTTAGCCAAA
The DNA here is from genome assembly GCA_016840285.1 of Candidatus Hodarchaeota archaeon. The sequence goes on along the minus strand of JAEOSR010000163.1, from coordinate 105,346 downwards.
GCCAAAAAGACCGACAAGAGACCCCATACCGATGCCAATGAATGAGATTGCGGCTCCAGCATAACCTAGAATTTTTGCTCCAACGGTTTTTGCGAAGTAACGTAAATCACGACGAACTTCGATCACCACTGATCTGCCTGTTATGATCCCACGATCAGGGTCATCAATGGATATATTTAATACATGGGTTCCAGATCTATTGGGACGAAATTGTAGATTCAGAACATCACCTACTTGGAGAATACTGCTTACTAATCGTAATACATCAATTGGTTCGGTTGATGAGGAAAATTCTAGAGGAATATCTTGGGTAGGAAGCTCTAATTCCCCTGTATCCAGTAATAGCATTTGTGACGCATCATCTGGATCCAAGGAGCTCATAGAGGTTTGTGCTTGAATGTGAACTTTTTGTTGAATTTTTTTCAGATTTAAGATGAAAATCGTAATCCTAAATGGATCAATATTACCTATATGTTCTGTAGGGTGACAAATTGTCACAAACTCTTCCCTAGTTTGCAAATATCGCAAGTTATCGGTAACTAACACAAATATTCGCTGAATTAATTCGAAAATCTGCGGAATTTCATCTTCAATGTCACGAATTACAGTCGTCAAAGTTCTTGATGAAATTCCAGAATCATACCCTGTTTTAAACTCATCTAAGTAGTTTGGATTAATAATCTCTGATAATTCTCTAAGGAAAATTGCCTCAGTCATCAATTCTGGAATATATTCTTTAAGATAAATCATTAGGAATATCTTTTCTCGTGCACGTTCCAATCTCGTTTGATCTTCTAAGTTAGTTAGATAATTCGTATTCAAGTGCTCCTGGATTGATTTTGACCATTCATCCATACGAATTCTTGTAATGGGATCAAGATGAGTAAAAATGGAATCTGCTAGAATATTATCTAATTTTAAGCTTATACTCTTGGGTGAATAAAATCTCATTAGTCCTCCTGGTTGTAGAGCAGATTTATCAGGAAGTCGTAAGAGGAGTGATGCCCCACTTGATATAGCAAGTAATCCAATACTCGCAAAAAAAATAAAAAATCGAGCTAATAATGCAGTAGTCGGATCTACTTCAGCTGAGGGATCCAATAAAAGAGCGGCAATAAAAACTAAAAATGAAACAATAATACTTCCAGTAATGCTATAAGAACCGCGATAGAGTAATTTAATTGATGACTCGATTTCATTGAATCCTTCAACACCTCGGATTAATAATCCAGAACTGGTGATTTTCCGAATCTCCTCATTGAATGCTCTTTCCATGAAGAAACCATTGAGAGAGAAGGGAATTGCTGTAATAATCAGTCCAATATAGACAATTGACGCGATAAGATAAAAGAATCTGAATTCATCAATTGCTTTTGAAGGCAAGAGAGCGAGCCCAATTAGTATAATAGCGAGAAGAACGGGAATAAGACCTAGGAACCAGATACCGAGTTTTCGACAGTAGAGGTTTATAGAGGAGGCAAGATCCATATTCACTATTTCCTACAAATGATTTAGAGAATTTTCTCTTATTTATTTATATCTCTTCGCTGAGAGCTTGAGACTTCCCAAAAATTCCTGATTTAGGTGAATAACAAAGTGGCGCAATATCTAAGACTGTTTTTGGAGCTATTTGAGAATCAACATGTACCTCTTGCACTTCTCCAATAAAAATCGTATGTGTTCCAATATCAGTAAGAGTTTTCACTACTTTGCATTCAATGTTGACAGGACACTCTTTGATCAGAGGAGCTGATCCTTTTGTTCCTTTTTCGGGAGTGAAACCACAAGCTGTCCATTTATCTGTGTCTTTTCCTGTTTTTTTCCCACATAATTCAGCTTCCTCTAATTGACCTGACGTTGGGATATTTACGACGAATTCTCCACTGTTAGAAATTATCTCATAGCTAAATCTTGATGGACGAATAGAAATTGATATTAATGGAGGTTTTGAACAAACAACACCAGCCCACGCAATAGTAATAATATTAGCCTTTTTTTTGTTCCCACAGGAGACTAGAACGACTGGGGCTGGAAACCATGATACAGTCGGCCCATATAGTTCTTTTTTTGGATTCATTTTCATTTCATTCCTTAGAAAAATGGTAAAGATGATTACTATAATGTTTACATCTACATGTGATAGTATAACCACTAAATATTTCAGGTTCTTATTACTTTTTAATATGTTATTTCAATAGGCTCGTAGGTGATTAGAATATCCCACAAGTATATTATCGTGACTGGAGGAGTTATGAGCGGCTTGGGAAAAGGTTTATTAGCCGCATCTCTTGCAAAACTCCTTAGTGCTTCTGGTTACTCTGTTGCCCCCATAAAGTTTGACGGATATTTGAATGTTGATGCAGGTACGATCAATCCGTTTAAGCATGGAGAGGTTTTTGTCCTTGATGATGGAACTGAAACAGATATGGATCTTGGAACCTATGAAAGATTTCTTAATGTCTCACTTGACTCATGGTCTTCTTTAACGGGGGGCCAGATTTTTCAGAACATTATTGATAAAGAAAGACAAGGAGAATTTCTCGGTCAAGATATCCAATTCATTCCTCATGTGACAAACGAAATCATATCTTGGATACGTCAAAAAGATGATATCGTAGATGTAACACTTGTTGAAGTGGGGGGAACAGTTGGGGACATTGAGAACGCCTATTTTATAGAAGCATTGCGGCAATTAGCTTTATCTTGTGACCGATCTGACGTTTGTTGGGTACACGTAACTCTAATTCCCGTTTTAAAAGTCGTTGGAGAGCAAAAAACAAAACCAACGCAAGCTAGTGTTAAAACATTGCAGGGGATGGGAGTACAGCCTGATATCTTGCTGTGTCGTTCAGAAAAACCGTTAAAATTCGACGTACGCCAGAAAGTAGCTCTTTTTTGTAATATTTCCGTCTCTGACGTTATCTCTGGACATGATGTCCCAATTATCTATGAGTATCCTTTTCAGTTATTGGAAGAGGAAATCCTTACTAGTCTCTTCAATAAACTACAGATAGGCCCTAAAAAGTTACCTACTCTCTCTACTTGGAGAAACATCTTAGATAAAATAAATAATCCAATAGGAGAAGTAGAGATTGGTATAGGAGGCAAATACACAGCACTTGGAGACGCCTATGTCTCCATTGTTAAAGCATTGACTCACGCGGGAGCTCATTTAGGTATAGAAGTGAATCCAGTTTTTATCGAAACCACAAATATAACTGATAAGGACATTAATCACCATATTCAATCTTGTGCTGGTATTATTATTCCTGGAGGTTTTGGATATCGGGGGATCGAGGGAAAGGTCGCCTTAATTAAAAAACTACGGGAAGACAACCTACCCTTCTTAGGAATTTGCTTAGGTCTTCAATGTGCCATTATTGAATATGCTAGAAATGTGTGTGGACTTGAAAACGCCAACTCTACAGAATTCGCTCATGATACTCCCCATCCTGTGATCGATTTGTTACCTTCACAACGTACGGTTTATCGTAAGGGAGGAACAATGCGACTTGGACTATATCCCGTGGTTATCTCAGATGGTACCAAAGTTCATACAATATATGGTGAAAAAGAAATTAAGGAACGTTTCCGGCACCGTTATGAAATCAATCCCAAATATGCCTCTCAATTAGCTGCAAAAGGATTCACATTCTCTGGAATGTCTTCTGACAGCTCTGTTGTTCATATTGGAGAACTGACTGATCATCCATTCTTTATAGGGACACAGTTTCACCCTGAGTTTTTTTCCCGTTTCGAGCAACCTGCTCCTCTATTCAAAGCTTTTGTGAAGAGCTGTTGGAAGCACCAAAGTGGAAAGAAAAAGTAAAGAGAGGATTTCATTCCTCTTCTGATATATAAGGTCTAAGCTCGGGTTCGGTTTCAGGCTCAGGTTCAGGTTCAGGCTCGGGTAGAGGTTCTCCGCCTTCATCGGTTAATGTTACAGATGTAACACCAAATCCCACTTTAACTTCTTCTATAATCATTTGGTAAAATTTACCTTTGAAAAATATGTTATAAAAGAATGAAATGAGAACAACGATTAGTGAAACGTTGATTAAGCAAAATAAAACAAGATCAATCATCAGTTGAGCTCTAGTATTAAAATCACTAATAGCATCTGCTCCTAGAGCAGCTAAAGAACCTAAAGTAATGATCCCACTAGTTAAATTTGCAACTTTCTTACCAACTAACCAGTTCAGTTTGGTAGCTGAATTATAGGCTTTTAATTTTGCGTCAATTAGCATCCACGCTAATGGATAAATTAATGTGAAAATTATTGGTACAAAAACAAATAAAATAAGTCCTCGGAGTATAAAATAGAACAATTCATTTGATGATGTTTCAGGTTTGATTACCTGAAGAGGGTCACCACCAGAGATGATATTTATTAAGAATGCTGACACAGACACCCATGCAAGCAAAAGTGCGATATATTTGTTTAATATATCAGGCATAGCGATTTTTCTTTTTTCAGGAGGGACATATTCGAGATAATGAACATCTCCTCTTGTGAAAAACAGTTTAAGAAGTTTGTTATCAACAAGCAAATGAGCTGCTTTTGGAGTAACTTTCAATCCTAGAAGAAACCACAGAAAGATGACTAAGAAAGCTATAACAAAACATACTATAATACCAAACCAATTGAAAGGGATATTAAAGCTGATAAGTGTTATAACTTGATTTTCAAATAAGGCTGGTCCAATGAAGAAGAACATAGAAACGAGGATCAATACAATTGTGATAATTATCCCTGAAATAGCAAACGTGAATTCAGGATGTCTAAGGGTGCGGAACATTTCTTTCAATGTTTCTTTCATATATCCTCCCAATCGTTTCATTTTGCTTTCAGGAGGCTGATTCATCGAATTACCAGCAGTTTCATTTATATCTTCAGACATAGTTGAACTCTCTTCCATATTAAAACTTCCAGTTGTTTTTTTTTCATTATAAAGACTAAATTCATTTAATTAATGATGATACTCAATTTTAATATAAATATTCAAGAGAATACTTGGATATCCTATCGTTCTTTGAGAACTATTAACGTTTTCGTTTTCCCCAATCAATGCTTGTCCAATCGGGTTTTTTCTCCAGAGAGGATGTATCTTCAACTTTTTCTACAACCTCTTTCTTCTCCTCACTATATTCTGTTAATCGCTCTTCTAAAATATCTCGTACATCCTCAAGTGACTTTTCTAATGCATTAGTGTCGACTCTGAAAGATTTTAACTCTGGTATCACAAGTTCTTTGATTTGCTGAGAAATAGTAGTCAGATACTCTGAAATTTTTTGGAGATGCTCAATATCAACAGATTTTACATCTTGTTCTTCAGGAATTTTGGTTTTAACCGGTTCTGAAATAACTTCAGAAGACATAACTTCACTTGTTTCTGGTAGTGTCTCCTCTACCATAGATCCTGGGGCAAAAACCACAGTAGACTCTGCTTCTTCACTAATTAGAGGTGGTTTCAGCTCACTTTCCGCAACAAAGATTGTTTTAAAAATCTCAACACTATGAGCGACTGTAATAATCTTTTCTGGCTTCTCTTGCCAATAAATTCCTCGAATAGGTTCAGTATGTTGACATATCTCTTGGACGTTGGTAATATGATGTCCATCCATTTCCATGAGATATAATTTATTTTGAGCAGCAAAAAGAACAAGAGAATTGTCAACGACCTTTATTCGTTGGATTGGGGCATTTACATTGTGATGAGTAATTCTCCGATTTGAAATCTTCTCCCAAAAGATTAATTCACCGTTTAAATGACCCGTAACATTATAATCAAATTCCAAAGTTGTATCTATGGATTTTATTGGTGATTTGGCCTCAACTAAGCTAATTAATTTCCCATCCCGTTTCCAAAATTTTATGAAACCATCATCACCTCCAGAAATGATGACTTCATCGTTCATGAAAAAGACTGCACTTATAAAATCATCATGAGCTGTCCATTTCGTCTGCTCATCACCCTCAGTTGAAAAAACGTGCAAGGTATTGTCTCCACTACAAGCTGCTACAAAAATATCCTCAGAGGGGGATTTAGCGAGTGCTGTGACTAGGGGTGTATTTTGAATCCTTTTTACTTCCGAATGGCTTGTTAGATCCCAAATACTTATTGAATCGTCGTATGCTCCTGAAATAATTGTATTCTTTGAAGGAATGTATAAAACAGATGAAATTGTTTCTGCATGCTCTGCTAATGTTTGATCGTGGCCTGTTGACAAAGTTAATTGATGTACATGGTTATCACCTGACGCATAGATTACTGACCCTTCTCCAATGAATGAAACAAATTCTGCAGTATGAGAGTGACCATCTATTTGAGAAATTTTTTCACCAGATGATAAGAAAATAGCTATATCACGTTCGCCAGTTCCTTTAACAATTTTAGATTCCAAAGTAATAACAGCATTACAGCCCGAAAGACTTTGATCATAATTTAAGAGTTCTCCTGAGCTTGTATTGACAATAAGCATGTTTCTTTCCCCAGTTATTACCACAACACCAGCCTGTGCACTGTAGTCAACTGAAATGGGAGTGAAATCAATCTTAAAACCAAATTGCGGATTAAATTCCAAATCCAAGATTTTTCCAGTTCCATCCTCGGATACAGTTACAATTCTCTCCCCATCTCTACAAATGGAAGTAATAAGGCCATCATGTATAGGGATTTCTTGTTCAATCTTTCGTTTCTCGCTGTTGATTACCGCGACACTCCCATTTCTCTTAGGAATGCATACTACATTATCATCGATCCAGATTAAAGAATCTCCTGAAACATTTTCTACAAATATGCGGGATCCAATTTTTTTGGAGGCGAAATTATAGATGTAAGCGTCATCATCAAAGGTAACTAAAGCAGCTTTTGTACTACTTGGATTTGTGCCTAGCAAGTTCCGAAAGACTTTACCACTGCCGATTTCATACATTTGTTCATCCTGTAGATTATAAAGAAAAGCTTTTGATGAATCTGCGAGAACCACAATAATATTATGATCATCAGGAGTTATTGAAAGCCCTTCAATAGCCTCTGAGAAATAGAATAAGACCTTTTCCTGCTTTTCCCCATCCCATATTCTCACAGTTCCATCAAAGGAACTAGAAGCAAAACGTGGGGAGTGATGAAACGATGCTACTCGCATAACAGAAAAAAGGTGTCCAGCTTTTCCAGGAAAAATTGATTGTGTCTGAGGCGATTGGTCTCTGTACATTTTTATTCCCTCTAATAATAGGTTTGAATATCCTTAAAAAATGTGATTTAACTCAAATTAAAACTTAATACTTAGGATTATTTGAGTATTTATTTAGAATTTTGGGCAATTTTCTTAGTTCATTGATTTTAATACATTTTATATCAGTTTGAAAAGGACGGCCGTGCATCCCATCAGGCCCTTTGTCAAAAAGAATAGTGAACATATTCATTTTTTGTGCTGGAAGAATATCTGCGAAATAATCATCACCAATATATACTGTTTCTTTCGGTTTCACCTCTGGAAAGTCTTCAAGAGCAGATCTGAAGATTTCAGTATCGGGTTTACTTACACCAATATCCTCAGAAATTGTGATCGAATCAAAATACGTATATATTCCAAGATTTTGGAAAATATCAACTATTGATTCATCCCAGTTTGATATTAACCCAATCTCGTATTTAGGTTTCATATTACGAAGTAATTCTGTTACTCCGTTTTCTAGAACAAAATCGTATTCTACCAGATTAGCGACCTTATTTTCAATTCGGTTAATCTCTTTTCGATTAAAAATCCCCAGTTGACCGTAAAAGACATTTTGATATTTTCGTTGATCTAGATCGGTAAATAATGCTCCAGGTTTTTTTCTGGAAAATGCCCAGGTATCGGCTTTTCTGAGAGCCCCATATATTTCCTCTGATGAAATTGGTTTTTCTAGAATTCGAGAGATAAGTTTAGAATAAAGGATCGGTAGGGTTGTATCTCTCAGTTGAATTAGTGTACCTCCAGCATTGAAGAAAATAACTTTAAAATTAACCATTCACAACCCATTAAACAATGAATTGGCGTTTCTGCCACAAAAATTCTCTGACAATAATCTCATAAGGATAGGCTTAAAAATCTAAGGATCATACCTTACCAGAAGTATCACAGCATGTCCATAATGTACAAAATGGGAACGATGTGTGATACGAGAGTAGAGTAACTAAACTTATAAGACGCCGCTAGTTTAGGTCTACCAGCATAAAACATATGTACTTTGAAAAAAGAATTTAATCCATATGAACTAATTCAGACCCGTAAATCGTTGATAGAGCAATAGCTTATACCTCACCATGTTATTTAACAACAAGATTTCGTATAGTTGTATGCATGGGAGAAAAGCAGAAAGACTCTGAAACGTTTCTGAGCTGGTTAGGGACGTACAAGGAAGTACTATCGAGACAAATAACCTATTAATAGTCTCGATATTGAATACAGGTGACTGCAATGACAGCCCATTCAAGAAGAAACAGACGGGGTCGCACAGAAATAGATATCGCGACAAAATATTTCGAGGAAGAAAAAGAAAAAACGAAGGTGCTCATGGAGAAGAAAAAGCGGCAAAGTGCCACTCATTCACCCCGAAAAACCTCCCTTATCTCAAAAACCTCGAAAAAAACCCAAGTTGAGAAGAAAAGAAAAGGAAAATATCCTAATCGTAAACAATCACATTCAACCAATTTACCTAAAAAAAATATAGCAAACAAACAGAAAAGGAGAACTATCGTTAAAAAAAGTAGAGAACGAAAAAAACGACTAAAGCGTGTAAGAACTCAATATTTCCAGAGATATAATGTTCAATAATTCTTAATCAAGTATATTTAGAAGAGCTTTAGTCTGCGATTATTCTTTCTTCTCTTTTTTTTTATTATGTAGGGAGTATAGCTAGATACTATTTTTTTATGTCCTCATTTTCCAGTTCAAGATGTTTTAATTGGATGTTAGCAAGTTTTGCAGCCTTAAATATCCTTTCATCTCTATAGAATTCCCCAAAAACCACTTTAACAATCCCTGAATTAGCAAGTAATTTAAAACAAGTCCAACAAGGGGATGCAGTGATATAAATTTCAGACTGATTTACATTTACACCATTTTTTGCTGCTTGCGCAATTGCATTAGCTTCTGCATGAACAGTTCTAATACAATGTTCTCCCTTAGTATCCATCATATGTCCCACTTCATCACAATGAGCCAGTGTTCGAATAGACCCGTTATATCCTGTTGAAAGGATCGTTTTATCACGTACGATCACCGCACCAATGTGTTTTCGATCACAAGTAGACCTTGTGGCGACTTGTTGAGCAATTTTCATGAAATATTGTTCCCAAGAAGTTCGTGTATTAGGATTCATCGCAAGAAAGAAAGAATCTTAGAGGTTTTTTGAAATTATCTACAAGCAATCTAAATTCTACAAACTAGTATAATCAAACTTTAATTGACCTAATTTCTATAAGAAAAAAGAGGAAATACCAATTGCCAAAACGTAGATATAAATCAAAATGGCACCGATATGGCACATTAACGGGAGTGCTTTTAGCAGGCATCGGTGGTGTAATTATGATCCTTTTGGGAGTAATAGCTTTAGCTGGCCAAACAACACCTATTAACACAATAATACCTAATTTTATTTCCATCCCTCCAGAATTTAACATTTTATGGAGTGTTTTGACGATTGTGTCTGGTATTGCTGTTTTAATTGTCACTGCTCATCAAAAACCTCATGAAAAGGATACTGTTGTGTGGATGATCTTATCGGCAGTTTTAGCGGTTCTGGGAGGTACATTAGGGGGTTTAATTACGTTTGGAGGAGTACTAATCTATTTGCTGGTCTACATGATCTAATATAATTTCCAACAGTTTGGAACTTAAAAAAATGGTAAATATTATTGTTGGAATAGTCGGTAGCAGAAACACAGGTAAGACGACTACAACTACTAATTTAACAGATTTCTTTGTTACCCGAGGATTCAAAGTAGCAATAATTAAATTTATGCAACATAAATTCGACTTTGATCCTACTCATAAGGATTCAGTAACACTAAGAAAAACTAAGGCAACTACTATCATATCAACTAGTCCTTATGAAACAGTATTATTCCAGCATACTGATCAACGAGATGACTTCCAAACACTCTTAGGATATCTTCCGCCAGCTATTGATATAGTTTTTTGTGAAAGTTATCCTTCAAGATTCCCAAATATCCCCCTCGTATTTGCTTGCAGGGATGAAAAAGACTTTTATGGAACACTTAATCGATATAATTCCCAAAATCCTCTTTTCATAACTGGTATCATCACCAGTGAAGGGATTGAAAGCCTTAAAGGGATCCCTGTGTTATCTAATATCGATTCAGGACATTTAAAACAAGCTTTTGAATTAATATTGAAGATTCAACCTAGATAAAGAAATTCTTACAATAGATCAGTAAAATCTAGTATAAGATACATCTTCATTATTCAAGGCTTGTGAGAGAACTCCCTTTTTTGTTAAGTTTAAAAGAAGAATATCCTTAAAACCAGCATCTAATAGGTTTCTAATCTCCATAAGTTTTCCCCTCATCTGTCCTGACGCATCTTCTCCTGAAATTTGCTCAATCAGAGAATCAATTTCCTTTCGTGAAATTTGGGGTATTAATCTAGAGTTTGGATTCAATTTTGGGTCTGAATCAAATATACCGTCCACATCTGATCCATATACTATTATTTTAGGTTTAAAGGTTTTAGCTAGATCAGCTAATATCTGGTCTCCAGAAAGGACACTATAACCCATTGTTACATCAGGAACCATATCTCCTGAAATCACTGGAACTAATCCTGAAGCTAAAAACTTTTTTATATTCCCCGTATCCCCTTTGATAACTCGCATCTTGTCAGATTCATAAATACTGGAAGCATAAGCTTGAAACACAGGAACCTTATGCCTTAAAAAGGATTCTAAGATAGATTGCCTAAGTCGGTTTACTGCAATTTGTGCCTCTAAGAGACCTAGGTGTTGCTCAAGTTCCCCATTATTTCCTTTGTGCAATTTATGTTTTAATACGGTGAAATGACCAGGACTTCCAACCCCAGTTAATATTATCAGTTTCTTCATAAAGGAGTATGCATCCCCTATTTCAGCTGCAATTGCATCAATCCTTTTTAGATTAATATCTAATGCTGCTTTAATATTTTCAGGAGATTGTGATTTTAATGCCTTATATAATAATGTCTTATCGGAAATGCAAGATCCTCCCACTTTCAAGATTAAATCAAGTTCCATAAGTACTCAACACACATGAAAAACTTTTTTTCATCTCAGTCATAATCACTTTTTAATATATTATCATAACTTAATGTATATATTATTGGTTTAATCCAATACGAAGGAAGGTGTTGTCTAAACCAACAAAACTCACGCTTCAATAATTGCATTGAAATCAGAAAACTTTCAACCAAATAAAAAAAAATCAGGTTAGTACTTATGGTTACTAATTCTAAGTCGAAAATAAGTGAAATCAAGAATTTAACTGATCAAATATTATATCATAAGAAAAAATATTATGATGGTGAACCAGAGATTTCAGATGAGGCTTATGATGCCTTGGAAGATAGACTCCGCCACCTTGATCCTGACAACCCTGTACTTCATATTGTAGGAACCCCAGAGGGAGGAAAGGTTACCCATATTACACCTATGCTGTCGTGTCAGAAAGCAACCACAACCAATGAGGTTATGAAGTGGAATAAGGGATTGGATGTGTATGTAGGATACAAGATTGATGGGTTCTCCTTATCTTTGATTTATGAGAATGGACGACTTATGCAAGCAGCAACTAGAGGAAATGGCATGATGGGTGATGACGCAACCTTACCTGTCATGAAAATTGCTTCAATCCCCAAGGTCATAAAGCGGACAGACAGAGTCAATATTAGGGGAGAACTCTTCATGCGAATTTCAGAGTTCAACCGCATAAGAAAAACAGAAGGAATCGAATATAGTAGCCCTCGAAATCTAGCGGTAGGAACTGTGAAACAAAAGGATTTAAGTCTCCTCGAAAAACGAACATTAGAATTCCATGCGTTTGAACTATTAGGGGTGGAAGAGGACGCCCCTCTTGTAAAACATGGCGAGTTGTTACACTCTTGGGGATTTAATACTGCTGATTTTAAAGTATTAATGTCCCCTACGAGACAGGAAATCGATTCATTGTTTCAGCAGATACAGGATGAGCGAGGTTCACTTGATTTTGAAATTGATGGACTAATTTTCAAGTATAATGATGCAGCACAACGAATATCTGCAGGAAGAACTGAACACCATCCTAAATGGATGATTGCGTTGAAATTTGCTAGTCAGGGAGACATTTCTGTTATCCAAGATATTACTTGGCAGGTTGGGAGAACTGGTGTACTTACCCCTGTAGCCGAATTAGAGCCAGTAGAAGTTATGGGTGCGGTCATCAAACGAGCCACTTTACATAACGCAGAGTTCCTGGGATCTTTGGATGTAGCAGAGGGGGATAGTGTCATGGTCATCCGTTCTGGTGATGTTATCCCAAAAATTACTGAACTAGTTGAAAAGGGGGTGAATGAAACTTCACTTCCATCTAATTGTCCTTCCTGTGGTTCTGAATTAAAACGAGATGGAGTAAATCTGGTCTGTACTGGATCACGCTGTCGTGATCGCGATATTCAGGCCATTCGACATTGGATAAGATTAACAGATATCGAAGGTTTAGGACCGAAGAATGTCGCTAAACTCTATGATTTAGGGCTTATAAGAAATTTTGCTGACCTTTATGACAAAAAATTAACTGAAGGAGTTTTAGTTAATCATTTAGGCAGGAATGGATCAAAAATTCTTAAGAGTATTCAAACAAAGAAGATTCTTCCCTTTCATATCTTCCTCGCAGGATTAGGTATTGAATCCATAGGTATGGGCATGGCTAAGACCCTAGCTAAACACTTTAGAACATTTGAAGATTTAAAAAGAGCAACTTTGAAACAATTGACCTTACTGGAAGGAATTTCTGATCTCACTGCAAACTATATCCACTCTGGTCTTCGTGATCCTTCTTTGAGTGATCAAATCTTAGCAAAAGGGGTTAAAATCATCTATCAGCAGAAAAAAGAATTAATAACAAAAAGACGAAGAATAGGTGGTTTAGATCAATTCATCACCTCTGGTGAAGTCACATACGCTTCTTCTGAAAATCAGGAGCCTACTAAAACTATTTATGTTACTGGAAAAATCTCAGGAATGACTAAGAATGAAATAGAAAAATTAGTTGAGCGACATGGTTATGAATGGGCATCACTTTCAAAGAAACTTGACTTATTAGTATTAGGTGAAAATCCAGGATCAGCAAAATTGGAAAAAGCAAGAAAATATGGTCTTACAATTAAAACTTGGGACGAATTCAGGAAAGAATTATCTTAAAGCTTTTTTACTTATGTAAAATCTAAGTTATAATGCCCTAAACATCGGAACAGATTAAACTTCAGATCAGATGCGGTGATTCTTATTGTCTTCACTATTATCTTATTTGATAGTCATGGTTCCCCTCTCCATCATTTTTAATCTCCCCCTATTATTCATAATCCTGAAAAAACAATACCTCACAGTTCCTTCTGGCATATTGGCAGCTGCTTCACTAGGCATTTCGCTATTCGTCATCCAACCTTTTTTTTGGGTTGTACTCTGTGTATTCTTCTTTAGCTCGTCGGTACTAACGAAAATGAAGGCCAAAGAAAAATCAAGTACAACTTCCGATTTTGCAAAAGGCTCTACAAAGCGTGATGCTCTTCAAGTAATTGCTAATGGTTTTATACCATTACTATTTGCCCTTGGTTATTTTCTATTTGAACTTCTCCCAAATCTGTCTGCTTCTCATGCAAATCCCCATAATCCTTTCGACCCTCTATTTATCGGTGTGTTTGTTGCTTTTGCGGTTCATACTGCAGATACATGGGCAACTGAAATTGGTATTCTTTCAAAAAGCTCTCCCAGACTCGTCACAAATTTTCGACAAAGGGTTGATCCTGGAACAAGTGGTGGGATTACTTTATACGGCTCCTCTGCATCTCTTTTAGGAGCGGTCTTAATTGCGGCAGTCTTCTTTGTATCAGCTCTGATTATTTCCTCATCCACAATTAACGAGACTTTATTACTTTCTTTCTTACTAATTATAATCGGGGGTTTTTTGGGATCGATACTCGATTCAATTGAGGGTGCAGCTATCCAGGGAATTTATTATTGCAATCATTGTGAAAAAGAAACTGAAACAAATCCCCATAAACGTTGTGGGAATGAAACAACGTTATACCGTGGAATTAGGTTAATTAATAATGATTTTGTGAATCTAAGTTCAGCATTAATCGTTGCTTTTTGCTCCAGCTTGATTGTTCTATCTATATAGTCAATTTGATTAGCATGAACACAAATCACATTCTAAGAATTCAGTAAAAACTTGGTAAGATTAAATATTTTAGGAATTTATAAAGCAAATTATACTTTTTTTTACTACCCGAGAGATTTTTGGGGATTCACTCTATTCAAAAAGTTAATTTTAATAAGTAGGATAACAACAACGGAATTATATTGATAAATAATTTGATTTAAGTGATAATTATGTTTGAAGCCGAATCAGATGATTTACGAACCATTAAAGCAATGCCTTTCTGGATGGGATTTCTGGCTGCTGTTATTGCGCCAGTTTTGATTGCTATAGTATTCGGATTATTGAATTCGAAGGAAAATCCCCTTCTATTTCAACTAGAATTGATGCTAGTAGCAATTGCCTTTTGTCTTACTGGAATACTTACCCGCTCTAAATTACTAGGATTTCTCAGTATCGTTGCAGCTCCCATCTCGTGGGTCATTCTATTTTTCCTAGAAATGTTTACAGGGGGTTTTATTCTTAATCCTTATGGGCTTTTTTCAGGGATTACAGGGCCAGTTTCATCGATTGCTCAAAGTGGACTTATTCCGCAGTTGAATACGTATCTAGATTTAATAACACAACTTGCTATCATTCTCGATTTAATCTTTATTGAGATACTGGCAATCTTTTTGGGATTCTTTCTATCAACATTAGCAACTGGTATCTGGACAAAAAAAGGTGAATTGTCTATTTTTTCCTGCATTATGAAACCAATTGCAGCCATCTTCACGATTATAATTCTTATCACAGTACCAATTGCCTATCATGCTGTTTCAAATTCTTTATATGGTGTAATTTCATTGGGTGCAGGTGCTGCTGAATTTGGAGATGTCTTTGGAATTGATCTAGGTTTTGGAGGAGGTTCTGGAGCTCAAAATGGATTTGCAATTGATTTTAATAACGAGACCATGATCGAAGAGTTGACTAATGCCAGTCAAAGGGCAGCTGAATGGTTCCGCGAATCAGCTAACGCTTTTGACCATGTTCAAGGAAATTTCATTGCTACTATATTAGTTGAATCCTTATTATCACAGTATGGTATGGAAAATGCTCTAATAGTGTTAGATTTTCCAGAAATACTGGCATCTATTGCCACAGAAGTTCCTGATCTAATGGCTGGATATCAGGGTTTGGTTCAAGGATTTAATCTAACTTTCAGCGTTTTACAAGGAACCGATATTGGAGGAGGTTTTGGTGGTTCTGTCAATAAAATTGATGCAACCTATAATGATACATTCAGTGAAGGTCTAAATATGATCTCAAATGCTTTAGCCAACTTTTCTAACGCGGAAGAAGGTGTAAAGGACGCACTTTCCAAATCTGAAGACATTCTAAGCGAATTAAATGTTGGTGAAAGTGGAGACATGGAGAATATAGCGAAAATTATCCAAGAAGCCCAGATAGGCTATGGGATTATAATTGATGTCGCTGAAGGAGGTATTTTTTTCTTAAATGCAACGTACAAGACAACATTAGCTATTGAAGATTTAGGTGATGTTGATTATGTGAGTGCACATGATTGGATGACAGAAGCTTCTGAGGATTTAACAGACGCTAATGAAACTCTTCAGGCCATTGACACCGAGGATCTAGAAGAGGGAATTTTGCCATTTTGGGGTACAGTAGAAATCATTACTGATATGACAGAACTCCTTACATACTTTGCAAGAGCAGCAACCAATGGGACAGAGTGTTACATGGAGATTGAAGATATTGTAGTGGAAATCAATGCCATCGACTTTAAGGGTGATGATCTCGCTTCAATTAGCGAAGATTTGGACGACCTCTCAAGCCAGGTGACTCAGGCACGAGTAGCATTTGATGCAGCTAAAAATAATATTGGTAATGCCACGGAATTAAGCGACACATTTGTTGACAAAACCTACGGGGACATTATCGATGGATCCCTTAAACCGATGCTAACTGACTTCAACAGCATGCTTACTAAGTTTCAGACGAATGTTACGGAAATAACCCATTTGTTGACAGCCTTGGATTATACGCTCCTATCAGCCTATTCATTTACTGAGGGATTGAACTTATTCAATTCGACATATAATACGATTAGAACTGCAGCAGGAGATAATGGTACTTTGTTTTTCGAAAGCTTCAGTGTTCATCCTGACATTGATAGATCAATAGCGTATATGGATTATGCAATAGATAATGCTTCTGATGGATTCGACGAAATTGAGTTGACTTCTGTCATTCCAGCTGATATTACAATTTCATGGAAAAATACTTTGCATCATCCGTGGCCACCTGAAGATCCTGATCCTGAGCTTACAGCACCCATAAAATCCATAGCCGGACTTGCAACTGGCGCTAGAGATGCTATAACCACACTAAAAGTGGCTACAGCTTTTCTGGCACAAGAAGCAACTGCTGAACTAATTAACGAATTGTTTGATGGTATGGACGATGTTGGATTTGAACAGATCTTTGGTGGCTAATGATTAATTCAAACCACCATTATCCCCCTTTTTTTTGTCTATTAATTGCTTGTTTTATCTATCAGAGGCTTTTTTTCGGGTTTTTTTTCCTACTTTTCTTTGGCTATGGAATTAATAGGGAGTTTTTTATTCAATTTAACTGAAGAGGAATTCTATAATGATCTACGCTGTTAATCCTTTATGGCGAACACATAGATGTCGTGATGTTACAAGCGACAATGATGGATTAGAAGTACTGATAGGAGGATGGGTACAACAAATTCGGGATAAGGGTCGCTTGATATTTTTAACAATTCGTGATTCTCAAGGAATTTGCCAGGTAACACTTCATGAAATAAAAGTCACTCCTGAAGTTTGGCAAACTTGTAAAACCCTGTCTCTAGAGTCAGTTGTCTCCATCAAGGGAATTGTTAAAGCTGATCCGCGTTCAAAACTAGGTGCTGAGCTGATTCCATCAATAATTCACATTCACTCTAAAGCAGCCTTGAAGTTTCCAATTGACTTAACAAAAAAGAAAACCCAAATGGAAATCGAAACAATATTTCGATATCGAGAACTTTCAATCAGAGATCCTGAAGTTGTTGCCGTTTTAGAACTTAAAAATATCGTTGCTCACGCCATCAGGAATTTTTTCCAAGATAAAGGATTTACAGAAATTTTTACTCCTTTTGTTCTTACTACATCAACTGAAGGCGGAGCTGAACAATTTAATTTAGATTATTTTGGACAACCAGCTGTTCTAGCTCAGAGCTGCCAATTCTATAAACAAGCTGCTCTTGCTTGTCATGAAAAGGTCTTTGGTATCATTCCCTCTTGGAGAGCGGAAAAATCACATACTCCTAAACATATTACTGAGTTTTGGCAGGTTGAAAATGAAATCGCCTTTGCTACAGAAAAAGAAATTATTGAAGTTCAAGAAGATCTTATTATTTTTCTCTTAACTCAGATACAGGAAGAGGGAGAAATCCAATTAGAATTATTGAATCGAAATATTACAGTGCCTTCCAAACCATTCAAACGAATAACTTTCTCTGAGGCTAAAAGGATACTACAAGAGCTAGGAGTTGAAACAGATCCCCATGCAGATTTTGGTGCCCCTGAAGAAACAGCAATATCCAAAACATTCATAGAACCATTTTTTTTAACTGAATTTCCCACGCATCTTAGAGGGATTTACTATACATCTGACCCTAAAAATCCAGACATTACTCTTTCATTAGATCTAATGGCTCCAGAGGGATTTGGAGAACTTTCGAGTGGTGGACAACGAGTCTCAGATTATGAAATTTTAAAAACACGAATTTTGCATTCAGGATTTAACCTAGATGATTTCCAATGGTACCTTCGTATGTTTAAATTTGGTATGCCTCCCCATGCAGGCTTTGGACTGGGTTTTGAACGATTGATTAGATGGATTGCAAATTTAGCTCATATTCGCGAAGCATGTATGTTTCCTAGAACTCCAGAGATTTTTCAACCATAGACTAATGAAATATCGACCGATGAAGCTGAATAACGAAAATCCATGCCAAGAGTGCAAAAAATTTTCCTGTTTTCTTATGCTTTCGATACTCCATGAAGTTGTGAAGTGCTCGTAGTTCCATTGCTGAAGCATAATCAGCATATCTAGTTACAACTTGAGAAAGCGACGATAAGGATTGTGGGAAAATGTTTTTCCAAGTGAAAAGAGACCATTTCATTGCCTCCATTGAAAATTTTGTTATTTGGGGGTAAATAGGATACAAAAAAAGGGCTCCTGTTGCTAATAACCAGTTCATTAGGAACGAACGAAGTAAATCATATTTCGTTACAATAGGAAAAGTTTCCCATTTGCTGAATACGTTTTTTCCCCAAATTATTCTATGCTGTCTTAACAGTGACAACCAAACAGAATTTTGAGGAGCTAGGAAGGCCCCCATGACTGAATTGACGCTAAAAACCTTGTTAAAATTCCGTTTCTTAAAATCAGAGAATCGACAAATGAAAAAATTGCAAAACATTCCAGTAGCGCTTTGTAAACTCTTAATAAAAATAGATTCATGGGTACTCATATTTGGGAGCATACTGCTCTCTAAATGCATGAGATTTCTTTTTATCGTTTGAAAATCTCTCAAAGAACATAAATCACTTATAATTACTAGCAGATCCGCATCAGTAGAAATTTTAATCCTTTCATCTCTATTTACTAATGATCCGAACAAGATAATTGAAACTAACTTATCTCCATAATTCCTCTCTAGAAATGTTGTTACAGAGCTCAGATATTCAAGGAATAAACGCCTATCCATACTGCATTATTTCACTATTAACCAACTTAAGTAATTTCGCAATAATGGATATATTGGTGGAAAAAACTGTTGATTGAAAAATTATACATATATAGAATAGACATAGGTAGAAATTTCTAATACAGAAGTCAAACCAAAGTATCTTAGCACATGGGAAGTAGCTCAAAGAAAAACAATAACCATTATCAGAAGATGAGAGCGAGAAGGGATTATAAGCTCTGGGAACACCCACTAGCCTTAGATTATTTCCTAAAACAGAACCCAACAGAATTTGGGAATAATTAACATGGAAATTAGTGAAATTTTACTTTAAAAGATTAATCTTCTTAGGTAATTAAAAAGGAATGTATGATTTTCTTCTTGACCAACTTAAATTCGTTTCTTCTAGAAACTCTTAGACAAAAGGATGTTTTGATGTAAAAAAAGATTAAATGTGATATTACTTGACCGAACAGACGAGAATATTCAGGACAGAGCGTATCTGGTTAAAACAAACTGAACAACTCCGAAAGCTATGCCATATATCAAAGAATCTGTTTAATGAAGCAAACTATCTAGTTAGACACGCATTTTTTAATGAAAAGAAGTGGATTCGACTATCTCAGCTCCACCAGGAGCTGTTATCTTCTGTTAACTTCCAACAATTGCCTATTCCTACAGCTCGAAAAGTACTACAGCTTGTTGACAAAGCTTGGAAGTCATTTTTCGCTGCTTCAATCGATTGGAAATCACATCCTAAGAAATATTTCCAACAACCACGAATTCCAAAATATAAACCAAAAAATGGACAATTTCAAGTAGCATTTGAAAAGAACCAATTTATTTTTTCAAAACAGACACTCCGTCCCCGTCGGGTTCTACTGGATATTGGTTGCGATGATCCTGCTCTTATCAAAGCTTTAACTCAATTAGGCTTGGAAGTCGAGCTTGTCTGGCGCCATGCAGCTGATCTCTTAAATTATGAAATTATTGAAATCTGTACAGCCCAGTACATTGATATCTTGGTGTCAACCAATAGTCATTTACTGACTCCCCCAGAGGAATGACTCACTTATCTTATGCCTCAACGAACAAGACTTTTTTTTCCATCTCCACAATTGTTGTATGATCCCAAAGTTTTAGCTCAGACTATCTATGAACGTACTTTTACTAGACTGAAACGGAAACAAGCTAAACAACCTTATTCACACCATTTACAATGTAATTCTAGCAAAAATGTTTCTAAATCCCTTTCAAAAAAAATTCACATGGAGAGAGGAATCTAATGCAAATAACCCTTGAAGCAGCTTGGTATCCATCCACTGTTCAGCATCAAATCATTCAGGATCATATGAGGCGCTTTCAAATCGTGAAACGTGTCGCATTCAAATGTCTCCTCAAAGGACACGCTAGACAAACAATCGTCACTCGGATTCGCAAGTTAAATCTCCTCTCTAATGCACGATATATTCGCTCTGCAATTGAGGAAGCCAAGGCAATTATCCAAGCCCAACAAAAGCTTGTCTCTCTTTATTGCAAGGAAAGTACTTGGAAAATCCAACAGACTAGACGACGCTTGAAGGACTACCAACAAACCTTGAATCAAATACAAAGACCTTTCACGATAAAACAATATCAAAAACTCAAAGGACTACACACTCGTTTCTTAAAGGCCCAGTCTATCCAGATGAAGTGGCAAACCCATCAAAAGAATAAGACTATACCCTCAATAGTATTTGGAGGCAAAAAAAATCTTCAACTATACCGACAAGGGAAAATATCTAAAGAGGAATGGACTAAAAGACGGAACAATGGCATATATTGTGTGGGTGAAAGAAATAGAAGAGGAAACGCCAACTTACGACTTCATTATGATCCTCTTACTGATACATTCACTTTTTCGATGTTATTAGATCGTGGCCGAAGAAGTGAGCAACTGAGGGCTTTTTTATATATCCCGACTAAGTATAAAACACTTTTTCGACATTTAGCCGCAGGTGAAGAGAAATATACCGTTCGCGTTTTGTAGAAAACTAAAAGAACTTCTTGTCGAGTATTGATTACAATAGATCATACAATCGATGTCATATCAAATAATAACGGGATAGCTGGAATTGATCTCAACCCTTCAGGGATAGCAATCACTTTAGTCTATCCTAATGAAAATTATCGCTGTTCAAAATGGTTTTTCAGCCCTGAACTAGTATATGCCCGAAAAGAGAAGCGAAACTGGTTGATCGGTAATTTCGTGAAAAAAGCTCTCAATTGGATTGCGTCGTATCAGTTGAATACTCTCACTTTGGAAAATTTGACATTTTATAAGCAGTTTGGATCAAATAAAAAGTTGAATCGAATCAATGCAAACTTTGTCCACAAGAAATTTATTCAGACTATTCAAACTCAAGCGATTAAACAGAAAATGACAATCAAATCGATTAATCCCGCTTATACTTCGATTCTAGGCAAGATAAAGTATCAGCGCTGCTATGGTCTGAATGCTCACCAGGCTGCCGCTTTAGTCATTGCCCGCCGCGGTCTGGGTTTAAATGAAAAACTTTATGCTCACATCAATGGGAAACGGCTGGTGTTGGTTGTTCCACCGATGGAAGGATGGACAAACAAACAGGTCCACCGTTTATCCCGTGAGATAGATGAGTTCACGGCTCACTTGGGTAATTCAACGAGTAAGGTGTCGGTTGGTTTACCCCGACTAATTACTCGGCGCCAAGGCTCAGGAGGCGGGATAATCCCCCGTAATCACACCCCTACTCCAGGTAAGGGTGCGCTAGCTCTCAAAACTGGTGTTTAGCATGAATCCTGATCAACTCTTTACAACATGTCTAGATTTGTAGAGGATTTATGTACCTGGAAAAATTCTTAAATTGGTAATTGATGAATTTGGTGGTGATATTATTGATTGAATTTGAAGGAATAACGTTTCGTTGGTTAGGTCATGATGGTTTTCTTATTACAGATAGTTCTGGTAAAACAGTATGTATCGATCCTTTCCAAGTTAAAGGAAATTTTGATCCTGTGGATGTCCTTGTGAGTACACATGAGCATTTTGATCATTGCAATATCGACGACTTAAAGAAATTTGTATCCTCAACGAAGACAGAGGTTATTGGGATCCCCATGGCTCGGGAAACATTAGATAAGCTTGATTGCAAGACTGTTCACTATGTCAGCCCTACGGATAAACAAACTATTGCATCCATTGAGTTTGAATTCGTACCAGCTTATAATATTAATAAATTTCGTGAGCCAGGAGTACCATTTCACCCCAAGGAAGATATGAAAATCGGAGTGGTGTTTGAAATGGAAGGACATCGAATTTACCATACAGGTGATTCTGACAATATTCCAGAAATGGCTGACATACATCCTGATGTTGTTCTCATACCTGTGAGTGGTACTTATGTAATGACAGCCAAAGAAGCCATTGAGGCAGCTAATATATTGAATCCAAAACTGGCTATTCCTATGCACTTTGGAGCCATTGTTGGAGACAAATCGATGGCGGAGGAATTTAAACAAGGTGTTAGCTGTAAGGTCGAAATTCTTTCAATAGAATGAGGAGAAATAGTCACGGGATACTTATCTATCCTTTAACTACTCCAGCTGGTAAAACCTGAACAACCTTTTTCACAACTCCAGCCTCATGCATTGTACTGACTACATGCTCTACATTCTTATATGCACCTGGTGCTTCTTCAGCAACTCCTGCAAAACTGTGAGCACGAACTATAATCCCTTTTTGAGCTAGGTCTTGGACAACAGACTTGCCCCAATACTTTTTCTTTGCTGCTTTTCGAGACATACTTCTCCCTGCTCCATGACACGCACTACCAAAAGTTTCTTTCATTCCAAGCTCTGTTCCAGATAAAATATAAGAGGAAGTTCCCATTGTTCCTCCTATTAGCACTGGTTGGCCGACACTGCGATACTTACTGGGAACATGAGGATGATCAGGCCCGAATGCTCGAGTAGAACCTTTACGATGGATTAAAACTTCTTTACCGTTATGAACTTCGAATTTACACGTATTATGTCCAACATCATATAGCTGTCGGATGTCAACGTCAAATATTCTATTAAAAGCCTGACGTACAAGATGAGCTATCACTTGGCGATTCGCCAATGCGGCATTTATTCCACAATTCACCGCAGAGATGTAACGTTCCCCTTCTGCACTTTTAATTGGAGCAGAACCTAGCTCCTTATCAGGAAGCGGTAAATTATACTTCTGAGATGCACGAACTAATTGTGTTGAATAATCCGTACCAATTTGATGGCCAAGTCCTCGGGATCCACAATGGAGAGAAACGATTACTTGATCCTGAAACAATCCGAAAACCTTTGCTGCTGCTTCATCAAAGATTTTATCTACAATTTGAAGCTCTAAATAGTGATTTCCTGACCCTAATGTGCCTATTTGGTTATATTGCCTTTTTTTTGCTTTGAAGCTTACATTTGCAGGATTGGCTCCTTTAATAACACCATTCTCTTCAGTATGGGTGAGATCATCTTCAGTTCCATATCCCATCTCCACTACGAACGGTGCACCATTTACTAACAGCTCATCTACTTTATTTATCTCTAAATTAATCTTTCCTGGTTTTCCCAGGCCTGCAGGGATAGTATTAAAGAGTTCTGAAAGTATGGTTTTCTTCTTGGGTTCTAAGTCTTTCTTAGTTAAATCTGTGAGCATAGTTCTGACACCACAATTGATGTCATAACCCACACCAGCCATACTTACAACTCCTTCCTCAACATCAAATGCAGCTACTCCACCGATCGGAAAACCATAACCTGGGTGGACATCGCTCATAGCCAACATACCTTTTTGGATGCCTGGTAGTGACGCAACATTCATTATTTGTCGTGTAGCACTCCATTCGCGCTTATAATCAGCTCTGAGTTCATTTATTATTTCATTATCGCCATAAATGAATGCAGGAACGTTCATCTTTCTTTGTTTTTCTATCGTCCAAAGGTTAATCCTATCAGGGATTTTTTTAAAGAGATCAGGCATTTAAACATCCACCAAACATTGTGCAATCCAATTATTGTCTTTTTTTTCTATGATTAACTGTGTATATGTAGCAGCTTTTACCTCAAGTTTTAATTTATGCCGAGAAGGATCAATGGGTTCACCATAGACATTAGCAACAAGTTTGTTTTTATTAATACTCTCAATTTCAAATCGTGAAAACATTTTTCCTTCTACATCCTTTAGGAAAAGTAATTCGCTTAACCATGCTATAAGCAATTCATTTAGGTCATTGCCTTCTACTTCAACTGATTGTGGTTTGTTAACCTGAAGTTCTCTTGTTTCAACCATAATCTCAAACATTGCTAAAGCAGCTTGCTCAAATGCTTCAGCTAAAGTTGTCCCTTTTCCTCGAATACCGATATCAGCTTGATGTTCAAAATATTCATATGACAAAGTTTTTGACTCCATTCAAGCCGCGCTGCTATCGAACAGAATGATTTAGCTCCAGTAGCTAGTTATGAGGCTTTCTATTGAATTAATTAAGATACTTTTGTTGCGATTTCTTATTTTACTCAAGAACCATGATTTTGATATTAGTTATAATTTGCCTCATCTTCAGGACGAGAGATTGTACGGAATATCCCTAATTTTAATGCAAGTTTAAAGCCTTCAGATAAAAAATATTTGGATTTAGGAATATCGCCAATCCCCTTGTACAACTCAGCTAGTGTTAATTGTGCGTAACATAATTCCTGCTCATCTCCAGCTCCTAAAGCTACTTCTACAAATTGATGATAATCATCTATTGCTTCATTTATCTTCCCCTCTCTAAGTTTATACTGAGCTAAATTTACTAAAGGGCCAATTGTAAGCCAATTTGCATTTGATTGCTTTGCCTGGGATATGGCTTGGTTAAAATATCGTTTAGCTAATTTAGGTTTTTTTTGAGCGATCATTGCCAATGCCACCCGGTTATACAGGATTGAGAGAAGAATCCAACTTTGAATCTCCACTCCTATATCAATGGCTTGATCATAGAATTCCAAAGCTCTTTTTATATTTCCCAAGTTGTGATGACAATGGCCCATGAGAGTCAAGGCCATAACTTGGAAAAATCTATGAGGAAAAGAGCGTAAACCACTATAACAGCTGTCTATTAACTCCATGGCTTTGAAAATCTTCCCTTGTGCACGGATAGAATAAGCTTGTCGTAAATATGCCCAAGGAAGCAAATGGGCCTTTATCTCATCAGCGACCTTATTTGAGTCAATAAAATTGTATATCTGAAAAAAATATTCTGAAACAGCTAAATAATCACGTTTTATCGAGTAAATGAAAAGAAAAGCACTTAAAATCTCTAATTTTATGAAATAATCATTTTCATAAAGGTCCAAGTCAATACGTTCAAGGATTTCTAATCCTTCCTTCGAATGTCCCTGGAAAGCCAACCCCAACGCATAATATAATTGAACTCCAGGAATATTTTGTATTGCCGCTGAAAAAGTGAAAAGATTGTTTAATTTCGCTAAATCACCAGCAAAAAAAAGTAGTTTGGCCTGAAGATACAATAATTCAGAATATTTGGCTTCATCAACCAGTCTGTTTTGAATAAATTCTTCAAATTCGTGTGATATCTGGTGAAAATCCTTTGTTTCCCAGTAGTTTGACTTAGAAAAATCAACAATGTCCTTGACCTGATTTGGAGACAATCTCCTCAAATGTAGGTTGAGTTCAGGAACGCTTTCAAACCATGAATTCATGTTACTTACTATTGATATTTCTAGGTGAAAAAGATATCTAATCTAATCTCGTAATCATTAATCCAATCAAAGAATAAAAAATTATTTTTAGAAAAAATTTGAATGAATAAGAATAAATCAGCGATGAATAACGCAGCTGAAAAAATCAAATTGAAGGAATAAAGGTTGACTCGTGAATTAACATTTAGTGAAGCTCAATATCTTGTTAAAGGTGCACAGATCCTTGGCACAGGGGGAGGGGGTGATCCAATTGTTGCATTAAAGCGAGTTAATGAGATTTATTCTCAAGGAAAATGCTTTCAAATTCAAGAGATCACGGAATTCACACCAACTGACATGATATGCATCATTGGAATGGTAGGGGGAGGTGTTTCTTCACAGGATATGAAGTATATTGAAAAATTGCCAATTTCATCTGATAATGTTATGATAGAGGCGGTTAAATTATTAGAAAACCACCTAGGAACACACTTCACAGGTTTTGTATCCACAGAGATGGGACCAGGAAACATTGTGGTTCCCTTATGGATTGGATCACTCCTAAACCGCGTTACTGTAGATGGAGATATGTGTGGGGGGCGTTCTAAGCCAATGATATCGATTAGCACCACTAGTGTTGTTGGGATCTCCATTACTCCCCTTACTATAGCTAGTGCTTATGGAGATCGATTAATCTTAAAGGAAGCTATTTCAGACAAACGAGCTGAAGATATTTGTCGTATGATTTCGAGATTGGCTAATGGTTCTATAGGGGTAGCGAGATGTCCTATGACAGCATTAAATTGTCAGAAAGGAGTTGTAAGTAAGACAATTTCATTAGCAATTCAGTTAGGACGCGAAATTAATGAAGCAATCGATAACAACCGTGATCCTCTACCTATTATCGAAAAAATCTTAAATGCTCCTCTGATCTTCACAGGTTTGGTTCAAGATTTCTCAAGAACTGAGAATGGCGGTTTCACTTCAGGTACAATTGTCTTGAAATCAAAAGCTCGCTCATTAAGAATTTGGTACCAAAATGAGTTCTTATTATCCTGGTTGGATGAAAAACAGTATATTACTTGCCCTGACAGTTTATTAGTTGTAGATCGCAATACTGGAAAGGGACTAACTCCTTGGGAAGATGATTTTCCAAAAGATCGCGAAGTAGCTGTCTTTATGAAACCTAGCGCGCCTATTTGGAAAACTAAAAAGGGATTGGAGATATTTGGCCCTCAGGTTTTTCAACCAGGATGGAAATATCAATCCTTCTAAAAAGGTTGACAAGAAAAAGAGAAGGGAAAATGGAAAAATCTTCAGAAGACCTTTCCATTTTTGTTTGGAATCAACGGCGCTTACGACTATAAACTTCGATAAGAGCAATCATAGGTATAGTAATGAAAACCACGGCAAATTCAAACCCTGGAATACCACTCTCTACACCTGTCTCAGATTGAGTTCCTGAAGCTTCAGCAGCTAAGCCCCCAACTGCAGAATACGCAGGATCATGAGTAATGCTCTTACCATCCCATTTGGGATATGAAACCGAGTAGAGGAAAGTTTTTCGTTGAGTATTTCCTTTTATGCTACGAATTTTATCAGCTTCACTGGATGTTGCTCCATAGGTAACATCAATGAGATTCATTGGAATTAATTGGCCAACTGCATTTACTTCTTCAGTTCCATCCCAAATATATGGAATATCATCTATGCGAATTTCACCAAATAAACCCTGAGCATATGTCAATCTAAAACGTGAAATCCGTGAGGCATTTTCATAATCATCATCTAATTCAGTATTATTATCATGTTTCCAGCTGAAATTTCGTTGCATATTAGCGTCCACAACTGTTGAAGCCATTAATTGGCAGAATCCCAGTCCTTGTAGAGATTCAGTGTCATTCCACTCTCCAAGAACATAATCAAACTTCAAATTTGTGCTAGCATCTGTGTTATTTACAGAAAAGTGAAATAGGGTAGAGATTTCATCAACACTATAAGTCTGACTGGATGATGTATCGAAGAGAGTATTATCTTGACTCTTTTCTAATGGTTGTAAGTAACCAATGACATTTTCAAACTCTGAACCAAAATCAAGAACGTTATCTGTGGTTTGGGGACTGTAGTAATTTCGGTTTTCAATTTCTTTTATGTCGAATCGATATTGAGCTTCATCACCTATTGAGAGATAAGTTAAATCATGTTGGCCAGCTGGGATAGTTTTTACCCCAATATCCATCATTCCATTACTATTAGTATCATTATATACTAGACTGCCCAAGAGATGGTGTTCAATATACTTGTAATCATATTTACTAACAACAAGATTTTGACCAACTTTCCGTAAATCTAGATCATCAATTATTAGTTGAGAGATTTCGAAACGGCCGTATTCAAACACCCTAGGATCCTCTTCCGATGCATACCATGAGTTGGTCTCTTGAAACATTGTTCGCATTATATTTGTCTCTGGAAGTCTAAATAACTGCCTTGCTTCAGAAAAAAGGCATCGATTATTAGTGATATGTTGAATGAAATCTTTTAGTAAAGTTGCATCAGAACCATCATCATAATCCCATGTGTTGATGACTTCATAAGACCCTCTTATTTCATCACGAATTAACGACATGAAAACATTTGTGAGAATCTCAT
Source organism: Candidatus Hodarchaeota archaeon (assembly GCA_016840285.1). Next base: position 76,798 of record JAEOSR010000163.1, on the reverse strand, counting down.
CTCCTGAGAAGGGTTGCTCTGTAATTGATTCATTCTTCTTTATTTTGCTAAAAGCATCTATCATGCTACGGTCATTGTCGTAAAAGATTGTTACGGCCTTACGATCGTGCCTGCTAGTGATCTCTAAGTCGGAATCAACCTTAATATAGATTGTCACCTCGTCATGAAATTGAAGTTCAGCATATAAATTCTTAAAGTAAGTCAATGTATCTGAATCTGTATCCTCAAGACGATCAATAGTTGTATTTAATAACCTAATTAGATTATCGAGATTGATTGTTACTTCTCGTTCTCTTTCACTAATGATTGGATAAGAATAACTTCCTGTGCTATCATAGACACCATAGTAAACATTATCAGGAGTAAATTCAGCACTCTGCATGTTACGAATCATCCAGAGGAACCCCTTGTGCATTTGATTCAACATAATCCCTTGGGGACGTTCAACAGGCGGAGGGCCAACACTAGAAGAGCTTATACTTGGTATGATAGATGTACCAAAAAGTGATACTACAACTAGAAGCCAAATCAGAGTTTTTTTGAAATTAATTTTAATCATCTGAGTTTTTCACCTTTTTATTTGATTATTTTCTTTATAGTATCAATCAAATAACTTAGATTGTGATTGTCCTAACGAAATCTATTATCTTGAAGTATTTGTTATACGAATGTTGAAATCCCACATCTTATCATTTTGAATCATAAATCGCCATTAAATTAGTTTGAAAACTTTTCTATGTCTTAAAACAATATTAAAAGAAAAATGAATAGCTAATAATTGACATTTGTATGAATAAGGTCTTCTTGCATGAATAAACTCACTTTGTCTGTTCACATAAGTTCAATAAACATTGAACTTCAGATTGAAAGACTAGATATAATAAAACTCAAGATACTGAAACCATAAAGGGTAATAAACACAGGAGTCAAAGCTCTTTCAAAATTAACAGATTTTATAACTTGTAATAATTGAACCAAGAAAATAGCGGTTATTATTTGTAGGATAAAGAGTATAATTATGGATAATGCAGAATTTGATGTAATCTGCTGTAAAATTTGAATTCTATCTGCCAAAATTACCAACAATGGGTAAACAAATAGTGGCATCATTGCTAATGGAATTCCTGTTAAGAGTTCACTTGAAAAGTTTTTTATTGGACTGTAAAAACGGATTATACATTCTAAAAGAGCCCAAATTATTAAGAAAGATACTATCAGTTCGATAGCACATTCTAGAATACCAAAATATAAATTTCCATCGAGATAAAAAGGAATGGTCCCTAATTTCGAAAAATCAAGCAGGAAAATTTGAATCAACACTATTAATAAGACAACAAGCTTAAATCGATTATTAAATGCTGATCTACGAACAAATTCACCGAAGAAAATAATAGAAAAACGCGTTGGAGGAGTTATTTTTTCATTGTCCGTTTGATCGACTGAAATCACAGATTTTGATTGTAAAGTTTCTCCAGATTTTATTAGCTCTAAAGCTAATTGCCCATTTGTCGTTAGATAGAAACATTTTTCTGAATCCTGTTCAATTATCCCTTTTAACTTCTTTATATGAAAATAGAACGAGCCAGGTCTTATCTGTAGCCATTCTACCAATTCAGTATAATGAACAGGTCTATGAAATGCTCCTAGAAAATTGACAATGTCATAACGAATCGCATGACCTAGAGCAGCATAAATGGTATGAAGTGATTTTGATTCATCTACAGAAATCTCCTTATTCTGAGTCATTAGGGCTAATCCTCGATTGATATGCACGACTTAGATGGGATATCTGACTGTTTATTTTCGTTTATTGGAAATTTGACGGAATAAAATCAAGGTTCCTACAAAGAATCCAGAAATCAATACAATAAAACTACTTTTTTCTAGTATTGACCGATTTGGTATCATTGGTAGAGAAAAAATGGGATCTATTTCTTCAAATTGAACTTCGGGGTCATAGAATATTTCTTCTCCTTGAGGGAATACAAATCCCCCAATTAGATAAAGACCTGTCAATGATGTAGAATGATGCACTTGAAAATTAGCCTCTCCAGACGCTATTAACTGAAAGATTACTGGATAATCAGTTCCATCGACATTTAGATTTGGGTGCCAAGAAAAATTGAGAAAATCTCGGATTTTATTCCCCAAAGAAAATTCAAAGTTTTTTAATCTCTGAGCAGAATATTCATTAGTACGATTTTCATTGTGATCTAAATATAATTTTTTTGCTTGTCCACCCTGTTCAATGTCAAAGGCTAGTCTGCTAAATATATTTGTTGATTTTAGAGTCTCTCGAGTTATTTGCTCTCCAGATATCTTTCCAAATGACGTTAAAATTTGCTCATGCGTTATCATTGTACTTTTTAGCAATAATTTTGATTTCGATGAAGAATAATCCCATCCTATGATGTTAGAAGAAAACTTCAATCGAGGAATTACTCGATTTGCTAGTAAACTTCCGCTCCTATCTTTTATAGAAGCATCAAAACCCGATCTTTGTGGTTGGATAGAAACAATTGGTACATCAGAAATATTAACTTGGTCTTGTTCGATTGTAAGCTCAAAAGAGAAACAAAGACTATCTAGAGTTGAATTATTAGAAGATTCCCTAATCTCTTGATAAGAAATATTACGTGCAGTGAAGTTCACCTTATATTTGAGATAATCCTCTGAAGAACTTGGATCATTATTACCTTTTGAAATCTGATACGAAATAGCAGAGAGGTTAACCATCTTTGGAGGTAAACGGTCTTGCACAAAACTGTACAAACCATCATTATTTCTATCAGAAAATTCCACAATTTCATCTAATCGAAAAACGAATAGATTTTTGACTTTCAATTCTATCTCTTTTTCCAAAGTTCCTCTAAGATTGAAAATCTGTACTGTGGCGATCTTTTGTGAGAATTCCGTAAATAAATATAAGGGTTGCGGATTTTTTGTTGAACCATAAAGCACACCAATTGTACTATCTCCAATGGTTGCACGAATCGACTGAATCCCACCAAAGAGGGGGATTTCACCTTGTTCAATCTTGATTGGACTATATTGATCATATATTGTTTGATTCTCAGCTCTAGCTCCTGAAGATATTAAACTGCCAAACCAAAGGATGATCATCAAGAGAATACCAAAGTTCTTCTTGTTAATGATCGCAACTTTGCAGTTCACACTAAAACATCTCGATTGAAATTTCTTACACAGGTTTATATTGCATTTGTTAAATGATTCTTGAAAGTTCTTGAAATTTTACATTTTTTTCAGTTTTTATATTTATGGCTCCTAAAACACAAAATACTATATTTAATGGTGTAAACACTATGCAAAATGACATAAATGGACTAGAAACGTTAAAAAAACTTGCTAAATCATTTTATTTTGAAGGAGGAGAAGTAGGGGTATTATTGGTTCATGGATTTACAGCCTCCCCAACGGAAACACTCCCATTAGGAAAATATCTCCACGAAAAAGGTTATAGTGTTCATGGAGTTTTATTAGCTGGCCATGGGACAGACTATCAAGAATTACCCAAATTTTCGTGGCAAGATTGGTATAAATCAGTTGAAAATGGATTTCTTTATCTTAAAGATCGCTGTAAAACTGTCGTTCCTATTGGAGTCTCGTTAGGAGCGTTGTTATGTCTATACTTAGTTCATCAACGTTCTGAAGCGAAAATTTCGAAATTATGCCTATTAGCACCTCCATTCGCTTTGAAATCTAGATTAATTGGGTTAATATCAATTTTAGGAGTCTTTCGGAAGTTTCTATATAAGGGGGAAGAAAGTTTACAATACTTCAAGGACCACAACCTCTACAGCTATATGTATCGACCAACTGCTTCGGTAGTCCAGCTTACTCGCTTTCTCAAGCATATACACAAACAAACAATCCGAATAAGCATCCCAACTTTAATTGCATATGGAGCGCTTGATGATATGATCTCCGTTCCCGCAATTTTGGATGCAAAAACACAAAAGTTCTCTGCTGAAGCAAGGGTCACAACACTCGAACTACCTAAATCAGGTCATATATTGACTGTTGAACCTGATTCAGAGGAATTATTCCATAGAATTGAAAAATTTCTTAAATACTAGTCAGTTTTAATTGTAGTTTATCTCAACAATTAAACAGCTAGAGGAAGTTGAAGAAATATAGCTGTACCTTTTCCTTCCTCACTTTCTAACCAAATTTGTCCCCCATGAGTCTCAACAATCTTTTTACAATGAGCTAAACCGATTCCAGTTCCCTCAATCTCTTTGTTTTTTAAATTAGTAGCCCTTACGAATATATTGAACACCTTATCCATGAAATTTTCGGGAATTCCCATCCCGTTATCTTTCACAAATATTGTTGCAAATTTAGATCCAATTTTCTGAGTACCCACTTCTATACAAGGTTCTGGTTGATCACCCATGTATTTTACGCTATTTCCTATCAAATTACTGAAAAGCTGAAACATTCTATTCTTCTCAGCATAGATTTTTAGGGAATTTCCTTTAAAATCGATTTTGATATTCCTTTTTTGGGCTTGAGGTGAAATTTGGTCAATAATGTCGTCAATAATCTCTTTTAAGTCTAAATTCTCTTTTTCTTGAGTTATTCTACCAATTCTTGAATATTCTAAGACCTCTCGTATCATACTTTCAATTTGAGCCGTATTTTTCGTAATTCTTTCTAAATAATATTGTGCTTCCTCTGGGAGTATTTCGGAAAAATCTTCATTGAGAGCTGTAACGAATCCTTGTATTGATATTATGGGAGCCTTAAGATCATGGCTGATGGTATACACAAAATCCTCCATTTCTATGTGTCTTCGCTGTAATTCTTTAGTTTGTTCCCTTACCTTTTTGAGTAATTCCCGACGTTGATCATTTTCTCGTTGAATTCTTTCAACATTGTTCTGTAATTTATCATAAGATGTCTTAAATAGTGATTTCAACTCATAATATGAGATTGATTGGTTAAGAATATTAGCTATTGTACAAAGAAAATCGAAGTCCTCTTCTAACGGTTTGAAAACGCTATTAAAGTTGATAAAACCTAAGAAATACTCTGGAAAGATGATTGTACTAATTTTAATGGCGAAAAGAGATCTGATTCCAAATTTAGAAAATTTTTTTTTGCATGAAGCCTCTTTATCGGTAAGATAGAGAAAATCTGAATCAGATTTCCACTTTAGTTCCAAAACATGAGTCATTAGGGAATCGATATCTTCTCTGCTTAATGAATATTCAGAAGATCGAGCAGAAATTATAGGAGGATCAGAAATATCACTTAAAAACATCAAATCAAAATGATACGAGTCCTCCAATGTTTTAAATAAGATTTCAAGATTTTCCTTTGGAGAAAAAAACTCATTTAATGTTTTTGAGAATTTAAAAAGTACTTGTTCCTTGTGAGCTGGAGAAATGCATTCTACTTCAATTTCATCGTTTTTATGGACATTTTCCATTGAAATTCATCATTAATAATCTTTAGATCTTCTTAGACTAAAGATTCAATATCAGATACAATATTTAAAGTATTCAATATCAAATTTTACTGACATGAAATTGTTAGTAGAAAAAAGTTCATCAGGAGAAAGATCGTCCCCTGATTAATATCTAGCTTAAAAGAGTTTAAAAACTAAAGTGATTATAGAAGAGGATTCTCATATGAAAAGTTTAAACGCCCTCTACTTCCTTTAATTGAGGATGTTTTTGTTGTAATGTACGTTTGATGCCATTTGCGAGGGTCATTTGAGAATATGGGCATCCCCTACAAGCTCCCATTAAGCGGACTTTGAGAATTCCGTCTTCATAGTCTACGAACTCCACATCGCCTCCATCCTTTTGCAGGTATGGGCGGATCTCTTCAAGAGAGTTTGCAATTTCTTCTTTTATGGCCATGTCTTTGTCTCCAATACTAAATTTTATTTCTGATTTATCTACCTTATAAAATCTTTATTAGAGTTTCTATCCTATTTCCGTTAGTTATAGATAAAACTTGTATTATTCAATTTTATCCAGTCTATAAGATATAATATTCAATCTTTAAGATTAATACTTAATTAATTCCCAGTTTGGAAAAGGATTGGCTAATTCATGTTGATTCAACTGTGATTTTATCAGATTTTTTATGATCAATCCCTCAGATTAGCCATTGACTTTCGCAATAACTAGATCTCCTATATCAATAGCTGTTTCATGAAGCTCTTTGAACAAGTTTAAAAGAGAGGATAATTGCCAAACTTCTTCTTTCTCGAGTTTAGAAATGTCAGCTTGAATCTTACTATGTTCATTACGGAGTTGTGTTGCAATTTTCTTCTTGATAATTTCCGCACCAATAACATTCTGCTCAAAGAAATTATCTAAACTTTGGGTTAAAAACTCAGTAGTTGTATCACTAAGCATTTTAATTTTGTCTAGAGTCCCTGAAGAAAGCATTTTGTACATGTTTGGTAACTCTTTCACATTTCTGGCAAATTCGACAGAAGCATCCCCTAGATCTTCGCTATAAGTTGCAACCATTCTCCAATCTAAGCAAGCAGGTCCTTTTAAATAAGACACTTCGCGCTTATCATCCGCCATTATCTTTAACATTCTTACAATAAGAAAATAAAGACGGTTGACTTCGGTATCTCTATCAATTACCTCTCTAGCTAGTGCTGCATCGCCCTTCAGAAACGCAGTAATTGCATCATTTTGCATTTGGTTTGCAATTGAGAAACATCTTTTGACATACTTCTTTGGATTTTCTTTTTCTTCTCCTATTAAGAAGTGAAGTTCAATGCTCTCTTGAGTCTCCCCAAGGATCTCTAAACCAATTAATTGCCTACTTAGGTCTCTGATGTTGCTTTTTTGAGCTAAAGCTTCCTTTTTCTTAGATACAACTGTAATTATATCACTCCCTAATAGGTATGCAGCAAGGATGTCTCGATTTACATGATCAGATTCGATAATCCTAGTCACACGTTTTTGAGGTTCAAGGGCTAAATTTTGCGGAAAAATAATTAAATCACCAGTAGAGAGCTCTTTGATGATAACATTTGCTCCCTTGTTAAGTCGGTTACGTTCAGCCCATTCTTTTGGAAGAGAGATAATTCGGGTATCTCCTGCACCAGTAACTTGAATTTTGCGGATTTCCATGCTTTCTCAAGATCCTTCTTATTGCAAAAAACCTTTTTATTAGGAATATTTGGCTTCTCAATTTTATTCTGGGATGTTCACCATCAATTTCGTAAGCAACAGCATAAGAGTGCTTTTTGTGCACGTTCTTTTGCATGTTTTTTCAGTTTTCCATTTAATCTCTTTTCCATAATTATGAGGATTATTACTCATTGTTATCTTTACCATTATTGAACAAATATAATTGAATTCTCTTGGTGGTTTAAATCTCTATGAGTTCATACCTAGGAATTTGGCTTGTTTGAATTCCTTTTTCTGTTTTAATGACATCATCCTCAATTCGTACCCCGAATTCCCCTGGGAGATATATTCCAGGTTCAATTGTAAATACATTGCCAGGGATTAGTGGGATTTGATTATTTCCTACGATATATGGATGCTCATGAACCTCTAAACCAATACCATGACCTGTACGATGGGTGAAATACTTCCCATAAGCTTTACTTGAAATATACTCACGTGTTGCTGAGTCAACCTCAGAGGGGAGCTTATTCGCGATCACTGCTTCCTTTCCTCGTTTATTGGCTGTGAATACTATATCATAGATCTCCTTAAATCGCTGGGAAGCTTTCCCAAATACGGTAGTAATTGTAATATCCCCGCAATAGTTCTGTATGGTTCCTCCAGCATCAATGAGCACAACGTCGTTCTTTTTTAGTTTTCTATCTCCACCAGGATAATGAGGAAGCGATGAATTATTACCAAATTGAACTAAGGCAAATGATTTTTCCTTTGAACCCCAGAGTAATTTTTCTTTAAGGAGAGATTGAACCTCTATTTCAGAAATCCCAATTTCTAATTCATTAAGGGTTTCAACAATCGCGTTTCCAGACTTCTGTGAAGCTTCAAGCAGGAATTTTTGCTCATAATCATCCTTAACAGAGCGTAGTGGATCAAAAATAGACTCTGCGGAAACGAACTCCATTCCAGGAAGATTTTTCGCTAGCTTTTTATACGTTGAAAACCACATTTTTGGTTCTATAGCAATTCTTTTCCCTTTTTCTAAAGTTATGAGTTCCGATAACAAGCTATAAGGATCTGAGGTCTCCTCCCATCCTCTACAATCTTTTACTCCCGTTATTTTCTTGATACGATCAACTTCAAAACTAGGAACAAGCATTTTGGGAGAACCTTCGGCTTCAATTATTCCTATAAGTAACCTTTCACTCGGTTCTTCCATTAAGCCAAAGATATACCTAAAATTTATGCCAAGTGATACAATTAAGTTCTCTATCTGTGATTTTCTCATATGAGATTTAAGCCTAGCTAATTTATTTGCGAAATTATTGTTTTTTGCCATCTTATCACCCATTAAATTTTTTCTTTATGCATTGCAACGATTCGTCAGTCTTTTAATCTTCATTTACTTTTAATATTGTTGCTGATGAATGAACCTACACTGGATGATTATTCGAATCTTGTCCGAACTTACCTTCAGAATGAACCATCTAGACATTTTGGGGATCTTGATTACCTTAGAACCCAAACAAGAGACGAACCGATTCAAAGATTAATCAAACAGTTGAGAAATACTTCTGGTCACGATGATCAATTTTTATTGGCTAGTAAACTCTTCTCTCAAATAATTACTGAGGAAATGGCCCAATACGATGATACTCTAAAACCAAGTTATCATTTTCAACAGGACTTCTTAATTGTCTTTTTTAGCCTATACAGAAAAGCTCTAGAGGACGGTGATAATCAACAGGAAGCTGAACAACGAACTGCTAAGATTTTATGGAATTACATTCAAAATAACCAACTTGTAAATATTTTTAATATATTCGTAAGGAATCGTCTCTCAATCCTAACTCCATCCAAAGATTTAGAACTCTTAGAAAAATTCAAAGTTACTGATAATCTCGTCAAACTAGTTCAAAGAAATGTAATATCTCCTGGACGATCTTATGAACAATCCGCATTTGAAGTAGTTTCAAACCATGTTTCCAAGGCACTAGATTTATTTCTTGAAGAAAAGTATGAAAATATGATAATCTCTTTTAATATCGCATTTGAAATGATAAATGAATTTGAGGGTCAAGAGGCAGGAGCAAGATTCGCTTATATGGTAGGCTCCCTTTTGCGACAGAGAAGCACTACAATTTCAGAGGGACTCCGTTTTCTCAATCAAGCTAAATCACTATACGAAACACTTGGAGATGATATTCATCTTGCTGATTGCTACACAGAAATTTCTTCTGCCAATTGGAGGCAGGGAATGTATAAGGAAACATTAAACAATCTTGCTTTTGAAATCGATCTTCTAACAAAACAGAAGAATAATTACGCCGTAATGATTTCTGAAGAAAAACTAAGCCATTTTTTTCGTAATTTAAGCCGATTTAACGAATCGCAGGAGTGGGCTCTTCGACATCTTAACTCTACGATTCGTGCAGCGGATGATAAGATGAAAGGATTATTTTTCCTTGATGCAAACTTAAATTACGCTGAAACACTAATTGGTCTAAATCAGTGGATGAAAGCTGAAAAACATGTTAGTTTTGCAGAACGAACGATTAATCATCTAGATGTCTCTGTTGAGCATAAACAACGATTTATATTCGATATAAATAGAATAAAAGGTCATATTTCGGTCTTTCGTGGTCATTTCGATCATGCGAAAGCCTTCTTCGATAAACGACAAGAATTTCAACGTCAAATGATACCTAATTCCCCTGTTTTTAACCGATTCCTACGAGCAGAAGCAACTCTGTATCGTAATCTGAGAGATTTTTCTCAAGCCATCCGAACCATTCAACCACTATTCCAAAGTAAGGATTCATTAAATCCTCTTAATGTTGTTCTTTTAGCAGAACTTCTTGCTTTACACGCACACGAATCACAGGCCATTAAACTCTTGAATCGTGCTGAAAAAGTTTTTCTCAAATGGAACTCCATTCACTGTCTCTCCCGCATCTATATTAGTATGGCATACATTCATCTCTTAATGCAGGACTTTTCTAAAGCTCAAGATTGGTATAAAAAGGCATTAGAAATTATAAAAACAGATCTACCCGATTTGAATGTTTCTATTACTGCCAATCTAAATTTGGCTTACATCGAAATGGAAAAAGGTAATTATAAGTTAGCAGAGAACCATTGTATACTCGCTGAGGAGTATGCGATGATGTCAGGGTCAAAATCCTTCATTCTTGACTCTAATCTCTTAAGAGCAAATCTTTGGATTAATACTAGGAATGATATTGCTGGTATTAATTCACTTAAACGAATCTCAAAAGAAGCAGAAGAACTCGAAATTTGGTTCATCCTACAAAAGGCTAATTTTCGATTAAGCGAATTATAATTATTCTACTTAATTGAAAAAGTCCGTCAGTGATTTTTTGGATGAGATTTTTTTCTTTCTTCGTTTTTGTTGAGGAGTTTCTTTACTTTTTACTGATTTTTTCGTCTTAACTCCCTTTTTCCTTTCAGTCTGCAATTTTTTACTCGGTTCAGCAGATTTATTCTGTGGCTTTTCTTTTCGTATCTGAGCTTTTTTCCTCATCGATCTTTGCTGTTCTTTAATCTGTTCTAATTTTTTTGCATCAATCTTCTGGCTTCGGACACGTTCTACTTGAGGATAGAGTTCACGTATCCTTTTTTTTATTGCCCGATTTTCATCCTTGCTTTTAACGAAGTAATCTATTTCACCATTCCATATGATCTTAGTTTTACGTTTTCCTGGTTCAATATCGAAAAATTGAAACTCTAAGGCCAGTTCTGCTGCAACTTGGGGATTGTACTGAAAAATAAAACGTAGGTAAGGAAAGTAATAATTGATTGCTGCTTGTGACGAAACATTACATACTCGTCCCACTTTTGAAGCGATTTTTTTCCCTTTCTTCTGACGAGACAAGATAATCCAATATGAGGGAACTTGCAACTGCCAATCTGGGAAAGAAGGTAATATAGGAGCAGGCGTAATAACATTTGCCAATTCTTTGGTACAATAACTGTAGAAATATGCCAGTTGAGACCAAACCATTTGGCTTCGGGCACGAGTTAATGCAATATCTGCTTTGGCCAATATATCATAAACTTGAGCTATCTGATTGTAATTGTATTTTGGTAAAAAATAAATCGATAGATCACGAAGAAGAAGAAGAAGTTTACTATAATCGACTTCACTTAACATCCGTGTTTGTTCATATGCTTTCCTTCCATTTGCTTCTACAAATAAGGTTTGGAGAAATTCACGAAAATCAGCAGTAGTATCTCTATAAGAAATTACTTGGAGATCATCCTTAACTATCTCCTTTTTTCCAGAAGCTAATATTTGTAATGAATTAATTGAACCACGAATATCATTCTGACTCATTTCTATTAATCTAAGCAAAACTTGATCCGAAACTTTGATAGATTCAGTTTCAGCTATTCGATGTAAAATTTTGATGACATCTTCAGATGTGGGAGGCTTAAACTCGCGTAGCTCACAGTATTTCCTGAGTGTTTTGAATTTCTGTGCTGAAATATCATTTGCAGTTAAAATCAAAGGAATCCTTGTAAAATTGATAATATCCACAATCTCTCTCAATCCCCCCCGATCTGCAGTTCCACTAAGACCATCCACTTCATCAATTAATAAAATTTGACCAATAACCTTCGTGTCTAAATTTTCCTTAAGAGAACTAAAAAGTGAAGCATTACGAACACTCTGAAGAGATTTTTTATTTCTATTATCAGAAGCATTCACAATTACAACGTCAAAGTTCAACCCGTTTGCTATCGCAAGAACTGAGCTGGTTTTCCCTATTCCTGGTGGACCATATAATAAAATTGCTTTCTTTACTAATTTGGATCGTAATTTAGGATTCCTAAAACGGTTTAAATAAGCAATAATAGAGTTTACACTTTCTTTATTACCAACTACCTCTGAACGCCGCATTGGTGCATGTTTTGTCACCCAAGCTGAACCCAAAAAATTTACCCCTGTTTCTGTGCAACTGAAATCATTTTTGCTAAGAATGCATCTAATTGAACTTGAGGATTTGAACCGGTGGTAATTCGATAATCTACTTCAGAAAGCATAGATATAGCCGCAAACCTGACTGATTCAGGTATTTCATCATCAGGCATCCTACCTAATTCCCTATTAAGTTGTTTCACGAGATCCTGACCTGAAAGTCCATAAGATTCCATCAAAACTTGAATATGTTTGCGGGCAGCTGAAAAATTCGGCTGTGTTTCTAAACACTCCATAATTGCAGCTCTCACTTCAGCTGGTTTAACATAACCTTGAACTTGGTATATTACTTCCACATCGATTTCTGAGGTAAGAGAGGCAGAAGCTTGTAAAGCATTAATTGCTTGACGGAGATCACCCTCTGAACTTTCGTAGAGTGCGTCTAATGCCTCTTCATCTATTTTTAATTGCTTTTTCTTCGCAATATATTGGAGTCGTGACGTTATATCATCTATATCAAGCCCTGTGAAACGAAAAATAGCGCATCGCGACTGAATTGGACTGATTATCTTGGAACTATAATTACAGATAAGAATAAACCGTGTAATTTCATTATAGCGCTCCATTGTCTGCCGTAAAGCATGTTGAGCATCACTTGTCATTTGATCTGCTTCATCAAGAATAATTATCTTATAACTTGTAGAACCCGAGGGAAGAATCCTGGCAAAATTCTTTATGTCTTGACGAACCACATTAATTCCACGATCGTCCGAAGCGTTTAAACGTTTTACATTACTGCTACGTTCAGAAGGAGGATAGATCTCATTGACAATTGCTTCTGCACAGGTTGTTTTTCCTACACCTGGGGGGCCAGAGAAAAGCATATGGGGAAAATCTACACGACGTACGAATTGCTTTAAGCGCTCTACAATCTCTGTTTGACCAACAACTTCGTCTAAAGTTCTCGGCCTGAATGATTCTGTCCACATTCGTTCAAGAGTGACCAATTTTCTTCCCTGATTTTAGCTGGTTTGAATTATTGGGATCTATGGTCGCACTCTACTCTTCGTCCTCGTCATATTCCTCGTCTGAGTCCCAATCCTCATCCGCATAAACTTCTTCGCTATCTTCTTCCTCCATCTCAGCTTCAGGCTGCATCGGTGCGAGAAGATATCCTAAAGTTATCCCAGTTTCATTTGTATAGACTAGTTTCAACGGATGATTTGTACTAAACGCAAGATTAACAACTGCAAAAGCTTGATCCACCAAGATTAAATTCTTGAAGGTATCAATCGAATATAGCGCCTCACAATGACCATCACTAGTAATTTCAAGTGCTTCAGACTCGTCTGAATTAACATTGAGTTCTATTTTGACTTCTTTTTTATCTTGGATACTACTAAAGCTTAATTTTCCTGAATCAACGCTTATCTTCACACTACCACCGATGATTGCAGCGTCTTTGATGAATTCTGTTAATGCGCCTCCGCGAAGTTTGGCATGAGCATCATGTTTGAGAGATGTAGGATCAGGAAGTGCATTTTCCTCTGCTAATGTAAGAGGTAACACAAACTGTCTCTTCACATGACTTTCGAATAGGAAATTAAGAGTACCCTTAGCTTCATCTAGTTCTAAAGTTAATATATCATCCTTTCTAGCGCGTTGTAAAATCCTCTTCAAATCCTGCATTTGAATAGTAATCATATATTCTTTATCACATATAAAATCATCACTAAAGTAGGTAGGATTAATTTTCAGGTCTACCATTGCAAATCGAGACTTATCCATGTTTCGGAGAGTCATACCATCTTGGGGAGTAATTAAAAATGTTCCATCATCCTCCAAAACAGCAGCAGCAGCGTTCAGAACTTTAGTAAATAAATCTAAATTCTCCACTTTAATTTTAAGGGCCATTACTTTAACTCCTTGGTGTGTATTGGATATAATAGTCAAAAATATTCAATTCAACTATTATTATTTAGCTTACGTTTGATTATATGAGCATAGCGGTGATTTTTAAGTTCGCTATTACGTTCTTTCTAAGGAGTGAAATCTTCTTCATTAAGTTAAAGGGGAAAAAATAATAGGAGAAATAACTAATTCACAAAGGTTTGTCTGAAAAGTATTAAAGCACGCATTCCTAATGGTTCACCTTTCTCTGAAACTATATATCCACCTTCTTGGCACAAAATTAACCCATTTGATTGTAAAAAAGAGAGGTTGTACCGTACTACTGACACCAAACCTTTTGTTATGGGCAATTCTAGCTCTTTGAGGAGATTTCTAACGTTCTGACATATCTGTTTTTCTGTTAATTCAAGTCTAAAAGCAGTCATCATCCCCAATAACAATAAATCGAATTCAAATCCGATATTTTTAAGAGAATGCGTACTAATAGTCTGTTTATTCTGAAAGTATTTTACTTGTAACATTTTCCTTAAGATTAAAAATATTAATCTCTTTTTAAACTCTCAGAAGGCGCTAATTTCAAAATATTTTGTGTAGGGATTGATGATTTCGAAACTAAATTGCTCGTATTTATCTCATTCAGATTTGGGTGGCGAAGAGATTTTAAGTGAGATAAACTTGTTTCTCTGTATGAAAAAGAAGGGATCTGTTAGTTCACCTGGCAGAATTTGTCTCTTTGGTGAACATCAAGATTATCTTGGTCTCCCCGTAATTCCTATGGCTATCAATAAGCGACTTAAATTGTATTTTCAACTTAATGAAAACCCTACTCATGTCTTATTCCGTAGTAATCAAGTTGATCATACAGAAAACATGAAATATACTCAGAAACCAAATGAGTTTGGATCAATCTACAATTATCTAATGGCAGCGTTTAATTACTTTTGGGAGCAAATGGATCTGAAAAAAATTACAAAATTAACAATTGATAGCAAAATTCCAATCAGAGCTGGTTTATCATCATCAGCAGCTCTTTTAGTAGCAACGACATTTTTAATTAGTAATATTCTAAATCAGAAGCATACACTTGAAGAAATGGCTGAAATAGCATATTTTTGTGAACATCAGATATTAGGGGTTTCATGTGGCCGTATGGATCAATATGCAAGTTCTTTAGGAGGGATTTTTCACATGACTTCCCATAAAGATCCAAATATAATACCTTTAAATCTGAATCGTGAGGCTTTATTTGTAATAGGAAACTCCAATATTGAAAGAAAGGCAGATATTCCCTTAAAAACTGTTCAAGGAAAGATTTTTGATGCTTTACGCTTTTTGAAAAATCCTAACCTTTCAGAATTGAATCTAAAGGCTAAACAAGTAAAGAACTTATCTAAACCTCACAAAAAAAAACTACTAGGTGTCATTGGAGTCCGTGATAACACACTAAAAGCCTTTAATGAGTTGAAAAAGAAGGAACAGGATTTAGAATATATAGGCACCCTTATATCAGAACAACAAAAATTTCTCAAAAATAACTATGAAGTCTCTCATCCAAAACTAGACAAAATGTGTGAAATATCCGAAAAAAATGGAGCTTTAGGAACAAAACTTACAGGAGCAGGTTTTGGTGGCTGTATGTTTGCTTTATGTGACGACAGACATATAGCACTTAGAATTAAAGATCAACTCCAAAAAATTGGGACAGCTTTCATTACGAAAATTGATTCAGGTGTTAGAGAGGACTAATTCCTCTTCTTTAATCGTTCGAGTTGCTGTAACCCAATGATTATATGATCTGATTCAGGTGGGTGTATCTGAGCGTTATCAACTCTAATTGGCTTTCCCCTCTCTGTTACTTCCCCAATAATTTCAGCAGGAGTGTTATTCTCTCTTAAATAATTAGCTATTGCTTCAGCTTTACCATGATTACAAATAAATAATACAGCCCCAGAAGATATTAATTTATAAGGATTAAATTCTAGTATATCAGCTAATTTCTTTGTAACAGGGGCAAGTGGTATTTTATCTGAATCTATTTCGCTTCCAAATCCTTTCGGTGCTAAACATTCGTACAATGCACCGATGATCCCTCCTTCTGTTGCATCATGAACTAAGTGAAGATCATCGTGCCACTTTCGATTACAGTTAACGACTCGTCTTGAGATGTCTAAATTATCACTAATTTTCAAACCTTGTTGATACTCCCCTAGGTCTAAATAACCTTTTGAAAGGAAGTCATCTGCTTCAGCTAACAGAATTCCTGTGCCTTCTGCTCCAACCCAACCTGAACATACTATTAAATCACCAACTTGAGGGTCACGGGGAATATAAAATTCAGGTGGTACAAACCCTATCATACTCGCAGATAATATTGGATTCTGAACTCCCAGGGTGATCTCTGTATGGCCTCCTAGAATTGTAATATATTGTTCTTTACAAGTTATTGAAAGATTTGATTGGAGTTCTAAGAGCGAATTTCTTGTAGAATTGGGAGGTAGTAAAATGGTGACTGTAATTCCATAAGGTAGAGCTCCAGCTGTAGCTAAATCATTCTTATTAACAGTAATAAGATATTTTGCAGGATTTGGAGTGGGGAAAGTAATTGGATCCGCTTTATAAATTAAATAAGGAATACTACGTGTATTATAAAATTCATTTACGTTTTTAATAACTGAATTGAGATCCAAAACTGCAACATCTACTCCCTCCTCTGCAGTCTGTAATATTCCTTTATTTCTATAACCTTGTTTCCTGACGAGCTCAACAAGTAAAGACCAGGGAGCTTTTCCTAATGGTAGAACTTCCATTATATTTCAAGTCTAGAAGAAAATAATTTAATATTTAAATTTTCAATATGCGCCACAGTTGGAGTATATAATTCTCGGAAGATAAAGGTGAAAGTGTGATGACAAGAGAAAAACCAATTTTTGTGGAAACATTTTTCCGAATTACTCCATCTCAAATACATCAAAACCTATATTTTTATTACCAAGATCCATCGAAAAACTTTTTCCATTTAAAGAACACAGGAGCAAGTGAAGGAGAATTAGAAGCAATTCAAGCGAATTTACAATATTGGATTGATCAGGATGATCTCTTTATTAACAATCAGAAAGTTCGGATGATTATTCAGAATTCCACATTAGAATTCCAAGAGAACAATCCAGTTTTTCCTTTTATTATCTTCAAAATCTTATCCCAGTCTTACAAATTCAACATAAAAAAACTGAATGAAATCCATTTGTATGCAAAACCTGAAAAACTGCCTTATCCAGCAATTTCATGTTGGAGGACGCAAATAGGGATGATTAGCTCTGTAGAATCACATTCGTTCTGTGTCATCAGTTACAATAAAAAACATTTAACGTTTTATTTAGCCAAGGGGGAAATTATTGGTGGAGATGAAAGAATATACATTGATACACACCTGTAACACTAATAGAAAAGTAGGGAAATAGATCATTGATTCGGAAGCATTTTGGCTAAAAATATAAATTGTACCATTGAAAAATATAAAAATGGAAAATCCGTCATATTGAAAAAGGTAGAAATATCCGTATAAGAACACATGGAGTAAGATTTATTAATTAAGTTTTAAGACAATTCTTCTTGTTTCAGCATATACAGTTGTGGTGAAATACTTTGGCTGAAGATCTAATCCAAGTGATCCTCGATAGCACCATATTTGTCTTACCATTATGGTTTGGGAATGCTGCCCCAACTATCCTAGGCGGAGGGGCACCAATTGATGGAGGAAGGTATTGGAGAGATGGAAAGAGAATTTTGGGAGATGGAAAGACTATTCGGGGATTTTGGGCTGGAACACTTGTTGGTGGAATTATAGGTGGATTTATTGCTACCTTAGTTGGTTGGATGAGCTCTATCCTTCCAGTCCCGATAATGTTAAATGATAATCTCATTTTAAGGATAGTATACCAAGATCTTTTAGAATCAGGAATTCTATTCGATTTACTTTCCAGTTTCAATCTCCGAGGATTATTCTCCAATTCATTGTTCCTAGGATTTTTTACTGGAGCATTGATGGCTTTTGGAGGATTAATGGGAGACTTAATTGGATCCTTTATTAAACGACGTAGTAGCATTGAAAGAGGACACCCATTCATTTTTCTGGATCAGCTCGGATTCTTAGTTCTTGGTATGATCTTTGTGTATCCCTTTGTTCCATGGCCCATAGAGTATTTAATTGTCCAAGTTCCCATAACTTTCATCGTGCATATCGCTGCCAATCTTTTTGGATATTTTACAGGTATTCAAGATGATCCTCTTTGAAATTTCATACTCATTAAACATATATTGACATTAAAGAGATGTACCCAAGAAATAAACAGTGTTCAAATAACAATACAAACCTAGAAACATTTTTCAAGTCAACTTGAGAAGTATAATTGGATTATCACATCTCAGTGATGCAAAGATAAAACTAGAAAACATTGAACTTCAAAGAGAATTACAAGGAGTGTAACAATTTTGGCAGAGGAAAATACCGTTTTCATCGGAAATAAACCAGTAACTGCTTATGTAATGGCATGTGTGACACAATTTAATCGCGATGCTGAAGCAATTGTCCTAAAAGCCCGAGGTCGCGCGATTAGCCGAGCTGTAGATGTTGCTGAAGTCCTAAGACGTAGGTTTATGAAAGATCGAGTCGATGTTACAGATATTCAGATAGATACTGAACAAATCGAAACACGTGAAGGAAATCTATCAAACGTTAGCGCGATTGAAATCACCATTACCAAACTCTAGTAGAGTACTTTTTTGATTTACTGGAGTAATTTGGATGTTATGTGCTAGGAGAAAGAGATCACACTCTATATAAAATCTAGGGGAGACTTATTCCAACTTTTTTTGGTAGGAAGAAGGTTAAACTACCTGTTAAATGACGTGAATTAGAAATCTTTTTTACAATGTTATCGTTGATAACATATAATCTGGATAACACTGTAGAATATTAAGTTCTGATTCATACATAATCCTGGGTGGTAATAAATGAAAGTTGTTGATCAGGTCTGCGAGAAAATTAAACCACATCTAACGATTGATTTTTTATCAGGAAGGCAAAATGTTACGGATTTCCGAGAAATGCTTAAACGAGTCAAATTTACTCCTCATGAACGTCAATATCTCGGCTCGAACTTTCGTTTTGTTATCACAAAGTTAGGATTATTTCACTATCTCCCAGAAATACAAGGTAATGAGGACGCAGCAGTCTTTCAGCTAATTGAAGTGGTTACTGAAAGTTGGATTACATCAGGGATTGTTAAAACTCGTAGTGAAGCTGCTGCACGTTTTATTCAACAAGTTAAAGATAGAGTTCAAGAAAGACCAAGCACATTAATAACTGTGTCCGAAGCAGGAGACTTACGGATAATGATTCAGTCCTTACGGGAAAATGTGTCAAATTTTTGGGAAAAATCTCCAGAGAGAATTCCTGAATTTATTGACCAATTTAGAGATGCTCTTTCAGAGACCAGTCAATCTTCTCGATTACTTTATGATATAGCAAGTTTTAATCGTGAGGTTCGAGCTAAAAAAATGAAATATCTAGAGAACATCCACGAGGCAATCGATGAATGGGAACAACGATTATTCCTAGCAAAATGAATATAGAAATTCATTAAAAAGATTGTTTACAGTGAAATTAAAATCAAGTTATCTAGGGGAAATTGAGAGAAATCGTAATGTTCTCGATTAAATAACCAAGGATCTAATTATTTTGATCAGCGTTATATCTAAAGCAAATCCGCTGCTTATTTTAGACTTAAGCAATTAGGATTTAAAACCATTGAATTAACACGTTTGATGACAAAAAAAAGGATAAAACCAGACCTTTTTTTCTTAGATTGAATGTCCTATAGTACGAAAAATCTCATTAAGTGTCACTTTTCACGTACAAGACGTCATGAATAATAGGAGAATCCAAATTGAGACTCTATGAACATGAATCGAAAAGAGTTTTTGAACAGAATGGCATTCCCATCCCAAAGCAATTTGGAATTGTTCATTCTGTTGAAGAAATCGAAAAACTCAACCTAAAATTCCCTGCGATGGTTAAAGCTGCTGTTTTGATTGGAGGACGAGGAAAAGCAGGAGGAATAAAAAAAGTCACAACATCAGTGGAAGCCATCAATATCACGAAGCAACTTCTGAAATTGAGGATTAAGGAACATCCAGTACAAACAGTGTTTTTCGAGGAAGCAGTTGAGGAACGAGGAGCCTGTTACGTGGGAGTGACAACAGATCCAAATACATTCAACAATGTGCTTGTTGTCAGCGCTTCTGGAGGAGTGGATATAGAAGAAGTTGCACAAACTCGACCTGAAGCGATTATAAAAAGGGAGATAGTCAGTAATGATCGAGCATTACAAAATGATATCATAGAAGAAGTTACAGACATACTTGCTCAGGATCTTCAATTATCTAATAATCAGAAAGAAATTCTCGCCTTAATTATCAATAAGGTTTATAGAACTTTTCAAGATATTGATGCAAAACTTTGTGAAATTAATCCAGTAATAATAACACCTGATAATGTTGTTGCTGCAGATGCGAAAATAGTATTAGATGATAACGGCTTATACAGGCAAAGCAAGCTTCTAGAGACTTTAGGAATAACAAGTAAACGGCATGACGTTGCTGAACCAACCTCTAATGAGGAACAGGCCTACAACCAAGGATTTCCATATGTTGATTTACTTTCTTCTGATATACCCAAAGATAAAGATAAATTATACGTAGGTCTTGTTCCAGGAGGAGCAGGTTACGGGATCTTCTCTATAGATGAAGTTGTGAACATTGGTAATAACTTCTTTGATGGTAAAGTGATTCCGATAAATTTTATGGATAGTGGAGGAGGACCCCCACAAAATCGAGTAGCTCAAATGTTTCATCTCCTAATGGATTATCCTCTGACTGATATTATAATTACATCGAGATTTGGAGGCATATCCAGCTGTGATGTATTTATTCGAGGATTAATTCAAGCTTTCAGAGAGCGTTATCGTGATAACCAACGTCTAATTCCAGTTTACGGTAGAATGGTAGGTACTGATCTACCAGCAGCTAAAAATTATCTTGAAAAAGCGAAAAATGAAACTCCAGAGGCTTTACAGATGATGGAGATTGTCGTGGGGAATGAACAAATCATGGCCGATGTGATTAAGGAAGGGATCAGAAGAGGTTTCGAGATTAAGAAGGAGGCATCAGCATGAAAAGAATTTCAGTAGACCAAGGTGTTTTGTATCATCTTATCCAAAAGGTTCGTCCAGAACTAGCTTCATATATTCAGAAAACTAAGGAGATTGAAACAGTAATTATAGGTCTTGGAAGTCAAGGAACAAAACATGCGGGTCTAATGAGAGATTTTGGGACTAATGTGACAGCTGGTGTTTCAGTAGGGCGAGGAGGCACTCGAATTCACGAAGTAATTCCTGTTTATGACAGAGTCAAAGAGTGTCTTAAAGAACATCCAAATATTGCAGTAGCGAGTATCTGGAGGCATTATTCGGGAGTGAGGGATGTAGTAATTGAAGTTATTGAGTCAGGTATCCCCATTGTAGTCTTAATAAGTGAGGGTATCCCCCTAAAAGATGTTAGAGATATAATCGTTGCAGCAAGAAAACACAATACTTTACTTTTTGGTGGAAACACACCAGGGATCATTTTTCCACCCGAAGGGATAAAAATTGGGATGCTTCCTGATATCTTTTATCCTGAAGAAAAAAACAAGGAGGAATTTGGGCCACGAGGAGTTACAATTATTTCTAGGAGCGGAGCAATTCTTTACCATCTCTCAGATGCACTGGCGAGTGCTGGTATAGCACAAAATGCTGTCTTAGGAATAGGAGGTGATGGAGCAATTGGTACAAGATTCGTAGATATTGTTCCACTCATTCAACAATATCCAAAAACAGATCTCATCGTAGTAGCAGGTGAGATTGGGGGAAGTCAAGAAGAACTTCTTGCGAATCACATCCTTACAAATCCCAAGAAATATCCGATACCAATTGTCGCGTTAATTTCTGGAGCAAATGCACCTGCAGGGAAGACAATGGGACATGCTGGAGCCATTATCACTCCTGGACAGAATTATGGCACTTTTGAAACTAAAAAAGAAACTTTGGAAAAAGCAGGTGTGACTGTTGTCAATAGCCAATACGAATTAGTTGACACTGTTAAGGAAATTCTGCAAGGTTGGAAATACTTCAGCATTGAAAGATATCAAGAAAAGATGACAAAAACATGGGAAGAACCTCCTAAAAAAGTCGGATGGGCTACCCTTATTACTAATGTTCAACCAAATAACTTAATTATAGCAGGATATCCCTTAAAAGACATAATTAAGAAGAAAACGTTTATTGAAACAGCTTATTTGCTTGTAAAAGGAAATTTTCCAAAACAAGATCAGATTAAAGAATTAGAACAGATAGCTCTGAAAGCTACCAAACTTCCTTTCCCAAAAGTGAACGTAAGAGAAGAGGAAGATATTTCGAAATCAATAGCTAAATTCCTGCTGCAGGACATAACATTGGCCGATTATTGTATTCAAGAAAATAAGAACCCTCCTAACCAATTAATGTTCTGTTTGGGTCGGGTTGCTGGATACTTGGCTTCAATACTGGGAAATAATAGCATATTAAAGAATATTGATATAACAAAATCATTTTCTCATGTTATATATCAGGTTCTTACTGGAGAATCCGTTATAGATGAGAAAAAAGCTGGTGTACTTGAAGCAATGATAGTAGCTAGCGTAGATCATGGGGTCACACCACCATCAGCTCAGGCAACAATTATCGCTGCTACAGTAAGAGCTGCATATGAGGTGGCGGTTACTCAAGGAGTTAGCGCGATTACAGACGTTCACGGAGGAGCTGGAACAAAAGCTGCACAATTTTTTCAGAGGTGTACTGCATTAGCGAAAGAGAAGAACATTGGAATCTCAGAAGCGGTTCATGAAAATATTAGTTTATATATGAAGGAGGGGAAAAGAATTCAAGGCTTAGGGCATCGATACCACACTCGTGATCCACGACGGGACGTTCTCTGGATTAAAGCAAAACACGCGGGAATAGCTAATGAGTGTGTTGAGATTTCAAAAATCATAACGGACATATTCAAAAGAGTACGTGGAATCGACCTCCCCATTAATGTTGATGGAGTTATCGGTGCTATAATTGCCGATATGGGTCTTGATCCGACTCTTGCTAAAGCAGTGTTCATATACGGACGGATTGCAGGATTATCTGCTCATTATTTTGAGGAAATCGCATCTCAACCCCAAATGCGTAGGATTAATTTTTCAGAAGCAGTATATAAAGGAGAGAAGACCAGGAAAATTCCCCTATGAGGAAATCAGATCTGATCTTATTCTAACTGGTAAATAACATCTAAATGAGTACCATCCCGATACTCTACCAGTGTTGTTATATTATCGGTTAAATTGGCTACTATTGGTTCTGCCAAGCTTTGAGCTTCTTCTTTTAAATTTTCAATGGGATAAATATTTAATCCAGCGTCTTTTAATCGTTTGTTCAACTTTTTTCGTTTAGGGTTTATTGCAATACCACCATCTGTCACAATAACATCTATGCAATCCCCTGGACTAGAGACCGTGACAACACTGTCAATGATACAAGGTACTTTCCGTGCTAATGGTAATAAAATCATACTAATTTTTGCTCTGGCGGCATCTTGATGTCCGCCTATTCCAGAATTTAGAGTACCATCACTAAAAGTATTTACATTTACGTTAAAGTTAACATCAACTTCAGTAGCCCCCAAAGCAGAGAAATCAGTATTATTTGCGATACATCCTTTGTTAAAAGGATTGTAAGCATGATCAATTGATACTTCAACATGATTTGGGTTGTTCTTTAGAGATTCTATGGCTTTCGAATCGAACGATTGAGCATCATAAATTGTCTTAAAAAGTCCTGCTTCCAATAACTCCACTGAATTACTAGCGATTCCACCAAAGATATAGCTACCTTCTAGATTATTATCAATCATTAAGTCTTTCAGATATTTTGTAGTTGCTAAGGACATCCCACCTGCTCCTGCTTGCCAGTTGAACCCTGGCTGTAGAAATCCTGAATGATACATTACTTGAACTGCAGTTTCAGCGATTTCAAGACGGGCGGGTGATAATTTTCTGCTTAAACTTCCTGATGCAATTTTTGATGGATCACCGATTGAATTTATTTCAAGAATCGCATCAACACGACTAGAAGGGATACTGACCTTTTCTAAAGGACGGTCTAACACAGTATCAGTAACTCCAATAACTACATCTGCATAAAGAGAATCAGTTTCAAGGGGATATCCGATACTCCCGAATGCATTTTTACCTTCTATTCCAGTTAAATTACCGAGAAAATCTGCAGCGGATGCTGCTATGAAAGCTACGTCAATATGTAAACTACCTTCTTGAACCGCTCTCGCACGTCCACCATGAGATCTAAGAATGCTTGGGACGGTTACTGCTCCTCTAGATACTGCTCTGCCAATAGGCCCGTTCATACTACCCTCAATTCGCCCTATAACACCTGATTCAATATGTTCTAGAAGGGGTGAATGAACAGGAAACAAGGCAGTAGGTGCTAGTGTAATATTTTTAATCCCGTAGGAAGCAAAGGCGTCGACTATGGGTAATACAACCCCATCTCCTTCCCGAAGAATATGATGAAAAGAAATTGACATACCATCAAATAATTGAAGAAAATGATGGCCCAATAAGTGATCAACATCGTCATAAAATCGTTTAGTGTCTCTCGTGACAATATAAGGTTGGTATTTTGTACCAATACGACTTCTTCCCTTTGTCCTAGAGGCATGAATACCTTGATATGGAAGAACTTCAATTCCAAATATCCTTTCAGGAAGAGTTCGTCCTAATATATTTTCAATCAACTCACATGAACCTTCTTGAGGTGTGTTCTTAATCACTACAACGTTTGAACTGACAACGGAATAACCTTCGGGAGAATAACCTCAACTCGTTAAGGATTGTGATCCACATACGCTTGACGCCCAACTTCAAAAGCTTGTAGGTTTAAGTTGAAATATTTGGGCATAAATTGCTTTTTTAATGCTGCTTTTAGAGATTCCACGGAGAGAGGAAGCCCTGGTACTGCTGATAGAGCTCCTAGCATAACTATGTTTTGAACTATGGGCATCCCTAAATCAGATGCAAGTTTAGTAGCATTCATTGAGATAATATTGGGACTATAGGTTTTCAAAGCCGATATTATAGATTCGATTTCAGGGTAACTGCTTTTTGTTAATGTAAAACTGGGAGAAGGAATTGGATGTATGCTGACAAGGCAAATCCCATTAGGTTTGATAAAATGAGCGTACCGTAATGCTTCAGTGGGTTCAAAAGCAAGAATCACGTCTGAATCCCGTTCCATGATTAGGGGAGAGTAAACTTCCCCAAAGCGAACATTGGAAAAGACACTCCCACCTCTTTGTGACATACCATGCGTTTCTGAGCCATGAACCCTAAAACCCATTTTCACAGCGGCATTACATAATATATCAGTGACAGAAAGAATGCCCTGTCCTCCCACCCCTGCAAGAAAGATTTGATATTCCATTTTATCACCTAGAATCTCTTTAGTATCTAAATCATAAAAATTTTGGAGGAATCTCACCTATTCCTTGGAATGAAATCGGTTGTCTTATCATTACAGTTACTATTCCATGAGCAATAATTTTCTTTTCATTGTTCGTGATTGTTGCTTCTGATACACCTATCGTCTTTCCAAGCTTGATACAATGACCATGAGCAAAAATTTTCCCCTTTTTTACACTTGAAAGATAATTAATTTTCATCTCAATTGTGGTTGCACTATTAAGTCCCTCTATCTGAGTTACCGCGGCTAATGTTCCTGCAGCATCTATCAATGCAGCTAATACCCCACCATGAACAACACCATGTAATTGTTTATGATTTTCTTTAACTTCTAGTTCTAAAAACGACTCACCATATCTAAATTCATTCAATTTGATGCTTAAGAACGAAAAGAATGGACTGGAATTTATTAAGGGTAAAATCCATTCACACCACTTTAGATTTAGTTGTTTCATGTTAATCTCCTTTCAGGTCATTTGAACTCATTTTCGGCCTTTGTCACAATTACGCCATAAGGACATACTGAGGCACACAACCCACAACGAGTGCATAGAGACTGGTAAATCATTGGAATGGGTTTTCCTTCTTCAGTTGTCGAACGATCTGACCATATGATAGCTGGACACGCAATCATGTTTACACAAGCATAACAGCCAACACAGCGGTCTGCTTCGACATGATAAGTAATTGTAGGCAGTCCTTCTCTCCGTGTAGATTGAATAACACATTCGCCCTTGGATACGATTACTGAGACTCCCTCCTGTTTAATAGTCTCTTTAATAACCTTAATTGATTCTTTCGGGTTATAAGCATCAATGGTAGCCACATTTTTAACACCCACACCTCGGGCGGCATCCTCTATAGCGAGAGTCTCTCCCAGAGAATGAGAAGTAATTGATGAAGGATTTGGTTGAAAACCTGTCATTGCTGTAGCGGAATTGTCTACGACTAATAATAAAAGCTTACTTCGGTTGTAAACAGCATTTACAAGTCCTGGTAATCCAGTATGCCAAAAAGTGGAGTCACCAATTATTGAAACAACGGGATCCTTTAAACCTGGACTATGAGACAATCCAGAACCAATTCCTAATGAAGACCCCATACATATGGTCACATTACCAGCAGAAAGCGGAGGGGCAACACCTAAGGTATAGCAGCCTATATCAGTCGATACCAGACGGTGTCTTCTAGGGATGGCTTTATTCAAAGCATAAAATGTTGCTCTGTGAGGGCACCCTGGACACAAAACAGGAGGACGAGAAAAAATCAAATCTGATTGATCTTGTGGGATTTCAGGAGGGAGCGAGTCAAAGTCCATAGCTTTAGCTAAACCATTCCAGACTTTACGTATCGTTAGTTCACCATAAGTAGGGGTAATTTCTTCTCCCCTTCCGATTATCTTCTGTTGAAATCCAATTTCAAAGGCTAATTTTTTTACAAAGGTCTCTAGGACATCATCTGCCTCTTCGACAACAATGATTGTGGAAGAGGAATATTTCTCCAAGTATTGAGCTACCTGACTCCGAGGAAAAGGGTGTGAGAGACCTACTTTTAGAATTGGGTACTCTAGTTTAAGCTTGGACAATACTTCCTTCAAGTAATTGTATGCAGAACCACAAGTAATGAATGCATATGTGATATCAGTCCCCTCATCCACCCAATTCCAAGGAGTATCTGCTAAGTAATTTGAGATATCGTCAACAATTTGTAATATTCGTTGTTTATTTTGACGTGCATTGCTAGGTACACAAACAAATCGTTTGGGATCAATCTTAACCGAGATAGTTTGGCGAAACTCAGGAAAAGCTATTGGATCAAGATGGACATCAGCCCGTGAATGTGATAACCTGGTTACAGTTCTTAAAATCACTGGCACTTGATATTTCTCGCTGACACGAAACGCATCTTTTAACATTGCTTTAGCTTCTCTAGCATCACATGGTTCAAACATAGGAACGTTTGACATTTTGGTGTACCAACGATTATCTTGTTCATTCTGCGAGGAATGCATATGAGGATCTTCAGCTACAATTAGAACCAATCCTCCTATCACTCCCGCATTTACAAGGGTCATAAAGGGATCAGCAGCTACATTTAATCCTACGTGTTTGCACACAAAAATAGCCCGATGACCTAATAAGGAAAAACCATATGCACATTCAAGAGCAACAGCTTCGTTTGTGCTCCATTCGAGATATAGATCGTATCCAATTTCTTTCAAGTATGATCGAGCAGCATAAAGTGTGTTTGGGATTTCAGATGAGGGAGTACCAGGATAAGTGAAAACTCCAGCCACACCAGCTTCTACTATTCCTCGGGCAATAGCTTCATTTCCTAATAGAACAAGAGTCTTATCACTCACATTCTCAAAAATATCTTCAATTCTCGCCAATATGATTTCATCCTTAGGAAGAAAAGCAATAATTGTCTTTAAAGAGCTCAAATAGTAAATTTAATATATATTTTAAGTAGGATATGTCATTGTTAACCTATTGAATAAATAAAAAGTAACTATTGAAAAGTATACTCAAGAAAAAAGTAGTTGATTAAATTCTAGCATAAAAATATCCTAAAGGCGCTTCAAGACTATTACGAGAAGAGGCTGTGGACAACGCAAAAGGTTTTTCTTATCACGTAGGATTTTAATAAAATACTTAATTCGATATACTTTTTTTTGTTAAAATCAGATTGCTTAGGATAAACTTCAATTCCATCTCCAAATAGTCCACGAATAGCATTAATTCAGTTATAAAATTATTCTATTCAACCAAGGATCAAGAGGTTAGATTCACATTGAAATGGTTACATTTAGGTGAAATTATACGCATCAATGCTTTCAAACATCCTATTAAGCTTGCAGTTAAAGATATTAATCGTTCTCTCACTAATAAAGAGTTTGATGCACGAACAAATAAACTGGCTAATGGTTTACTCAGAAGAGGTTTACGTAAAGGAGACAAAATCGCAGTTCTGTCAAATAATAATATTGAATTCATGGAAATATATGGTGCTGCGGCAAAAGCAGGATTAATTATTGTACCTTTGAATTTTCGTCTCTTACCAAAGGATCTTTATTGGATTGTCTCAAACGCAGAGTGTAAAATGGTAATTGTGGAATCTCAATATTACGAAATTACAATAAATAATTGGGATTTGGTTATAGATTTTGGATTAGACAAACTAGATCATGTAGTGTTAGGTGACATCCCCGTTGCGGAAAATTGGACCCACTTTGAAGACATCATAAAGGAAGGGGAAGAATCTTATCCATCAATCGAAGTTACCCCAGAAGATCCATGGATTTTACTCTATACTTCTGGCACTACAGGGAGACCGAAAGGAGTCGTACGTTCTCATCGTTCGTACATCTCTTTTTTCCTGATCAATGCAGCAGAATTCTCTTATACACTCAAAGATTACGGGCTAATTCTTATGCCATTATCACATGTGAATAGCACTTTCTATTCTTTTGTTTTTACTTACGTTGGAGCTCCTGTATTTGTTCACCGAGAATATGGTTTTAATCCTGAAGAAGTTTTACAGATCTTAGATCGAGAGAAAATCACTTTTACCTCATTGATCCCTACACATTATAACTTGATCTTAAACCTTCCAGATGAAATTAAAAATAAATATGACCTTAGCTCGATTAAGACTCTTTTAACATCTTCCGCACCAGCGACAAAAGAAATGAAACACGGAGTAATGGATCTCTTTAAAGGAGTACGTCTTTTTGAGGCATATGGTTCTACTGAGGCAGGTTTGGTGACCATTTTACGGCCTGAGGATCAATTCGATAAAGCAGGATCCATTGGTCAGGAATGTATTGGTTCTGACCAAATTCGATTATTAGATCCTGATACTCGAAAACCAGTACCTCAAGGTGAAATAGGCGAATTATTTTCCCGTAGTCCTATGCAAATGACTAGTTATTATAAACTAGCAGAAAAGACTGCAGCAAGTATGGATGGAGAATTTTTTAGTGCTGGAGATATGGCCAAAAAAGACGAAGATGGCTATTATTATTTAGTTGATAGAAAAGCAAATATGGTTATTACTGGGGGGGAACATGTATTTCCTTCAGAGGTGGAAAAGGTAATAACAGCTCATAAGGCAGTCTTGGAATGTGCTATAGTAGGATTGCAAGATATCAAATGGGGAGAAGCTGTTACAGCAATCTGTGCATTGACCTTAGGTAGCGAACCTTCGGATAGTTTGGCAAATGAGATTAGAGAACTTTGTAGAAACAAATTACCGAGATTTAAAGTGCCAAAAAGAATAATATTCATTGATTATGATGATATCCCTCGAACAGGATCAGGGAAAATTGTGCATAGAATCTTGCGAGAACGATATAATGAAGAAGAGAACACCTAAGTATTAGTTTATTCAAAGTTTTAGCTTGTGTTTTGTACATACAGAGGAAGTTATCTAAAAATGAAAGTTGAAGATGTGAAGAAGATCTGTGTAATGGGTGCAGGTCTTATGGGTAACGGTATAGCTCAAACATGTGCTCAAGTGGGTTACAAAGTCGCCATGCGAGATATTGAAGATCGATTTGTAGAAAATGGGTTAAATAATATCAAGAAAAATCTATCCCGAGCAATCAGTAAGGGAAAGATGACCCAAAAACAGATGGATATAATTTTAGCAAACATTCAAGGAACAACTAACATAGATGAGGCAGTGAAAGATGCTGATGTCGTTATCGAAGCAATCATTGAAAACAGAGATTTGAAAAGAAAAGTCTTTGCTGAATTAGACGAAAAATGTAAACCTGACTGTATTTTCGCGTCAAATACATCATCCATATCCATCACAGATATGGCTTCTGCAACAAAGCGGCCCGAGAAATTCATAGGGATGCATTTCTTCAATCCTGTTCCTATTATGCGCTTAGTTGAAATCATAAAAGGATATGATACTTCGGAAGAAACTTACAAATTTATTGATGAGCTTTCTAAAAAGCTAGGTAAGGAGACAGTACTCGTTAATGAAGCTCCTGGGTTTGCAGTTAATCGTTTACTTCTTCCATTCTTATTAGAAGCTGTTTTTACTCTACAAGAAGGTGTAACAACCGTAGAAGATCTTGATAAAGCAATTAGTTTGGGTTTGAATCATCCAATGGGGCCACTTACCCTATTAGATTTCGTGGGTCTTGATACTGCTCTTTTCATTGCAGATTACATGTATTCAGAATTTCAAGATTCAAAATATCGTGCTCCAACACTACTCCGGAAGATGGTTCGTGCTGGCCATTTTGGAAGAAAATCAGGTAAAGGATTCTATGACTATACTAAGAAACCCTCTGAACCACGGATATTTAGGTAACTAGCTCTATTTTTATTTGGGCAGCTCTATCACAAAAAATACTGCCCAAATGTTTCTTTCTATGAAAATCAAACCTTAGAAACTTCGATTACCATTGAAGCTGCTGAATCGCCTGCAGAACAACCTGTAAAGAGTCCAAAACCCCCATTTTTCAGTGTAAGCTCTTCAATGAGTTCTATGATAAGGCGCATGCCTGTTGGAGCTTGAGGATGCCCCCATACGAGAGATGAACCGTAATTATTAATCGATTCTTGAGCTATCCCCATTTTTTGGCTGAAATAAACATCATTCACGGTAAAGGGATTATGCATCTTCGTACACGTAATGTCTTCTACAGAAAGTTGAGCTGAATCCAAGGCATTTCTTGCCGCAGGAACAGGAGCCATTGGCATAAGGCCTTTTTTGCTTCTAGCTTGCCCATAAGACAAGATTTTGATTTCAAAATCCTTATTTAGACTAAGATTATTAGCTTTCTCTCTGGAGGTTAGGATCATTCCGCAGTTACCATCTGAGGGGTGAGTTTGTGCTCCATATGTCACAGTGCCCTCCTTTAAAACTGGTTTCAACCTTGCAAGGCCTTCTGCAGTTGTTGGAAATACTCCTTCATCACCTTCAACAGTGGCTATCGTTTTCTTCCCCGATTTGACTTCAACAGGGGAAATCATGAAACGTTTTAAGAATGACGAGTCGTCTTTCAAAGCATCGCTATACTGTTTATAGCGTAATAATACAACTTCTTCCTGCTCTTCTCTAGTTATTCCTACTTCCTTTGCGACATTTTCAGCAGTTTGAATCATTGGGTTTTTTGCATAGGGATCAAACCCAAAGTTATCCCAGACCCAGTTTTCTACATCAGCTTTCCCCCCTGGAGCAAGTGGATTAGGATATAAGATATGAGGACCGTTACTGGTACGATCACAAGTCACAGTCAGAATATTTCTGTTATGATTAGTGCTAACCTCAATCTCGGAGGCAGCATTAGCAATAACCCGAGCAGATGTTGCACAAGCTTGGGCAATCATTGATCCCGTGATGTTGGAAGCTCCAATCAACCCAGCAAACCATGTTGATCCGTAAAAGCTATGCTTCTGAGGTATTGTAATGCCGAGGTAAACCGAATCGAATGAGTCAGTAGATATATTGCGATCTTCTAAAGCCCTAATTGTCATTTCAGCTGCAAAGGGAATAGCATTTAAACTAGAAAAATTGCCCTGCCACCTGATGAAGGGACTAGACCAATATCCTGCGTATGGAACGAAGACATTTTTGAATTGCATTGTATTTACTACTCCGACGTACTAATTTGTTTTTTTATGATATTCCTTTTTAATGATTCTTTCGTTATTAATGAAAAAACTGACACATTAGTTTGTGTGTACTTTTAGAAATTAAGACTGAAAAAACGGGAATTTAACTCTGTTTTTGATGAAAAATACTCTAGATTAAAACCTCATAGTATTACACCCAAAATAAAAGAGAATTTATTAAATTCTTAGAAGCGAATCAATCGAAAGGAGAGAGCTTGTTAAGCCTAGAAATAGGAACCACATGATTTTTTCTTAGGAAATAAGGTGTTTAAAGGGTATTGTTCAAGGATAACAAGCTCGGAGCATGTGTATGTCATTTCCATCTAAGCTTGTTACATACTCGTTTGAGAACTATTTTTGGTTGCGAAAACCAAGATTTATCTTTGAAATTAACTTTGGAGCCCTCTTTCGGATCATAATCCACAAATCTATGACTAAATGAGGGAGCCATCAGAGTCTATATTGATTTACTTGAGGATGACGCTCTCCTTCAAGATTTCTTTGACATCATAAGTGAATTGATCCCAGACCAAAGATCTTGGACATTACTCGAGAATCGAGAGGTAAAAAATTGGGATGAATGTTGGTATAACAATCGAAGAGTCGATACACGTAAGAGATTAAGGACAAGACATCATCCTGGCCAACGAATCGAGCTCTGGCTTGACGAACAGAAAATTTCCAAGTTAGCTGATATCCCTCCAAGAGACCGACCCTTCATTCTTGATTTCATTGCGAATCTCGAGGAGCTCGGTTGGACAGTCCTGATTGAGAAATAATCATTACGTGGAGGTTGACAAACGATATGAATGATGAGAAGTCAGACGATATTCAATTGAATGAGGAGCTGTTCACTACTGACTAGCACTAACTGTAGTCGGAATTTGGTCAAAAATCTCGGTAGGAATCTGACTCAGGTATTCTTCAATCGCGTTAAGATCTAATGAGGCCTCTTGGGTAGTGTCTATTTTCGCGTGAATTTTTTGGTACACATCTTTTGCTCTAACTAAATGAGCCTCTGAGATTATCAAGCCTTCAGGATAAAAGAGGGCCACAATATCAATAGACATTATTTTCTTCTAGGATTAATAAGAAAGCAATCAAGTTTGCTCTATCATTGTATTAGAAAATTCTCAGATAAATTTTTTCTTATTTTTTGTTTCTACGATTTCTCTTTCTTACATTTGTCCTAACGATAACAAAAGTACTTATACCCACCAATATAGATAATGGATCTAACGGTGTTAAAGAGGAAGTTTCCATAGATGTTGTACTTGTATCGACTGTACTTGTTGTACTTGTAGTTGTTGTACTTGTATCGACTGTAGTTGTTGAGAATGGTTGAGTATAAGGTGATATTAATGGATTAAGATCTTGATTAGTTGTAATTCCTTCTATTGAGTAGGGTAGATCAACGATACCATCGCCATTATTATCGGGGCTAGTCCAATCATCCCAGTAGTTATAGTTAAAGATGTTATTAACTCCATCATCAGTTGCTTGAGAGGGATAACCAGTATTTCCAATAAAATTGTTCCCCTTCACCAAAGTATTAGAGGCATTTTCATTAAGGTGAACGCCCCACCCGTTGTTGTAAGAGATAATATTGTTTGAAATATTATTAGCTGAATTATTAATAGCGAATAAGGTAATACCGTGGATACCGTAGGAAACGCTATTATTCGTTATACTATTCTTGCTAGAGTTGTATAGCTCAATCCCAACACCATCGAGGTAGTGTGTGACTTTATTGTTCGAGATAATATTATAATGACTTGTACCTAGACCAATTCCATTCCCATTGCTGTTATGAATAGAATTATTCGAGATAATGTCATTGTTACTATCACCTAAAGTAATCCCATATGCACTATTATTGTAAAGGGAATTGTTGGAGAAAGTATTTTCATTGCTAGCATATAGCCTAATAGCTATTCTACTATTGTTTATAGTGTTATTGAAAACAGTACAGTGTTTAACTTTATGAAGAAATATCCCTGGCATATCATACGCACCATTAAGGACACAGTTTTGGATCGTAAAATACACGGTGGTATCGCGAATGAAGATCAAATCTGATGTAAAATCAGTAATATTCAAATTTTCAATCAAATAGGGATCAGTTACAGTTCCAGAACCGCTATAACCTAAAGTTTCAAAGTTATAATTAGAATTGATATAGATAGGATTATGTTCTTCATACAATGATCTTTTTGTTATTAAAGGATAAGATTTTCCTTGATATGACAGATTCTGATTCCAGATCATTAAGCACAAGAAAAGACCTGCGAAAAAGTAAATTTGATTCCTATTTATTTTCATTTAATTCCCTCTATTTAATTCATGGCTAGTAATTACATATATTATAGGTTAGATTTCTCGTATCTTATATCTTTCTTAATTATAAAAAACCTCCCATAATTTCACATGATAGGAGTATATCAACAAGAATGTCCCACGAAGTAAACCACATCACTCTTATTCTGCATTCTTGGAATGTACAGTTCTTAAATGTCGTTTATAGTTTCCCCTACGTTTAAAAGATGAACGAAAACCCGCTTCAGTGCATTTGTATGCTCTTAATGTACTTTGAGTAAAATTCACATGTCGAATTAAAGTATTTTTTGTTTTTCCCGCATAAGAACATCCAGGTTCAGTACACTTGTACGGATGGCTATCAGAATGAAGGGGGTAGACCAGTAACAACCATAAGGTACATAGGTATCTTAAAATCTCATCATTCTTCATTCCTTGGGTTTAGGGAGAACAGCGTCAATAAGATCTTGATTAAATGGATGTGCTTGACCTACAAGTTTCCGATATGTTATGAAATCAATCACATCTTTTCCAGTTTGTTTTCGTTCATTAAATGCCTTGAATCCCAACAAAGCTTCTGTCATCATATTAACAGACAACCAATGACGGTTTGCAAGTTTTGTTTGATCCCAGAAAAGTTTCTTTTTCATTCGAATGCCATCAATGGATTTCATTAAACATCCTGGGAATAGATTAGTAAAAGTCCAAATAATCTCATCCAACGCATTATTGAGAGGAGCTAAATCGATTTTACATCGTTTCATAATTTCTCTTCCTTTTTTTAACTCCTCACCAGAGAGAAATTCTCCATATACAATTTCGCCATCTTTTACATAACTATCTGTGCGCACTGTAGGATTCCGTATAAATTTACCATCGTCTGTTTTAAGCACTGGTACAACCTTGGTGATTAGTCCAAGTCGTTTCATTTTATAAGCGCTCCACATTTCACAAGAAACGCAGTTATACATAGCATCTTCTATACCTAACATCCAAGGTAGAAAATCTGTTGACCCACCATCTGGTGCTGAACCATGACGTGGCCCCGCTTGACCGAAGATTGCTGTATCTGCAGAGATAGTTAGATCAGCGGCCATTCCAATTTCTTGTCCTCCTGCGACCCTCATACCATTTGCTCTACAAATTACAGGCTTCTTGCAGTTTAAAATCGCATCAACCATACCATTAAACAGGTCCATATAGAGACCATACTCATTTGGTCTTCCAGCATAGTACTCAGCATATTCTTTCGTATTACCACCCGTACAAAAAGCCCGATCACCAGCACCGGTAAAAACAACACAAACGACGTTTCGATCCATTGAAGCTCGGGAAAAGCCTGCAATGACACCTTTGACCATTTGTGTAGTATAAGAATTATACTGGGCTGGATTATTCAAGATTATCCATGCGGAATAGAGCTCTTCTATTACCTCACCTTGAGGAGCTACTAAGGGCTTTAGTTCATACGTTATACAGGGAGGTTCAGTTCCAAAATGTTCGTTTTTCCAAAGGTTGTGGTTCTTCAAGATGTTCATCCTTCTAAATATTGTAATTTAGCTAGGGATTAGGAAAAATGCCATTACATAAAAATTCTAGGATAGAAAAATTGGTTTTCCTTTTTAGAAAGCGTAGTTTCATATTGGCTTCTATGGCTCATAACGAGGCATTTCACATCTTAATGGTTTATATTTTCGATATCCCAATACATAAGATCCTTGAATCAACTTGTGAATCTCATTTGTTCCCTCATAGATGCATGCTCCCCGTGCGTTCCGCCATAATCTTTCAACGGGATAGTCACTTGTATACCCATAAGCACCGTGTATTTGAATGGCTCTATTAGCTGCATCAAGAGCATGAGTAGTAGCATACCATTTCGCCAGACTTGTTTCTCGAGTGTTTCGTTTGCCTTGGTTTTTCAACCATGAAACTTTGTACACTAATAATTGAGAGGCGTCATAAGCAGCTTGCATGTGAGCCAAATGTTGTTGGATTAACTGAAATCTCCCAATTTCTTGACCAAATGCCTTTCTTTCGTGTGCATACTTTACTGAGGCCTCTAAGGCTGCTTTAATTGTGCCTACTGCACCTGCAGCGACAGTAAAACGACCATTATCCAGTGCGGACATACATATCTTGAAACCCTCACCCTCATGACCAAGAAGATTTTCTTCAGGAACTTCTACTTTATCAAAAAATAGCTCTCCTGTGCTTCCTGCACGGGTACCTAATTTGTTATGTAATGAGGTGGTGGTTACCCCGGGAAAATCACGTTCGATAATAAATAAAGAAAGTCCCTTATAACCAGATTCTCCTGTTCGTGCCAGAACAAGAAAATTATCTGCAATTTCAGCTAGAGAAATCCAAGTTTTTTGACCTGAAACAATATAATGGTTACCTCGTTTCTCCGCACGTGTTGCTACATTTGCTACATCTGATCCACAGGATGGTTCAGTCATTGCAGTCGTTCCAATCATTTTACCATGATTTTGAGGTACAAAATACTTTTTTTTCAGCTTATCATTTCCCCATTGATAAATCGTGCATGAAGTCAGAGCAACATGTACTGAGAGGACAGTTCGGAGTGATATATCACCTCTTTCAAGCTCTTCACATGCAATTGCGAGTGCGAGGTAATCCATTCCTGCCCCTCCATACTTTTCGGGAAAACATATACCTAACAACCCCATTTTCCCCATCGTATCGAGTGGAGGGAGAAATTCCTCGTTTCTGTCATATTCTTTAATCTTTGGTGTTATTTCACGATCGACAAATTCTCTAACTGACGATCTTAACATTTCATGTTCATCAGGCATTTCAAAATCCATAAGAATCCACCTAAATTTAATATTTTTTTTGATGAAATTTATAAAATTATTGGAATTTAAAAAACGTTTAGCGAGACGCAAGTTCCTTCCTTAATACTTTGGTCAGTGCTGGTATTACTTTATTTAGATCACCAACTATTCCATAATCAGCCACATTGAATATAGGAGCTTCAGGGTCTTTATTTATTGCAATAATTATGTCTGATCCAGACATTCCAACAAGATGCTGGATCTTCCCAGATATTCCACACGCAATGTAGATCTTAGGGGAGACAGTTGTACCGCTTTGACCAACCTGAAATGATTTAGGTTTCCAGCCTAAATCGACCGCAGATCTACTTGCTCCAACAGCAGCATTAAGAACATCTGCTAAGCCCTCAACAATCTTAAAATTCTCTTTACTGCCGATTCCTCTCCCACCTGAGACTATAATTTCAGCCTCATCCAGAGGTACTGCGTCGGAGGATTTCATACTAATTATTTCTTTTAATACGGTTCTAATTCCCTTAATGTCTATTTTCACAGGCGTATCTATGACTTCAGCTGATCTATTTCTGTTAGGCGAGACTTTTTTCATCACATTAGGTCTGACTGTTGCCATTTGTGGTCTAGTTACAGAAATTATATCAGCCATTATATTCCCACCGAATGCAGGCCTTGTTTGCAATAACCTACCATCTTGTATTGATAATCCAGTACAATCCGCGGTAAGCCCTACTTCTAAAGTAGCGGCAACTCTTGGCGCTAAATCTCTTCCTATTTTCGTAGCAGGGTATATTACAATATTGGGGTCATATTTAGATATCAATCCAACAAGTACTGATGTAAATTGATCTGTGTAATATTGTTCAAGAGTGGAATCATCTGCTACAAATATTTTATCCGCCCCATAAGCAGAAAGGTCTTTACATAACGCTTTAACATCCTTTCCAAGAATAATTGCGCAAACATTCTCTCCTAGTTCATCGGCAAGTTGTCGTGCTTTCCCTAGTAATTCATATGTGACATTTCGTACCTTATTATCTTTAATCTCAACAAATACCCAAATATCTTTATAGTGCGAAAAATCTATGTCTTTCTCTTTTCTTTCAATTTCTATCGCACAAGCCTTACATACTTGAACACAAGCACCGCAAAGTGTACATTCGTCTCCAATCACTGCAATTTGATTTATTATCTTTATAGCGCCGAAAGGGCATGCTTTGACACAGCTCCCGCAATGGTTACAAAGCTCTTCCTTTACGTTTATCATTAGATCACCTTATCTTTTGTTAACATTTCCATCAATTTCTCAACTGCTATGCTAGGTTCATCAGTGATTATGGCTCCCTTTTCACGAAGAGGAGGAGCATATACCCTTATGACTTGCGTCAACGAGCCCGCTAAACCATACTTATCTTTTTCACCACCGAGATCATCTGCGGTCCAAGTGGCAAATGGTTTTTGCTTTGCTTTAATTATGTTAGGTAGTGGAGGACTTCTGGGCATAAATCCCGATGGTGTTATCCCTGTTAATAAAACTGGAAGTTTTACTTCTACAATCTTATACCCCTCATCTGTTTGAGATTTTGCAATTAATTTCCTTGAGCTAAGGTCGTCAACACTTTCTATATAAGTAATCTGAGGGATACCAAGTTGAGCTGCGAGCTCTGGACCAACTTGAGCAGTGTCCCCATCAATAGCTTGATATCCACAAAAAATTATGTCGAATTTTCCTATCTTTCTGATAGCTTGAGCAAGAGTATAAGATGTTGCCCAGGTATCTGCACCTGCAAGAGCTCTGTCACTTAATAATATTGCTTCATCAGCGCCAAGAGCAAGACATTTCATCAGCTCTTTTTTTGCTTGAGGGGGGCCCATTGTAATAACAATGATTTCATCTCCCTCTTTCTTTAATCTAACCGCTTCTTCAAGCGCAAATTGATCAAAAGGATTTAAAATACATGGAACCCCTTCTCTGATCAATGTATTGGTTTTAGGATCGACTCTTACCTCAGTAGTGTCG
Organism: Candidatus Hodarchaeota archaeon; assembly: GCA_016840285.1. The sequence goes on along the minus strand of JAEOSR010000163.1, from coordinate 37,369 downwards.
GGAACCTGTTTAACACAAACTATGAATCTCACAATTATCACATTGTGTCTTGTTCTTAATCTACCATATGAAAAAGAGATAAAAAGAGAACTTCATTTGTATGCAATGAAGTCTTTTCCAAGTAGCTCTCGAGCAACAATCATCTTCATGATTTCTCTAGATCCTTCTGCAAGTGCAAATGATCTCACAGCTCTCCATGCAGCTTGATCGGCACACTCTCTTGAATAACCAAATGCTCCTTGCCACTGCATGACATCATTTATTGCATTACAAGCCCAATCAGCCGCGAACATTTTGGCCATAGCAACAGCTTTGCTAACTTCAAATCTCCCTGCTTTCCCTTCCTGTTCTCTATCGATCAACCACAATGCTTTGTAGCCCAAGTCTCTTAGAGCACACAATCTTGTATAGTGTTCTGCTAATCTAAAGTTAATTTCCTCAAATTTTCCAATAGCAGTACCAAAGACTTTTCTTTCTTTTATATAAGCCATTCCATTTTCCAGTGACCTTAGACCTGAAGAAGCACATATCACTGCAATTAATGCTCTAGCAAATTCATACCCTTCATGGATAATATTAAAACCTCTATTTTCTTCTCCAATGAGATAATGGCTAGGGATTTTTACATTATCAGCCGTAAAACCACCACAGGATATACCCTCTCTACCCAAATCTGAAATATAGGTAGGTGTGACACCTTCAGCTGTCAAAGGGAAATAAAACACGGTCATACCTCTACTGCCGCGCTCTGGTGTCTGATGTGCTATCGTAACATGGCCTCCACCACCAGTCGCAGCTTCCCGTACCCCACTTATGTACATCTTTTCACCATTGATAATAAATCCGTCAGATGCTTTCTTTATTGTCATTGAAGAACCAACGACATCTGAACCAGCATCAGCCTCAGTCGTTGCTATTCCAAGAAACCAATCTCCACTCACAACTTTTGGGAATATTTCTTTTTTTGCTTCTTCAGTACCATATTTGTTGAATAAAAAGCCCCAGGCTGCCTGAACAAGATAAAACACAGGTATTGATCCTGTTGGATCTGCTCTTCCTAATTCTTCGGCAATAACCCCTGCACTTACAGCATTCAGTCCTGAACCGCCATATTCTGGAGATGCTGTACATGCAAGAAGTCCTAGTTCAGCCATACCCTTCTTAATTTCCTGCGGAATCTCTTTAGTTTCTTCCATTGTGAGACCAAGGGGTACAATATTCCTTTCAGCAAACTCTCTTACACTTTCTCTGAACATTTCTTGCTCTTCATCAAATTCAAAAGCCATAAGATACACCTTCTATTGAATTTTCTTCTAAATAAGTCTATTATGAATCGTTTTTCGAGGATAGTTAATTTTCAGCTTATAAGGATACAATAAGAGCGAATAAATTCAATCATTAATGAGTTTTTAGAACTACTTACGTGATCTTAATCTAAAAAGACATATCAACAAGACGATCATAGATCATTGTATAAAAGAATTGACAACAAACTAGAAGATTTTCATTAGATTGGTGTTAATTTTACGGATTATTAAAAATTTTAATTTTAATATGATATGGGGCTCTCACAATGGAATTAAGATATGCAGATCGCATGAAACAAGTAAAAGGTTTAGAAACACGAGAAATTATGAAGTTCATTGGCAAACCAGACATAATTTCATTTGCTGGGGGTTTACCAGCTCCAGAGTTATTCCCTATAGAAGAATTGAAGGGAATTGCTGTGAAAGTTCTAGAAACAGACGGAGAGAATGCTTTACAATATGTTCCTACTGATGGATATCCCCCTCTGAGAGAAAAAATCGTTGAACGTATGCAGAAATTAGGAATTAAATCATCAGTAGAAAATATTCTCATTATTAATGGGTCTCAACAAGGGATAGACTTTAGTGGTAAGATTTTCCTGAATCCTGGTGATACGGTTATATGTGAAAAACCAAGTTATTTGGGAGCAATAGGGGCTTTCAGAGCGTATCAGGCGCAATTTATAGAAATTCCAACAGATAAAAATGGTATGAAACTGGAGGAACTAGAAAAAACAATAGCGATCACTCCAAAAGCTAAATTAATATATGTTACACCTGATTTTCAGAATCCAACAGGGATAACATGGTCAGCAAAGAGACGTAAAGACTTTATGGAAGTAGTTAATGAGTATAATTTACCTGTAATTGAAGATAATCCATATGGAGAGCTAAGGTATGAAGGGGAGAATGTCCCTCCAATTAAGTCGTTTGATACAGAGGGGAGAGTGATATTTCTAGGAACTTTTTCAAAAATCTTATGTCCAGGATTCAGAATTGGATGGATATGTGCGGATGAGAAAGTGTTAAGAAAATATACCTTAATTAAAGAAGTTTCGGACTTACAGTGCAACTCTATGGCCCAAAGAGAGGTTGCGATGTTCCTAGAAGAATATGATATAGAAACCCACATAAAAAAGATAAGACAAGTATACAAACGACGACGAGACATCATGATTAAGATTATTCAGGAAGAATTCCCACCAGAAGCAAAACTATTCATTCCTAAAGGTGGGCTATTCACATGGATTGAGTTACCTGAACATATTAATGGACGAGAATTGCTTGAAAAAGCCCAAGAACAGAAAGTGGCATTTGTCCCTGGGGGATGTTTCTATCCTAATGGAGGTCATGAAAACTCAATCCGATTAAATTTCTCAAATATGCCTGAAGATAAAATTGTTGTAGGGATGAAGAGAATAGCCAGAATTTTACGGGAAGAACTAATAAAATAACATATCTCAATTCAAAAAAATGGAATAAAAGATGAAACCGAAATCACCATGTACGATCAAATGAAAGAATTTGCTATCAAAAGTATGTTAGTATTTCAAACAGTCCTGTTATTTGGATTGGGAAGACGTCTGGGAATTTTTGATTACCTTAATGAAAAGGCTAAATCCTCCCCTAGTCCCAATGATGTTTCTTCGGTAATTTTTACTCTTGATGAACTCGCTCAGGAATTAAAACTCGATTCCACTTATTTAGATGGTTGGCTTCATTTGACACTCGAATGTGGGATATTTGAGCGTAATGGCTCTTGGGTTTCCATTAACGGATTAGCAAGGCTTAATATATAAAAAGTAAAGAAGTGTTTATTACTTGATTTCAATATTAGCAAACATTAAAAATCGGAGTTGATGCCATGGTTTGTCCACACTTTGATGATGAAAACCAAATGTGTAAGGAACTTGGTCAGAAGTTTTATAAAGGCATGCAAAAACCGTGTTTAGACTTGGATGATCCAGAAAAGTGCCCAATTCTCACTATGCGGGGATAAACGCCTTTTTCTTCTTAAAAGTTCACCCACACAACAATCAGGGAAAAATCTTGCTTGTTTGGCTTTTTCTGCTAGAGGGGGTAGTGTGACTTACATTCCTAAGCTACCATCAGCCTGAACTATTTGTTTAGTTAACATTTTTCTATTAACTGCGGATGGTGGGTTTGCCCTTGCAGGGTGAACTTTCTCCTATTCAGCAGGAGGAAAAGATGCATGGTTAATCAAGACTATGGCTCTGAACCCACAACCCCACAAGCTTCTCCATTTTGGACTTCAATAGTCATTCTTCTATCCTCAACCGCACTCTTAATCTTTAAAAAGAGAATGAAACCTTCTTAACAAGGAAACACGTATTCTTGAAGAAGAGGTTGAGAAATTACATACTTGACATTGATTATCACATCCGTAAGCCACCATCGACCTGAACCACTCCACCTGTCATATAATCAGAATCTTCGGACGCCAGAAAGACTGCTACTTTTGCGACATCGTCTGGATATCCGATTCGCATTTGTGGGATTTGAGCAATTGTTTGTTCCTTATATACAGAGGGAGTATCCGCTGTCATTGCTGTTTCAATGTATCCTGGCATGATACAATTTACGTTAACTTTATATCGAGCTAATTCTCTTGCTGCAGTCTTTGAGAAGGCGATAATTCCCCATTTGGACGCAGCGTATGCGGATTGGCCCACATTACCGAATTTTGCAGCGGTAGATGTGAAATTGATGATCTTTCCACCAAGAGGCCTTTTCTCCATAAAGTGCGAAGATATGGCCCGAACACAGTTGAAAGTACCTGTTAAGTTAATGTTAATAACTGAATTCCAGAGATCATCTGACATTTTCGAAATTAAAGCGCTCCGAGAAATACCAGCATTGTTTACCAGAATATCGATCTTTTGAAATTTATTCAGTGCTCCTTTCACTAAACGATGCACGTCTTCAACATTAGAAACATCACAGGGGATAGCAAAGGCTTCAGTCCCTAATTGTGTAATCTCATCCACAAGAGAATCAATATCTGATTGTGTCCTAGCCGCGACGACAAGTTTTGCTCCTTCTCTTGCAAACTTCAAGGCAATTTCTCTACCTATTCCTTTCCCTGCTCCTGTGACAATAGCAACCTTATCCAGTAGCCTTTTTGACTTAACTGTGGTTTCTTCAGTCACAGCAATCTCTTCAGCAGAGATAGTTATGTCTTTCCCTCTTAGAACCTGATAAATCACCCTGTCTCCCTCAACGACCTCTGGTTTAACTAGTACATCCTCACCTATCTCAAGTGGCTCAGTAACGTCATCTATCCAGGCTACAACTCTCCCACCTTCCTTTAAATCAACAACTGTGACTGTGTACGGAGCGAAACGTTCAAAACCAGCGGGTGGAACATGAACTTCGGAAAATGATAAAACTTTCCCTTCTCCAGAAAACTCTGCAGGTTCTATAAACTCATCAGTAAGACATTCTTTGCAATTGGCTCTAGGAGGATAATAAAGAGTAGAACATTTGCTACACTTGGTTCCCTCCAACTTTCCTTCTCTTAAAGCTTCCAGAAAGCGCTCTCCAATCTTTGATTGAGAAATATAGTCTTTATACCCAAATTGTTTCATTTTATCACCTCGAAAACAGATGTACAACACAATATTGCCCGTGACCACCGACATTATGGGTTAATCCTATTTGTGCTCCGTCAACTTGACTCTTTCCCGCTTCTTCTCGAAGTTGTTTGACAATTCCATAAACTTGTGAACAACCAGTCGCTCCAACAGGGTGACCCTTTGCTTTCAAACCTCCATCAACGTTTACTGGAGTTTTGCCTCCTACATAAGTCTCACCTTCCTCGATAAACTTTCCTCCCTTTCCTCTCTCAGTAAAGCCTAAATCCTCATAAGCCATTATTTCAGCAATAGTAAAGCAGTCATGAACTTCTGCAACATCAATATCACTGGGTTGAACTTTGGCCTGAGCATATGCCATTTTTGAGGCTTCAACAGCACTAGATAATGTGTCCAACTCTGGACGAGTTAATAGAGAAAAAGGAGCAGTAGCGGCACCAAGACCAGAGACCCAAATTGGTGTATCAGAGAGTTGTTTAGCTTTTTCTTCATTTGTTACAACAAGTGCAGCAGAACCATCAGCATTGGCACAGCAATCATAAAGATGTAGCGGAGAGGCGATAATTCTTGATTCTAGTGCTTTTTTTATTGTAATCTCCTTTTGGAACATTGCTAGCGGGTTCATTGCTCCATAATGATGATTTTTCACAGCCACAGCAGCAAGCTGTTCCGATGTTGTGCCATATTTCGCCATATGGGAGTTTGCATACATTGCGTAATAATTAGCAAAAGTTGTCCCAAAAGGAGCCTCCCATTGAACATCTCCACTACGCCCCATAATTTTCAGGACTTCCGATGTAGGATTTTCTAGCATCTTCTGTACACCCAAGACCAAGACGATTTCATGCATTCGTGAAGATATTAAGGCGTATGCGGTTCGTAAAGCGACTGCAGAACTACTGCAAGCTGCTTCTGTGAGCCAAACGGGTTGTGGGTTTAAACCAAGATATTCAGTGATTGGTCCAGCAATACTTCGTTGAGTCATATAAACTGGTGAGGCTCCAATAATGGTTGCATCGATATCTTGCCGCTGGATTTTTGCATCATTTAGGGCTTCGACAAAAGACTCAAAGGCAAGCTCTTGAACGGTAACATCATCTCGTCTACCGAATCTACTGTGGCCAATACCAACAATGCCTACTTTCATAACATTTCAAATCCTAAAGTGGAAAAATAAAAAGAATGACTTACTTTTGACATAAAATAACTGTCCGAATTCCTTCACCACGGCGCATAATATCAAATGCTTCATTGATTTCTGAAAGAGGATTTTTTCCTGTTACCAAAGGTTCAACGACTAATGTTTTATTCTTAACTAACTCGATTATTCGTGGATAATCCACAGTACGGCATCCTAAACTCCCTACTAATTCCATTTCGTAAAACATGACACGTCCTATGTTAAAGCCATCCCAACGTTTCGGAGAATATCCAACTGCAACCAGTCTTCCTCCTTTCCTCAGGCTGTCAAAAGCTTGAGTAAAAGTTGCAGGGTGTCCTATTGCTTCAAAAGCAACGTCTGCTCCTCCTCCTGTGATTTTTCTTATTGTACTAACAATAGCTCTCTTGTCTAAATCTTTAGTTAAGATTGTTTCGACAGCCCCAAGTTGTTTCGCAACCTCTAATTTCTTCGGGATAATATCAAGAGCAATGGCTAATCCACCAGCAGCTTTGATATTTTGTACAACATTCAACCCTATTCCGCCACATCCAATCACAACGGCCCAGTCTCCTGGTCTCACTTGACCACGATTCTTGACCGCATGATAAGGGGTTGATACTGCATCTGAAATGATGCACCCTTCTTCTAAAGGAATTTCATGAGGAAGATGAAAGATATCTTTTGCTGGAACCATTATTTGCTCTGCAAAACCTCCATCAACATTACTCCCAAAGAACGTTTGATTTGAGCAAATATTTTCACGTCCAATTCTACAATAGAAACAGTTTCCACAGGATATCACCGCAGGAACAAGAACATGGTCACCCTTTTTGAAAGAGGTGACATCATCATTAATCTCCACTACTTTTCCTGACATTTCATGTCCTAAGATCAATGGTGGGGCTTTTCCTGTTGGAACACCATGGTCTAGGAAGCCTAAATCGGTGTGACAAACACCACACGCCTCAATATTTAATATGACTTGTCCTGATTTTCCAGAAATATCAGGAGAAGGATAATTTTCATCAATTTTCATCGGGGTTTTTACTTTTTCAAAAACAGCTGCTTTCATGTTTATCCCTTAATTTGTTGTGAATTTGAGTCTGATTTTTAATTCTTGTTACAAGACTATTCTTCTTATTAGAGACAATTTAGATCTATTTTTATTAAGTATAGTTAGAGAACAGATATTTGCTTTATTAAATCATCTAACGATTTTTCCATTCGGGAGGACGTTTTTCAACAAATGCTTGTAATCCTTCATTCGCATCATGGGTTTTCATGAGCTCAGTCAGGTAATAATCTTCTACTTTATCGATTTGAGAATCAAAATCATCGGCAAAACCTAACCGAATTGCTTTTTTGGTATGGTGTAATACCACTGTACTTAGCTTCCCAAACCGTTCAAGAAACTGGTCAAATTCTTGTTCGTACGACTCAATTGGAAACACATGATTGACTAAACCAAGGCGATATGCCTCGTTGGCACTAATTGTTTCTCCTTGGAGGAGAAGTTCATATGCTTTCTTGTGGCCTGTAAGATAGGGGAAAATTAGTACTGATATAGGTGGAAAAACACCTACCTTTATCTCAGGTTGTCCAAACTTGGCTTTCTCTGAAGCTAGGACGATATCACAGAATACTGCCACCTCACACCCCCCACCGAGAGCAGCTCCCTTAACACTAGCAATTGTCAGACAATTCAATCGATTTAACTTTTTGAACATTTCATGAAATTCTTTCAGCATTTTTGGAGCTAAATTACCCATATGTTCACCCACATCGACTCCTGCAGAAAAAGATCTTCCATTATGGCCAATCACGACCGCTTTAAGAGACTGGTCTTTTAGGAAGCTCTCAAGTGCTTCGTTAATTTGTTTCATCATTGCAATGTTTAAAATATTCCAGTCCCCATTATTAAAGACTATTTTTCCAATGTCATTACTTTTCTCAACTTGAATTAAATCGTTTGCCAATTTATTATCACCATTATTCTGTGTCTCATACTTTTAAAAGTGTAGAAAAAGAGTAAAACCTTCAGAATTTACACTCAATGAGATTTTACATCCTATTCATAAATCGAGAGTCATTCACTGATTTTCACAATGATTTTAGGAAATTAATAAAAACCTTCTACTCTCAAGCTTCACTAACATGGTATCACAGAAAACACTCATTGAACAGTTAAAACGGACCTCAACAAAAATTCATGTCTTAACTGACTTAGAAGACCGTTATGTTTATTCATTTGAAAAAATTTTCATGGATCAGGCTTATCCAATGCCTGATATTGTGGTTAAAGTGTATACATCAGATCAAAAAGAAAAAATCTTAGAAAGTGTGGAGAAAGAGAATGTAACACTAATTCAAAGAGGAGATCAAATCCCATCTACTTTTACAAGTTCTAATACAATAATATTGTTAGATGATATAAAAATTCCTACTCCTAATAAAGATGTCACGAATAAGAGAGTAAAATCAGATATAAATGAACATTTGTCTGAACTTCGTCGTATCGGACATGGAACCTATCGAAATTTCTCTTTAGCTGTACAAACACTGTTTCTACAAAAATTTGGGAACACTTGCCTCCAATCTTCCATATGTAGTGATTATTGTACTGTAACTCCTTCCTTTGATGGAATAGAAACCTATTCCGCGAGAGGTAGAGGATTATTAATCAAAGGGGTGATGAAAGGAGAATTGAATCTTACACATAAAATTGTTGACATTTTATATACTTGCAGCAAGTGTGGACGCTGTTTTGGAGAGTGTTTTCAAAAAGTTGATCTTCATGAAGCGATTGTTCGAATGAGACGGTATATTGTAGAAAACAATATGGCCCCACGAGTTTTTCATTCGACAGCGAAAAATATCTTAGACTTTGGAGATCCGAGCGGTGTTTCAGCCAATCGTCGTCTCGCTTGGATGAAAGATCTAAACATAACAAAGCTACCACAACATGCGGACAATCTCTATTTTGTTGGTTGCGTGGTAGCGAATAGAACTCCGAACGCAGCTAAATCCTTTTTTAACATCTTAAAGCATACGAATGAAAACTTTACAACGTTAGGAAAAGATGAAGGATGTTGTGGTTACGTTTTAATTGCTTCTGGGCTGTGGGATGAAGCAAAACATGTAGCACATGAACTCATCAATAGGATTAAAAAAACAAAAGCTGAGTCATTAATTACTTCATGTGCAGGATGTTATTATACCTTCACAAGATTATATCCTGAGATTCTTGATGTTTCACTACCTTGTAAGACATTTCATTCAACCCAATTCCTTGAAAAAAAGATAAAGAACGGAGAGATAGAACTAAGGGAGTTTGGCCAAAAGGTAACTTATCATGACCCATGTTCCTTAGGGAGGCACTGTAATGTTTATGACGCTCCTCGCAATGTCTTAAAAGCCATACCTAGCTTAGAGCTTGTTGAAATGCCGTTTAACAGAGAAAAATCACGATGTTGTGGAGGAGGAGGGGGCCTTTGGACATTTAATCATCAAGTGAGCATGGAATCTGCTCACACAAGAATAAAGGAAGATGTGGTTCCAATTAATGTGGATTTCTTAACAACAGCTTGTCCACAGTGTCAAATGAATTTCCATCTCACATCTCGAAAGAAATCCATCCCATTGCAGATTAAAGATATAGCTGAGATAGTAGAATCAGCCATGTACCTCTAATTCTTTCCATATAATCATTCATTAGAAAACTTAACACTTGACCTTCTGTACTCGTGGAAGCCATTTTGCCCCATTCAGTTGGTTTATAATGAAATTGATTTTTTCTTAATAACCTCAAATTAAACAAAGTGAAATGATAATGACAACCACAAAAGAAGACGCTCATTTAACAGAGAATGAGAAAACAGTTTTGGGGATAATCAGTGAACTCGAAACGAGAGATAGAGATCCTAAAACAAAAGAAATAACAATTTCTGAAAGTCTAAAGATTACTCTAACAGCAGAAGGCATCAAAAAACTTAGAATGGTATCTGAGAAGAACATAGATTCCGATTCTGCAATTAATTCATTAATTACAAAAAATCTAATTGTTTACGATGGAACCGAACTTAAGCTTACTAAAATTGGGATAAAAGTAGGAAAAGTAATTCACTCTAAACAGATGATTGATTGGTATAATAATAATCTCCTTAGATGTGCCAAAAGTAAAGCATATGCTCTGTTCTGTGAAAAAGTGTTTGGAAAAAACCTTTTTCAGTTCAATGTTCTTGATATGGATCAACTAGAAACACTCATTTCGAGACTAAATCTGAATTCCAAGGATTCAGTCTTAGACTTAGGATGTGGATTGGGAAAAGTAACAGAATACATTCAGATGAAGACGGACGCTAAGATCACTGGAATAGATTTCGCTGAACAGCTTATTCAATGGGCGAAAACCAACACAAATCCAAGTGAAGATGCTTTAGGATTTCAAGTAGGTAATATAAATGACCTTTCTTTTCCACAGTCATCCTTTACTGCAATTTATGCTATAGATACTCTTTATCCAACCAATGTAGTTGACTTAGAAGTAACCATATCTAAGCTAAAAGAACTATTAAAACCAAATGGGCAATTGGTAATATTCTTCGCCCAAATTATAGAATCCAAAGAACACCAACATATTTTAGAACCCAATCAAACCAAAATGGCCCAAGCTTTGAAACACAATAATTTGTCTTATACAGTACTAGATTTTACCCAAAATGCGAGGGATATATGGGAACGAGAAATTTCTATTGGGAATGAATTACGAGAAATGTTTGAAACGGAAGGTAATCTCGATCTTTGTGAAGATCGGATTGCTGATGGAAAGAGGTGTGTCTATAGGATCGATAATCAATTGCAGAAAAGATATTTTTATCACGTATCTAGTATCTAATCAATACTTGAGAGATACTACTCAAATCCCCTTTAACTCCTCACTCAAATTGAGGGAGCCATGTTTTTTCTACTTCAAATAATTCATCGACCATCTCACGTATCTCAACGGGCGAACAGACACTGGCAGTGTTTGGATCAAGTAATACAGCCTGATAAACTCTCTCTCGATCGAAAGTGAGTGCCCCTTCGACTGCTGCTTTCTGAACCATGATATTTGACATACACAGAGCTTGGCAAACCGTAGGCAGTTCAATTCCTCCTTGAGGATGCGGCCCCAAACTATCAAAAAAGATCGGAACTTCAACACAACAATTAAGTGGGAGATTCGTAATGTAACCTTTGTTTAAGACATTACCATTTATTCGTACTGGTGAACTGCTCTCCATTGCATTAATAATTAGTGGAGCATATTCCCATGAAGGAATTTCTTTGAGTGGGAGTTTATCTTGGTTTAATTTTTCATTAAATTCTTTCGCAAGATTATTTTGGGCGTCTTTCTGCTCATTATAATCTAAAGCATGATCGAGCTCTGCATAAAAGCCATCTCCTTTATACTTCTCTAATAAATCGGATCGCTTCCGGTAATATGGAAGGTATTCACTCAGATGACCCGAGGATTCAGTCATGAAGTACCCAGTTGCATTCATCATATCTACCCGGAGTTTCTCGATATCTGTCAAAAAGTATTGAGATTTACTTGCTTCTCGAATTAGAGGATACGCATCTTGCCATTCGGAATTTGAATCCAAATATTGGACTTTTAAGAACCAAGCGAGATGATTTATCCCTGCACATAAGTAATCGAAGCCTTGTGGATTCACGCCCATAAGATGAACAGCTGCTTCAAGAACTGCTGCTGTTCCAAAAACTCCATGACACAATCCAATCGTCGAATCTGGGAATAGTGTGTTGCAATACCAAGTATTCATTGCCATGGGATTTGTATAGTTTAAGAGTAGTGGTTTTGATCCTTTGGAGTCGTCGGAATTATATCCATGAATTCTTATATCTTCTAATAGACTATCAAAAAACGGTACGGTTCTTAAAAAGCGAAATATCCCACCAGGGCCTAAAGTATCGCCTACACATTGAGTCACACCATATTTGAAGGGGATTTCCAAATCATGCTTAACGACATCAAGGCCACCAATAAGAACTGCATTTATAATATATTTGGCGTCAGTAATAGCCTCTTTTTGATTAGTGGTCTTCTCAATCGTTACATCTTCAAGGACGTGAAGATTATCTTCACGATATTTCTGCATATATTTATACATGATTTCTAATCTTTTTGGATCTATATCTTCAAGACATAAGATAATTTCATCCTGAAGGGTAGGAAAAGTTAGAATATCTGTAAGGAGGGTTTCACCAAAAACCAGTGATCCAGCACCTATAAATGCAATTTTTTTCATAAATACAAAGCTCCATCAGTTATTAAAGTAGAGTCATAAGTATTACCTATCTCTATTCCACTTACACGAACGTTAGAAATTATATTTTTTTATTCAGCTCACAATCAAGACGCTTAACCCAAAGCATAGACTGATTTATTCTCAAATAGATTTCATTGTTTTATCTATTCTAAAAGAACTTTTACACCAGATTCAATAGTTTTTAACCTTTCCAAATCTCCTAATACTTTACCAAACACATTGACAGGTGAAGCGGGCTTTATTTCATCTAATGATGTTGTGAGAGGAGTTTTTCCAAAAAACACACAAAAACACTGCCCTTCTGGCCAGTAAGCAACATCCCCTAATGTGACAGTACTTTTTGCATTTTCTTCTAGTATGCTTATAGGAATTGAAAAATAAATTTCTTCTCCCCATGTTCTCACTTCACTCTCAATTGGTAATAGATTTAGAATTTGTGATCCAGTTTTTGGACTAGAACCATCAAGGATAATGTCCCAGTGATTTGAATCAATTTTCATTCGAATTTGGGCTTTCGATTGAGTATTCATTTGAATTCTCTCTTTTTATTTAGTATAATGAAAAAATTTCCTTTTTTTTAGGAAATTCATCTTGAAGCATAACTTTTTGTTAGAAATGTATTTATTTTTTTGACGACTTCAAAAGAAATATTGATGCTTTCTGAGGGTTAACTAAATGGTTCTTGATAAGAAAACTCGGAGAACTATCATTCTCTTAATAGTGGGTATTGCAGCTGGTTCATTCATAATCAATCAACTTATGATCGAAATTGAAGGAATGATTGGAGACTTTAATCCTAAAGATATTTATCTCTTTCAACAGGATTATATCAGTTATTATCGATATGAAAGTGGTGTAAAAGGGGTCCAATCAGAGTTCATTCTAAGGAGTAATGTCCTGAACGACACCCACACTAACGTAACTCTCGAGTATGAGGACAGGATCGAATTCTTCCTTACTCATCCAAACGGAACTGTTTATCAGAATGGGAGGTTACAGGGCAATTATTCCATCTGGTGGATTTACGTTCCAAATGTACTGATGATGTTTGGTGTGAAAGGAGGGAAAATTTATTCCGTAATTGATCCAACTGGTTTCCTAGGAAGAATTAACCAACCTTATGACTTACTCGTAACCCGAAAACGAACTTATTGGCCCAGTGACTTAGAACTATCAGGTTTATTAGGAGCACAAAGCAGCTTTGATACAAAACTCTATAATAAATCTAATGACCGCTTAACTGCGAAGATTACATTTGATATTACATGTGGAATTATCGAGGTTTGGGAAGGTTCTGATTCGCCAATAGAACTTACACTAAAGAACACAAACTTTCCGATGTCACGGAACCGAATAACGGGAATAATAATAGAAATTTTGTTTGGTATAATCGCAATAATTGTGATATTTGCTTTGATGAGCAGAACTTGGGAGAATGAGTTATTAACTCAATTCACTCGTGATTCTGAGGAGAGAAATGAAATTACCTTATTATTAACGGCTGGTGTTTTTGCTATCCTTATCGAGATGATTGATATTTGGTTCTATCTCCCTCTTGGTTTGTTAGGAAATATAGTAATTCATTTGGGATATACATTTTTTCTTGGTATTATCTGTTGGAAATATAGCTATAGATACCAATGGCTTATACCTTCAATTCTTGAGGTTGCATTTATTTTAACACTTAATTTCGTAACGGGTGACCCATATGTTCCACCGTTAACAGCATTTATGGGTTCAACAATAAGCTGTATTGCCCTTGTTTGGGCTAGTGGAATAGAAAAATATCGTGATTGATCGTTGATGATGGTCAAAATTGATCAAAGGTGATCAAATTGGTAACTAAAATAATTTTATTAGGCACTGGAACTCCTATCCTGGATCCAGAGCGTTTTGGGCCTTCTTTAGTAATAAATACCAATAATAAAGTATATATTGTAGATTTTGGATCTGGAGTAGTTCGGAGAGCAGTTGCAGCTGGAATTAAACCCCCCCAAATTATAAAAGCGTTCTTAACTCATATGCATTCTGATCATACAATAGGTTATCCTGATTTGATCTTTTCTCCCGCAGTTGAAGGACGTAAACAACCATTAGAGGTATATGGACCACAAGGTATTAAATCTATGACGCAACACATTCTTGCTGCATATGAGATGGATATAGAAGAGAGAGATAAGGGATTAGAACCGACTTCAATGGGTGGTTACGAAGTTAAGGTACAAGAAATTGATCCTGGAATAATATTTTCAGACAATCATGTTACAGTAGAAGCAATTCACGTTAAACATGGTTTATGGCCAGCATTTGGATTTAAATTCATTACTCCAGATAAAACAATTGTTGTTTCAGGTGATACAGCTCCAACACCTAAATTCATAGAATTCGCGAGGGGGTGTGATGTACTGATTCATGAAGTCTATTCTGCTGTTGGTCTAGCTAAAAGAAAACCAGAATGGATACGTTATCATTCTGCTTACCATACATCATCTTATGAGTTGGGAGATATTGCAGCAAAAATCAAACCTAAGCTGTTAATTCTATATCATCAACTCTTTATGGGGAGAAATGAGATAGATCTGTTGAATGAGGTTTGTAAAGGTTACTCGGGAAAAGTTGTTTCAGCAAAAGATTTAGATGTTTTTTAATTCAATTGCTTTTATATTCAAACAAATTGATGCAATTAGCCTCTTAACTTTTTTTCTTGGACTGAACTTTGGCTTAGCTATTTTTCTTTAATTCGTTCAGGAAGATTTTGGTTACGTATCCATTCATGGGCTCGAAAAACTTCTTTTCCATATTTATCTGCTAAATTATCTAGGAATTCTGTTAATTCACCTAAATTCATCTGTTCTACTAATTCAAAAGGCCCCCAAGGATTATGATAATGAAGCTTCATCCCTATATCAATATCATGTACGCTAGCAACACCTTCTTCCAGAACTTTGGCTGCTTCATTAATCTGGACACGCATTAAATCCATTACATCGAAATCTGCTGGGTCTGACCTATCGATAATCGGCCTTTTACCTCCTGAACGCCATTTATAGATTCCTTCCCCAGTTTTTCTACCTAGTTTATTATCCTTAACTAGCTTTGAAATGATTTGAACTGGGGAGTAATCTGTTGAAAGATGTTCTGCAAAATATTTCGAACTATCATGTAGAATATCAAGGCCAATATAATCTAGGAGTTCATAAGGACCCATAATCATTCCCATATTCAAAGCTGCTGCATCTATATTTGCGGGGGAATATTCCTTTCTATCGAGCATTAATTGAATTAAAAGCATTGATGGCGCCATGATGCGATTACAAATAAATCCAGGGCTGTCTTTAGAAATAATCGCTTTTTTTTCTGCTCTTTTAGCAAAATTAATAGCAAAAGCAATTGTACTCTCTGATGTCTTGTCTCCTCTAACTATTTCGATAACTTTCGAGAGGACAGGCGGAGGAGGAAAATGTAATCCAACAACTTTGTCAGGTCGTTGAGTTACATTACCAATTTCAGTAATACTCATTGTCGAAGTATTTGATGCCAAGATAGCATATTTGGGAGAGAGTTTATCTAATTTTCTAAAAATATCTTTTTTCAGTTCTAATCTTTCAGGTACCGCTTCAATACAAAGAATGGCATTTTTAGCTGCTTTTTTTAGGTCAGTGGTAATTTCAAGATTGTTAATTAGTTCTTCATACTTTTTTCTAGTTATCTGTGATTTTTCGACAAATTTTTTTAAGGACCATTCAATTAATGATTTTCCTTTGGCAATTATTTCTTCTTCAATATCATAAAGAGAAACAAAGTAGTCAGATAAAAGAGCCACTTCTGCAATGCCATGACCCATGTGGCCTGCTCCTATGACTGATACTTTCTTTGAGTTTTCACTTTTCATTACTAATCCATCACTTTTCACGATAAATTCAATATTGGCAAGGAAATGTGAGATAATATTTTAAAAACACCTTTCTTATATGATGAAGAATATGTAAGATAGATATTAGATGACAAAGAAAGAATAGAATTGGTACAATGTATGTCTAGTTATCCTGAAGACCTCCCAATCCAATTCTAATGGGACAAACACGATACCTCAGAAAACAGATAAATGAAATTCTGGTGAGAACAATACGTAAGGTGCTCGCAGCTACCATAATTGTATTCTGTTTAGGCTGCATAATGATGACTATAGGAACTTTCAGTCCTGACGAAAACTTACCTATCCGTATCTCATTTAATACTTATCAAAAGTATTCAGATGAGCTTAATAGTTTTTTCAACAGAACTGAAGTCACTCCCCGAGAAGACGCTAAGAATAAACTCATTGAGAATTATCGAGTTGCTGGATATGTTATCATACCGAAAAAAGAGCATTCCGTTGAAGGATTTCCTGTTATAATTTGGATACATGGATTTGGTGTGAGTTCCGACATACAAATGAATTATGCTCGGCAGTTTGCGAAAGCAGGTTTCTTTACAATCGCTCTTGATCAGCCAGGACACGGGTGGTCTGGTGGATATTATGATATGGGATTAGAAACTCTATTGGGAGTGTATTCAACCATTGAATGGCTCATCAGTGATTCTGTTTACAAAGACCTAATAGATGTCACTAGAATCGGGGTCTCTGGTCATAGCATGGGAGGCATTGCAGCAACGCGAGCAGGGATTTTTGATGACTGGATTAATCCGATAAGTAGTAATAAGGTTGGAACTGGTCGAATTAAAGCATGTTGTGCCATTTTCTGTTGGGATGATGCCAGTAAAATGGCTGAGGGTGTTATGGAGAGCTTTGGAATACCACAGGTATGGTCTCATCCTACTATTGAAAAGATGCTAACCCAATGGAGATGGTTATCGAACCATGATCCTTCGATCATTGAGGAGGAGTTTAGGATCCGCTCTGTTTCAAATTTTATCAACGCAACAAATATGAAGAATTATTGTTTAATCATTGGGGGCGATGAACATCCAGCTACAATTGAGGCAGAGTGTCATATTATGGCAAATGCAACGATAAGTATCACCAGTCTTCCACAAGTGCCTTGGAAGGAAATTAGTGATACGATCCACACTTCAGATAACCACACTTGGAATTTTGGAAGTATTGAAAACAACAGTGCTAGAAGATTAGTTTTAGTTCCAGGAACGAGTCATTTTGAAGAGGCTATCAGTTTAGATGTTCTGCAAAATACTACTTATTGGTTTGATTATTCAATGAATTGCGTTAATATATCCCCCAAGATCCCTAAATACTTTCAAATACCATATTTCCTAAAGATGGGGGGATGGTTATTAACATTTATTGGATCTCTTTTTGCGTTACTTCCCATTTTCACAAACATTTCTGATTCAAGAATAGGGTCTAGATCCCCACTAGCAGAGATTGC
Source organism: Candidatus Hodarchaeota archaeon (assembly GCA_016840285.1). The sequence continues at coordinate 19,567 of JAEOSR010000163.1, read as the reverse complement.
TCCAAATCTTAATAACAAGGATAAAAAGTACCTGTATGCTGTTTATGCTACTGTTTCCATATTATTTATAGCAATTTCAGGATTGATTGAAATTAATTCTCTTACTCATTTTTGGATATATGACTTACTCATTATTCCGAGACTCCTCATATCTGCCTTATTCATGTTGATTCCGGTATTTTTTGTAATTTTTTTTGAGAGAAAACGATACAGTTTTCATTATGATGACATTGGCCTAAGTTCATCCTTTGAAAATAATCTGAAGAGTGCCTCAACTTCTCTAATTGCGATTTGTTTATGGATACTGCTGTTTAACATAATTGCCTGGAGCTTTCAGGTTCCTCTTCTTTTCCCACGACCAATTGAACCTGGCATTTATCTTGATTTTGTTCTATTATTTGGAATCTTAGTACTCTTTAATTTCGAGATTGAACTTCTCTTTCGAGGCCTTTATCAGACAAAAATTCAGAAAAGTAATGAGAGCTGGATGACAATTGGGAAGTCAACCTTATTTAGTGGAGGGTGCCTAGGAGTTGGTTTAGGGACAAGTCTCTGTATCACTCTATATGGACTTCTTCTTCATCAACCAATTCTCATCTTCGTTCTATACGGTATATGTATTGGCATATCATGCATTTTAGGCGCTATTTCAGCGATAATTTATAATAAAACAGGAAATATTTTGAGTTCAACATTTTTCAATAGTTTATTAATGACTTTTTTCATTTCTGGGAAGATTCTGTTGGTATATGCCTAAGTGACGGTTAAAACTGTCTTCATTAACTCTGACAAATTTTCAGCTGCCAGTCTTCGTTTCCTTAAGTTGATAGAAGTTGCCTCAATGAATTGTAAAGCTTTTGGTTCACAATTCTTTACACATTGAGGATCCCCTTCACACAGATCGCATTTGATGACTTTTCCTTCAATATCTATTCCTACTCCTCCAAATGGACAAAAAGTGACGCATAATTTGCATCCTACGCATAAATCATAATCAATAATCAGTGCTCCTGTGGTTTCGTCTTTATGAATAGCACGCATGGGACAAACTGTTTCACAAGGGGCAGTTTCACATTGATGACAAATCATTGGGATATATATTCCTTTGTTATCCCACTTTATAATCTGGATCCTTGCTCGTGCTGGATTGACGACTTTCTCTTGATGGAGAGAACAGACTGTTTCACAGATTCTACATCCCGTACATTTTTCAGGTTCAACAAATAGTATTTTCTGCATAACACATTTCTCCATTTCAAGTTGTTTGAGATTGTTGCTTCTCTAAACCGAGTTTCTGTAAAACTTCAGTGGTAGGAACTCCTTCATTATCCCACTTATGAAGAGCATAATACTCGTCCAACATCGCTTTGAATTTGTCTCTATCAATTTTCTTGCCTTTTGCTATTGGAAATCCAAGAGTGGTAGGTTCTTTAAAGAATCGTTCTGGTAAAATGTCATCTTTTCTCGAAAATCCCTCTCTGATATTGAATAGTCGTTCCGTAGTGGATATTCGTTCTCCAATCTCCATAAGTTGAGGCTTTTTGAGGTCCATTCCTGTAGTTAGATAGATAAGTCTCGAGAATTCGTCCCATTTAGGTGCATGTACAGCACAAAATACAGTCTGAAATTTACATATCCCAATTGAGTCTGTGACTGCATAAAGAAGTTCTTGCCACCAAACCTCACGACTTTTCCCCTCATAAGAAGTATAATCTGAGGAAACAGGGCCACCATATATCTCCTCTAAAAGTTCTTCAGGTAATCCATAAAGGTCTATAGCTGGACGACTTCTGAGGTGATCGGCTCCCCGTGTCGCAGTTGCTATTCCTAAGGCAAGACTGGGAGTTGGCCGTTCATCTGAATGTAAGTTACTCATCCCTTTAATCTGCATCGCGTAATATTCTGATCCTTTACCTATTTTCGCTATTGCAGGCTTGAAACCATCAGCGAGTAGGGCGCCGAAACCTTCTCTATAGGATATTTTGCGGATAAGCTCGAAAAGAACTTCCTCATTCCCCCATTCGAGTTCTAATCCATCTGTCATTTCTTCCGTGAGTATTCCTTTCTCCCAAAGTTCCATCGCCCACGCACATAGCCCTCCGACTTCTAGTGTGTCGATACCATATTTATTTACCAAGTGATTAGCAATTAATACTGTTTCCATTTTCTTGCAGTCTATCATTGTTCCGAAAGCACCAAGGGAGGTATATTCAGGCCCTTCTGCAAAGATAGGGGCATAAGGCCCTTCCTCCAATACATAGCGATGACGACAGTGCACACTACAACCATAACAACCAGACATACCAATTGTGTATTTGTCCATATTTTCTGGTTCTAGGTCTTCTCCTCCTTCTAACAAATTTTTCTGGAAGTTTCTAGTTCTGATTAGTCCTGTAGTATTGGTGTTACTATAAATGATAAGTGAACCCCATTTTGATTGCGCCCGTGCCCAACGAGAACTAGTAATCATTTCGTTCATTTGTGAACTATATTCCAATAATTTCTCTGGATATGAAAATTCAATATCCATTGTTCCACGAACAGCTATGGCCTTTAAATTCTTGGAACCCATAACACACCCCATACCTGTTCGTCCTGCAGAATTTTTCATCCCAGTTCTAATATTAGCATAACGCACAAGTTTTTCTCCAGCAACACCGATGACAATACTCTTTATTTCCTCATCATTATGATCAGAACGGATTTGAGTTTGAGTATCAAAGGTGTCATTTCCCCAGAGATGACTTGCATCTAAGATTTCTATCTCTCCATCCTTTATCCTAAGGTAAATAGGCTTCTCAGCGTTTCCAGTTATAATTAAGTTATCAAAACCAGCCAGTCTCAACTCCAGACCAAAGAAACCTCCTATATTCGAGTTTCCCACTACTCCTGTTAAGGGTGACTTTGCTGCAATATCACATCTACCAGCACCAAGAGCTGGAACTCCAGTGAGTAATCCTGTTCCAATAAGTAATGCATTCTTTGGGCCTAGGGGATCAATTCCAGGTGAAATGTGATTATATAAATAATAGGCATTGATCCCGCGACCCCCTAAATACTGCTTTCGAAGTGAGTTTGGTATCGTTTTTTTTGTGATTTTCCCTTTAGATAAATCAACATAAGCGATTTTCCTTTTCCAAACCATGAATTTCACCTCAAATACCTTTTATACCGCCCCACGTATTTTGGGTTGGTCTGATCTTGGCCAAGAGATTCTATACCGAATATGACAGTTTGGACAAGTACTTTCTTCAGCCTTTGGTTGAACCTCGAATCGTTTTAAACAATTTAAACATCTGACTTCATTCAATATATTTTCACCTATGCACTTTTGTCTATTAACCACCGCCAAGAGGAAGTGATATTATTAAACTGTCCCTGTCTTCTAATATTATATCTGTTGTTCTAATAGCTCTCCCATTAATCATGATCAAAACTTCAGTAGAAATTTTTTTCGTTTTTGGATCGATTATTCCATTGAAATCTTTTCCATATTTTTTGGTTAATTTATCCAAAATAGATTTAACTGTAGTGTTTTTTTGAAGTTCTTCTTTGATTTCTTTTCTTCCAGTAACCTCTCTAAAGGTTGCGTGAAATAATATCCTTAATTCAGCAGCCATAACACTCACTGTGCTTTATGCATGGTACAATATAAAAATTAATTAGGTTTACTGAAATCCCATGAGTTACTTAATTAATTATACTACCATTTCTTAACCATTTTGCTACCATTTTATCACCATTGTAATTATGTTATAACTATTTTTAACATAATGTTTTTAACCCGTCTTTGTATTCTTTCTTAGAAGCATTCACAAATATTCCCCAAGTTCTAGAAGAAAATATCATCCTTGGGCTGTAATTTGGTGTATCTCTTGAGTGAGTCAAGTGAAGACCAATCATCTGATTTTAAAGTCGAAGACCAACCCTCCGAGTTCAAAGTTTATGGCTTTGAAATGCTCGATCGGGAAGTGAGGCAGAGTGGTAATACTGGACGCGTTTACATACCTAGAGATTGGATCGGTTCTCGGGTTAAGATTATTCGTGTTTCAAAAAAGCGAAATGAACAAAATAAACCAAAAAAATGAAAATTTCGCGAGTAGATATCAATGAACTTAACTGAGGAAGGTATTTTTGTCAGGAAAATGAAAGAAGACGATGTTTCTTCGGTTATAGCTATTGATGAAAAAATCACCCGTCTTCACCGCCCAGACATGTGGAAATCTCAAGTTCAACATTATCTCAGCCGATCTGAGAGCATATGTTTGATTGCTGAGATTGAAGACCGTGTTGTGGGGTTTATGATGGCGACCATACATCCTTGGTTATTTGGTGTTGAGAAAGGAGGATGGGTTGAAATTCTTGGTGTTGATCCAACACATACAGCGAAAGGTGTGGGAAAAAAACTCGGAGAAAGACTTCTCGAAGATCTCAAATTACGAGAAATCAAAGTTGTGTATACAACTGTAGATTGGACTTCCAGTGACCTTCTCGAGTTCTTCAAGACTTTGGGAATGACAAAAAGTGGATTTATCACTCTAATGAAGGAATTATAAAGATTCTTACAAATTTTGAAGGTGTTCAAATTGATGGAACTTGTACACAAAGAAGAGAAAGAATTGTTTAACAAATTCAGAGATTGGTACAAAAACAGACATGATTATGCAAAAGCATGGAAAGAGCGTACAGGGGGGAAAGTAATGGGTTATTTTTGTACCTATGTCCCCGAGGAGATATTATACGCCGCTGACATTCTTCCAGTTCGTATTTTAGGCAGTCATGAACCTCAGGATGTCACTGAACCGCATATTTTTGCAATGTTCTGTCCTTTCTGCCGAGATTGTTTGGCCCAGGGATTGAAAGGACGTTTTGACTATCTTGATGGAATTATGATAGCTCAGAGCTGCTTACATATCAGACAGGCTTATACAAGTTGGGATATTCATATCCCTACGGATTACAGCTACTATTTACCTCATCCAATGCATGTTCAAAGTCCTCATGCTATCCCCTATTTAAGAGAAGAGCTGGTTCAGTTTAAAACCTCTATAGAAAAATGGATAGGCAGAACTATTACTGATGAAGATCTCAGGAACGGAATTGAGCTTATGAATACCAATAGGCGTCTTATGAAGCAAGTATATGAGTTAAGAAAGAGCGTCAACCCGCCTTTGACTGGACTTGAAGCAATGTATATGGTAGTATCAAGTCAAACGACTGATAAAAGTGATCACAGCCAAACCTTAGAAACCCTTCTTCAGGAACTTCCCTCGAGAAATTTGGGGGATCCAGGAGAACGGGTTATGATCTTGGGCTCTGAAAATGATGATACAGAGTTTATATCAATGGTTGAAAACTTAGGAGCGACATTTGTTATTGATGACCACTGCACAGGCACGCGATATTTCCAAGAGGAAGTAGATCCAGCAGGTGACCCATTAACTGCAATAGCTGAACGCTATGTCAAACGTGTTCCATGTCCTAGTAAGGATTGGCCCGAGCGAACAAGGGTTGACCATATTGTTCGGATGGCAAAAGACTACGATGTTCAGGGAGCTATCATAATCCAACAGAAATTCTGTGATCCTCATGAACTTGATATCCCGATCATTAAAGAGACATTAGAAAAGAATGGTCTATCAACTTTGTTCCTTGAATTAGATGTTACAGTACCAATTGGTCAATTTAAGACTCGTGTGGAGGCCTTTCTTGAAATCATTCGAGAGGAAGACTTATTTTAGGAGGAATAATGATGAGTTCAACTAAATATTCAACAGAAAGACTAAAATGTTGGGGAAAAGCCAAATCTCTTCGGGAAAACTATTACAAGGGTTTTGCAGAGGCTCACGAGAAAGGAGGAATTCGTTGGGCAGGTGGCGCTTGGTCTTTTGACGCCATTCCTTCTGGTTTGGGTGACGACGTATGGGCTTTAACTGGTGAACCTTATGGAGCAACTGTTGCATGGAATAAAGATTTTGCAACAGAATGTCAGGAAGCGATCGAAACGAAGGGGTACGCACGCGATCTCTGCTCATACATGCGCAATTATTGGGGTTCAATTCTTATAAATAAATATGCGTGGCCTCAATACTCTGAGGAATTCCCAAAAGCTGACTTTATTTGGCAAGATCATATTTGTTGTTCCCATTCTAAATGGTATCAAGTAGCCAGTGAGCTTGAAGGTGGGGTTCCGATGTATAGTATCGATGTTTCAGTGGGCCCTTATGGGAAACTGACAGATAGTAAAATTAATTATATTGTTGGACAAATGCATGATGGGATTAAATGGCTTGAAAAGGTGACTGGCAGAGATTATAATGATGAGCTCCTAATTAAAGCAGTTCATAATGAGTTTCGAAGTTGTCATTATTGGGCAGCTATCTGTGCTCTTAACAAAACGATCCCCGCACCGCTAGATGAAAAATCAATGTATTCTCTCTATGTCTTAGGTACGTTAAGAAAATCAGCACAATGGACCGCTGATTTTTATGAGAAAGAACTCTACCCTGAAGTAAAAGATCGTGTAAAACGTGGAATAGCTGCCGTTGAGAATGAACGGTGTCGTGTTATGACTGATACACAACCTCCTTGGGCGTTCCTGAAGGTCTTCCGCTATCTAGAAAAGTATGGCTGCGTATCGGTGGGAAGTCTTTACACTTTTTCACTGATTGGACTTTGGGAAGATCAAGAAGATGGAACCTGGGGGCCACGAGCTATTCCTGATATTGAAATAACAAACCGAGACGAAGCTTTGAGAGCTCTTGCTGAATGGAACTTGAGTAAACCAGAATGGCAGCATTTTTATCATCCTAAACTTAAATCGGAGATGATGATTCGCATTGCACGTGAATGGAAGCTTGATGGGGTTCTTTTACACTTCAATAGAGGTTGTGAAGGATTAAGTCTTGGAATTGCAGAGAATCGTTTAGCGATTCAGAAAGCTGGGTTTCCAGTAATGCCATTTGAGGGAAATATGGGTGATGAGAGAGAATTTGATCTCACTAAGACAATGACCCGGATAGACGCCTTCATGGAGTCTCTTGAATTGGAAAAAATAGCGGAGTGACAAAATTATGGTAACTATTGGAATGGATTATGGAGCTAAAAATACTAAAGCAGTTATCCTAAGAAATGGCGAAATATTAGCCATTTCTTCAGTCCTGACTGGATTTGATCAGAAAGCTTCCGAAGAACAAGCATTAAACAAAGCACTAAACGATGCTGGAATCGCCCGAAAGGAAATTAAACATTTCACTGCTACAGGTGCAGGAATGGAGGCAACTACCTTCGCGAATGATACTGTTACTGAGATCAGCGCAGATGCACGTGGAATAATCGCGATCTTTCCTTCTGTTCGTACAGTGATCGATGTAGGTGCAGAAGAAGGTAGAGCTATTCGTCTTAATGAAAGTGGAAAAGTTGTAGATTTTGGCATTAATGAAAAATGCGCTGCGGGAGCTGGAGCGTTCACGGAAGCAATGGCAAGAGCACTAGAAATAAACATCGAAAAGATGGGGGCGCTCTCTCTGAAATCAACGAAAGCTGTCCCAATGAACGCTCAATGCACAATTTTCGCAGAATCCGAAGTTGTATCATTAATACATCAGAAAACACCTAAAGAAGACATCGTACGTGCTGTACACGATGCAATTGCTGACAGGATCACGAGTATGGCCCGCAGAGTCGGCATTGAACAGGATGTAGCGTTAATTGGAGGAGTTGCAAAAAATATTGGATTTGTAGATTCAATGAAACGGAACCTAAAATGTGAGATCCTGGTACCAAATGATCCAGTAACACCAGAGTTCGTGAGTGCTTATGGGGCGGCGCTTACAGCACAAGCTAGAATAGAAGGATGAAACAATGGCAAGTACAGAAAGTATAGAATATTGGAGATGGACTGAATCACGTTGGACAAACCCAGATTTGGATTGGAAAAATACCAATATTATAACAGCTGGTATAGATGTTGGATCAGTTAGTACTCAAGCAGTGGTCATGGTTGATGGGAATCTCTATTGTTATTCAAACATGAGAACTGGAAGTGATAGCCCAGATAGTGCCAATAAAGCTATAAATTGGGCACTTGAAGATACAGGACTTACTTTAGACAAAATTGAGTACGCTGTTGGCACAGGTTATGGCCGCGTTAATGTTCCTTTCGCAAAGCGGGCTATAACAGAAATTGCTTGTCACGCACGAGGCGCAAATTATATGTATGGGCCAACAATCAGGACAGTTCTAGATATGGGTGGTCAAGACTGTAAGGCGATTCGCTGCGATCAACGTGGAAAGGTCACTGCCTTTCTCATGAATGATAAATGCGCAGCGGGAACAGGGCGAGGTATGGAAGTCTTTGCGGATCTCCTGCAAGTTCACGTCAATGATGTTGGACAAATGTCATTAGTAGATGAAGAACCAGAGCCAGTAAGTAGTACATGTGTTGTTTTTGCTAAATCTGAAGCTGTAGGTTTACTACGGAAAGGATGGTCCAAAGAGAGAGTTTTAGCTGCTTATTGCGGGGCAATGGCTCATAGAGTTGTTACTCTCTTAGAGCGTCTTGGAGTAGAAAATGATTTTGCAATAACTGGTGGTATTGCTAAAAATATAGGGGTGGTTTCACGTATTGAGAAAGAATTAGAGATTACTGCTCCTGAGCCCACTGTTGATCCTCAACTTGCAGGAGCGATTGGGGGCGCTTTATTCGGGAAAGCTTTAGTAGAGAAAGCTCGTAAAAAGGCTGGCTAGTGTTGCGTTCAAATCGAATTATGGAAAGAACGAGAAATGAAAGCCAATTATGGATATAAAGATGGTTCAGGAGAGTACTTCATCACTGTAGACACAGATCTCTGTGATGGGTGTAGTAAATGTGTTGCTGCTTGCCCTGAGGGTGTCCTCGAAGTTGTAGAAAATGAATTAGATCCTTTAGCAGAAGAACTTGTTGCAAGGGTTACTGACGAACATCGTAAAAAGATCAAATACTCGTGTGCTCCTTGTAAACCAACTGGTGAACCAATAGAATTGCCTTGTGTTCAGGCTTGTGAACCAAGGGCTTTAGCTCACTCTTGGTGAGCTAATTATACCTTATACGAACTACTATCACGACAGAAAATATCGTGATTATTCAACACTTCGTTTTAAATTGATTACTCTGATATATCATCTTATAAGAGAGTCTAAAGATGGAAACAATACCAATAACTATCAATGATATAAAAATTGAAGCAAAGAAAGGAACAACAGTACTAGAGGCTGCTCAAACAGCTGACATTTATATTCCAAGACTATGTACACACCCGGATTTAACACCATCACAAGACTTGAAACCAGTAGAATCAATATATCGAGGCGATATCCAATATAAGAATGATGAGTTATTGGCATCGCAAACACACGAAGGTTGTAAGCTGTGTGTAGTGAAAATAGAAGAAGTTAAAGAACTTGTAACATCATGTAATACAATAATAAAAGAGAATATGACAATTTGGACTGATTTACCAGAGATTCACGATTTCAGACGGGAAAGGATGATGAACATTCTCGCAAAACACCCGCATGCTTGTTTAACTTGTGCTCAACAAGAGGGTTGTAGTCGTGAACCTTGTTCCACAAATGTTCCCGTTGAAGAACGATGTTGCCCAGAGTTGGGGCGGTGTGAATTACAAAAAGTAGCAGAATATGTAGGGATAAGGGATGATACTCCACGCTATAAACCTCAAGGAATTCAAATTCTTGACGATGAACCTCTCTTCATACGAAATTATGAATTGTGTATAGGATGTACTCGTTGTGTAAGAGTTTGTCAGGATATTCGAGGTGTTAGCGCGCTTGGATTTATCTTTTCAAACGATGACACAATTGTAGGCAGCATCAAACCTACACTCAAGGAATCAGGATGTAAATTTTGTGGAGCCTGTATTGAGGTTTGTCCTACAGGGGCTCTCTCTGACAAAGATATTTTATGGGCTGAACGTGAAAATTCACTTGTTCCTTGTCGTAATACCTGCCCTTTAGGAACCGATGTTCCCCGCTATATTCGATTGATTTCTGAAGGTAAGTTTGGAGAAGCTGCTGCAGTTATTCGAGAGAAAGCTCCTCTTCCCTCTGTTCTTGGAAGAGTATGTTTTCATGTTTGTGAAACAGAATGTCGTCGGGGTCAGCTTAACGATCCAATTGCAATATGTGCGCTTAAGCGTTTTGCTATAGAGCATGACACTGGAATGTGGCAATCAAAAATTACGACTACTCCTGCTACTGGAAAAAAAGTAGCTATAATTGGCTCTGGGCCTACAGGACTTACAGCTGCTTATTATTTAGCCAAAAATGGTCACTCAGCTGTTATTTTTGAGGAAAAATCCGAAGTGGGAGGTATGTTAAGGCAAGGGATTCCAGAATATCGATTACCACGAGAAACATTTGACGTGGATCTTAAATATATAAAAGATGCTGGTGTAGAATTCAAAACCAATATCATAGTGGGACAAGAGTTAACTCTTGAGGATTTACAACAACGATATGAAGCAATTTTCATATCTATTGGAGCACAACAAGCTAAGAAACTTAAAATCGAAGGAGGAAAACTCAAGGGAGTTCTCTGGGGATTAGAATTTTTAATGGATGTAACACAAGATCCTGAAGTACAACTAGAAAAAAGAGTTCTTGTGATTGGAGGTGGTGGGGTTGCAATGGATGTTGCATTAACTGCACTTAGACTAGGTGCCGAGGAAGTCCAGATAGCATGTCTTGAATCACGAGAAGAAATGCCTGCTCATGAATGGGAGATTCAAGAAGTATTAGATGAGAATATTACTCTTCATTGTTCATGGGGCCCCAAGAAGATCATTGGTACGAATGATCAAGTAGAAAAGGTGGAATTGGTTCGATGTACAGATGTTTTTGATGAAAAAGGCAGATTTAGTCCAACATTTGACGAAACAACCATAAAGACCATTGAAACTGATATGGTGATTTTGGCAATAGGTCAAAATCCTGATCTAACTGTTTTAGAACCAGAAACATCAGTTCAAATTTCCCCATCAGGTTTAATCAGCGTGAATGATACTGACCTTTCATCAAATGTAAAAGGAATTTTCGCTGGAGGAGAAGTAATAAAGGGACCCTTATCGGTTGTTGAAGCTATTGAAATGGGACGAAAAGCTGCTGGTTCCATAGATAGATATTTGGGAGGTAGTGGTAATATAGATGAAACACTAATTGAGTTAGACACTTTAAATCCTTGGTTTGGCCGAGAAGAGGATTTCTTTGATAGACCACGAGTTCAAATGCCATGTCTACCCCTCACAGATCGTATCACCAGCTTTAACGAAATAGAACTAGGCCTGAATGAAAATATGGCAATAGAAGAAGCGAAACGATGTCTTAAATGTGATTTACGTTTGAATATTTCATCTGTAACATTACCCCCAGAAAAATGGCAAGAATTTACGATCGAGAACATTCAAACAATTCCATGGGTTGAAGGCGCTTTTCAACTTCTTGATGAAAGTAAGCAAATCATATTAATTCAAGGCACTCCCAATCTCCGTCAAGCATTAGAAGAACAGCTGAGCACGAACGATAAGGCCCAATACTTTGATTACCAAGAAGATCCAATGTATACAAAGAAAGAGAGCGAAATGCTTCAGCAATTCATGCATGAATTTGGGAGAATGCCAGAGGGTAATGAAGAGTTGGATGATGATCTTTTTTAATGAAATAAAACTGCAGGAAGAATCGAGTAGACTTGAAAAGCGAGGAAAATACGAAAAGATCGCAGCTAGAGAAGAAGGGATGGGAGATGAAGTTTACCATTGAAGAACATCGCGTGAACGAATACGTAGAATTATATAAATCATTAAATCAAGAAGTACGCGTTGAATCTGTAATTCCAGGGGAAATGGAAGGATGTGCGGAATGTTTTAAAGCTGACTGCGCTAATTATCGAGTAATATACACACGAGTAAGAGACAAAACTGAATAGAGAAAAAAAAGGAGAAAAATGGGATTAGGGAGCTATTATTCGGAAGTATGGAAACCAACCAAACCTCATTGATTATAAAGACAAATAGACCTCCAAATAATACAGGTAAAAAAATTGTAAGAATCTACGAAGGAAAATTAGCCCAATTGGAGCCATTTCGAGACAAAAAAGAAATCAATATTTCGATTCTAATCCACGTACATATGTTACTGTTGCTTCATTATATGGGGTAGGAATATTGTATTGCTTCCCAACTTCAACAATTTTCCCATTTATGAATCCTATTTCTGTTTGACTCCGATTCTCAATGTCTATAAGCATGCTTGGTTTATGATGGCCCCCCTTGGACAGGTAACCCATGCAAATATCGTGAAAATTTGCTCCAAAAGAGATTCCTAGAGCTTCAGTTACAGCAATTCCCTCTTTGATGATCTCACTGGCTATCTTATTGGTATCTGCGAAATCCATAGCCTCTCTCATTGTTTGGCCTGTGATTGCACATACTGGTGCAAGAGCTGCATTTAATATTACTTTTTTCCATACTTCAGGCTGAATATCCTCCACAAATTTTGTTGCAAATTCAGGCGAAGAAATTAAGTCTGCGATTTCACGAGCCTTGTCTTGACTCTTGGGTGAATAAGATCCAACGTAGTTTGGAGGATTGAAAAAGGTCATATCAATTATCCCTGGCCTTAAGACATTACCAGCATAATTTATCACATTACGAAAAGCTCTTTCTTCTCCAAATGCCTTCGCAAGTACGTGTTCAGTCCCAAATCCATTTTGGTGACTTATTATATTAGTATCATCTGAGATGACTTGTTTGAGATCTTGTACTACTCGTTCTAGATATGGGGTCTTAACTGAAATGATAACAAGATTCACATCAGTATCTTTCAAATCGGAAATAGATAATTTCAAGTGATCTGAATCAAATTGGGTAGTGATTGTTGCTGCCCCAATTACTTGTAATCCATAATTTTCGATTGCTTCCATGTGAGCTTTCCAAATGTCCACTAATGTCACATCAACATTCTTTTTGGTAAGAAAGGAACCTAAAATACCGCCTGATGGACCTGCTCCTATTATGGCTACCTTATAATCTTCATCTATCAATTTTCGATCCTCAACTCAGTTATTCGTTATATTGGATTCAAAAACAAAGCATGAAATACAAAATCCAATTGATTTTACAATAAAAGAGATTTAATTATTTATGCTTTTCTGCATTGCCTTCTAAAAAAACTTTCAAAGGCTGTATACTCTCCTAAAACGAATTTTTTTTTGTATTGACAATGGATATTCTAATAAATCCTCTTAAGGGATAACTAGCTTATAATGACCCTTCGATGTTGGAAACGTGAGATTTTTGTAATCCTTTCTGGATATCATCCCAGTTGAGTTTTTGCTGCAAGAAATCGCTTATCTCACGACTGTATATCTGCTCTGCTTCAAACTGTTTTTTATACCCAGGACAGGCATTGTTATTCAGTTCAATACAATTTCGGCATAAAATTAGAGGCTTTTTACCAGATTGAAAATTCCGTATCTTTCTAAAAATAAACCAGAAAGTGATCATGAGTAAAAATATCGCGAGCTTATCACTCCATGATGGTTGTAACCAAAGTTCACCTAAAGCGATTCCCCATCCAAGACCTAATGAAATTCTTAGAAGATCTTTTATTGTGCGATTTCTAAAATTAAAAAACAACCCGATCCAGGTGGGACTACTCACAATCAGAACGAGGAGGAAAACCTCACCAAAAGAAAAAGTATTGAAAGGATTAATAAATATAGTTATGAGAAGTGAGACAAGCGTTGAGCTGTAAACACAAAAGCATCCTCTACAAATATACCAGGAACCAATTTTAAGTACTTCTTGTCTATAATTATTACACAGGGGATGATGAGAAAAGTAGAATGGTAACATCAATTGAAGAAACCGCTTCAAAAAATGTAACCGATGATTTTTAGGTAATAGTCTCACAAAAGCATTTGTTGAGAGGATGGATTTTCACATCCATTGTTTAGACTTTTGGTCGTACACGAACAGCTGTTCCATACGCTACAATATCGGTCATGGACGAGTCCTGACCTGAACGTGAAGAATCAAATTTCACACCAATTACACCATTACCGCCTCGTTCTACTACTTCTGTACATAATCGATATATCGCGTCATTCCTTGCTTCAACAGCACTTTGTGTGTAAGCGGTCACTTCTCCTCCAAAACAAGCCTCACAGCCTCCAATACATCTGCCACCAAGGCCTCGTGATCTTACAGTAATACCAAAAGTAATACCTAAGTATTGTTCAATTTCAAATCCTGGAATCTCATCAGTAGTTGATACCATTACTTGCATAGGATCAATTCGTTGCCCGCTATCTGTTTTATATGTCATTTTTACTTTTCACCAATTTCTGTATTTCTTAGCATTATAGAACGTATCTAAAAAATAGAAAGACGTTCATTTTTATATGTCTACCTTTTGCGGAATGTTTTACACAAAAAACTCTTTTCAAATATCAATCAAAGAAGTTTTAAATTGATGTTTCCTCTTCCAATGCGTATAATGCTGCACCTAAAGCAACAAATAATTGAGGAGAAGGTGGAACAGAAACAGGCTTGCCTATTTCCTGCTCAAAAATTTCAACAATAGTAGGATTGTGAGCTACTACCCCTCCTGTCAATATTATTTCATTATCTAACACATCTATCTCAATTACGCGTTTAACAACAGAATGAAACGCACCACGAACCATATCTTCAACAGAATCACCTTCCCTAATACGACTCAAGATCTCAGTTGCAGCGAATACCGTACAATAACTACTAATTGATTTTGCATTTGTTGACTGTCTTGCTAACTTATCCATTTCACTTGGTTGCACTCTTAATTTCAACGCAAGCTCTTCTAAAAATGTTCCAGTTCCAGCAGCACATTTTCTATTCATCTTAAAACCCGTACGCTTCCCATCCCGCGTTTTAATAACTTTAGTATCCTGACCACCAATATCAATTATTGAAAGTGCTTTGTCTGGATAATAAAACTGTGCTGCTTTAGCATTACAACTAATCTCCGTAATTGAAGTGATTTTCTTATTATCAATTTGAACATTCTTTCTTCCATAACCTGTTGTAACAATTCCTTTGATCCTAGAAAACTGAAAATTGCCTTTTAGAGCTGTTCGTAGTCCTTCATCAGCAGCAAATTGTAAATCTGTCCCAGAGAGACGGATTTCTGTTCCAATAATACTCTTTGCCTGATCTAATAAAACTATTTTAGTGAATGATGAACCAATATCTATTCCAGCAAACAGAGACAAAATATTTTCTCCATTTCTTTTGATTCGAAACGAGTATCCGCTAAATCCAGACAAAATTTTGAAAGATGACGCTTTTAAATTCCAGCTAGCTGTTCTATGAAAGCTTCAATGTTAGTTTTGGTTTGTTCTTCGCTATAAACATTCAGGTCATTAAGATCAGCATCTATTACTAAACTTGGTATATTCATTTGTTCTTCAATACGTTTGGGCAAACCATAACTAGTGTTGGAATTATTGGGACACGTCCGAGCATTATGAAAAATAATGCCATCAATTTTATATTTCTGGATCATTTCATGTAGATATTTTTCCTTACTTGATTCTGACCGATTGATAAATAATTTTGTGTATGCTTTAGCCATACTTGAAAATGGTTCTTGAGGATTAAAATCACTAAATATCCAGCTATTACAGTAAGTTGAAGCTACAACACACGACTCCAATTCTATGAACTGCTCCGAAAGCGCCCTCAACTTTCCCCATATAGGCATTCCCTCCCAGAATAACCGATATTTCTCATTCTCTACGGCCGCGATTCCATTGTCTACTCTTTCCTTGAGTTCCTGTTTTAATAATTTGTAATAATCGACTGCTGCTTGCTCGCCTCTCAATACAACGGCTGGGAGCATATGTATACAACCATCAAAAAATGATAAAGGAGAAGGAATTGTTGAGGCTGTTTCCAGAATTTCAGTCCATAATATAGACGTCTCAAGCGACAATCTAACAGAGGTTTCAAGTTTCCTTTTGTCAAAGCTTGTCCCTGAAATTTTTTTTAACGAATCACTCATTTCTTTCAATTGTTCTGTAACATAATCAATATGAATCTGATCGATCTCTTCAATGTTCTTTGGAGAATGTATACCTACTAATGGGACATTAAAAGTACGTGCATAGAACGCAAACCAATCTTGAACGTCTCTACACTGATTTGTATTATATACGAGCACATCAGGTTTTGGTACTTCGTCAACGCCATAAGCTTTCGTTAAAGCAGTTTTCTTACTAATAAATGCACCGATGTCGCTTGTAAGGTATGAACATATTTCTGGTGAATATCCCAGCGCGATAGCAGCAGGTATGTATTCATTAGCAGTCCGATTAGAACCAAGCATTGCTGTATGATTTTCTGGGTAATATACTTTAAAATCTAAAGCCATTAAGAGTTCGGCGGGGCCGACACTCGAGCACCAAGCTACTTTTTGAGAGGGATCCTTTGCTGCTCTATCTAAATCTTGGTAATAAGCAGTAGCAACCTTTTTCAATTCCTCTGAAGCATGAATACGCTTACGTTTAGTCAATGGTATTTTTCCGATCCTATCATTTGTCACATTAAAGGTCGTCTCAGCTGTTGTCCAAAAAGAAGGATATCATCAACTTTCATCGTTTGAATTAAATTTGTAGCGGCTGGAAAACCTAAGAGACTGCCACCAATAATGAGTACCTGATCTTCAGGTTGAAGTAGACCTCTCTCATGAGCCTCTTTTGCTAGAAAGTATTTTAATTCGTTCGAGGAATTGGTTACTTCAACTTGTATTGGGCATACACCCCAAACTAAATTTAATTGCCTTTTGGTTGATGGATAGGGAGTACCAGCTATAATAGGTGTTTTTGGCCTGTATTTTGCCACAAGTTTTGCCGTAGATCCCCTTCTTGTGTTTGTTAGGATAGCTTTAATATTCAAATGATTTTCTTGACTAATCATGTAAACTCCTCTCCCAAACACTTCAGTGATAGACGGTTGTTCGATACCATAACCAACTTGACGTATTAATCCATGATCTTCAGCCGCTTTTGCAATTTTTTCTAGATATTGGACAGCCTCCACAGGAAATTTACCAACTGCAGTCTCCCCAGATAACATGACCGCATCAGATCCATCTATGATTGCATTACTCACATCTGATGCTTCTGCTCGGGTTGGTCGTGGATTATTGATCATTGATTCTAACATCTGGGTTGCTACAATTACTGGTTTACCGATATGATTACACTTTGAAATCAGTTCCTTTTGAACAATGGGTACTTGTTCTGTGGGAATTTCTATTCCTAGATCCCCTCTCGCGACCATAATTCCATCCGATACTTTTAAAATTTCATCAAAATTCTTTAGGGCATCACGATGTTCTATTTTACTGATAATTCCGATGGGTGAATGCACTTCATCCAGTATCTCTTTTATTTTCAGAATATCTTCTTTTCTACGAACAAAAGATGCCGCTAAAAAATCAATATCTAACTTTCTCAAAACGTAACGAACGTCTTGTAAGTCTTTTTCAAGAGGAAAATATAATGATAAAGGTACATCTGGAGCATTTATCCCCTTTCTTGATTTTAGTGGACCACCATTCAATACCTTGCAAACTAGCTCAGACTTTGTTTTTTTAGTAATTTTTAGCAGTAGTAACCCATCATCGATAGCTAGATGATTTCCGACTTTTGCATCTTTTATAAGAGGTGGATAATTAGTTGTACATGTCTTTGAATCCCCTTCCAAACTGATATCTGCAGAAATCTCGAATTTTTGACCTGTTTTGATAACAGTTCCTTTTTTTACCTCTCCAGTTCGTATTTTTGGTCCACACAGATCGACTAAAACGGCAAGATCGTCACTAGTCTCTCTGATAAGTTCATACCGTTCTTTGTGATCTGAATAAGACCCATGACTGAAATTAAGGCGACATACATCCATCCCTGCTTCGACCAATTTTTTAAATACAGAAGGATCCTCGGTTGCTGGTCCAATCGTACAGACTATTTTTGTCTTTGTAATCACCATTATAAACCCCATATGTTGGTTGTAAAAACTAAACCTTATTCTTCATTAAGATTACAACAAGTCTTATCTCTTTTTCCATTTTTAATATATCATCGACTATAAAGAATTTCATTAGGTCGTGCAAATTTTCTCTTCTCTAATAAAAACTTTGCTAATAATTATTTTTAAGGAGCTTTAGGTTATTGTGATAGCGCTTAGGTAATG
This sequence comes from Candidatus Hodarchaeota archaeon, assembly GCA_016840285.1. Next base: position 1,277 of record JAEOSR010000163.1, on the reverse strand, counting down.
TTTGATAGAGTTTAGTTGCGTTTGTGCTATATTCTTTTTGATTTTCTGAAACTTTGCCAACAACTTTTCCTGGAATACCAAGGACTAAACTGTTTGGCTCAATCACTCTTTTTTGAGGGATAACGCAGCCACTACCGATTACACAGTCGTCTCCAATCTTTGCCCAATTCATTATTACAACATTTTTACCCACAAGTACATGTTTTCCCAATTCTGCTTGATGTACAATTGCTCCATGTCCAATATGACAATTTTCCCCTAGAATTGTCCCAGCATCAGGAATTGAGTGAATAACACAAGTATCCTGTATATTAGAACCGTCTCCAACTTTTATATACCCCCAATCTCCACGAAGAACAGCATTGGGGCCAATGAAACAATTCTCTCCAATACTTACATCTCCGATGATATCTGCAGACGGGAAAACAAATGCGGTTTTAGCAATTTTAGGTTGTTTTCCTTCGAATTCATAGATAGCCATCTTTTTCACCAAGATCCACACTAATTTTGTCAGGTTCTCAATAAAAATCAGAAATTAATTAAATTTGTGATGAAAATAGGTTATCAATGCAAAAATATTTGAATATCAGTTTTAAATCGCTTCTCACCACTTAAATCTAGTTGTAGGGAAAAATTATGTTCAAAAATCTGAATTACGAAGTTTCAGAAGGAATTGCTACTATCACTTTTATTCGTGAAAAAGCCCTCAATGCATTAAACAATGAGACTGTTCAAGAACTAGATCAGGCTATATCAAAGATAAAGAAGGATAAAGTTCGGGTCTTAATTTTCAAAGGTTCAGGAAGGGCTTTTATTGCTGGTGCTGACATTACCGAGTTCAAAGGAAGAACTCCTCCAGAGATGAAAGCATTTTCTTTATACTTACAACGTGTCCTAAACGAAATTGAACTCCTTCCAATACCTGTAATTGCATCTATCAATGGGTTTTGCCTCGGAGGTGGTAATGAGTTAGCAATGGCATGTGATTTGCGCATTGCTTCAACTAAAGCACTTTTTGGGCAGCCTGAAATAAAATTAGGCATAATCCCAGGTGCAGGTGGAACACAACGTCTTCCCCGTCTAGTAGGCAAAACTATAGCAAAAGAGATAATACTATTAGGGGATAATATAAGCTCAGAGAGAGCGTTATCCATTGGGCTTGTAAATAAAGTTGTGGAGCCAGAAGAATTAGATTCTACTGTTCATGAGCTAGCCAGCAAACTAGCTAATGGGCCAAGCTTTGCTTTAGAACAAGCAAAGGAAGCTATCGATCGAGG
>JAEOSR010000162.1 GCA_016840285.1 Candidatus Hodarchaeota archaeon | reverse complement strand
TTTTTGTGCGATAAAATAATCAAACTAGCGTAATAGAACTTTGACTTTCAAAAAAAAGGTTAAAGATGCGGTAGGGGGCTCTTGCTGCAAGTAGGAGTTTAGAAGTGATGTATCACTTCACTTCCATGTTTGTTTGATAATTGGAAAGCTTCTTTATAAAATGTAATTCAGTGACATCTTTCGTTTCTTCTTCTTAATATTCATCACATTAGCATTCAAAAAGCAGATAAAAAATAAAACTATATTTCATTATAGATTTTACCTGCTCCTCCGTGTGTGAGTTTTTCTCCCAAAGCAAGACGTACGAGATTACTCAGGATGTAAGGCTCCATTCCTTGCGCTTTTGCTTTACTTCTTAAAGGAAGAACACATAGTGGGCATAAAAACACCATTGCTTTAGCTCCAGCTTCTTTTGCATCCAAAATGTTCTTCATTCGCCATTCAACGATATAATCTCGCGTGAGGTTTTTCATCGCGCTCATTGAGGATGTACAGCAAAGAGCACCCATACGGTCATATTTCCTATCCATTCTCTCAACACCTATGAGCTCGAAAAGCTCATCAAGGATTTTATCCTTTTCAAAAGTAAATCTTGAAGCGCACGGCTGTTGATAAGCGATCTTCATGTTTAATTTCTTTATTTGATCGTTGTGGTTTTTAACGAAGTCTCGGAGATACTCAATAATGTGAATTGGTTTAAATTGAATTGAAATTTCTAATTCTCTTACTTTATTGGTTAACATCGCATAGCAATCGTCATGAAAACAAATTATCTCCTCAGCATCTGTTTTTGTGAGATTATCCACGAATTTCTGAGCATTTTCCTTAACTATTCCAGGTTTTCCGAGATGAATCCAGCCAAAATAGCAGAAATAGTCACCACCCTTGAGAAGAGTCAGTCCCTCAAAAAGTTGGCCTTCAATGACCCCTGGAAGAAAATCAGACATTGTACAAAGATTGATGGTTGGTTTGTCTGGGTCACCCTTAATTACCTCAGAAGGCATCAATGACGCCATATTAAACATTTCTAATGCTTGATCTGTGGCCTGAAAATCTCCTGTTTCTTCTTGTCTTTTATTTATCAGATCAAAGGGATTTGCTCCCTCAGGGCAGAACATATTACATGCAGCACAGGTAATACACTCTACAGTAACTGGTGTTGGTTTACCATCTATCAATTTCTTGAATTCTTCCTTAGCTTGTTCCTCAGGATAAGCTAAATAAGGGCACTGTATAAGACACTCCCCACAAAGGGTACATTTTTCATGATGAAACATTATAAAGTCTCCTATGAGATTTTTCTTAAAAATCCAATGAACTTTTCTTAAGTTTTCTACAATTCAGTCCTACAAGAAAAAGTTATCTTTCCTTTAATTATTCAATTTCTTTTAAAAACAAATTACTAATTCCATTCTGGTACTAAATGATAAAAACTAATTTTATAAATCAGAAATGATGTTTAATTAACAACAAGATCATTTGAAGAGTTTTGGAAAATATCGGCCAGCCTGCTGAACATATTGATCATAAAATTCTCCGTATTTTCGATGGAGGTATACCTCCTCTTTTTTTATTTGAAGATGAAAGGAGATCCAAGATAAAATTACCAGGATTCCAAATACAATTGTTGGTACTAGAAGAAAGGTGCCAAAAACCGCTAAATTAACTCCTAAAAAACCAGGATTTCGGATGTATTTGAAGATCCCAGTTGTAATTAAAGCTCCTGGTGTTTTTTCTTCTGGTGGGATTCCCATTCTGAAAGAATCACCCATTTCGAAAAAACCAGCAATTAGAATCAGCAGTCCTGATAGACAAAATAAAAAAGCAATAATTTCAATCCATGGATTTTTTAATAATGATAATATATAGAAAGATAAGATGATTGCTGGGTTTAATACGCAATAAAAACAGAGGATAACCCAAACAATTGATTGAACTGCAATAACAATTACAGTACCATCATGCGTATGGGGTGGAATTTCTCCAAGTCGGAATCGAGTGACTATAAAAGTAATGATAAATGATAAAAGGAACCCCACAGAAGCTATCAGCAATCCTAGGACACTGAAAATAGATAGAGATGTCATTCTCTCTTTAACACCTACTTTTCTTTGATAAAATTCTTTAAAATTATACCAATCTCATTTAATTCAGAACAATCATTTATATGTTTTCAATCAGAAGGTATTTTAACATCATTTTAAAAAGTTCACACACGTTAACATATGCAGGTTTATTCTTTTGGTACTTAATACAGATAAATCTGGAATTGATTTGCTTAAAGAGTATATGCCAGAGATTACCAATGTTAAAACTATCCTTTTAATGATTTTTCCTACAGTGATAATTCTTTTTCTGGTTTATTTTCTGAATATGGTTGATTGGTGGGCTCCATTACTGGTTGGGATAGCTATAAACGTGTTAGCTTATTGGACAATGTCTCGAATCACAAGAAATGCAGAAAAAATACGTGAAAGTTATCGAAACAAATATGGGGCCGAGGCTTATGGAAAATTCTTCTATCATTATTTGATACCTGCAATACCACCAAATATGCTAGTTTGGTTCTTAATTATTATGGTTGAGAACAACAATTTTTTTCCTATGTTCTATCCTTCGTATAATAATAACCTACTTTACCAAACCATTATACCCTGGCAGTTGGCATTTCCTCTAGCCATTTTTTTACTAGCTTTGTATCCCCTTATGAGTCGTGATTCCGTCAATGGTGGGTTTACTTTGGATACAGAACTTTTTCTATATATTATTTATCCTGATAAGGCTAAAAAGCTACAGGGAGGCCTTTATCAATACATAAGGCATCCTCATTATGCTAGTGGGATTTACATGTGCTTTGGGTTTGTTGTATTATCACAAAACTTAATAGCCCTCATTCTAGCATTATTATTTGCAATTAACTATTATTTTGTTGCTCAATCAGAGGATAAAGAATTAATCCGTAGGTATGGATCATCATTTGAAACATATGTGAAAAACAAACCTCATTTCTTACCACAATTAAAAGATCTAAATTCATTTTTTAGACTACTATTTATCAAAAAATAAGATGATTAACTTGAACAATTCATCTTCAAATCAGATTCAAGAAATTGGCTATTCTGCTAGTAAAAAAAGATTAATGAGATTCTTTCGTTTATCTCTGATATTTCAAAAAAGGATATTAACCAAGCATTTTGAAAAAGGGAAAATAAATAAATGGTTAAAGGCATCCTTAACAAATTTGGAGGAATTAATACCAGAACTGCCGTGGATTGGGGGAAAAGGAAATATTTTTTCACAATTTTTGGTTCGACCTTCTATGCTTCTTCCAATTGTACAAATACTTCATCAAGAAGGTGTTCCTACGCGTAAAATTGGTCAGATCATGTTTGAAATGGCAGAGAAAGGGTATTTTCTATTCCCAAGACCAATAAGATGGTGGCAAAGACGAAAATATTTCAAGAAGGGAGAAATGCAGAAATGGAGAGATGCTGCAGCAAAAACACAAGAACAACAGTATTCTGCGGATTGGGTTTGTGAGTTTGTTGAAGGAGATAGAGAGACATTCCAATATGGCCTAGACATGAAAGAATGTGGTTTGCTTAAATTTTGGTCATCAAAAGGATTAGAAGATTTTGTTCCTTATCTCTGTCTAGCGGACTGGGCATTATGGAATTCCCTAGGTGTGCAAGTGCAACGTACAAAAACCCTAGCCAATGGTGGAGATTGTTGTGACTATCGATATATAAGATTAAACAAAGATGTCGTGCGAGGATGGCCACCAGAATCATTACCAGAATGGACGGGGAAGTTTGAAAAAAAGCCAAAAGCTGAAAAATATTAGTAGATTTTCATGATTCGTAATAAAACAATTCAAATTTATTGTTTAACGCAATAACTTCCAACATTAGAGTTACTTAAATCAAAATTTTCTCAATAGAGAAATTTCATGCACTTTACGGAAATTAGCAATAATCGAACATTTTATAAGGGATTGTTCACAATTGTGAACTTGAAGAGAAACTTCAGTGATTGCAGTGATTCCACTTGGTCTATTAAATGAAGGTGAAGAAGCAGAGATTTTTAACACTCGAGGAGGTAGAGGAGCGATCTTAAGAGTCAATGAGCTTGGATTTTATCCTGGAAGCCGTATAAAGATAATAAGGAATATAAAAGCGGGACCAGTACTTGTAGAATTAAAAGGATCTAGAATAGCAATAGGACGAGGAATTGCGATGAAAATAATGTGTATAAAGGCTAAAAACATAATCATTGGTCAGGAAAATACTTCAGAAATTAATAGGCCGTTTCCTTAATGAAGATTGCTTTAGCTGGAAATCCCAACGTTGGAAAGACAGTAATTTTCAATCATTTAACTGGTTCTCATCAACATGTAGCTAATTTTCCTGGATGTACAGTTGAACACAAGCAAGGTAAATGCACTTTCGCTGGTAAGACGATAAATATCATTGATTTACCAGGAACTTATAGCCTTAGCGCGTATTCTGAAGATGAAATCGTTTCAAGAGAATATTTAATTAACGATAAACCTGATTTAGTTATCAATGTGATTGACGCGTCGAATTTAGAACGTAATTTGTTTTTAACGATTCAATTATTAGAGTTAAAACTTCCCATTGTAATCGCATTAAACATGTTTGACGTTGCTGAGTCCAAAGGATTCAAAATTAACGTAGAAAACATTAGAAAGAAATTAAATATTCCAGTTGTGCCTATGATCGCAACAAAAGGCGAGGGTATAGTCGAACTTCTCAATATGATTTTAAAGTCCGAAACAGATAAAGACGTTGGATTTACGATTAAAGGTCCCATAAAAATATATGAAGACAGAATTGCAGAGATAATCAAAAAAAATGATGGTACTGCCTCGTTAACCAATTATGATTATAACTGGATTGGATTAAAACTTTTAGAGCAAGATTCAATAGTTATGGGGATGGTTAACGATGTAGTGTCCAGAGAAAGTCTAAAAAATGGAGATGATTGGCGGGAGTTGATAGAAGAGGTGATTGAAGACTTTAAAATCAAAATGAGTGTGTCAGATATAGCTGTATATATAGCAAATGAGAGATATCATCTTATTGAAGATCTAGTGGATGATTTTATAATTAAAAAAGGAACAGCTGCTACTCATATTACCTCCATGCTAGATGAAGTCTTAACAGATAAGTATCTCGGTATTCCCATTTTTCTAGCAAGTTTGTGGATTATGTTTACATTTACTTTCACTCTCTCTGAACCTTTTGTTTTTGTCTTGGAAAATATCTTTTCTTTTCTATCAACAGAAGCAACATCAGTGATTCCCAATCCATTATTAGCTTCAATAATTTCTGGTGTGATAGATGGAGTAGGGGCTATTCTTGTCTTTGTCCCAACAATTTTTCTTCTGTATTTTGCAATGGCTGTGCTTGAAGATTCTGGATATTTGGCACGAGCTGCTTTTGTTGTAGATAAATGGATGGAGAAAGTTGGTTTACACGGGAAATCCTTTATTCCTTTAATGCTTGGATTTGGTTGTACTGTACCTGCAATAATGGCCACGCGATCAATAAGAGAAAAAGAAGATCGTTTAATAACAATTTCAATTACTCCTTTTATGTCCTGTTCAGCTCGGTTACCAATATACGTTTTATTTGCTGGCGTGTTTTTTCCTGATTATCCTGGGTTTGCAATTCTTACGATGTATGTCCTTGGTATTATAATAGCTATTTTGAGCGCATTTGTGTTAAATAAGTTTTATTTTACTCATGAAGAGAAAGTATTCATTATGGAATTGCCTGAATTTCAAAGACCAAAGTTAATTGTAGCAACAAGGGAAATGTGGAATCGAGGATCATTATTCATAAAAAAAGCTGGTACTATAATTCTAGCAGCGTCATTACTTGTTTGGGTTCTCAGTAATATACCTTTTGGGGTACCTATTGAGGATACACTCCTTGCAGCGCTAGGAAAAGTTTTGCAGCCCTTGTTTATACCATTTGGCTGGAATTGGGAATTCATTACTGCCTTAATCCTTGGCTTAATAGCAAAAGAAATTGTCGTTGCAACTTTAGGTATTCTCGGAGGTGCTTCTCTTGATTCATTTTTAGCTAGTTCTCTCTCTTTGAGTCAGGCTTTCCCATTTATGGTGTTTGTATTACTCTATATCCCTTGTGTGGCAACAATAGCTGTAATAAAAGCTGAAACAGGATCTTGGAAAATTACAGTTGCTTTAACAATTGGTTACATTATAGTTGCTTATATTGTAGCACTGTTCTTCAGGTTCTTATTATTAGCTTTAAACTTTAATTAAAATTTAGGATCGAACGAAATGCTAGATGATAACATTAAGAGATTTGCGTATCTTGCAGGAATTTATGCTACTTTTTATTTTGTTATTGGCATAATTGGACTATTCTCATTGTTTTTTGATTCATTCTTGTTTATTATAATCGTTAAGGATCCAATTGAATCATTATTACTGATACTCGTCGCTATAGTCTATTTTAGGGGTTTTATAAAACTGAAAAGCAAAGATAGAACTGGTACGGCGTTTGTTTTTGTTGCAGCCATTATGGGACTAATATTAGGCATGTTATCTTTCCTAAATTTAATTGTCAACAGTGGGTTTGGAGCTTTTTTGGAGGAATTTTCGTTTTTTGTTGTTTACTATCGAATTACAGAAAATTTCACCCTAATAATAGTTGTTGGATTTTTAAGCCTAATTCCATTTAAATTCATTCAATCTATCGAACAAAACTTGGTGAGAACCTAAATTGATAGAGGAAGTACTATCCTATGTTATACAAAAAGGGGGTAATTTCTGCTTTTATCAAATAAGAAAAGGCCTGAATTTATCAGAAGGGCAACTAGATATCATTAAATTGCAATTACTTCAGTTAGGATTCATCGAGGAGATTAGACATTATGAAGGGGAAGATGAACTCAATCCAGTCATCTGTCGTAATTGTCCCCAAAGAGCATTTTGCATTGAGAAGGATCCCTTAAGTATAAAATTATATAGACTTACATCAAAAGCTTTAGCACATCCTTACTCCCCATAAAACCTATTAAAAAAAATGGGTTTAAAAGGAATTATTATTTTCCTTTTAATTCCTCTTCTTTAATCACACGGCGTAAGACTTTACCAACAGTACTTAGGGGCAGATCATCACGGAACTCAACTTTTCTTGGGCGTTTATACCCTGCCATCCGATCTCTACACCATTCAATGATTTCTTCTTCTGTTGCTGTTTCTCCATCTTTGAGAACGAGATATGCTGCGACATATTCATTACTAGGATCATCTTCTCGAGGCAATCCGAGAACTGCAGCTAATTTCACTTTAGGATTTTCATACAGTATGTCTTCAATTTCTCGTGGATAAGCTTTCAAACCCCCCACAATAACCATATCTTTTTTCCGATCGGTGATAACCGTGAATCCTTCTTCATCGAGATGCCCGATATCTCCTGTTAAGAAATATTTTCTTCCATCGATGGTTCGAAATACTTCTGCGGTCGCTTCAGGCTTCTTCCAGTACCCCTTCATTACTTGAGGTCCTGATAGTGCAATCTCACCATCCTCTCCCAGAGGTAATTCCTTCTCACCAGTCTCCAAGTCGACAATTTTAACATAGCTATCAGGTAAGGGGAACCCAACCGTTCCAAACTTACGTTGTGTTTTGTTTGTCGGATTAAGATGTGTGCAAGGAGACGTTTCCGATAAACCATATGCTTCAAAAATAGTTCCTTTGGTGACTCGTTCAAATTCTTTTGCTAGTTCTGGAGCTAATGGAGCCGCACCTGAACCACAACCTAGGATTGAGGTTAAATCGTACTTGTCTACATTCGGATGATTAACAATAGCTGAATAAATAGTGGGCACAGCATGCAGAATAGTGACTTTATGATTGTGAATTGTCTCAAGTATTACAGTAAGTGGAGGCTTACCCGCTCGAGGATCAGGAATTGGGATAACCACAGCACCATAGTATGCGCCTCCAATCATAGTTAAAGTTAGTCCATAGGAGTGGTACCAAGGAAGAGCACCAATAAATACTTCTTTGCCATAACGGATCTTAAATGGTTCACTTCCATCATCAGGATGTATCCAAATATATTCATCCAGTTGAAGGACATTAGAATAAATGTTTTTATGCGTTAACATGACCCCTTTGGGCACTCCAGTTGTACCACCTGTGTAGATAAGCATTGCTAGGTCTTCTTCAGGATTTATTTCGACTGATGGCTTTTCAGGTTCATAAGATCCGATAATATCCTTATAAAAGATGGTTTTATCTTCCTCATAATATGGGCTCTTTGGAACTTTTCCCAATAGCCCTCCAAGTATACCCTTTATTTTTGAAAGAAAGTCTTTTGCACTACAGATCACTACTTGTTTTATCTGCGACCCTTTAATCGCTTCATATGTTGTGGGTGCAAATTTTTCGTGATCAAAAGCAAAAACCATGACAGCTTCTGAATCTTTCAGTTGATAGGCAAGTTCTTCTGTAGTATAGGTGGGATTACAGGTAACAGCTACAGCTCCTGCTTTTAGGATACCAAAAAAGACGATTGGATAATGAGGTAGGTTAGGTAAAAAAATAGCAACTTTATCCCCCTTTTTCACTCCTTGTTTATTCAGATAATTCGCCACGCGATTAGCAGCTTCATTTGCTTCAGCGTAAGTTGTAGTTGTCCCTGAAAAAACTGTATAAGGTAATTCACCGCTTTTATCAGCAGTATCTTCAAGAATTTTAAAAAGTGGCTTTTTGGGGTAAGGTTCTATAGATTTCTTGACCCCTTCAGGCCATTTATATTTATGCCAAATCTGTTCTTCCATTTTCCATCATTCTCGGTAATATTAGTAATTTCCGCTCACTACCACCTTTCTTTAAATAATTTCCTAGATTATATAATTGTGTATGGTCAGTTTTCTTCTATCTTTGTTGGATATTTATAGCGATAAGTGATCTGGAAAATCCTAATTAACTAGGATAGTGATTGAAATCCCTCCCAACTGAATTATTAAGGAGTTGGCATATTACTAGCAATATTAGACATCATTGTTAAAACAAAAATGAGCATCACTACGAATATTATGCAGAAACCAGCAAATACTATCAAGCATATTGGGCTCATGATTTTTCCTGCTTTTTTTCTCGCTTGTGTTACTTCATTGTAACAAACTGGACAATATACGTGTATTTCATCTCCTCTATCCATACCCCAGTATACTCGGTCAATCATTTTATCCTGTAGGCAAATCATACGATTGCATCGTTCACATTTTTCAACTGCAGCTCGTTCAGGATGATAATAGCACCTAGCTTGTTGGGCTGTTATTATAATCATCTCCTTCAAATTATGTATGTTAGAGATTTGTAAGTAATTGATAGTGACTTATTTCACGATGTAAATCACTTATTATTTATATTCTTTACCCTTTTTCTTCTTTTAGATTAAATTCTTAGTAAGAATTCATCTATCTCTTGTTTTGTAGGGAGCAAAGTTTGAGCGCCTAATCCTTGAATTTTGATAGCTGATGTTGCCTGACCTCTTCTGACGCACTCCACTAATGGTTTGTCTTCTAAAAATGATGTAATGAAACCAGCGGTGAAAGCATCTCCTGTCCCAGTTGTATCAATCACATTATCGATTTCAAATGCAGGAAATGAGCATTGTTCATTCTTTGTTGTTAGAAGGACTCCCTCTGAACCTAAGGTTAGTAAAATTACTTTGGGGCCATATTCAAGAAGCTTGTTTGAAGCAACATTAGGATTATATGTCTCTGTGATCTCGTAGGCTCCCCTTTTATTAGGTAGAAGTATGTCAATATACTCTAATAATTGAGGGAATTGCTTCTGATATTCTTGAACGACTTGTGATTCTAAATCTAAACTAGTGGTTAATCCGAATTCTTTAGCTAGCTTGACAGCTTTAAAAGCTGTTTCAAAATTAATAGCTGTCAAGTGTAGGTGACGTGATTCTTGAATTATTTCTTCAGTAATTAGTTCCTTCGGGGGGAGTGTTAATCGCATGTGATCCGATTGCAAAATGGATTTATCTCCATCCTTTGTTATCATGACTAAGTCCATATCTCATAATTCAGGATGGTGAATCGTTCTAAAGACACTCATTAATAATTTCATCTCATCTAATGTTATTTTCTTCTCCTTTTGGACGCTCTCAGCAGTTTTATCATAAATTCTTTTCCATAAATGTGTCAATAGGTTTTTCTCTTCAGGAGTAATCATATCATCTTTCCATGCTTTTCTATATGCCTGTTTAAAGGTAGCAATATTTTCATAAATAGATTTAATTAACTTTTTTTCTTCTTCAGTAATCTTACCATCTTGTAATGCGATAGTAACTAAATCCTGAATTAAATTATCTAATTGACTCATCTCTAATACTTTAGAGATAACTATCTCCCCATCTTTTTGGACAAATGTAATGCAATCCCCAATTTTCAGTTTTAATTTTTTTCGGACTTCAGGGGGGATAATTGCGTGAAAATTTTTACTTATTTCACTTAATCCTATTTCGTTTCCTTTGAGCGAGGTATTATCTACCATTTCTATTCCTCAACAGTAAGTAATTTATCTATTTGAATGTTTTCAATTCAGAATATTTTCTAGCGGTTTCAATTATGGGCCCTTTTCCAATGAAAGCAAGGGCATAACCACTACCTCTACACACAAGTAATTTTTCTCCTATCTCTACACCATAAGCATTCAATACTCTAGGATTTAATATGAAATACTTAGCTTTCTCTAATCTAATCCAACAAAAGAATCTCTTTTTCTTATACTTCCTTAGTTCTAGTTCCGGTATTTCAAAGGATTTTGCTTCTTCTGAATAGTTTAAAAGTTTTAATATCTCCTTGAAGGGTCCTTTTATCAGATGATTTATGCTAGCTATGCTAAATCCACCTGATGTTGAACTCCCAGGTATTATAACAATTTTATCAGAGGTATTAAATTCATATTCAAAGTATGCTTCTTCTGGTATCATTATTTTACCAGTTTCATGAACGAGTGACCATCCAAAGACATATTTTCCTCCCTTCACTAACTGTGGCATCTTTTATCCCATCAAATTTTAGTATCTACTCCTCAAAGATTTGCCAGAGATACCGGTTAAAATTAATTTTATCATTCTTGTCAAATAATATCCCTTCTTCCTCTAACAATCCTTTTTGCATTTCATAACCCCCGTTATGCGGTAATGATATACGTCCTTTACTATTAATTACTCTATGCCAAGGTAGATTGTCTTTTCCCGATGATGAGTGTAGAATCCAAGCCACTTGGCGTGAAGCACGAGAGTTACCTGCATATGTTGCAATCTGACCGTAAGTGGCAACTTTACCTGTAGGGATATTCTTAATAATATCTTTTACCCGTTGAGAAAAAGATGAGGTCATATTTTAACTCATTCCGATATTATTTCCTTTCGACTGAATTTTATTATCTTTTTTACTTCACTTTGTCATTTTGAGAAAAAGATTTTAAGCCTATACAGATGAGACAGGCACTTTTACAGCTATATTTTACCAAACAAGTTTAATTATGTTTTTCTATTTTAAATATAACAGGTCTTATACCGTCATTACACGGTGTATATGTCATCCCTGGTTCAGGATAGGCGTAATCTCCATCGTAATAAAATATCATTAAGATATCATATATATCAATCCAAGCTTTTTCACAAAATCCTGCAGGTGGTTCAAGGTGACTGGTTACAATGAATTCTTGTCCTTCGTTTAAGTAACAAGGTAGTACTGGTTTTCCCGTGTCTTTTCTAATTATCTCATGTCCGAATATTTCTTTAGGATTAAATTTCTTTATTACTGTTATTTTCACTTTACTCAACTTCATGCCTCCATTCGTATTAAGTAACTTGATTTCTATAAAAATTAAATATGTGCTTGAGCGTTTCATTTCTCACCCACTTTCCAGGTGATTTGTCTTCATAAAAATGAGGAATCTTCATTTTTTCAATTTCTTCTCCCTTTTTTAGAGTAATAATTGTTTCCTCTCTCAAATCTTTAAGGAACTTCAAATGTACCTCCACTTCTTCTTTCGTTACTAGAGGTCCATGACCTGGGATAACTATTTCAATATCAAGCTTCATTATTTCTTCAAGTCCATTAATCCAGTTATCAGGGTTGCAAGTTGGATCACCAGCCCAAGGCCATTGTTTGGCAAAAATCAAGTCCCCAGTAAATAATACTTTTTCGTGTGCAAAATAAGCATATGAGGAACATGAGGAATGTCCTCCACAATGTTTGAGTTCAACAAAAAGGTCTCCATCACGAATTTTCATTCCACACGTAAAAGTAACATGAGGGTAAAGAGATGTATCGATATCATCAATTAGATAAGCTTTTTCTGGGTCTTCTCTCTTCCACTCCTCAAATCTTGCTGGTTGAATTGGCCTTTCACTGGCAATATTCTCAATAAGTGGATCTGATCCTACAATATTCACATCTTTAAATGCACTAATTCCCCAAAAATGATCCCCATGATAATGGGTTAAAAAAAGGAACCTTATTGGTAGTTTGAACAATTTTTCAACTTGATTACGAAACACTTTACCAGTATGAGGAAATAATGTAGAATCAATTATTATAATGAAGTTATCTGGCGAAATTGCTCCTGCTATGAAGTCCTCTGATAAAGCAGCTAAAGAATTTTCTGTTGTTTTTTGATAATTTATCTTAATCATGATAATTCCCTGATTGTGGTAATATTTTTCTTTATTCCTCCAATATTAATCCTCAAGCTCGGTTTCTTATTGACAACAACCCATGCTGGATCATTTTTATGAAAATTTGAGTTTATTGGATTATTATGGTAAAACTTACCATTTAGTAAATTACTAAATCCTTAAAAGCTTTATCAATGAGGAAAAATTATAGGAAATCATATATATGGAAGTCTTTTTTTTAAATTGGGACAACAGAACAGGAATACCTTATTAAATAGACTTTTAAGGCGAATACTCAATCTGGAACTGATTTACATTAGCCTAATCTTACTTTCTTAGATTTAGGACAAAATTCATGGTTTTTGCCCTCACAATTAACTTTTAAAATTTCATAAGACATTTTGATGTTTGTAATGAATTTAATAGTAATAATCAGCATTTTTTATGGAAATGATTCTATATGAAAACATCGGAAGTTGAAAATATTCAAAAATCTTTAGATACTTTTGTAGATGGCCTTCGATTAATAGATTATAATAAAATAAGTAAAATATTCTTTGAGAAAGCACTAAGTTGTAGCTCTGTAAAAGGAAAGGTTCAATATGTTTACAGAAACCATTGGGAAGAAATGGCAGGGCAAGCTAAAGGCAAAGAAGAAGATTTCGAGTCTTCAACGGCTAAATACACAATTAAATCTCTAAATATCGTTGGCAATGCTGCTTCTGTGATAATAGATTTAACCTTTGGAATTGGAGACAAGATAACGGAGAGGTATGTTGATTTTTATCATATGTTAAAGGTTGAAGATGGATGGTGTATTGTTAATAAAATATTCCCTACAAATATTCAGAGGAGAGGAATGGAGAAATAATTTGCTAAATGGAGGTTTTTAGATGTCGTCAGGAATAGCTAATTGTAAAATTACTGTGATAAAAAGAACAATCGATCAAGATTTAATTGATAGGTATACAGATGATCAATACAGAAATCATATGAAACCTTGTGAGGTTTTCCAAGAAAATCAGGAGTTTATCCTAGAAGGAGACGCTGCTTTCTCCCAACCACCAACTAATTTCTGTGCTTGGGCTTGGGCAGATATACGAAAAGATATCTTGACTGTGGCACTTGGATGTGACATGCCTGGAATGAAACATAGAGGAACCGTTATAACTGGTTGTACAGATTGGTTTCGACCTGTGATCTTCAAAATAGAAAGGCTTTGAAAGGACCTTTGATAATTACCAAAGCCCCCACTTCATGAGCTAAATTCTGGAATATTCTTACGAGCTATAATCCTCCTTCATACCATCCGTATTCAATCTTTTCTTTATTCATATTTATTTCTCCTATTCTTGCATTCCTCGGGTCAATCGCCACATTAGACCAATTCCAATAATTGTAAAAATTAGAGCATAAATTATTAAGATCACTAAGGGGAAAATTACATCTTCAAATGCTCCATTTTTTAGTAATAAAGTTCGCCAAGCTTCATTTAGATGTGTTAATGGATTCATAATACTAAATTTCTGAATCAGAGGATCCATCATGTACAGTGAGAAGAAAGTGCCAGAGAAGAACATTATGGGGAACATAATAACAGCATTAACTTCCCCTACCACCTGTGAATTAGGAACAAGGGCTGAAACCATTACACCCAAACTAACAAAAGCTAATTGAGAAATGAAAATCAGAATTATTGAGGTTAAAGGATCAGGAATATCTGTTCCAAGAACAAGAATAAGAACTGCTGTAAGTAATGAACCAGCACCCATTGTAATCACATATGCACATATTTTTTCTACTACAAAACGCGTTGGAGAAGTCGGGGAAGTAATGACGTGATCCAAAGTTCCTTGTTCACGCTCTATTAAAATTGTCTCTGAAGCTCCAAATAATCCCCCCATAAAGATCGCTAAGGCTAAAACTCCAGGTGCAAAGTATGCAAAAGTGCTTCTTCCCCCGTACTCTTCAGTAAATTCGATTTCGAGAGGATATTGAAAGAATGTAGATCTGATTATTGCCTCCAGTGAATATCTTGATTGTTGTTTAATAGATTGTTCACTCGCATCAATTTGAACATGGAAGTGTAAAACACCACTGTTGTTCTCTCCTGTTACTGCTAATCTAACATTTCCTCTTTGAAAAGCTTTCTCTAAATCAGAAGGATGCACTATAACAAACTGATTTTCGTCTAATGCATCCTCTAGAGTATTCATAAGTGTTGATTCTCCTTGTAAAGCAATAGGAACATTATGAACATCAGGAGAAATAGCTAAACCGACAGTAAATACCACTACAATTGGGAAGATAATAATCATAGTCCATCCTAAATTCCGTTTAAACTTTAATAATTCAGTTGTAATCGTATTAACCATTTAACTCACTTCCGTTGATGATGAATTATTCGTTAACTTCAAGAAAACGTCTTCAAGGCTGGGTCGAGTCATTGAAATCTCTTCGATCTCAATCTCTTGATCCCAAAGCCGAGGTAAAACATCTTTGATTGAGAAATCATTGTTGACAGGTAAAACAATAGTACGATTAACCATATCTGCAGGAAATCCCTCTTTTCTCAAAATGTCGTTCGCTTTTTGGGGTTGATCACAAGTAATCTGAAGTCTTCGTTCCAGGGTAACCTTTGCTTTCAATTCCTTTGGCGTAGCATTTGCAATTACCTTTCCTTGATCGATGATTGCCACTTCATTAGCAAGTTGGTCTGCTTCTTCCAGATAGTGTGTAGTCAGTAAGATTGCAATATTTTTTTCTTGAGCAAAATTCTTAATATATTTCCAAACTCTTCTTCGTGAATCTGGGCTTAAACCAAGGGTAGGCTCGTCTAAGAAAAGTATTTTAGGATCTGAAACAAGAGCACGGACAATTTGTAGCCTACGTTTCATACCCCCACTATATGTTTTAACTAGTCTTTTTCGATCATCAAACAATTCAACCAATTTTAACAGGTCTTTAATTCGGACTTTTTGTTGATGTCGCGGGATCTTATAGAGAGAGGCATGATATTTAAGATTTTCTTCTCCTGTGAGATCATCATAGAGCGTAATTTCCTGACTACAAACACCGATTATGTGTTTTATCTTTGAGTTATCTTTACCTAACTGATAACCATCAATGAAAACAGTTCCACTTGTTGGGTGTAATGTTGTTGATAAGATCCTCACAGTAGTTGTTTTTCCAGCGCCATTTGGGCCTAATAATCCAAAAATCTCCCCAATTTCAATATCTAAATCGATCCCCCGAACTGCTTGAACTTTTCCATATGTTTTGAACAGGTTTCGAGCACTTACTAGCGTCATACATTCTGTCCTCGTGTTTATTTTGATGTTTATGGTTTACTTCACATTTGTGAACTCCATGTTGTCATAAACTTGACAATATATAAAGTTGTCGAAATCATGACAAAGTATAAAAAAGGGTAAATGAAGATTAAATATGATCTGAAGTTGAAAGATTGGCGAACACACCTTCAAAATCAGTTTGAAGAACTCGATCTATTAAGTAAAGATGATTTCAGGGTTTACTTCTCTCTTCTTGAATCAAGAAAAGAAATGATAGGACATGAACTGATTGAGATTCTTCCTGATTTGAAACGTACAACCATCTATTCTATTTTAACTCGTCTTCAAAAGCAAAATTGGATTGAAATTACTAATCCTGGAAAGCGGCCTGCTCTTTATCGTGCTTTAGATCCATTAAGATCTGTCGAACAAGCTTTAGATGAACATCAACAACACGTTGAACAATTAACACAACTCCGAGATTTCATTATCAATACTGTATTGCCTGATATTCAAGATTCCTCTCTCTTTGGCGGGAGAGTGACTCGTACATTCATTCTTAATGGGATAGAGGACTTCAATCAGCAATTAGCTAAAGCTCTTGCACAAGCTAACGAACGAATCATGGCTCATTGTCCTCTCTCCGCTATTTCTCAATTTAAAGGCCTATTATCAGATGCTATTGACAGAATTTTGAAAAAATTCACAACTTATACACCTCCGTTTGTTACCTCTGCGTCAATATCTACCCCCACTTATGAAGATCCAGATACTATTAAGACAAATTGGGATTTTCAACAACAATACCTAGCCATCACCGTTGCACGGGAAGATGAAAACGGTGTAATAGATTTACCTGTGAAAGTTGCTTATGATTCAAGTCTTTTACGTTCTCAGGTGTTTGTTGTCGACAGTACTGTGTTCCTTTATTTATTAGACGCTCCAGTCTCATCTACAGGGATTCAACTTGGTTTAGGTTTAAAAATGGAAGATGTGAGCGTTGCTAATGCATATGCTCACCTTTTATCACATATTTTTCAAGAAATGTGGATACAAGGACTTCCCACGCCTACTTTAGAGGCAATAGATAAACCTATGGCCGATGATCTGGAATTAATCGAGGGAATTGAGAGGCTAATTCAACAGGGATGGCAATTCCTCTATGAAGACACTCATCCTGAAATGCCTCATATAGGCTTAGTTGCCCCTAATCCTGCTTTTAGTGCGTTTCGGGAGAGTGGTATACTTTACATACCTATAGGAGAGAATGATAATCCTGAAAAGGTCCGCCAAGATGCATTTAATCAGATGGCTGAAATTTTTACCCAGGAGGTGAGTAAAGAAGGACAGACGTTCGATGCTACATGGTTTGATAGCACAGTGACCATCCTTAAGGTAGAATGTCTAACACGCCATTTCATTATTTCTTTTCCAAAGCAGTTTCCAGACAATATTTTCTCTGGAGTTGATCTTGACTATTTTAATCCTTCTTTGCCTTCTGATCCCCCTTCTTGTGCTGTGTTTATTTATTATGATCGAGCTATTGCTGCTGTTTGGGCGGTTTATCCTCCGAATGTGATTACAATTATGAAAGCTATTTTAGGAATTGAGGATTACTAGATCTTATATCTTCAAACTCATATCCTAAATCTTGTTTTACATAATCAAACCATTTGTATTGTGGCTTTATAATATTCGCTAAATTAGTGAAGGATGACCAGAATAGTTTGAATTTATGGTTATCTGCAAAGATTTCCCATTCATCCTGAACATCTTCATTGATTCCTACATGAAAAAAGTGCCGTCTTATATCTTTTGAAAGAATAGTAGTCGGAACCCAGCCTATTATTTGATAGGTTAGATATTGGGGATCTGGAAATCTATCATATTCTGCATAAGTAATTTGGGTGAACTCCCCAAAAATGCGATTTGATGATACAGTAGTTCCTTTTTTTAGTTCAGCCCAACCAAAACTGGTTGGACTTGGACGGGAATACACCTTAGTTTTTTCAGAGATAAGAAATTCATTACCTTGTAACTTGTTTTCTTTGGAGCCGATATAATATTTAATGGTTATTTTTTTTAATCCTGTCTCCTCTGTAATCTCCCTCTTTAGTGCTTCTTCAATGGTCTCTCCTTTTTCAACAGTACCCGCTGGAATTTGGATTCCTGCATTAGGATGTAAGATTAAAAGAAGCTCTAATTTATTCTTATTTTTTCGGATTATAAATGCAGTAACTTTTTCAACTCTCATATTCCTTTGATCTTCTTTTTTTTCTACCAAACTTTAACAGTTTTTATCCCTTCAATAGCCTTTGTTTTTAAAGTCAGCGGATTTTCAACTTCAATTGTTGGAAATAACCGACTTATTAATTAGATTTAAATTAATTGAATTAGTTGAAATCCAAGGATTATGATAAGAAATTTGATCTGAAAAACGCAATACTACTTGGTGATAGTAATGAGTAGAAAACACGGATCAAAATGGGCCTTTGAAATGATGTCCTTAATCCACGATAATCTTTTCCGTCGAAAATTTTCTGACCCTCATAAAACTCTGGAAACTGCTGGACTTAAACCAAGACAAAAAGTATTGGAAGTCGGATATGGACCAGGATTCTTTACCATTCCTGCTCGTTAAAATTTCTAAAAAAATAATTGACACTGTCGAAAGAAAGCAGTTTTATTATGTAGGCTCCAAGAATAGTATTATTCTCTTTAAGAAAAAGCCACTTAAAATTTAAAATTTGCTCCAATAAAAGGGAAATCATCGTAATTTCTTACTTTCTTGATATCCGACCCCGATTGGCTCACCAATACTGTAATATCGGTTATCCAAGGCATAGATAATAGGATCTAGTTTTGTCATATCTGCAATTCTTTTTCGTCCTTTACTCTCAATAACAAAATCCTTGGTGACATAGACTTGGACTACATCTCCAATGAAAATTTGTCTATGCAGGATCGAAAATTCTTTGATAACTTTACACTCTAGATTAACTGGACATTCTTCAATCATAGGAGCAGTCTCTAATTCACCAAAAAAGACATCAAATAATTGTGACTTATCAGTTTTATGTCCTGTAACAACTCCACAATAATCAGTTTTTGTGAGAAGTGAAGTGGAGGGAAAGTTAACACTAAATGTTTCATGGTCAAGTATTCCAATGTTTGTATAGTGATCCACACCAGAAGAGATGTATACAATTGGTGGTTTAATCCCCATTATTCCTACATCCCCCAAAGTTTCAAAGTTCGGTTTTCCGTGAACGAGTGACCCAGCAAGAATGATAGGGATGGGAAAAACAAGTGGAACTTTTCCAAATTTCACCTTATTAACAGAGTTCATATCAATTCACTTGAGATTATATTTTTTAGAGAAAGACTCTACATGATCTGTAAGCCAGCTTTTCAATGGTTCGCTAATTGGGACTTTGTTTAACCATTCTACTTCTTCATATCGTGCGGTTATTAAATCATTGATTTTCGAAGGACGATATTCTTCTGGACTTTCATGGTACAAATGCACTGGATAATTATAACCGAAAGGAAGCTCCTGAAGTTCCTCCTTTTCCAACATTGAAAGAATTATCCCCGCTAGAATAGCTTGATGCATGAAAATACTGTAGCGTTCATCTTTTTGATAAAATTTATTAAATTCTGAGTCGCTATATGATTCTTGGAAACATTTCCACCATGACTGTAGTATTCCTTTTTCAGGCCTCACAATCAGAAATCCAGCATTAAAGTAGGGCCTAAGAATGTTGTGATCAACATGTGTTCTCATTGGAAAGATCTTATTCTCGGTTACATTGCATTTATGATAGATTAAATCCCAAAATGGATCAATTGGTTCACTGAAAATAGATCCAATCAATGTATGGTGAACTGGCCTGTATCCCAAGGTTTTATCTCTGGGTAGGAGAAAATGGGTTGGTGGATTCACTATTAATGTATCTGGAAGAAGCCAAGCAAGAATCTCAGTTTTAACTTTTGCAAACGATTCTGCTGTAGCTGTAGCAAAGACATAAGAGGCAAAAGGGAACTTTCTATACTCGTGATTTACTGAGAACGGAATAATCTGAACGTTTAAAGATAGGAACCGTTCTTTGAGATTCTGAGGGATTTCTTTCTCTTGTTTTGGAACAAACATCCATATAGGAGATTCAGACAATGTTCCAGCAAACTGGCGAATACTCGCAACAAAAATTTGAGTTTCTATGTCTAAACCTGTGGAAACGCAAGCAAAACTTATTTTTTCCATTGTAATCCAACCACCTTCTCTTTCTCACGCAAAAATCGTTTTCTTATCTTGATGTTAACTAAGTTAAAGCTGATTTTTTTATACTAATTATGATTAAGGCAAAAGAACGTAAACCAGAAAATTAACATAACATATTTTTTCGAATTCACAAATTGGTATCAGTAATGTACAGCACTTAATTCAACCTGGTGAACTAGTATTGGTTAAGTTTGTAAAGATGACTAAGCAGGAATTCACTGATTATTTAAAATTCGTGATTGATGACTATAGTAAAGATTACGCGAAAATAAAGGAAATTAGTATTGAAGAAGCGAGATCCCAAACTGAATTACAAATTGAAGTCCTCTTACCGAAGGGATATGCTACTCCTGATGTATTTATTAGCTTTATCAGGGAAAACGACCGAAATATTGGTCACATTTGGTATATTCATGAACAGAAAAAGCAATACACTTTTCTTGCAGATCTTGAGATTTTTCCAGAATATCGCAATAAACGATTTGGTACACTAGCTTTGAAATTATTAGAAAAGGAGGTAAACAGACTGGGATTCAAAGCTATTGGATTACATGTTTTCAAACACAACACAGAAGCTAAACGCTTATATGAAAAGTTGGGGTACACTGTTATCCAAGTTGTTGATACTGGATTTAATATGGTTAAAAGACTCGAAAACACATAGATCATCTACCCAATAACGAAAAATATCGAATGAGGTAATGATTTAAGTATTTATTTTCCCTCTTCTTCAATTCTGAGAAACACTTCTCTACTGTGACTCATCATAAGCAGCTTGTATCTTTTTGATATAATCTGGATCTAATCCGATTTCTCGTGCGCCTTCGAGCATAATAGCAACATAACTTCTTGATGGTACAAAAGGTTCTTTCGGTGTTATTGCCCTAAACAAATCAGCATTTTTCCATTTTCCGTCCTCTCCTAACACCAAAAAAGTTTCACGCATATATCTGCCTATATAATATCCTTCCCTTTGATCAAGTGCTTTCATCTCCTCCTCACGAACTTCATAAAGTGCACCATGAACAAGTTCACCTGGTGCTTCAAATATTGTACTTATACCTGCATTCCTTTTCTCGGACCAAACACGGAATTCAACCTTAAAATTAGGTAGATAGGCTTTCATTTTGAATATAGCACTTGGAAGCATTGTTTTAACAAATTCTCTCTTGAGATTTGATCCGTAACCGAAATGATACATCTAAAATGTCCTCTTTTTTTTGAAAAGTTGATATTAAGATTAACATTTCCTAATTTCGTCAAATTAATCTT
>JAEOSR010000161.1 GCA_016840285.1 Candidatus Hodarchaeota archaeon | reverse complement strand
ATGTGGCATGCGGAGGATCTTTGTCTCCATTGTGGTTCATGTATTCTGTTTGGCAAGCCATCAAAGTATTGTCCTGGAAAACTAAAACCATCCCAAATTGTCCTCTCACCTCAAGGCTTCGGGCCTGCTCGAAATATTCTCGCCTTTACAGGAGGAGACCTTACTTGTAATCCCCAATATTATGCTTTAGCGGCTGAAAGAATCAAAGAGGTAACCGATGAGAAACTTTGGGTACTAGTAGAGACCAATGGGTATGCTTTAACAAAGAAGAATTTGAAAATGTTACGAGATGGTGGTGTTGACTCTTTTTGGTTGGATATTAAAGCATTTGACGAAGTGAGCTATCGAAAATTATGTGGGACACCGAATTCAACGGTGCTAGACTGTTTAACCTTGATGGTTGATCTAGATTTTACAGTAGAAGTTCTCACATTATTCATTCCTGGGATTGTGGAAACTGACCAACACCAAGAGATAGCCCGACTCATCGCAGATGTCGATCCATCTATCCCCACCACTTTATTGGCTTTTTTTCCCTCATATAAATTAAAAGATACCCGCTCCCCTACGTTTAGTGAAATGATGACTAGTTATTGGGTCTTGAGAGAAAAAGGGTTGATAAATCTACGCCTTGGGAATATTGGGGTCTTTGCAAAAACTGATGAACAGATAGAAGTTGTCAAATCATTAAGGTTAGGATAATTAAATTTCTTAGAGGAAAATAACATGGAAAACTTCAATATTTATCCGATCGGATATGTACGAAAAGGCCATAATGGTGAGTTCCTAGATATTTTACCTGAATTTAGTTCAGGACTGTATCGACTTGAAACCATCTCACACATTTTTGTAATCTGGTGGATTCATCAAAATGATACTTTTGAAGCAAGAAAAACCAGGAAAACACTTCCACGAGTAGTTAATGCTCTTTCTCCAGCAGAAGAAATGGGAACTTTTGCAACACGTTCTCCAAGACGCCCGAATCCCCTTGGGTTGACATTGGTTAAAATTACAAAAATAACTGAACAGAGAGTGTTTATAGATCATATTGATGCATTTGATGGCACCCCAATCCTTGATATCAAACCGTATCTACCTAATGGTGACCGAATAGAAGAACAAGTATACCTTCCACCTTGGTTTCAACACCTGTTAACCTCTCGGCCTTCAAACAGAAGTGGACAGATTTGAGGAAGATAAGTGCAAAAATTGATATAAAATGTCTTTCAAAAAAAGCTGTACTCTATACTCCTTTTGAGAGCATGAAATTCAATTATAGTACTTTATGATCCTTTCTTGGAGCATCAAGGCATTTTATCCCCCTGAGTAGCCACATATACAAGTATGCAGTGAATTTCTCACTGGTAAAAACAATTATACAGCATATTCATGCGTAGCAGCATAATAAAAAATTATTTCTCATGCGATTTTTTTAAAAATTCATCAACTGACATGTTTGCTTGTCGGAGGATTGATGAAAAGGTTCCTTTGGCTAGTTCATTGTGATCTGGTACAATTACTATGAGATTTCGTGGTTCTGTGAATTTTTTCATGCGGATGTGGGAACCTTTTCTCCCAACAATTTGAAATCCTTCCCTTGACAAAAATTTGACCATGTCTTTGCCAGATATGACTGGTAGCTTCACCCTCGAACCTCGACAAACGTGATCATTGTTTGCTTGCTTGGTGAAGGGACGATCGCGTCTTCATCTTCTAAATAAAGTTCCAAGGCTTCTTGTAAGTTCTTTAGCGCTTCCTCGATCGTTGAACCTTGACTTGCTATATCAACATCGGGAGCTAGAGCAACATACAGAGATTTCTCCTTTGTTATGATTGTTGGTAATTTCATTGCAAACCAATGGTAAAAGCAGTCTTCACACTAATAAAGTTTTAGGAGGCCACAAATTTTGTTCTAGAGTGTCCTCTCTGTTGTGGTAAGGTTCGAGTTCGCGGTTGGGTCGTTGTTAGGAGTAATTATCAGTCATTATTGATGTTAACTCTTTAAGATCTAAATTTTCGTTCTTGTTGTAGTTGTATTTTAATCATTCGTGTAATTATTAACAGAATTATGAAAATAGCACCTATTTCAAGGTGAAATTTATTACATTTCAACTGTATTCTTGGGTTTCCTTGCTAGCTCTTTTATGAAGAAATCATAATTATAAATGAACGTGCTTAAAGTGAGAAAAAATGTCTTTCAAAAGGAAGCTGTTCTCTATACTCCTTTTGAGAGTTCTAAAATTCAATGTAACACCTGTTGGCACCAATGTGT
>JAEOSR010000160.1 GCA_016840285.1 Candidatus Hodarchaeota archaeon | reverse complement strand
GAGGAGGTAACTCGATAATAGAACCTATTTCAGTGTCAGGGTTTGTGGTCATTAAGCTAATTATTTTTTGGACAGATTCTTCATCAAAAAAAATTAGGAGAGAATATAGTAGATCACTAACTGTATTCAGGGAAATAATTGCGATTTTTTCATTGATCGGCATTTCAATTATTTCAGGAATAGCTTGGAGTTGGCGGACTGCAACTTTTGGTATGCTCATATACGTTGATCGATTTAAAAATTGTGTAAGTGCAATCGCTGAATGCCCAGCACCTATATTTCCTACCTCTTGGAGGGCATCGAGCTGGAAATCTGATAGCGTATCATACTGAAATTTACTCTTAGGCAACAGTTTTAACCTCCAAGAAAGTCATTGGATCAATTATTAAGACAACTTTTCCTCCTTCTAATACAGTTGCGCCAGAAAACGCTCCAACTTGACCAAGGAAATTTTGAATGGGTTTCATAACGACATCGCGTTCTCCCAGTAGTTCATTGACAAGAAATCCTAAGCTTCGATTTCCTTTCCGCCATAAAACAACGATTTCCTTTTGAAGATTTGATGGTTGCTCCCTCTCAAGAGTTGGGTTTGTTTGTGAAGAATGAAACTTCATCCTTTTACGCAGATCGACTAAAGGAACGGAAGCCCCATCAATAATGATTGATTTAGATGAAGCTTCAGAGTTTACAAGGATTTTTTTGGTAGAAACGGAGAGTATTTGTTCAATATTAGCCATGGGAATTGCAAATTGGTGCTTTTTAACAGATAGCATGAGGACTTTTGTAATAGCGACCGAAAGCGGGATGATTAGTCGAAAAGCCGTATATTTTCCTGGTTCAGATTCAATTTCAATATTTCCCCCAATTGCTTCCATTGTTCCTTTTACAACATTTAATCCTATCCCTCTACCAGAAACTTCCGTTGTTTCGTCAACAGACGACAAATGCTGATTAAAAAGTAAATTATGAATATCCTCATGCTTTAACAATACCCCAGGTTCAATGATCCCTTTCTCCTCCGCTTTGTCCCTGATTTTTTCATAATCAACACCACGTCCATTATCCTTTATTTCAATGATAATATCAGATCGTTCGTGAGTAACTGAAAGTTTAACGGTTCCCATTGGATCTTTATTTCTTTTAGTACGTTCATCAGGAAGTTCTATTCCGTGACTGAGGGCATTTCGGAGTAGATGATTAAGTGGATCAACCAACTGTTCGATTACAGACCGATCTACTCCAATATGTCTACCAGTAATGATAAAATCAACATGTTTTCCTTCTTTTTGACTTAAATCCCGAATCATCCTTGGAAATCGAGTGAGAATGGTTTCCAAAGGTACAAGACGCATTCGTATGACTAAATCTTGGATGTTGGCAATTGTCCTTTCAAAGCTGGCTAAATTTTCCTTAAATGATCTAGAATAAGCTTGGTATTCTCCAATCTCCCTAATAAATTGGCCTGAAACCACTAGATCGCCTAGTAACTGAATAATCTGATCTAAATCCTGAAGATTGACTCTAACTGTCAGATCTTCTTGAGCTTCTTCTGATCTTAATCCCCTTTCCTTTGCAGAAACCGATTCTAAAATCCGTGATAATTGCACGGATACTACATCTTGGGACTCTTCGACGATTTTGGTGATCGTTTCTTCTTCCTCTTGAGTAGTTATTTCAATGACTAACTCTTTAAAGGAAGTTCCTGCTTGTATTTCTTCTAATGGAGGTATTGTTCGAGTTATCGTTGCTTTTTCGCGAAGCTTTTTGATGAGAACTAAACTTCTTGCACTAACGACTTTGCAGTCAGGACTATATAATGCTCTAATTCGCAGTTTACTCCCTAAATTTATGATAAACTCGTCAATGGAAGATAGTTGTTGAGTTAACTCGTCAAAACTGAGCAATTCAGGTGTCTTTCCCCCTTTTAAAGATCGTGCAAATTTGTCAATATGGTCTGTGTATTGAAATAATAGAGGAATTACCTTGCTCATTTCAGCACTATCCATACTTGTGACCAAATTTTCCATACTATGTGTTATCGTGCTGATCTTCGGATATCCTGAGAGCGAGAAAAGGCCTTTGAGATTGTGCAGGGTTCTTAGAATGTCATCATATGCTTCT
>JAEOSR010000159.1 GCA_016840285.1 Candidatus Hodarchaeota archaeon | reverse complement strand
TCATATGATCACTTAGATAAGGCATAAAATTGATTACATAATCTGTGCTTAATTGCATAAAATCAAAAGTCCTATACCCTCGCGTTGTAGAAATGATAGGGCCGATAGCTCAGCCTGGTAGTAGCGCCTGCTTGGCAAATTTTACTCTCTTGAGTAGAAATCTTGAATGCAGGAGGTCGTGGGTCCAATTCCCACTCGGTCCATTCTCTTTTAGATGTTTGAAGACGATGAGTTAATCTCTCTCTATTAAAGGTCTTAATAATCAAATTTTTATGGGAAGGGAGCTCGAAAGTACCCCCGAATAGTTCTTAAAAGGGTATAAAAATCTATCAATCGTAAATCTTTGGATATACTATATGTCTTTTTAGATTTATATGAGTCTGGAAGATTTTAAGGGCTCTTTTTTCTGGATGGAAAAAGGATGATGACTGAAATTCGGATTCTAAGTAGGGGAGGACAGGGTGGAGTTACAGCAGCGAAAGTGTTGGCTTACAGTGGCCATCTTGGTGGAAAGTATGTACAAGCAATCCCTAAATACGGAGCAGAACGTAAAGGAGCACCTCTTTTTGCTGATGTACGAATATCTGATGAACATGTAAAAACACATGCACCAGTTATTACAGAGAACACTCATAGCTGGATAGTATTGGAACCCTCATTAATTGAGACAATGCCATTTGATGATATCACTCCAGGCACAATTATTGTGGTTAATTCAAAGGAAGTTCCTCCTGTTCTAAAAGGAAAAAGCAACCTCAAAATAGGGACGGTTGATGCTGTGGATATCGCACGAGAATGTGGATTGATCAAATCAGGGACAATGATGGTGAGTACTACAATGTTAGGAGCATGGGCCAAAGCTACAGGATTGGTTGACCTAGAAGCGTTAATCAATGCTATTAAACATCAATTTGGAGAAGGAAAAATTGCTGAGGCTAACATTCGATCAATAAAAATGGCTTATGAAAGGTTTGCTTTTACAAATTAATGCAAGAGGTCACAAAGATGGAAAATGAAAGTGAGATGAAGGATCCTGTTTTACCATTAGGTAGACCAACAGTAGGTTCTGCCCCAGGACCAGGTACCACTGGTAATTGGCGGACAAGTA
The DNA here is from genome assembly GCA_016840285.1 of Candidatus Hodarchaeota archaeon. The sequence continues at coordinate 22,173 of JAEOSR010000159.1, read as the reverse complement.
AACCAGTTTTTTTTGAAGAAAAATGTACAAAATGCTATCAATGCTGGATGTACTGTCCTGAAGGCACTATACGCGTTGATACAAAAGGAGAATACCCTTACATTGATTATGTTTATTGTAAAGGGTGTGGAGTATGTGTACATGTTTGTCCTGTTGATGCGTTGAAAATGGAGAAAGAATAGGTGAAAGAAATGGTTCAAGCTATAAAAAAGTCAACAACAGAGTTATTAACTGGTAATGCTGCTGTAGCAACAGCAGCTAAACTAGCGAGACCACAAGTAATACCCGCTTATCCTATTACTCCTCAAACACTTATCGTTGAGACAATATCTGATATGATTGCACAGGGAGAGTTTGATTGTGATTTCGTAAATGTTGAAAGTGAGCATAGTGCAATGGGTGCTGCGATTGGAGCTTCATTAGCCGGTGTCCGAACATTTACTGCAACCAGCGCCCATGGTCTTCTTTACATGGGTGAATTAGTATGGTGGGCAGGAGTGACACGAATTCCTATTGTAATGCCAGTTGTGAATCGTTCTCTGAATCCTTGGAATATATGGCCAGATCATCAAGATTCAATGACCTTCAGAGATGCTGGGTGGATCCAATTCTATGCAAAAAATAATCAGGAGGTATTGGATCTGACTCTTTGTGCTTTCAAAATTGCAGAACATCACAAAGTTTGGATGCCCGTAATGGTCTGCTTAGATGGATTCATTTTGAGCCATACATCTGCTCAGGTAGAAATTCCAGCACAAGAGGAGGTCGATGAATTTCTTCCTCCCTTTAAACCCCTTGCAATGTTAGATCCTGACGACCCTTTTGCTCATGGATCGCTTACTGATTCTCAAGGCATTTGGGAGCAAAGAATGTCATTGATAGATGGATTTGATAACGCACGGATTATCATCCCCAAAGTTTTCCAAGAATATTCCGAAAAATTCGGAAGATTAAGCAAAGACATGATAGAAATCGTAGGTGATATTAGCGAGGCCACGGTTGCTATTATTGCAATAGGAACTCTGGGCGAAGAAGCCGAACAATCGTTAGAGGTCTTAAATAAGAAAGACATTCAAGCTATTGTTATTCGACCACGCGTTATTAGGCCATTTCCGAAAAAAGAACTGATTGCTGCTTTAAAGAAGGTGCCGAAAGTCCTAGTCATTGATCGAGCTGTTTCATTTGGTAACGCTGGTCAGCTAGCTATTGAGATCCAAGCGGAATTATTCGCAAACAAGGTAGATATTGAATTCCACCAAATTATCAGAGGTTTAGGAGGAAAGGATGTTACCTATATGGATATCGTAACTGAAATAGAGAAAATTATGTGAGGAATGAAGCTATGAGTGTCAAAATAAAAGAAATGATGGATCGTCCAGAAGTTTTACTCAGAGGAAATTTTGCTTGTGCGGGATGTGGCCTTTCTATAGCATATCGCACAGCGATTTCAGCGTTAGAGCGCCCTATAGTTGTGATCCCAGCATGCTGCGCCTCTGTAATTCAGAGTCTTCATCCTCATGTCACTTATAATGTTCCCACTCTGAATATTGCCTTTGCAGCGCATGCTAGTGCGGCCTCTGGCATTTCTAGGGCTAAAAAGAGAAGAGGGGAGAAAGTGACAACTGTGGTCTGGTCTGGAGATGGTGGAACATATGACATCGGTGTAGCTACTTGGTCTGGTGCAGCAGAAAGAAATGAGGACATCATCCATTTTTGTTACGATAATGGTTTCTACAGTAATACCGGTGCTCAGCGAAGTGGCGCTACTCCTCGTGGTGCAACTACTACTACTACTCCAACGGGTAAACGCGAGAAAAGAAAAAGTGTTACACGTATTATGGCAGCTCATGATGTTCCCTATATCGCAACCGCATCAATAGGATATCCACGTGACTTACATACCAAGGCAAAGAAAGCAGCAACAATGGAAGGTTACCGATTCATTTTAATAGATGCTCCTTGTCCAACAGGTTGGAATTCAGATCCCGCTATTACTCCAGATCTTGGAAAATTATCAGTACAAACTGGATACTTCCCACTATTTGAAATTGAAAATGGAAAGCTCACATTCAGTCGTCGTGGAGCTAAATATCGTGATCCAGAAAATCGTGTACCATTAGAAGAATACTTAGGAAAACAAGGGCGGTTCAAGCGAATGACACCTCAACAAGTCGAAGAGCTGAAGAAAGACCTTCAGTTCGAATGGGATATGCTATTAAAATTTGAATAAGTGGTTTTCAAAAAGCAAGGTCAGAGTCTTTTTCCCATATAGACTCCATCTTTAATAAAGCCAAACTTACGATAATAATTGCGTACACCTAATCCAGATGTTACAAGGATTTTTTGGTACCCTCTTTCACGAGAAATTTCTTCAGCAAGCGAAATCAACTGTTTTCCAATTCCTCGATGCTGCCATTCGATTTCTTTAGGAAGTTTGCCAATTTTCACGAGTTTTCCATAAACGTGAAGTTCTCGAATGATTGTTGCTGGAGGATTAAGTGTTTCGGGACGAAATGCAAATGACGACGGCTCCCGAAGACGTAAGAATCCGAATAGTGTCTTTTTATCAGATGTCTCGAAGGAAATAAAGTGTTCTATCCCATTAGAGGCAGGATACTCAAAAAATTGATATTCATGTTCTTTTTCGTGCCATGAAAGATCCCCTAAGTTTGTTTGATGCCCTACCTCCCTACAACGAATACAGAAACATTGTTGATTTAGTACTGATAATCTTTTTCGGGCTATTTCACGGAGATTTCCGTGAGAACCACCCTCTAAAATCAGATATGCTGGAATATCACGTTGAATTCGTTGAATACGTACAAAAGGAGGTGTAATAGCTTTGACTGAGGCTATGACATTAACAACATCATCAGAGCTATAAGGAGCATAGGTTCCTTTTTTCCAAAGCTCATATAAATTCGTATTACGTAAAACTAAGGTTGGATAAATTTTAATTGCATCTGGAATGAATCGGGGGTCTGTATAAAGAGTCTTAAACAATTCTATATCTTTATCAGGAGTTTGAAAGAGGTTTGGCATCATATGAACAGTAACTTTCAATCCTCCATCTCTAGAATACCTTATAGCTGACTCGACATCTTTAATGGTATGATGTCTCTGAATATATTGTAGGATTTCATCAGAAAGAGTCTGGGTTCCAATTTCAACAAATGTACCACCTAGCTCCAGAATTCTACTAACATGTGTATCAGTACAATAGTCAGGCCTTGTTTCAAAGGTTATGCCGACATTGCGGTAAATACTAGTCTCTGCGTTTTGCTGTGCTTTTATTAGATCTTTCGAGGTTTTTCCAGTGATACCATCAATACATTCCTTTATGAAATATTCTTGATACTCTGAAGGAGTTGCTAGAAAAGTCCCTCCCATTATAACAAGATGAATTTTATCTAGTGGATGTCCAATGCTTTTAAGCTGACCCAGCCTGGCCTGAACTTGTTTTTTTGGAATAAAATCATTCTGAGCTCCCCTCATTGCTGCAGGTTCCTTACCTGTATAAGATTTTGGCGCTCCGTTAACTTCAGGGCAATAGATACATTTTCCTGGACATGGAGATGGTTTAGTCATCACTGCGACGACTGCAATACCACTGATTGTTCTCACTTTACGAACTTGCAATAGTTGTGTCAAATTCTCCTTCATTTTTTCGGTTAATCCCTCTGAAGAGAGAATATGATCAAGAATCTCTGAATTTTTGACAAATCGCTTCAATTGATAATGTTTCGCAATTTTTCGCTTAAGGGTTTCAAGTTTAGCTCTTGTTGGGGGGGATTCAGTAATAAGTGCTTGAGTAAGATGGTCTAATGCTTTGAACAACGCATCTTGAGACGAAGGGGGCATAATTACATACTCCTTGAAATTAAGGAGGAGTAAACGCTGGTAAGGAAATGATTAGGATGCTTAGAGCGATAATTGTGTGAATCAGAAGAATGATGATTACATTCTTTCTTTCACCAATGTTTTTTAGGAAATAAGGAAAGAACCAGTAAACTGTGTAAGGACAAGGTGCTACAATGTTTCCTTTGTCGTCAATGGTGGCAACCTTTACAGTTTGATGAGTATATATGTAAACGAAAAATAGTAGAAAATTTATGGCGTGTAATCCAAATAATCCCACTGCTAAACGATCCATATTGCCAATGATTAAAGCAACAACAATTCCTGTTCCTAGGGTTAGAGTTCCTGTATCACCAATTAGAGTCTTTGCAGGATACCAATTATACATGAGTAAAATGAAAAATCCACCAAGCAATGAAGTAACAAATAATGTTACAATGGGATCACCAACAAAAAGTGCTGCAATCAGAATAACGGCAAGGGAAATTGTTCCATTCCCCGCTTCTAGGCCATTAAAGCCAGCAAGCATATTGAAAGAATTGAATGCGAAATTTACCATTAATGGAATTATAATCAGAGAATATAGATTGATATATCCAATATAAGGTAAATTGATCATGTTTCCAAAGTCAATGATTGTGAATCCAATGTTTATTCTACTTCTACCAACTTTCAAGGCCATTAAGGGGATTGCTGGTAAGAATCCTAATAATATCTTATCACGCCATCGAATTTTAAAGACATCATCTAGAAATCCGATTAATCCAGCAATTACAACGCTGAGTAATCCCGCTAATAGTGGTTCGAATATCTCCGACTGAATTTGAGGAGTGATATTTTCCCATATAAAAACTAATATAAGAATAGTAAAGATAAATCCCAGTAATGGTGCTAATCCTCCCACTTCAGCGATGGTAGGACTATCTGGTTTATGAGCATCAACTGTTGTAATTCCCTGTTTCAAGCAGGAATTAATTATCCATGGGATGAGAATAGCTGTTATGATCGCTGAAATTATTAGCGCTAGAATTGCTGTTATGACTATTTCTGGGAATAACATCATATTATGCTAAAAGAAGAATGAATTAAAAGGATATAACAACATAAAATCCAATAGGTTTAGAAGGAGAAACCAGTATTTCTTGTTCGTGGAGTCATAATCATGCGATGTATCATACCTGCTGCTGGAAAAGGGACGAGACTGCGACCACATACCAATACAAAGCCAAAAGCGCTTCTTTCATTAGGAAATAAGCCACTAATATCTCATATTATGGACAGTATCATCGAAGTCGACATTAAAGATATTATCGTGATTGTAGGTTATGAGAAAGAGAAGTTAATTAATTATATCAAATCCAATTATGAAAAAATTTGTAATTTTACCTTTGTAGTACAAAAAGATCGCAAGGGTTTGGGCCATGCAATATTTACCGCTGCTGAATTTCTAAATGGCGAGCCTGTTGTAATTACCCTTGGTGATAGTCTATATGAAAATTCATTTTCACTAATGTTAGAGGAGTATAATAAATTTCCCAATTGGACTGGAGCAATCACAGTAAAGTCAGTTTCCAATCCTCAATCTTATGGTATCGTAACTACACACGAAAATTCTACTGAAGTAAAACAATTAATAGAAAAACCTCAGAATCCCACTTCATCACTCGCTATAACTGGTGTCTATATTATTCGTGACTCTTTAGAATTAAAATATGCTTTGAAGGAACTAGTCACCTCTAACCAAATCGGAATAGGAGGAGAAATACAACTAACCGATGCTCTTCAAGCTATGGTAGAAAAGGGCCTTGTTCTTGGAGCAATTGATTCTGGTAGATGGTTTGACTGTGGAAAAAAAGAGGATCTCTTAGCTGCACATAAATACGTATTAGATAAGAATAAAGAATCCTCTGTTGAAAGTGAGTTGAATAACACGATTCTAATTCCTCCTATTGCAATCCAGACAGACTGTGATATCTCCGACTCAATAATAGGTCCGTATGTGAGTATCGATAAAGGTACTGCTATTAAGAAGTCAATTCTTTCTTCCTCGATTATTGGAAGCGGTTCCCAAATTTATAATACTAGTATTCATGATTCTCTTATTGGAGATGAGGTCAAATTGATCGGAAAGGGACATGATTTGAATATTGGTGACCACTCAAAGGTACAATTCTTATAGAGGAGTTATCGGTGAATCACACTATTCGTGAATTCCAGGAGCTAATGGTCACCCTCTATGGTGATCGAGATCGAAAAAGAGGGGTTGAAAGAAACCTAATACGCCTGCAAACAGAAATTGGAGAGTTTTTTGAAGCTTATCTGAAAGAGGATCTAGACTCCTTGCAAGAAGAAGTAGCTGATGTGTTTGCGTGGCTTTGTTCTCTGTGTAATCTTCTTAATATCGATCTTGAGACTGCAGCATATCAGAAATATCCATATAAATGCCCTAAATGTGACGCTAGCCCCTGTAAGTGTCATCCGCTTTGAATTATAGGTTCAATCAGAAGAAGTCTCATGGGTTTTTTGTTTCACATCATATTCTTCACGAGTCATCACACGTTTTGCAGGTATTCCCATCATAACAAAGTTATCTGGAACATTTTTAGTTACTATAGAACCAGCAGCAATGACTGCTCCTTCTTTTATTGTAATTCCTGCTAAGATAATAGCCCCAATGCCTATGATAACATTATCTTCAACTATAGTAGTTGTAAGTTTATTACTTACAGGATAATGATCATTGGCAAACCGTACACCAGGTCCTAGAAAAACATTGTTTCCTAATACAATTTTTGGAGGAATAAAGTTGCTTGATTGAATTCGGGCGTTATTTCCTATCGTTACTCCACCATCAAGAACTGTACCGCTTCCGATAATGCTTCCCGAACCTATCTGACAATTTTCCCTAATAACAACATTCGTTCCTGTTTCTACATGATTTCCTAGTAATGAATTTTCGTATATTGTCGTAAAAGGTCTGATATGATCATTTTCCCCTATAACTGAGCCGTTAGAAACCTTATCATACAAATTCTCAATACTTAGATCATCATCCTTCAGCATTAAATCTTTAGTTTTACTTCTCGTTGGATATCCAATGACAACAAAAGAGTCTATAATGGAATTTCTTCTAATTTTTGAGGGGCCATATATACAAGTAGACTTTGCTATGGATATAGATTCTAAAATAGCTTTTTTAGATTGAAATCCTTGATTTACAGGCATATTTTATCCTCCATTCCTAAAGGGAGCTCTTTGTATCAGAATGAATAGTATTTTCATCTTGAGAGGAAGAATTGAGCGGTGAAGACTCTGGTGGTAGAAATATATAGACTAGAAAGGATAATCCAACAACAACAAGAAATGACATTACCCCCAAGTAACCTTCAAAGATATTAAAAGGTAGTAAGGGTGAAAAGATGAAAATTACAAAACATATGATAATAGCTGATATGAACGCAATAACAAGCCCACGGAGCAATTTAATCAACAAGACCAATCTCTCCTATTGGGGATGAAGATAAAATTTTCATGATTTTCAATGAAAAATCAATGCCTTTAGCAGAATGAGTAAGCGTTCCCATAGAAATTATATCTATACCAGGAATAAGGAATTTATCTATATTATGATTAGTAATCCCTCCACTCACTTCAATAAGTGGATGTACTCGATCTGAGGCTTGTTTGACAATCTCAATGGCCGTGTGGATGTCATCAGTGGAGAAATCATCTAACATGATTATATCTGGAGATGCCTTTAGGGCGACTCTTAATTCGGACAAATTTTCAACTTCTATCTCAACCTTTTTTGTAAAAGAAGTCTTCTTCATGGACTGATCCAAAATGCTGAGAATAGCCTCTTCTCCTAGTAATCGAAGATGATTCTCTTTAATCAGAACAGTATCAGATAAATTCATTCGATGGGGGTCTCCTCCACCAATTATTACAGCATATTTTTCAAAATATCGAAATCCTGGTGTTGTTTTCCGCGTCGAAGCGACTTTGATATTTTGATTGGTTTGTTTTAATCTTTCAACAAGTTTTCTGGTTTGTGATGCAATACCTGAAAGACGCATTAATATATTCAAGATTGTACGTTCACAAGCTAGAATTGCACGACTATAACCTCTTAACTGTAAAATAATATCTCCTGTCCTGATTGTATCTCCATCTGCAAATAAGCTTGAAACCTCAACCCCTAAGGATTTTAAGAGAATTTCAGCAAAATTTAAGCCACAAATCACTCCCTCTTGCTTAGAGATTATATTAGCATGGATTGGGATATTTGGGACTAAGTCACTAGTAATATCTCCATAATTCATGTCTTCTTCAAGAAATTTAAGAAGTTTTGTTTCTAACAATTTTGGAGGCATGTAAGACATGTTAAAAGCTCCTATTATTATTCTGAGAATTCAAGCATTCGCTCAAGTGACAAACGGGCTTTTTTAGCAATTTTAGGTGGAATCCTTACCTGATATCGTTCATGTAAAAGTGATAGATATAGATTATAAATCGTAATTTTCTTTTGCTGGATACATATAGCATCATTACGAGCAGGTATGAACGTTTTTGTGGGAAAATTTGATCGTAACCGATCGATAAGACCAATTTCAGTTAAAATAATGAATTCCTCTGATGTGGATTTACCAACTTCCTTCAGCATCCCACTAGTTGAGCAAATTTTATCAGCAAGCCTTTGAACAGAAGGATCAACCTCTGGATGGGCAATAACTTCTGCTTCAGGATATTTAACTGTTAATTTCTTGATATCAGAAGGAATAAACTTTTTATGAACGTAACAATGGCCAATTTCTGGAAAAGGGATGATATTCTTGTTAGGAAGCAGTTTTTGGATATAGAAGGCAAGATTACGGTCAGGACCAATAAGTATTTGGTCATTATCCATTTTTGAGACAATCTTCACCGCGTTTCCAGAAGTAATGCAAATATCTGCCATTGCTTTAATTTCAGCAGTTGTATTCACATATACAGCAATAGAAGCATCTGGATACTGAATTTGATAGCGTTTCATAACCTTTGGTGATAGCATATGAGCCATAGGACACTTAGCTGTTGAAGATGGAATTAATACCTTTTTTTTGGGATTCAAAATAACTGCAGTCTCTGCCATGAACTCTGCACCTGCAAACACAATTATATTGTTGTCTGTGTATTTTGCCTTATGAGCTAGTTCAAAACTATCGCCTGAAAAATCCCCAAGTTCATGGAGTTTGGAATCCTGATAGTTATGAACTAGTAGGAGAGCATTCCGATCTCTCTTTAGCGATTTTATTTCTTTAACAATTTCTGTAGACAACTTATTTCTCTCTAAGAAAAATATTCAGGCGCTTTCAATTATCTAGAACTTGACAGTAGTTAAAGGACAGATAAACTGCATTTAATAGATAAGAAGAAAATTTACTTGTGAGGAGAGGGATTTGGAATGAGAAAATATAAATTTCCAATCTTTGTAAAAGTGGAATATCTTGAAAGTGACTTGTCTTGTTTCAGGTGGTAAAGATTCTGTTCTAGCTCTGTGGCTTGCGTTACACCAATTTAAGGTTGTATCAATTCTCACCGTAAGATCCACATGCCCCGAAAGTCTGCTTTTTCACATACCAAATACTCAGTACGTCGCTCTAATGGCTGAAATGCTAGGGATTTTGCATAAAGATATTTGGGTCAATAATTGCAATATAGAAGACGAAATTTTTTCTCTCAAAAACGCTTTAATTGAATCTGGTGCGGAGACAATAATTACAGGGGGGATTCGATCAGAATTTCAGCGTTACAAGTTCAACCGTGCAGCTCAGCTTGCCAATATGAAATGTTTTAACCCCTTATGGAGATTATCACCCAGGTTATTATTATCTGAATTATTCACTAAACAATTTCGCTTTATCATTACATCTGTTTCCAGTATGGGTTTAGGTAGAGAATTACTAGGAAAAGAAATCTCCCCTCAGGTGTTAGAAACTTTCAACCAATCTAGTTCCGAATTATCAATGATAGGTGAAGGAGGAGAATTTGAATCTTTTGTATTAGATGCTCCTTTTTTCCCAGCCTATATTGAGATCCTTGAATCAAAAATTCATTGGGATGAACATCGTGAGGAGGGTTATTACGAGATAATAAAAGCAAAAAAAAGCCGTCCTAAACACATACTCTGACATTTCTTTTTAAAAAAGTTAGATCACTTTAACAATTAAATGGAGAGCTAAAATAAGAAGTCTTAGTTATTAATTTTCTACTACAATAAATAACGGGAAAAAGAGAGATTATCATCTAGAAAAGGAGTGTTAAGAGACGTTAAGTTTAATTGACCGGAAAAACAACAAAGATTACAGCAGTCAGCTTTTCTGCTATTCCGGACGGTAAACAGCATCATTGCAACGGGTAAGCCTCTGCTGACCGATACAATAGCAGCCTTCGTCAAGAATTTCCTATAGCCTTTCTTACCATCTTGAAAATCCAATACCACAAATTTCAGACACAAATAGCAGGAATAATGCTATTTCTTCCATTTCTTGGTTATTTTCGGAAGCCACAAAAACCACACCATCTCCTTGTTTAAGAGGAGCCATTAGATGTGAAAGGAGTTCATTCTGAGATATCCCTAGAGTCCAGAGGTCCTCCTGTTCAAATTGATTACGAATTTCTGTTTCTTCGATGAATATTCTGAATTTAGAAGGAATTTTATCTTTAATATAATCCCTTTTTGGTGGAATAATTAAAATTGATCCTTCTTTTGGAATTTTAAATAGTTCTGATACTTCTAATAACCTCATTTTAACTTGCGTAAGATACTCTACTATACTTAGCCATAATAATGCTCGAAGAACCACCCGTTGTTTATCATTAGAGATAATTAATGAAACATGATTCTCTTTTAGATGAATTTCCCCTCCAATTCTAATTGAAAGATCCTCAAGAGAGTCTCTCAAAGCAGATAATCGATCAATGAATGTATGAACATGGATTATTAATTGGTTATCTTCCCCTTGAAAAAGTCTTAACGTGATTGTTGATTCCTTGCATGGTATATTCATATTCTCTGGGACATTACTTAGATAGGGAGTAGTATCCAGTATTAAAGGAATTGAATCGAATCGATATTCAAAACCACGTTCTCTCGCTTCATCTAAACGGGTTAATATATCGCTATCAACCTCTGAAACTGGAATGGCTTTAACGGATTCGATGAATTCCGGCATCACTCTTGGTGTTTCTTCAGGAATTGCGTCTGGATCTGCTACCAATTTAAATGTAGGGTCAGTTTCGACCATTGATTGCTGGAATTCAGGTTGAATTGCCTCGGTTACTTCTATTTTAGGTTTAAGTTGCATGTCAGCCGTAACTGTAGGGATTTCTTTGACTGCAGGGGTTTCTCTCAGAACCTTGGATTCTTTAACAAGGGGGATTTCGTCAAAAATAGGCTTTTCAGTAATAGGAGCTTCCTTAGTAACAGGAGTTTCTTCAGAAACTGGGATTTCTCTAGCAATTGGAGCAGGAGGAGTTAATTCTCGTAGTTTCTGCATGACAGGGGCAGACATTGTTACAACAATATCTTTTCCAGGTTGTAATACAGTTGATAACAAAATCTCTTTTCGAATAAAATCATCTTCAGACTCTGGAAGCAGAGATATAGATTGAGCAAGTTCTTTTGCATCTTCGTTAAAAATGAAATTTCTCATTTTAGCAGCATTAGATTGGCTTCCAAAAACTCTACTAATGACATCGTAAATTCGCTCACCAGGATGAGCCGAAAAATATTGTCTGCGGGGTAAATCTGAGCCAAAAAAGACGATATTCTCATTCTCTTCCACGATTGGAAGAGGTACAAAAGAAAGGATTCTTTGGGTTTTAGATTTTAAAATAACCTTTTGAAGTTCTTGCATATTTCTAGGATCAACAAAGTGAAGATTTGTAGTAATTTGCTGGATTCCAAGTCGCATATCATGAGCAAATGCCGTTAATATAACAAGAGCAGCTAATATACCATCCCCTTGTCGTGGAACAACAAAAAGAGCATTTTTTGGAGAAGAAAGAATTTGGTAAAAGCAATCTAGTTGTTTGTCTTGAGCATCTTCGATATTACCTCTCAAGAACTCCTCAAGCATTCGTAAAACAATACTCATGGCAGGGATAACTTGTCTGGGACTCCGTTCGATAGGAATTAAAACAATGGCAACAAGGTTATCGTCTTTGATATTTTGAGAGAATAAAAATATCATTCGGTGTTTTTCAAAACGAATGAAGTGAATCTGCTCTCCTTTCATTATTCGTTCAGAAAACAGAGTCAGTACTTGAGTTACTGTTGCACTGATCTTTGAGTGCCTTGTTAGGGGGCCCTGACCTGATGAGAAAATAATCCTGTTTTGATGGATTACAAGAATGTCACTTGAGGTTTCTTGACTAGGTATACTCATCAATTCGTTCTTCCTCATAATGTTGTTATTAAAGTTTCAGATTCATTTCTTGTATCATAGAATTTTATCAAAATCAGCATTCCCTTTTCGTAGCAGAATGGGGTTCAATGGATCAGTAAGATCAACCACACTAGAAGGAGGAATTTCGGATAATCTTCCCGCATCTATCCAAAGATGAATGGTTTCTCGGGAAAACTCTTGTGTAATTGAATGAAGATCATATTTTGGTTTTGAACCCGATCTATTGGCAGAAGTGCCGATGATCGGGCTACCCACCTTATCGAGAACCTTAAGTAAAAGTTCGTGATTGGGAACACGAAATGCAATTTTCTGGGGATTTTTTACATTTAGTAGTGAGGATAATGTCTTAGAACCCTCAGTTTCACATGACAAAACAACTGTGAGCCCACCAGGCCAATATTTCGCTAAAATCTCTTTAGTTCGAGGATGAATCACGACATATTTTGAAAGCATCTTCTTTGTTATAAGGAGACTAAGGGGATTATCAAATGATCGTGATTTGATTTCATATATTCGTCGTATATTTCTATCATTCCACTTTAACCCGATCGTTCCCAACCCGTAACTTGTGTCAGTTGGAAATATAATAATTGATCCTCTTTTAAACTCTCTTACAGCAATTGAAATAACATGGGGATTTGTTACAGAGATTCTCACAATGTTATCTCTCCTTATTAGAGATAAAATTTGGATTGGAAGTCAAATTAAACTGAAAAAGAGTATAATAAAAATTAACTAACTTTGTTGTTTCATCATCTGAATGATTATTTCACGTATCAAACTTTCAACTGATTTGATAACACGAGTGACACTCATTGGTCGGATTTCTTTTTTTAATCTTCCATTGGCGTCAACAATTTTACTTCGATCACTTTGTGAAAGTAGCTTCTTTAGGTCATCCCTAGCCTCGAGACAGGACACTTCAACTATTCGAACGGCTGCATCTCGAAGACTTCCTACTACTCCTGATTCATTAAGTAATTTTCCTACCTCTAATGATGATATTCGCTGCTCTTTAGGAAGATCCATTTTATTTAACATAATGTGATAAGGTAAGGCTCCACTGGCCAGTTTATCACCAGCAAGAGTGTTGATTTCTTTCAATGAGAATTTGTTCTCCTCCCATCGAGATTTTTCAGAGTCAACAACAACAATTAAACCATGTGCTCCACGTAAGACTACTTTTCTCTGCCCAGCATGCCGTTCTTGACCAGGAACAGTAAAAAGATGATATTTCAAAATTGGTAATCCTGCTGCGGTTCTACCTACGCCAAAAATTGCTTGATCGAAGAATAAAGTCCTGCCTGTGGGATCCTCTAATTTAAGGAATTTGTAAACATTCTCTGGGTCTTCAAGACTCTTCAATACCTTTGTAATAGTAAGTGCAGTTGTTTTTCCCGCTAAAGTTGGCCCCCAAAATACTATTTTGACAACTGGAACCCCTTGATGGTCTCTCTTTATGACCTCAAAGTCGGAGTTTGCTTGCATTGTTAATCCCTGAGATTTCATTTCGCTGTAAATGACTTTTAAATGTTATTTTCTTGTTTCTTTTGTAGTACCTGCTTTGTTAAGCCAACAAATATTTCTTCAATCTCAGAACCACCTAGTTTAGCAGAAGTTTCATAATATGTCATATCATATTCTTTTGCTAGTTTATGAGCTTCATCAGTAGATATCTGGCGCTGGTCAGTAAGATCTTTTTTATTTCCAGCCAAAGCTATTGGAACTGAAGAATCGGGAATGTGTTTCCGAAATTCCGCTAGCCAATCTGGGATAGCTACATATGAGGGTTTTTCATTTAAAGCAAACATGATGAGACATGCAGACGCACCACGATAATAACTTGGTCGTAGTTTGCCAAAAAACTCCTGACCCGCCGTATCCACCAGTATTAGCTTAACATTGTTAGCATCAACTTGGATCTGTTTAGTTGTGATGTCGACTCCTAGTGTAGGTAAGTAGTTTGTCGTAAACTTCCCCTCTGCGAATCTTCTTATAAGTGAGGTTTTTCCTACACTACCAGACCCAATAGCACAAATTTTGAGCAAGTATTCTTCTCCGGGCACTTTAGGTTCTCCAAAAGATCAATTAAATTCCCATTTTTGATAAATCTAGGAGAGATTTTCGCATATCATCAATGAATTCATCTCTCTCAGAGCGGGTCTTTTGTCTTAATAGTTCAGTGAATATGACTCTTCCATCTTCAATAAAAAGTCTGACTTGATAGTGAGCAGCGGGAAAAATTCCAGAGGGTAAGTCATCCATCGGCTCTAATTTCACAACATCTTTTGAAAAAAGAGCTAAATGCTCTTTAATCGCAGAAAAGACCATATTGCCAATAATGATAATTTCCCGTTCCATATCGTCTGGTATTTCGATTTCCTTCAGTTTTACAGATACTTCATCCAGAGTGGCTGGTGTTACAGATTTTGCAAATTCTGTAACTACTACTTCAGTTTCTTTTACAACTCTTGGAGCTGGTTTTGCAGCTGGCGTGGGAGATGGAGTGGCAGCAGGGGCGCGTGTGGGTACGGTTGTAGGGGCGCGTGTGGGTGCGGTAGTAGGGGCGCGTGTGGGTGCGGTAGTAGGAGCGTGTGTGGGTGCGGCAGTAGGGGCGCGTGTGGGTGTTGCAGCAGGTTTTTGTACTGGGGTTGGAGCTGGAGTTGGTTTCGTAAAAACCTCTGATCCTGAAACTCCTGGTGCTGCTGCTTCCTTTGGCGCAGGTGTTGCACCAAAAATCGCAAGGAAATCAGCACCTTCTAATTCTGGATCGAGACTTTCTATTCGATAAACCATCCCGTACTTTTCTTGCCGCATTTGCTGTGCGGCTTTTGCTGAAATAAATTTTCTCCGTACAGGTGCTTTCTCACCTTTCCAGATAAAAATTTTCCGCGCATTTTCATCAACGATAATGTAAACACTATCATTAGCAAGATCTGACATCGAAGAAAGAGAGACGGGAGTTAAAGTGCCATCATCTTCTACAGACCATTTTTTAATAAATTCGGAATCACTCAAAGTATATCAACACTCTATACCCGTTACGATTTTATAAAGCTTGATAGTTCTTGCTAGTTAAATATATTATTATAACTGTTTTAATTGATTATTCGCGCGTTATTTTAAAATCATTCTTTTTATGTTTTTTAGAATCTCTTCATTCTGAATTCAGGAAGATGATAAGGTATCCAGATGTCAATCAATAGTATAGGAATCACATTCAAAGGGATTTCTTTGTTTATCTCTTATAAATTTTCGTTTAAAAAACATCTCAAGGTATTAAAACTCAAGAGACTCTTTAGATTCACTGCTAAAGGAGAATAAAAATGAAAAAAGACCGTTGGTTTGAAAGAGGATTGGAAGAGCTCAAACAGGGCCACTGGTTCGATGGGTTCCAAATGTTGAAAGGGGCTATTCAAAGAACAATTCGTTTTAATAACCCCGATCATGCTAAAATGATCCTTTCTAAGTCCATTCCACTTTTTGCTACAGGAAATCAAGAAAAATTAGCTTGTGATTTAGGACTTCACCTCATCATCAGTATCCGTCTTAAAATTAAGGAACATATTTATGCTAATTTGATCCCTGTAATTTTGGTCGCATTAAGAGGAGAGAATCTTGAAAAATGTGTTCGAATGATTTGTAATCAAATAATGGTAGAAAAGGCCTTTCAAGGTTCAGAATTCCTTTCACACTTAAATGATATAATTAATGAGGCAAATTTCAATACAAATATTATTTCTGACCTTTATTTCTGTTATGCAGGAATTTTATGTTACAAAAAAGACTATGTGTCATGTTTTGAGGCATTAATCTCTTGGTATGAATCGTCCTCTCTCTCCCCGAAAATGAGGGCTTACTTAACCCTTGCTGAAATTAATGCTTATGAAATAGAAAGCTGTGGCAAATATCTCCATTCTGAAGAAAAACCAACCAATACTAATGATTTTGACACAAAAAACTATTTTGAGATTGCATTTAGAATATTCGGCGCGGTACGAACTAAAAATCATTCTGAATTCCATTCTACAATTGTAGAATATTCTGATTTAATTAACTCGAAAAAAGATGCTTTATTGAAAGGATTATGTGACGGTATTTCTGAAATTTTCAATGATAAATCGCAATCTGGACTTCTCTCATTATTCAGGCCTTAGATGGTCTCTAATACTTTGATAACCGCCTCTGATCCCGTTTTTGCGGTCATGATTTGGCAATTTGAACTTCGATGGTCAATAAATCCACGTTTACCAATTTCTTGACTCCAACCAGGGATGGAAATTATACATACCAGAGGTTTTTCCCTCATCCAAGTAAAAGCCAACTCACTCAAAGTTCCTGCACCTCCTCCACAGGCGATAACACCATCCGAGGCTAAGGGAACTAAGACGTTACGAGCCCAGTGTAGAAAAGTAGGAATTCTAACTGTTATATATTCATTTACTTCGGGATCATTCTCATCTCTAGGTAGAATACCAACAGAAATCCCCCCTGCATCATAAACACCTTTACAGGCAGCATCCATGACTCCTCCGCGCCCCCCGCAGATTAATATCGCATCTGCTTGGGCGACTTCTTTTCCAATCTCATAACAAATGTCATACTGGTTTTTGTTTCGTATTTTTGAATCTCCAATAATCCCAATCTGGACTTTTCCTCTACCTTCCATACTTTTTGTTTCCTAGTAGATTTTTTTTTCCTTCTAATGAGGGAATAACCTGTTTAAGAGCATTTGAAAACTGTATTTGTAAAGCATTGGAATTTATGTGATCTAAGAAAACTGCAAGAGAAGCAACTTCAGAATGTGGTTGGTTGGAAATGGCAATATTCCAATCAGCAAATTGAAACACCTTACCAGGGACTTTCTCACCTCCAACTACCACTAAGAGACCAGACAATTTCTGTGATGGTTTTTTCAGACTCTTAAATTCCTCTGATCTCTCAAAAACAGAGAGGTTTTCACCGTACATTGTAAGATGCACAATTCTTTTTTTCAGGTTAATTTTCCAATCTTGAATAAAGGTTTTCCAATCGTCGTAGGGGATCAACTCTAGTTGAAAGCTTCCTCCCCATTCAGAAACAACTTTTTCAAGTGTTTTGAGCAAATTTTCGTCTTCATCCCCAGCGATAACTAAACGGTCCGCCCCAAAAGCTCGAGCCACGAGAGCTAGATGAGTTGTTATTCTCTTATCTCGTTTGATTCGATGACCAATTCGAAGAATAGTGACCAATCGTAGGTCGCTCTCATTTACTTTAATTGCATTAAAAATTGTCTGATATTATAAGCCAACAGGGCAAATGACTCATCGACATTTTCACCCGTTTTTGCTGAAGTTTCTAAGTAGGGGATCTCACAGTTAAATTGTAACTCCTTTTTTAGATTTTCAGCATATTCCAATCCTTCTGAGTGAGTGACACAGTCATCCGCTTCATTCCTTAGATCCACTTTGTTTCCCAATACGGCAACAGGCATCGTTCCTCGTCCAGCGTTCTTGTATAGTTCGTCTATCCAATTATTCAAATTCGTAAAAGAGTCTCGTCGAGTGATATCAAATACAAGTAATCCTCCATGAGAACCCTTATAATAGAGTTCTCGGACACTATTGAATCGTGGTTGGCCCGCAAGATCCCAGATCTGAAATTTGACGTCTTTTTCTCCTTCTTCAGTCTGTATCTTTGTTTTCTTAACAGCAAAGTCTGCCCCTATCGTCATCACGTACCCACTAGAGAATTGCTTACCTAAATACCGCTCGCGTAGAGCAGTTTTTCCTACAGCACCATCACCAAGCAAACAGACTTTCATAAGTAGCAGTTAAAGTCAGCTCCTATTTGCATTCTTCTTATGGCTTCTAGAACTTGTGAGTTTTTCAAATTGAAAGGTTAGAAATTAGATACTTAAATACTTGCTATGAACTCTTACTTTTAGTTATTTTTTAAACACTTCCAATCAATTCTCAACATTCAGGAGTATCCAACAAGCCTACAAGATATCTTGTATTAACTCTTCTATTAATTAAAATAAGGAAAGAGGAAAGGAAACCCATAAACGATTTCTATCTAATCCTGTTTAAAGGAACATTTTTATTATTTCGCTAAAGTAAGTATTCCTTTTATTGTCAGGATAGACAAAGAATAGTTAATATTTTATATCATCTTAAAGTAGAGAGTACTAAAGTTATAGACATACTCTTAAAAATTAGTAAAACGACTTCACTTCCATACAAGTCAAATCTTAATTTAAAGAAAGATCAAATTTAGTCTTCATCTTAATCATATGGATTCTAGTGATAAAAATAACAGAAATTGGAAAGTAATGATAATGGTCGGACTGAAGATTTCTTCAGAAGAAATTAAAGCAATTATCCCAATTCTTGGGTTAACCGATGATGATCAAGGAAAAGTATACTTAAGTTTACTCTCTCTCGGTATGGCAACTCTTGGTCAAATCAGCTTATTATCAGGATTGGATTATATAAAAACACAAGAAGCCCTCCAAATATTAGTTGGAAGTAAACTAGCAAAAAGAATTCCAGGGAAAGTAGGGCGTTATGTTGCCTTGGAGCCTTTTTTAAAGGCCTTTTTTCTTGCCTATGATCCAATCACTCTAGTAAACATACGAAAAGAAGCATCAAATGCCTTTCAGGAACAGATGAAGCAGATTTCTGATATTTTCATTGAAACAACAGAGATTCTTCAAAAAAGTATTATAAAATTGGAGGATGACTTCTCTCAAAGTTTATCCCCAATTCAAGTGAATTCCAAAGAATTAACACATAATTTCCAAAAAACAACCAAATCTTCAGAAAATGTGATCCAAAAGGATGTTGAAGAACTTAAAGTTAAGGTTCAACAGGTAATAGATCAATTTGAAAAACATAATGAAGAATTAATCCAAGTTAATCTTTCAAAATTAGAGAAAATAACTGGTATTTTCGACCCTCATTCAAAAAAAGCAGCACAGGAAAATAAAATACTTTCTGAAAAGACAAATGGTGACCTTGAAAAACTCAGGAGGGAATACAAGACAAATTTTAGAGCTTTAAAAGATGATATTGATAATAAAATGAGGGAACATTCTGGGAGCGTCAATGAGATTCTTGATCAATTTGAAACCAACCGTTCAAATGAAGAAAAGGCTTTCAATGAAAAAATAGAAAAAATAAGTTCACTACTCGATAATCTACAATCAAATGCTAATCAGAAGAAGTCAAACTTTCTTAATATTAGACAAGGGTATGAAGAAATTAATAATTCGGTGAGGGATCTATTTCCAGGTCTCGAAAAAAAACTTTATAATATAGAACCCTTAATTAAAAGCTTAATAGACGATATCCAAAGTAGAAAACTATTCAAAGGAAAAGAAGAATTCATTTCTAATTTAACTAATTTAGATGAAGACAGAAAGACGATTCTACAGACTTTAAAAGAGCACTCGATGATTCTAGAAAAAATCGATAGCTTAAATAATACTTTGAGTGAATCAGAGAATGAAATTGTGTTAGCAACTGAAACAGGTATAAACGAAGTACGAAAGATATTTGATGAAGAGACTAAACTCCTTTCGTACAATTTTCAAGACATTAAACAGAGAATTGGCTCTGAATTTAGAACTTCGTTCCAAGATTATCTACGAATAAAAAATCAGGATCTGATAACGCAAATAGATGATGTGGAAACAGTTCTTAATGAAAAAGTGGGTATTTTCAATCAACACCTGGATGAACTGAGTACTAAATTCCTTGAAGACCTCTCTAATCTAGTTCAAGAGACCTCTGAAGATTTTGAAACTAGTTTAAAATCATTTTTCAAGGAAAAACCAGCTTTTGAATTGGAAAGAAGTGGTTTCAAGGGGATTTTAGATGAAATTGATCAATCAAGTGAAAACTCCATTTTAGAGATGAATAGTTTATTAAAAAAGGTTACTGATCTTGAAAGCTCATTTAATTCATATTTTTCTGGTTTGAATGCTTTTACGGCAAGCTTTACGAATACTCAACTAGACGAACTTAATTCAACTTTGAATAGAACTGAAAAGATTCTAAATACTCAAATTATGAAAATCGATCAACAATTAGAACAAGAAATATCTGCATTGACCTTTTCAATTAAAGAAATGAAACGACGTCTTGACAAAATTTCAGAATTATCACGTTCAGTCGGGATTTCAGACATTGACTCGTCATTTTTATCCAGCGATTTAGTTATTGGAGAAACAGCTATTATAATGTTGTTGAGAGACTTAACATTGCGGGCAAAGGCGTCTTTGACAATTCTTATGCCCCGTCCCGAGCTCCAAACTCTGATTGCAGCCTCCAAAAAGCCGACAAGAATCCGAATAAGCATCATTGGAGATTTTAGGAAGGTACCTGAGTCAACATTAAAGAAAATCTTATCATCGGCTAATATTAGGCTGAAACAATTGGATACAGTGGATTTCTGGGGCTGCATTCGTGATACAGAAGAGTTACTAGTCTGTCCTGAACCGAAAAATCCAGATAAAGAAGGATTAATCGGAGTAATAAGTACAAATGAAAACCTAGTCGAACTATTTTCACAAGAATTAATGTCCTACACAACTCGTAGTCGAGAAATTGTATTATAAGTCCAAATAAGAGTTATTGCCAAAACTTCTTATTGAGAATCCAAAATAAATAGCTAGGATGGTTCTTTCCGAGTTGCAGTAAGAATTGCTTGCTTCAGAGTTTGATCATCTTTAGTAATACGCTTAGTCAAGATAATGTCAATGTCTCCACCACGAACACAAAAATCTACGCGACCTGCAGAGTATTCTACAGAAAATTGATCATTCTTGTGGGTGACGTACACATCACCCGTTTTTGCAAGAGCTATGATGAAGCGACCTGCAATACTTTCACTATCACCTAAAAAATCTTCAGTTTCTTCTGCTATTTTAAGAGGAAAAGATTCTTGGGAAGTATCAACTTCAGGTTTAACCTCTACAACGGGAGGAGTAATTACAACTGATTGTTCTTGAGTCAAGTAGGTGGGAACATATTCCTGCTCCACTTCTTCTATCACTGGCTGACTAGGGGTTTCAATAGGAGCTGTGGGTCTTTCTAATGAATACTTATGCCCCTCCTGAAGGAGAACTTCAGGAATGACTTCATCCTTAACGATTTCTACTTCAAAACTTGTCCCAATTCTCACTTGAGTTTTTGGAATTAAAAAACCACTTTTTGCTATACTTTGAACACGACGTTCTATTATCTTTTTTGAAATCAACGAAAAATGCCGAGGGATTTGGATAGATATTCTCTCGGTGTTTTCATCAATAATCAACACAGCCTCATTTTCAGAAGGATGAATTTTGGATTCAGAGACAACGAAATCATCTGATCTCCAAAGACAAGTAAGAACGATGTTTTTCTCACTCATAAAAAGCTCGCCTCAATCTTCATCTTCGTCTCGAAGAATTTTCAGAGCTTCTCGCAAAGATAATGATAGCATATCGTCTTCTTCCTTATCGCTAGCTTCATCCTTTTGTAAAAGCATACTTGTCAATGATGGTGGGGGTTCACTTAGATCTTCAGTTGGCTGATCAAGACCACTAGTTTTCAGTGCTTCATTAAGAGCTTGAAATTTGTCGGGTGGTGGAGGGACACTTGAGTCAGGGGGGATATCAGCAGACATCGCTGGAGCCAAATCAGGTATTTCAGGAGAGGGTTCAACCACTGGTGTGGGTTCAGGTTCGATTATTGGTATTGGTTCTGGTATGGGCGTGGGTTCAGGTTCGATTATTGGTATTGGTTCTGGTATGGGCGTGGGTTCGGGTTCGATTATTGGTATTGGTTCTGGTATGGGCGTGGGTTCGGGTTCGATTATTGGTATTGGTTCTGGTATGGGC